>NZ_BJXA01000007.1 GCF_007990755.1 Nocardia ninae NBRC 108245 | reverse complement strand
GGTTCTTCGGTTCCGAGGAGGCGGCGGCCGAGCGGCTCGTCGACGCGGCGGCCGCCACCGGGGTGGAGGCGCAGATCGGCATCGCCGACGAGTTGTCCACGGCGGTGATCGCCGCCCGGCGCGGCGCCATCGTGCCCGCCGGGGCGGGTGCGCGGTTTCTCGCGCCGATGCCGGTGCGCGAGCTCGCGGTCGAGCCGAGCCTGGCCGCGCCGGAGCGCGAAGATCTGGTGGATCTGTTGCACCGCTTGGGTTTACGCCGCATCGGTGATTTCGCCGCGCTGTCGCCCGCCGAGGTCGCCTCGCGGTTCGGCGCCGATGCCGTGCTGGCGCACCGGTGCGCGCAGGCCCAGCCGGAGCGCCCACCCTCCGCGCGGCAACCACCCAAGGATCTGACGGTGCAGTATCCCTGCGACCCGCCGATCGAACGGGTCGATGCCGCCGCCTTCGCGGGCCGCATGCTCGCCGCCCAACTGCACGCCGAACTGTCGAACGCGGGCCTGGCCTGCACCCGATTGTCGATATACGCGGAAACCGATGCAGGGGAGGAGCTTTCGCGGATCTGGCGGTGTGCCGAACCGCTGACACCGGACGGTACCGCCGACCGGGTGCGCTGGCAGCTGGACGGCTGGCTCACCCGGCGCGACCGGCCCACCGCGCCGATCACCCTGCTGCGCCTGGAACCGGTCGAGGTGGTGGCGGCGGGTGCGCTGCAGCTCGGACTGTGGGGTGGTGTCGGCGAGGAGGAGGAGCGGGCCCGCCGCGCGCTGGTCCGGGTGCAGGGTCTGCTCGGTGGCGAAGCGGTGCGGGTCGGCGTGCTCAGCGGCGGCCGCGGGCCCGTCGAGCGCATCACGCTGGTCGCGCTCGGTGACGAACCCGTGCCCGCCGCCGACCCGGCCCAGCCGTGGCCGGGCCGGTTACCCGAGCCCGCCCCCGCGCTGCTTCTGCTCAATCGGCCGCAGGTCCGTCTGGAAGCGGTGGACGGCACGCCGATCCAGGTCACCGAGCGCGCCCTGTTCAGCGCCGACCCGGCCCGCCTGCACTGGGGCAGCAGGCAGTGGCGGCTGACCGGGTGGGCGGGGCCGTGGCCGGTGGACGAGCGCTGGTGGGTGCCGGAGCCGACCGAGAACACCGACGCCCCAACCACTTTCACCGCACGCGCGCAGGTCCAGCTGGACGGTGCGCCGCCCGACGTCCGGGTGCTACTGCTCGTCTACCACGACGAGATCTGGCGCGCCGAAGGACTTTACGACTGAGCGGGCCGCGACCACACCGTCGCCATGGTGAAGGGCTGTCCGCGCAGATCCCGCCACTTCGGCTTGGCCGCGAGCCAGGTGTCGTCGATCAGCGTCTCGGTGAGCTCGGCGAGCACCCAGCCCGCGTCCAGCGCCGCCGTCACATGCTCGCTGAGCAGGTGCAGGTTCGTGCTGATCGACACCGGCTCGCCACCCTGGGGCGTGTAGTGCGTCGGCATCCCGGTCGTCATCATGAATTGCGGATGGAAGCTGACCAGGACGCACAGCGCGCCGGGCGCGGCCAGCCGCCACGCCTCGGCGTAGAACGGCGCCAGCTCGGGCAGGTGCTCATCGATCAGTGAGGCGATCACCAGGTCGTAGCTGCCGTCGGCCAGCCCGGTGGCGCGCACGTCCGCCTGGGTGAGTGTGGTGTGTGCCCCGCGCGCCGCGGCCCGCTCCAGCATCCCCGCGCTCACATCGACACCGTCGATATGGGAAACCCCCTGCGTGCGCAGCCAGGCGCCGGTCCGCCCCGTCCCGCACCCCAGGTCGGCGGCGCGGCGCACCCGCGACCACTCCGGACGCCGCAGCCGGGCCAGCAGCGCGAGATCCATCTCGTCCATGACGGTCTGCTCGTAGGTCGGCGCCCATCCGTCGTATCCGGTGGCCACATCGACGGTGCGGTAGTTTCGGCGGTCGTAATCCGCGAATGACGGCATGCGCGGAGTATTTCGCGGCCCACCGGGATTCGCCAGACAATTTCGGCTGCCTGCTCCACGAGACCATCGCGATTGCGCCCGAGTCGTGCGCTCGACACGCGGGCGGCGAAAGGTGTGCGACCTACGATGTGGTGCCCGGCTCACGTGATCCGTGCGACAAGTCGCAGGTCGGAAGATGACAACCCCAGTACTCTCGAAGATCGTGGATCTCGCGGTAACCAGACTTGCCTTCGGTGACGTGCGGATCGCCTACCGGGATTCCGGGGCGACCGCAGGTGCCGACGTGCCCGTGGTCCTGGTGCACGGCATGGGCGGGGACGGGCACACCTGGGACCGCTTCGCCCGCGCGCTGGTGCAGGCGGGCCGCCGGGTCATCATTCCCGACCTGCGTGGCCACGGCCGCAGCTCACACACCGACTCGTACCGATTCGACGAATTCGGCGCCGACGTACTGAAACTGTGCGACCGACTGGAACTGTCCACGGTCGATCTGGTCGGACACTCGCTGGGCGGCTACGCCGTCTCCTGCGTCGCGCAGGAGCGCCCGGAGCTGGTGCGCCGCCTGGTCATCGAGGAGTGCCCGCTGCCGCTGCAGTCCGGCGCCGAAGAACTGCGGCTGACCCGCCGTTTCCCGACCGTGCCCGAACTGTGGCACGCCACGAGCAGCCTGGCCAGGCATCCGCGCGCGGTACTGGCCTTCGACCGGTCCATGACCAGGACTGCGCTGGAACAGTTCCGCAAACCGAATCCGGAGTGGTGGGACCGGCTCTCCGACATCACCGCGCGGACGCTGGTGCTGCGCGGCGGCCCCGGTGGCATGGTCGATCCGGCGAAGCTGGCGCTCATGCGCGCCGCCATCGCCGACTGCACGGTCACCGCCTTCGCCTGCGGGCACAGCATCCATCGCGACCGCTACCGCGACTTCGCGGCCGCCGTTCATCCTTTTCTCGCAGCGTGAACACCGGCTTCGAGGGGATGCTCTGCTCCGCCGCCGCGACACAAACCCCGCTGGCCGGCAGCGCCACCGAGGTGACCGGCTGGTTGTGCATCGAGCACCCCGGTGCCTGGGGTCGCGATGTGATCGGCGACGAGGTGCTCGGCCCGGAGATCACGCCGGAGCTGGCGGCGCGGACCGCCGCCGCGCGCGTGCGCCCGACCTTGATCCGGCGCCCTGGCCGTAATGAATTCACCGGCACCCGAACGGTTTTGATCGCCAGTTCGCGACCGACGGGTTCCTGGTGCGAGCGTTTCGAGATCACCGATCTGAAGCAACTGCTCGATGTCGACCTGAATCTGCTGGCCGGTCCGCCACCCGGAATCGGTGTGCTCGTTGATGATCCGCTGGTGCTGGTCTGCGCGCACGGCAAACGCGACCAGTGCTGCGCGCTGCTCGGCCGCCCGATCGCCGCGGAACTCGCGACGAAATACCCTGGGCAGGTGTGGGAGTGCTCGCACACCGGCGGTCACCGCTTCGCGCCCGCCTTGGTGCTGCTGCCGTCCGGGCTCACCTACGGGCGGCTCGACACCGCCTCCGCCGCGGAGATGGTCGAAGCCGCCCGGCGCGGCGCGGTCTCGAACACCGGCCTGCGCGGCCGCAGCTGCTACTCGCCGGCCGAACAGGTCGCGGAAGTCGCGGTGCGCGAACAGGTTTCCGCCGCCGTCGACGATCTCACGGTCGCCCTCGACAACGACACCGCCGCGCTGGTCACCCACCGCGACGGCCGTCGTTGGCGGGTTACCGTGCGCACCATTGCTTTTCCGGCGCGTCAACCCAGCTGCAATGCCGCTCCCAAGCCGGTGACCGCCCTGGCGGTCGACACGATCCAAGCTTTACCTGTCGCCTGACCGCGACGCCACGGAGCGTGCCGCGGGATTACCAGTGGGTGCCGGGGACCCAGCGGGCGGCGCGGCGCAGGGCGGTGCCGGTGACCCGGCGGGCCGCCGAGCGCGGGCGCGGGACAGGTTGGGGGACAGCGGGTTCCGCGGCTTCTTCGGTGTCTTCCACCTGCTCGCCCTTGGCGGCGGGGGAGTCCGGCAGGGCACGGTAGTAGCGGTGCAAAATGCGGTCGCGGAACTTGGGGGTGAGCAGGGCGCCGTATTCGGCGAAGGTGCCCAGCGGCACGTCGATGCGCTTGGGGCGTTCGGTCAGCGCGCGCACGATGGTCGCGGCCGCCCACTCGGGGGATTCGCTTGGACCCTGGTCGCCGCTCGGGGTGATCATCGGGGTGCGCACCAGCGGCATGTGGATGGTGGTGAAGGTGACGCCGTCGGCCATGGTCTCGACCGAGGCCACCTCGGCGAACTTGTCCAGCGCCGCCTTGCTGGCCAGGTAGGCCGCGAAGCGCGGCGTCGCCACCTGCACGCCCGCGCTGCTGATGTTGACGATGTGGCCGAACTTGCGCTCGCGCATCTGCGGCAGCAGGGCCAGCGTCATCCGCAGCGCGCCGAAGTAGTTGACCGCCATGGTGCGTTCGAAGTCGTGCAGCCGGTCGGTGGAGCGGTGGATGGCGCGGCGGATGGACCGGCCCGCGTTGTTCACCAGCATGTCGACGTGGCCGTGCTCGTCGAGAATGGTCTTCACGACGTGGTCCACCGAGTCGGAATCGGTGACGTCGCACTGGTATCCGTAGGCGCTGCCGCCCGCGGCCTTGATCTCGTCGACCACCGAGGCGAGTTCGTCGGCGCGGCGGGCGAGCAGGAACACGGTGGCGCCCTTGCCCGCGACGGCGATCGCCGCCGCCTTGCCGATCCCGGAGGAGGCGCCGGTGATGAGAACATGCCGACCCGTGATGTCGCGGCTGCGACGGCCGCGCCGGGTCTCGGGCAGGCCGGCGTCAGCTGATGCGTCAGTCATCGCTGCTCCTTTGCAGTTCGGTTGGCATGAACTTACTCCGAAGTAAGTTTACCCGCCAAGTGGCACTGCTCACTTTTCGGGGCCGGGGTCGAGGTGGTGAACACGGGTCGAACAGCCTCTCGAAATCTATCGAACATATGTGCGATACTCGGCGCATGGCGGACGATCGGATGGCGGACATCTTTGCCGCGGTGCGGCTCGGTGGTGGGGACCGAGCGGCGGCGCGACAGGCGCTGGAGAAGTTGTGGGACGAGATCGGTGAGGGCGGTGATCCCTTGCACCGCTGCGTGATCGCGCATCACCTAGCCGATCTACAGGACACCGCCGCCGACGCGCTCCTCTGGGACCGGCGGGCGCTCGCCGCGGTGTTCGGCCCCGGCATCCCGCTGGACGAAGGGCTCCGCAGTTTCCTGCCGTCGCTGTACCTCAACCTGGCCGACAGCCACCGGCGAGTCGGCGACTTCGAAGCCGCCCGCATGCAGCTGGCCATCGCCCGCGGGCACCTCGATGTGCTCGCCCACGACGCCTACGGCGCCCTGATCCGCGCGGGCCTCGACGATGTCGAAGCGGCGCTCGCCGAGGGCTCGACGGCGCCCCTGCCGACCAGCTGACGTATGAGGAGGTGAGCCGCGGTGGGGTGGAGCAACGGTCCCCCTACCTGGTCCGAGCTGGAGCGGGTGCTGTCGGGGCGGCCCGGCCGGACGAACCCGGACGCGATGTACCCCGGCGACGGCGGCGACAGCCCGGCCTGGTCCCGCAAGCGCGGGGAGTACCTGGCCGAGCCTGCGCTGCCCGCCGCCGGGCCGACGGTGCCGTACGCGGAGCTGCACACGCACTCGGCCTACAGCTTCCTCGACGGCGCGAGCCAGCCGGAGGAGCTGGTGGAGGAGGCCGTGCGGCTCGGCCTGGAGGCGATCGCGCTCACCGATCACGACGGCTTCTACGGCACCGTGCGGTTCGCGGAGGCGGCCAGGGAATGCGGTATGCCGACGGTCTTCGGGGCCGAGCTGTCGCTGGGCACGCAGGCGGAGTCGACCGCGCGCCGCGGACCTGCGACCACTCCGGATTCCATGCCTCGCACCGGATCTCCCGATCCCGCCGGACCACATCTGCTGGTGCTGGCTCGCGGCCAAGAGGGCTATCGCCGGTTGTCGCGGGAGATCGCGGCCGCCCACATGGCGGCAGGGGAGAAGGGCATCCTCCGCTACGACTTCGACGCGCTCTCCGCGGCCGCCGAGGGACACTGGCAGATCCTGACCGGTTGCCGGAAGGGCCATCTGCGTCAAGCGCTCGAACATGACTTACGTTCGGGCAGTACGCGTCTCGTGCGCTCCGAGGCCGCGCTGCGCGACCTGACGGAGCGGTTCGGCGCCGACCGGGTGAGCGTGGAACTCACCCACCACGGCATCCCGGAGGACGACGAGCGCAACGCCCACCTCATCGCCTTGGCCGACCGCCTCGGGCTGCCCGTATTGGCCACCACCGGAGCGCATTTCGCCGGGCCGGGCCAGCGCCGCCGGGCCATGGCGCTCGCGGCGATCAGGGCCAGGCAGAGCTTGGACGAGATCGCCGGCTGGCTGGCCCCCGCCGGCGGCGCGCACCTGCGCTCCGGCGCGGAGATGGCGCGGCTGTTCGCCGACTGCCCGCAGGCGGTGCGCAACGCGGTCGCGCTGGCCCGCGAATGCGCCTTCGACCTGAAGCTGATCGCGCCGAAGCTGCCGCCGTTCGACGTGCCCGCGGACCACGACGAGAAGTCCTGGCTGCGGGCACTCACCCTCGCGGGCGCCGCGGCGCGCTACGGCCCGCCGGAGCGAAACCCGCAGGCGTACCGGCAGATCGAGCACGAGCTCGCGGTGATCGACGAGCTGGAGTTCCCGGGCTACTTCCTGGTCGTGCACGACATCGTCACCTTCTGCAAGGACAACGACATCCTGTGCCAGGGTCGTGGCTCGGCGGCCAACTCGGCCGTCTGCTACGCGATCGGCATCACCAATGTCGACCCGGTCAGCAACAACCTGCTGTTCGAACGCTTCCTCTCGCCGGAGCGCGACGGACCACCCGATATCGATGTCGACATCGAATCCGACCGCCGCGAGGAGGCCATCCAGCACGTCTACACCAAGTACGGCCGCGAGTACGCCGCGCAGGTGGCCAATGTGATCACCTACCGCGGCAAGTCCGCGGTCCGCGATGCCGCACGCGCACTGGGCTTTTCGCCGGGGCAGCAGGACGCGTGGAGCAAGCAGGTGAGCCGGTGGACCGGCGTCGGCAGCGAGACCGGCACCGACATCCCGGCCGAGGTACTCGGACTGGCCGCCGAAATCGAAGGACTGCCAAGGCATCTCGGTATCCACTCCGGCGGCATGGTGATCTGTGACCGCCCCATCGCCGACGTCTGCCCGGTGGAGTGGGCGCGGATGCCCGGCCGCAGCGTGTTGCAGTGGGACAAGGACGATTGCGCCGCCATCGATTTGGTGAAGTTCGACCTGCTCGGTCTCGGCATGCTCTCCGCGCTGCACTACATGATCGACCTGGTACGCGAGCACACCGGCGAGATCGTCGAGCTGCACAAGCTCGATCTGAAGGAAGCCGCCGTCTACGAGATGCTCTCGCGCGCCGACTCGGTGGGTGTGTTCCAGGTGGAGTCGCGGGCCCAGATGGCGACGCTGCCCCGGCTGAAGCCGCGCGAGTTCTACGACCTGGTGGTGGAGGTGGCGCTGATCCGGCCCGGCCCCATCCAGGGCGGTTCGGTGCACCCCTATATCCGGCGCCGCAACGGCGCCGAGCCGGTGACCTACGACCATCCGGCGCTGGAGAATTCGCTGGCCCGCACGCTCGGTGTGCCGCTGTTCCAGGAACAGCTCATGCAGATGGCCGTCGACGTCGCGGGCTTCACCGCCGCCGAGGCCGACCAGCTGCGCCGCGCGATGGGCTCCAAACGCTCACCGGAGCGCATGGAAGGTCTCAAGGAACGCCTCTACCGTGGCATGCGCGAGCTGCACGGGATCACCGGCGAAGTCGCCGACCGGATCTACGAGAAGCTGTACGCCTTCGCGAATTTCGGTTTCCCGGAGAGTCATTCGCAGAGCTTCGCCTCGATCGTGTTCTATTCGTCGTGGTTCAAGCTGCACCACCCCGCGGCCTTCTGCGCCGGTCTGCTGCGGGCGCAGCCGATGGGCTTCTACTCCCCGCAATCCCTGGTCGCCGACGCTCGCAGGCACGGCGTCGTGGTGCACGGCCCCGACATCAACGCCAGCCGCGCCGAACCGACGCTGGAGCAGGAGGGCACCCAGGTGCGCCTCGGCCTGGCGGCGGTCCGGCACATCGGTGACGACCTCGCCGAAAAGATCGTCGCCGCACGGGATCAGGGTCCGTACACCTCCTTCCTCGACCTGACCGGGCGCGTGGAACTCACTGTCGTGCAAGCGGAATCACTCGCCACCGCGGGTGCCCTCGGCGGTCTCGGCAGCACCCGGCGCGAAGCCCTCTGGGCGGCGGGCGCCGCCGCGGGGGAACGCGCGGATCGGCTGCCCGGTACCGGCGCCGCCACCACCGCCCCCGTGCTGCCCGGCATGAGCGACCTCGAACTGGCCGCCGCCGACGTCTGGGCCACCGGCGTCTCGCCGGGCAGCTATCCCACCGAGTTCCTGCGCCCGCAACTCGACGCGCTCGGCGTGATTCCCGCCGCCGGGCTGCTCGCCGTGCGGGACGGGTCGCGCGTGCTGGTGGGCGGCGCGGTGACGCACCGGCAACGTCCCGCCACCGCCGCGGGTGTCACCTTCCTCAATCTGGAAGACGAGACCGGCATGGTGAACGTCGTCTGCTCGGTCGGGCTGTGGGCTCGCTATCGCCGCCTGGCGCAGAGTGCGCCCGCCCTGCTCATCCGCGGTCGGGTGCAGAACGCCGAGGGGGCGGTCAGCATCGTCGCTGAACACCTGCGGCGGTTGGATCTGCGCGTCGACTCCAAGTCGCGCGACTTCCGCTGAGCCCATGAAAAACTCGTCTTCCTCCCCGGATATCACCGCCATAGGATGAGGCGTTCTGCCCAGCGCGGCCCCGTCGGAAATCCGGAGATACCATGCCAGCGCATTCGGATGCCGACTCGCCACGGCGCGCCACCGCACCAGCCGCGCGTCCGCGCTACCTGGCGATCATCGTGACGCTGTTGCTCGCGTTGCCGACCGTATTGCTCAGCGTCGCAATCATTCTGATCCTCGGCGCGTGGGTGGGGATCTGGTTGATGGTGACGGCCGTTGTGGTGTGGGTGTTGTTCGGCGTCAGCCTCTTCGATGCGGCGTGGTTCACGCCCAATCGCGCGAAATTCGCCAAGATGTTCGGGTTTCGGCGGCCGATCCCGCCGGAGGACGAACTCCTCGCCGCGGCATGGGGGCACGTCACCAGCGCGCCCGGCGTGGATGGGTGGCCGTACTCGCTGTGGGTGGAGCAATCCGATGATCCGAACGCCTTCGCCGCGCCCAGTCGCATTGTCGCGGTGACGAGTTCGGCGCTCGCCGAACTCGATTCGGGGGAGCTCGAAGCGGTGCTCGCACACGAACTCGGGCACCACCTGAACGTCGATCCCCGGGTGCGACTGGTCGACATGTGGATCGCCCTGCCGGGACGCGTGCTGTGGGCGGTGTGCAGGCGCCTCGGGCGGATCACGAGGATCCTCGGCCCGCTCGCACCGTTCGTCCGATTCGTTGCGGCGGTGGGTCTGCTGCCTGTCGTGGCCGTCGTGCTGACACCGGTGGTGGGATTCGGTGCCGCGCTCCTGTTCGTTGTCCTGCTGATCGTGGAACCGTTGACCAGGAGCGCACAGTGTCACCGCGACGAATACGCCGCCGACCGTGCGGCCGTCGACCTCGGCTACGGTCGTGAACTGGCGTCCGGTCTGCGTAGCTGGGAGTCCGAGACGCTCCCTCGCCTCGTCGCGCTGGGCGATCGGCTCTACAGCACGCATCCACCCCTTGCGTCGCGGATCAGGAAGATCACCGCCCGGCTCGGCGAATGACCAGGCCGCCCACACTTTTAGAGAAGTGTTAGAAGGGCTCTAGAGAACAGTTATGTCGGGCTGTTCGCGCAGTAACAGGGGCTACTGTGCGAATCATGCGGAAGCTTGCTGTGCTGTGCATCGGTCTGCTCGGTCTGACGTTTCTCGTCGGCTGCGGCTCCGGCGACAACGACGCCAAAAGAGCAGCGCCGCCGGACCGGCCGTCCACCTACGCCACGGTGGAGTCCGCGCCGGCGCCTGCCTCCGTGCCGCCGGGGCTGCGCGACCAGGGGGCCGCGCCGCGTAAAGACAACCCCGGCAATGAAACCGTCACGGCGCGTAAGGAAGTCGTCACCGGCAGCGTCGAGATGACCGCGGCCAAACCGATCGAGGCGGCGGGCAAGATCGCCGACCGGGTGCGCGAGGCGGGCGGCCGGATCGACAGCCGGACCGAACAGCCCGGCACCGAGGACGCCGACCCCAGCGCCACCCTCACCGTCCGGGTGCCCGCCGACAAGACTGACGCGTTCATCGACGGGCTCGGCGGCCTCGGCCGCGTCACCAGGGTGCACACCAACCGCGACGACGTGACGATGCAGTGGGAAGACCTGGACGCCAGGATCCGGGCGCTGCAGGCCTCCGTCGACCGGCTGCGCGGGCTCATCGCGGGCGCGACCAACACCGCCGACCTGCTCAACGCCGAGCAGGCGCTGTCGAGCCGGCAGGGTGAACTCGACAGCCTGACCGCGCAGAAGCGCCACCTCGACGACGACGTCGCGCTGTCCACGCTCACCATCGACGTCACCACCGCGATCACCAAGGCCGAGGAGGACCGCGCCGACAACTTCTGGGAAGGGATCGTCAGCGGCTGGAACGCGCTGGTGGACTGGCTGAAGGATGCGGTCGTGTTCACCGGTAAGGCGCTGCCGTGGCTCGGCTTCCTGGTGGTGCTCGCCGCCGTGGTCTGGGGCATCGTGCGGCTGGTGCTGCGGCGGGGCAAGCGCGGCACTCCGGCAGAATCGACACCGGTGGGTGCCGGCGCTACGCGGTCCGGTTCCGGCGGCCCCGAAAGTGCAGGGGCCGCGGGTAGCGGGGCGACGGGAGACAAGAGTGCCGACAACGGTCCGGGCGACCATAAAACCGAACAGCCGTAAGGGCCCGCTCGTCGAAACCCTCGACGACGGCACCCTCCAGTTGTACGTGCGCGCCCCGGCCGTGGAAGGCAAAGCGAACAAGGCTGCCATCGAACTGCTCGCCGAGCATTACGGAGTGCCCAAGAGCGCCGTCCGCCTGTCGGCCGGCGCCACCTCCCGCTTCAAGCGCTTCGAGATCGATCGCTGACCCGCCGGATTGCTTGCGTGCCAGGCCTTGTCGCGCAACTGCCGTCGCGCCGGGCCCGATCGTGTCGGCAATCTCCGTGCACCGCAAGCGAATTCGTGCGCGGCGGTCATACTCCGCTGTCGAACCCGACCTGCCGCCACGCCTCGTACACCGCGACAGCGGCGGCGTTGGACAGATTCATCGATCGGCGCCCCGGCAGCATCGGAATCCGGAGCTGATCGGTGACATGCGGATCCGCGAGCACCGCCGCGGGCAACCCCGTCGGCTCGGTCCCGAACAGCAACACATCACCTTCCCGGTACGCCACCTCGGTGTACCGGGTCGTGGCTTGCGTGGTGAACGCGAATACCCGCTCCGGCCGCACCGCAGCCCACGCCGCCGCCAGATCCTTGTGCACCGTCACCGACGCCAGATCGTGGTAATCCAACCCGGCCCGCCGCAACTTGGCCTCCGAAAGATCGAACCCCAACGGCTCGACCAGATGCAGCTCACACCCGGTCCCCGCCACCAGTCGAATCGCATTTCCGGTATTTCCGGGTATCGCGGGCTCATGAAACATCAGTCGGAACACGGCAGACAGTCAATCAGGCGTTCGCCGCTGCGCTTCGCCGACCTACCGCCCGCCGGTACTCGAAGCCGATATTGCGCTGCCGACCAGCCGCTGCGGCACGCGACGGGTCGGGGTCAGGGGAGCTGGATCGGTGTGAGGTCTGTATCGGGTGGGGGGCGGAGGCGGCGGAGGGTGCCGTCGAAGAGGGTGGTGTAGAGGGCCCAGGTGTTGCCGTCGGGGGCGATGCGGACCGAGCTGGGACCGGCCTGGCCGATCGAGAGGCCGCCTGCAATGACGCAGGTCGCGCCGGTGTTCGGGTCGACGCGGTGGATCTCGCCTGCGGTGTGTGCGGCGACGTAGAGGGTGCCGGAGCGGGATGTGGCCAGGTCGTCGAGGCCGGGGAACAGGCCGGGGATGGTGGCGATGACGGTCCATCGGTCGGGGGCGTCCAGCGGGACGCGGATGACTCGGCCGGTGAACAGGTCGTCGGTGTAGACGGCGCGGTGCTCGGGGTCGAGGGCCAAGCCTTCGGAGCGCGGCACCGGTGACCAGTTGAGGACGGTGGCGCCGGTATCGGGTCGATAGCGGGTCAAGCCCTTCGACGGCCCGCCCTCGGTGCCGACCCAGGTGGTCAGCAGATCGCCGCCCGGCAGCCGCAGCAGACCGTTGCCGTCGAGCGGCGCCACCGAGGTCAGTCGTTCGGTCCCGGTGTCCAGCTGCCACAACTGGCCCCCGGCAAGGAAATACAGATTCGAGCCGACTAGTTGCAGGCCGCGAGGAACCCGCAGGTTCTCCAGCACCGTCCGCACCTGACCTGCGGCATCGAGGTGATAGATCTTCGAATCCGCGGACATATAGAACCCGCCACGACCATCCGGTTCGAGGTTCTCCAGCTGCTCCAAACCCTGGACAAGGGTGTCGACCTGCCAGCCACCGCAACCCGCGGTGCTCACACCCTGCGCGGACCCCGCCGCGGCCCCAGCCCCCACCGCGATCGCCACCGTGACGCACAAGGCGCGAATGCGTCTGCCTAACATCCCCATTCCGCGCAGCCTATGCCGCGGCACCCGGGAGGTCGACACCGTAGAACCGTGGGCGCCAGCGCAACGGTCACTGCCTTTGAGTGAAACCCCTTGTGCGGCAATCGGCCTCATCCGGCGGTTAGGATGCGCGAATGGTGAGCACCTCGCACAATCCGGTAGACACCCAACCACCCGCACCGGGCTTCGCACACGCGACGTCGGCCACCGGTAGCAGGATTATCCACATTTCCGGGCAGGTCGGCACCGACGCGTCGGGCCGGGTCGTGGAGGGTGGCCTGGCCGCCCAGACCACGCAGGCCTTGCTCAACCTGGGCCGCGCGCTCGAAGCGGCGGGCGGTAAGGCCGCCGACCTCGTCAGCGTCCGGTTCTACGTGGTCGATTGGGATCCGTCGAAGTTCGAGGCGCTCGGTGCGGCCGGTGCCGCGGCCCGCGTGCACTACGAGTTCCCCGAAACCGCGGTGACCCTGGTCGGCGTGGCCGCCCTCTTCACGCCGGAGCACCTCATCGAGATCGAGGGGGTCGCGGTCGCCGACTGAGCCCGTCGGCGGCGGAGGGCCGGGGGGAGTCTGTCAGAATCGGGGAGTGACCGATGCCGACACGTCCACCGCGGACCACCGGGCAGCCAGTAGCTCCCCGTTCCTGCGCTGCCATCTGCCGATGGTGGTCGTGGCGCTGGTCATCGCGGTGGCGATCGTGTTCGTGGCGCAGGACCGGTGGCGCCGCGGCGCGCTGTTCTTCGGCGGGGCAACGCTGCTGGCCGCCGCGTTCCGGCTCTGCCTGCCGACCGCGCAGGTCGGCTTGCTCGCCGTGCGCAGCAAGCCGTTCGACGTCGGCGCGCTGACGGTGCTCGGCTCCGCCATCGTCTTCATTGCCGCGACCATCAATACCCTGGGCGTCGGCTAGTACCCGAAAGCGTTGGCGGCCAACGGTTCAGCGCCGTGCTACCTCGTGTCGACCGTCCTGATCGTGGACTGTGCTCC
The DNA here is from genome assembly GCF_007990755.1 of Nocardia ninae NBRC 108245. Taxonomy (GTDB): domain Bacteria; phylum Actinomycetota; class Actinomycetes; order Mycobacteriales; family Mycobacteriaceae; genus Nocardia; species Nocardia ninae. Next base: position 161,534 of record NZ_BJXA01000007.1, on the reverse strand, counting down.
GGCTACCCGAATTCTGTTGTGGTAGAAGCTGATCCGACAAACCCGCCGCACCCCTCGACGCGGCGGGTTGTCCTGGAAAATCAGGCCGGTTCGGCCACCAGCTCGGCCCGTCCGGATCGCCCGTACAAGGCCCGAGCCTCGGCCGGGGTCACCGTCTCGAGCTTGGCGGGCGGCGCCGCGTTGATGTGCTCCTTCAGGATCTGTCCCGCCATCGGCGCGACGAACGGCGCCGCGACCAGCAGGCCGAACGAATTGAATCGGCTGAAACCCCACACCAGCACCTTGGTGGGCAGCCGGACCGCGAGATCGACGATGCCGAGCCGATCGAAGCGTCCGAGCTTGCGCATCCACTTGGGCAGCGTCGCTACCGAGGCCAGTGAAAGCAGCCTGCTGCCAATGGCATACGAGAGTCCGGCCCCGTTGCGCGGCGAGGTCCACAGCAGGTGGTGCATGCCTTCTTCGGCCCGCTCGGAGGTGCACAGCCGCGGGCGGACTCGCTCGAAGTACGCGCGCACCTCGGCGCGTGAGCGCGGCACGTCCTCGGGCTTGCAGGTCTGCAACTCGGCCGCGATCGCGCACTCCTGCCAGAACCGCGTCTCCTCTTCCGGTGTCAGCCCGGGGCCGAACACCTCGTACGCCTTGAGTACGGAGTGCCAGCCGGTGATGTGGATCCAGAGCTGCGTCTCGGGGCTGTTCGCGCTGTAGCGGTTTCCGCTGATCGGCTCGATCCCGGTCATCGGCGCGTGGATCCGCATGAGGTGCTCGGCCGCCTGGATGGCGGTGCGGCCGTCGGCGATCGCGGCGATGAGGAAGTAGGAGAAGGTGTGGTCGAGGCGTTTGCGCGGGTCGCTGTAGATGCCGCGGGAGTCGGCGACGGCCGCGGTGAGGAATGGGTCGAAGTGTTCGAGCACGACGGCCCGCTGGAAGCCGATGACCGCGGTGGGTGCGGTCCAGACCTTCCAGCTGGGTGAATCGGGGCCGAAGAACCCGTAGTCGTCCCGGCGCAGGGTGGTCGGATCGAACTGCATCACGTGCTCCTTTGCGGTGATCGCCCCGGCACCGGGGGTGAATACAACGCAACCGTAGCAATTGCGTGCAATGAATACAACGTTTGCGTAGCATTTGTGACCGACGGGATGCGGAATCGCGGCCGCGATGCTGTCAGGATGGAGCGCATGGAGGTGAAGCGGCAGTGACCACATCGCGCACCGCGGCGGACCGGCCGCGCCGGCGTTACGCGCCACGCCTGCCGCCGGAACAGCGCAGGGCCCAGTTGCTCGACGCCGCCTTCGCGGTGCTGAGCCGGGTAGAGCTGCACGAGCTGAGCATGGAGGCGGTCGCCCAGGAGGCCGGCGTCGGCAAGCCGGTGCTCTACACCGTGTTCAAGACTCGCGCAGAACTCGTTGCGGCGCTGCTGGAACGGGAGCGCGAGCGCGGCCTCGAACAGGTCGCCGCGACCTTGCCGACCGACCTGATGGGCGCCGACCCGGTGGTCGCGGCCTCGGCCACCGTCGAGGCGTTCGTCGGTGTGGCACTGGAGAATCCGACCCGCTGGCGACTGATCCTCGCCGGGCCGGGCAATGCCCCCGACGAATACCGTGAGGCACTGCGGCATTCCCGCGCGGGCATCTTCGATCAGGCCGAGGCGCTGGTGCGAGTCGGCACCGCACTCGAACCACGCTGGGCCGGAGTCGATTCCGCGCTGCTCACCAACTCGCTGCTACAGGTCGCCGAGATGCTCGGCAGGCTGGCGGTCAGCGAACCCGACGAGTATCCCCGCGAACGCCTGCAAGGATTCGTGCACGCCATCGTCGGCCTACTGATGGGCGCGCCATCGTCCAAAGACGCGGGCGCATAGAGCTTCCAGCACGAGTACGCGCGCCTGTTGTCGTGGCGCGCCCGAAATTGTCAGCGATCAAGCGAACCCGAGCGCGGCGCGTTGGCCCGAAGCCGAGCGCGGCGCACGCGGCCGATCCCAGGCCGCGCGGCGAAACCGCTGTGCGCGAGTCGAATTCAGCTGGCAGGCTGACGACTCTGCTGCGCCAACCGCATCGTCTCGGTCAGCAACTTCGACACCGCCGCAGCCTCGGTGAGGAACCCGTCGTGCCCGTCGCGCGAGTGCACGACCTCCAGCCCATCGCAGCCGGGCAGCCCCTCGGCGAGTTCCTGCTGCGTGCGCAGCGGATACAGCCGGTCGGAGTCGACGCCGCCGACGACGCACGGCACCGGCGTCGCGGCCAGCGCCGCCGCCACCCCGCCGCGGCCGCGGCCGATGTCGTGCCGGTTCATCGCCTCGGTCAGCAGCACGTAGGTGGCGGGATCGAAACGGCTACACAGCTTGTCTGCCTGGTGATCCAGGTAGCTCTGCACCGCGTAGCGGCCGCCGCGCCATGGATCCTCGGCGCCCTGTGCGCTGTTCTCGAACCGGTGGTCCAGCTCGTCCTCGGTGCGGTAGGTCAGATGCGCGATGCGCCGGGCAATGCCCATGCCGGTCATCGGCGCGCGGTCGGTGTCGTGGTAATCGCCGCCCTGCCAGTCCGGATCGGCCTTGATCGCGGCGATCTGGGTGGTCTGCGTGCCGATCTGGTCCGCGGTGGCGCGGGCGCCGACGGCCAGTACCAGTGCGGAGCCGACCCGATCCGGCGCGCCGACCATCCACTCCAGCACCCGCATGCCGCCCATCGACCCGCCGACCACGGCGGCCAGCCGCGCGATGCCGAGCCGATCCAGCAGTGCCGCCTCGGCGGCCACCTGGTCCCGGATGGAGATCTCCGGAAACCGGGAACCCCAAGGCTTTCCGTCGGGCGCCAGCGTCGAGGGCCCGGTGCTGCCCTTGCAGCCGCCGAGCACGTTCGTCGCGACGACACACCACTCGTCGGTGTCGAGCGGACAGCCGGGGCCGACCATCCCGTCCCACCAGCCGGGCAGCGGATGGATGTCGTCCGGGTGCCCGACCACGTGCGAGTCGCCGGTCAGCGCGTGCTCGACCAGCACCACGTTGTCCAGCGTGGAGGACAGCTCACCCCAGCGCTGCACGGCCAGATGCACCTGCGGAATGACCGCGCCGCTCTCCAGCCGGACGTCGCCGATGGGGATGATGCCGAGCCGCCCGTCCGGGGGCGGCAGGGCCACCCCGGACGAACGGGACACACTCGGTTCGGTACTCACCTTCACGTCGCCGCCGCCGCGAAACCGGCGTGCAGATCGGTCAGGATGTCGTCGATCCCTTCGATCCCCACCGCCAAGCGGACCAGGCCCGGAGTGACCCCGGCGAGCAGTTGCTCTTCGGGCGTCAGCTGCGAATGTGTGGTCGACGCGGGGTGAATCACGAGGGAGCGCACATCTCCGATGTTAGCCACATGGCTGTGCAGCACTAATCCGTCCACGAACTTCTTGCCCGCATCGACACCGCCGCGCAGTTCGAAGGCGACGATCGCGCCGGGGCCCTTGGGTGCAAGCTGCTTGCCGCGTTCGTACCAGGGCGAGGAGGGCAGACCGGCGTAGATGACCTTCTCGACGTCCGGGTGGGTGCTCAGGAATTCGGCCACCGCTTTGGCATTGGCGACGTGCCGTTCGATGCGCAGACTCAGCGTCTCGATGCCCTGGCTGATCAGGAACGCGTTGAACGGCGAGATCGCCGAGCCGAGGTCGCGCAGCAGTTGCACGCGGGCCTTGAGCGCGAACGCGGGCGCGCCGAGATCGGCGAACACCGCACCGTGGTAGCTGGGGTCGGGGATGGTGAAGCCGGGGAAGCGCGGCTGACCCTGCGCGTCGGTCACCGTCCAGTCGAAGGTGCCGCCGTCGACGATCACGCCGGCCACCGCGGCGCCGTGCCCGCCGAGGTATTTGGTCGCCGAGTGCACGACGATATCGGCCCCGTGTGCCAGCGGCTGGATCAGGTACGGCGTGGCCACCGTGTTGTCGACGATCACCGGCAGCCCGGCCTGGTGCGCGACGGCGGCGATGCCGGGGATGTCGAAGATGGCGCTACTCGGGTTGGCGATGGTCTCGCCGTAGAACGCCTTGGTGTTCGGCCGGATCGCCGCGCGCCACTGGTCCAGGTCGTCGGGGTCCTCGACGAAGGACACCTCGATGCCGAGCTTGGGCAGCGAGTAGTGGAAGAGGTTGTAGGTGCCGCCGTAGAGGTGCGGGCTGGACACGATGTGGTCGCCGGCCGAGGCCAGGTTCAGGATGGCGAACGTCTCCGCGGCCTGTCCGGAGGCCAGCAGCAGTGCGGCGACACCGCCTTCGAGCGCGGCGACGCGCTGCTCCACCACGTCCTGGGTGGGGTTCATGATCCGGGTGTAGATGTTGCCCGGCTCGGCGAGCCCGAACAGCGCGGCGGCGTGCTCGGTGTCGCGGAAGGCGTAGGAGGTGGTCTGGTAGATGGGCAGGGCCCTGGCACCGGTGGTGCTGTCGGGGGCCTGTCCCGCGTGCACCTGTTTGGTCTCGAAAGACCACTGCGCGGTCGGGTCGACGTCGGCCGCGGGCACGGTGGAATCACTCATGAGCTTTGCTCCAAAGAAAAGGTTGTTCGCCAGAACTAACGGGTTATCGGGTCAACGGCGAAGTACAACAACACATTTCGGGAACCTCCTGGAAAGCGCGCTTGCTCTCGACCTTCGAGAGCCCGGTCATCACCCGGAGCACCCCACCGCTGCTGGAGGGTTGCCGTCCAGCAAGCCGGGGCTTCGCGCTGGCACTCATGACCTGACGGCATCATAACCGGCGCCCGATCGGCGACCGAAATCCGGAGCCGAACTCAGCGGGTCGCACCGGGCCGCGCGCCGCCGCACACCCGGTGCACGTCGGAGTCTGATCGACCCGACCACCACGCGGCCCGCGTGTCGCATGCCCGGCGGTGCGCGGACCGAGTGCGTCCGGCGCGCCGACCTGCGAATTGCGCAATGACCTACCAGTCAGTAAGTTCGTGGGGTTTCTCACTCGGGGGGCTGCCCGCACACCACGATCATCGGCAGCAGTACGCTTGTCTTGTTTGCACCACACGTCTCGCGGACAACGCGGGGCATATACGTTGTCTGTTGGAACAGCTGGGGTCCGCTCACAAGCGTGTTCACCTGGCCGTGCAATGAGGGCACCATCCTAGGAGGACACGAAGATCCATGTCCAAAATCAAGGTTGAAGGTACCGTCGTCGAACTCGACGGCGACGAGATGACCCGGATCATCTGGCAGTTCATCAAGGACAAGCTGATCCATCCGTATCTCGATGTGAATCTCGAGTACTACGACTTGGGCATCGAGTACCGGGACAAGACAGACGACCAGGTCACTGTCGACGCGGCCGAGGCGATCAAGCGCCACGGGGTCGGCGTCAAGTGCGCGACCATCACCCCGGACGAGGCCCGCGTCAAGGAATTCGGCCTGAAGAAGATGTGGCGGTCGCCCAACGGCACCATCCGCAACATCCTCGGCGGCACCATTTTCCGCGCGCCGATCATCATCTCCAACGTGCCCCGTCTGGTGCCCGGCTGGACCAAGCCGATCATCATCGGCAGGCACGCGTTCGGCGACCAGTACCGCGCCACCGACTTCAAGGTGTACCAAGCGGGCACGGTCACCCTGACCTTCACGCCGGAGGACGGCAGCGAGCCGATCCAGCACGAGGTCGTGAAGATGCCCGAGGACGGCGGCGTCGTCATGGGCATGTACAACTTCAAGAACTCGATCATCGATTTCGCGCGGGCCTCGTTCAACTACGGCCTGCAGCAGAACTACCCGGTGTATCTCTCGACGAAGAACACCATCCTCAAGGCCTACGACGGCATGTTCAAGGACACGTTCCAGGACGTGTTCGATGCCGAGTTCAAGACCCAGTTCGACGCGGCGGGCCTGACCTACGAGCACCGCCTGATCGACGACATGGTCGCCTCCTCCATGAAGTGGGAGGGCGGTTACGTCTGGGCCTGTAAGAACTACGACGGTGACGTGCAGTCCGACACCGTGGCGCAGGGCTTCGGCTCGCTCGGCCTGATGACCTCGGTGCTGCTGACCCCGGACGGCAAGACCTGTGAGGCGGAGGCCGCGCACGGCACCGTCACCCGGCACTACCGTCAGCACCAGCAGGGCAAGCCGACCTCGACCAACCCGATCGCGTCGATCTTCGCCTGGACGCGCGGGCTCGAGCACCGCGGCAAGCTGGACAACACCCCCGAGGTGATCGGCTTCGCGCAGACCCTCGAGGATGTCGTCATCAAGACCGTCGAAGGCGGCCAGATGACCAAGGACCTGGCCTCGCTCGTCGGCGGTGACCAGGGCTACCTGAGCACCGAGGAGTTCCTCGGCGCGCTCGACGCGAACCTGGCTCGCGCACTGCGTTGAGTCGGTGAACACACCCGGCGCTGGAACTGATCCGGCGCCGGGGGATGAGCTCCTCCGCCCGAGCCGAGTCGGTTGGGCAAGCTGTTCTGAATGACGGGCACCCGCACCACTCGGTGGTACGGGTGCCCGGATTGTTTCTAGGGGCGGGCCGGACTGCCGAGCAGCAGTGGAACGACCCGCGTCAGGCTGTCCGCACCGAGGCCGTGCTCGACGCCCGCGTCGAACCAGCGCAGCAGCGGATCCAGCAGGTCGGTCGGTAGGTCCTGTTCGCGGTTCGTCGCCAGCAGCATGCGCAGAATGAATTGATGCTCCTCGACGCTGGCCATGGTCGGCGGGAACACACCGTCATCGATCTGGGCGGCGAGCGCGGGCAGCGTGTCGATGACCGAGTGCAGCCACGGCACCAGTAGTGCACCGGTGGGGTCCGCCGCGTTCCGGTTCGCGCGGCTCAGCATGGCCGCGGCTTGGAAGAAGCCTCCGAACAGCCCGTACATGCCTGCCAGTATCGCGAGGTCGTGCACGGCGGCCAGCCCGACCTCCGTCCCGAGGTGCTTCGCCGTGCCCAGTTCGGCGATCACCGCGTGGTGGTCGGCCGAGGCTTCGGCGGAGCCGCTGTAGATGATCGTCGAATCCGCTGTGCCCATCGTCTCCGCCATGCCGAGGATCGAACCGTCCAGGAAGCGTCCGCCTTGTTCGGCGATCCAGGCTTCGAGGTCGCGCGCCTCGGACGGGCGTCCCGTCGACAGGTTCACTACGGTGCGGCCTGCTATTGCTTCCGGTGCGGTGTGCAGGAGCTTGACCGCGATCGCGGTCTCGGGCACCGAGATGACGATGAGTTCCCCGGTCTTCAGCGCGTCGGTGAGCGAATCCGCCCGGACCGCACCGAGCCCATCCAGGTGCGGTGCCCGATCGGGGCTGCGATTCCACACCGTGACGGGATGGCCGTTGCGCAGAAAGACCTGGGCGGTCGCCGCGCCCATGCGGCCGAGACCGAGCACGGTCACCGGTGTGTGGTCGCTGGTCATGATTCCTCCGTCGATGTCGTGCGTGCTGATGAAGTGGGCGCCCGCAGAACAGTTTTCAAGCTCGGGCCACCAGGGTGTGAGTGGCAGGACCGACCGCAACCGAACGTTTCCTGCCATAAGCTGGCGACCATGACCGGTCATGTCGTCGCGATCGCCGTCACGCCGGGGGCGCTGCATCCCTGGGACCTCTACGAGCTCGGCGTGATCGCCGCGATCTTCGGCACCCCGCACCCCGACCTCGCCGAGCCCTGGTACGAACTGCGGGTGTGCTCGGTGCTGCCCGCCGCGGCCGAGTCGGCGATCGGCGGCGGCGCCTATCTGCGGGCCGAGTACGGCCCGGACGAACTGCTGCGCGCCGACACCGTGTTCGTGCCCTCGATCGCCTACGACTGCGTCACCGGAGACCGCCCGGTGCCGCCGGAACTGCTCGACGGGCTCCGCGCGGCGCATCGCGGGGGCGCACGGATGGTCGCCCTGTGCAACGGCATGTTCGCGCTGGCCGCGGCGGGCCTGCTGGACGGGCGTCGGGTCACCGCGCACTGGGAGCACGCGCCGATCCTGGCCCGTCGTCATCCGGCCGTGCAGGTCGACGGCACTGCGCTCTACGTCGATGACGGCGACATCCTCACCAGCGGCGGAATGACCGCCGCCGTGGACCTTTCGCTGCACCTGGTGCGCCGCGACTTCGGCGCCGCCGTCGCCAACCGGCTGGCCCGCCGCCTGGTGACCCCGCCGCGACGGTCGGGCGACCAGGCGCAGTTCGTGGATCTGTCCGTGCAGGCCCGCGCCGAGGCCGACCTCGGACCGGCGCTCGAATGGGCCATCGCCCATCTCGATCAGCCGCTCACCGTCGAAGCGCTCGCGGCCCGCGCCACCATGAGTCCGCGCACCTTTCACCGGCGCATGCGGCAGTCCATCGGGGTCACGCCGAAGCAGTGGTTGCTGACCCAACGGCTGGCCCGCGCGCAGGCGCTGCTGGAGTCCACCGACTTCGGTATCGAGCGAATCGGCAGGCTGAGCGGTCTCGGCACCGCCGCGAATCTGCGCCGCCACTTCGCGACCGTCGTCGGTGTCACGCCCGCCGAGTATCGGCGCACTTTCGAACAGCGCGAGTCGCCTGCCGCCTGAGCCGAATGGCTCGACGGCGTAAGCGAATCCGATGACGCTGCCCACATCCGGCCCGTCGGCTGCCGGAGCCGTGCTGGGTACGTCATTGTTTCCGAATGGAATTTGCCAGCTCGCATGCAGATGAGTGTCCCTATTGCGCGGTTTTACATTCTGACCTGCACGTTTTCTTTACGGCGGCGTGTCTCACCTCACGTTTACTCGGGAAGCGAAACCGCCTGCGGAGGCGTTTCATGGATACGTGACCACTCCCCTCGCCGCCCAGGCCCCCGCACGCCCCGAAGCCGCGCGGACGACTTGGCATCTGCCTGCCATGCTCGCGCTGGCACTCGGCGGGTTCGGTATCGGCACAACGGAATTCGTCACCATGGGTTTGCTGCCGGACATCGCGCGCGCCATGAATGTCTCCGAGCCGACCGCGGGCCACGCGGTGTCGGCCTACGCTCTCGGCGTGGTGATCGGCGCGCCGGTGCTCGCCGCCCTGTGCGCGCGGGTGTCCCGTAAGAAGTTGCTCATCGCCCTGATGGTGGCGTTCACGCTGGGCAACGTGGCAACCGTGCTCGCGCCGACCTTCCACACCCTGGTGCTCGCCCGGTTCGTGTCCGGGCTGCCGCACGGCGCCTATTTCGGGGTGGCCTCGCTGGCCGCCGCCACGCTCGCCCCGGTCGGACAGCGCGCCAAAGCGGTTGCCGCGGTTATGCTCGGGTTGAGCGCCGCCAATGTCGTCGGCGTTCCCGCCGCGACCTGGCTCGGCCAGCACCTCGGCTGGCGCGACGCCTACGTGGTGGTCGCGGTCATCGGGCTGGCGACGGTAGCCGCCCTGATCCGGTACGTCCCGGAGCTCACCGGCATCACCATGACCAACCCGGTCACCGAGCTCGGCGCCCTGCGCCGTCCGCAGGTGTTGCTCACCCTGCTGGTCGGTGCGATCGGCTTCGGCGGCATGTTCGCCGTCTACACCTACATCACCACCACCCTCACCGGCGTCGCCGGGATGTCCGCCGCCCTGGTGCCGGTGGTACTGATGCTGTTCGGTGTCGGCATGGTGGTCGGCAATATCGTCGGCGGCGTGCTCGCCGACCGCGGCGTCGACCGGGCCATCTACGCCTCGATGATCGGCATGGCCGTCATCCTCGCCGTATTCGTTGCGGCGGCGCACAACCCGTACACCGCCGCGATCGGCGCCTTCCTGGTCGGCGCGACCGGCGCGTCCCTGGCGCCCGGGCTGCAGACCCGGCTGATGGACGTGGCGCACGAGGCGCAGACCCTGGCCGCCGCGCTGAACCACGCCGCGCTGAACATCGCCAATGCCGCGGGGGCATGGCTCGGCGGGGCCGTGATCGCCGCCGGACTCGGCTACACCGCGCCCGCCATGGTCGGGGCCGGCCTCGCCGTGGTCGGCGTGCTGCTGTTCGCGATCACCGTCGCGGTGGCCCGTCGGGACGCTCGCCTGGTCGCGGCCGCCGCGCTGGTCGCCTGACGCTCGGCGTCATCTGAACATACAGAACTGTGTGTAAGTGTAGAATCGCCGGATGGCCAGGATCGAAGTCGCGAAACCGCAGCGCCGCACCCAGGAGCAGCGCAGCACCGAGATGCGCACCCGGCTGCTCGACGCGACCATCGACTGCTTGGTCGAGTACGGCTATGCGGGCACGACCACGCCACGGGTGGCCGAGCGCGCCGGGGTCACCCGCGGCGCGCAGGTGCACCACTTCGGCTCCAAGACCGATCTGGTGGTGGCCGCGATCAGCCACCTGGCGCAACTGCGCGCCGAGACCGCGATGCGGGAGATGGCCAAGGTCGAGCGCGGCGACGATCCGGTCGCCGCGGCGCTGGAGTTCCTGTGGGAGCTGCACCAAGGCCCGCTGTTCATCGCGACCGTCGAACTGTGGGTGGCAGGCCGCACCGATCCGGTGCTGGCCGCCGCGATGGAGAAGGTCGAACCGTTCGTCAACAACGCCGTGCTGATGGCGGTCGCCCGGTTCGTGCCGGACGAGATCCGCCGCAAAGAGGCCCGCGATTTCATCTACACCGCGATGGACGCCCTGCGCGGCATCCTGATCTCCAACTTCGTCGACCCGGACAACGAACGCGCGCAACGCCGTTGGCGCCGCGCCACCGCGCACCTGCGCAACATCGCCGAAGCCGCCCTCGCCGACGTCCGCGCGGCCGACTGACGCTATCGGCCGCACAACCCCTCGGCGAGCACCGACTGCGCTTTCGTGGAAAGCTCGGCGACCTGCTCGAGGTCGTCCATCCGTAGGCCTGGGCCGGTAGTGATCGATACCTCGATGCGCGAGTTGCCATCGGCCGTGCTGTACGCGTCCGAGTAGTAGCCGGGAACGCCGCCGTTGTGGCCGAGGCCGACACAGTCCGGGCCCAACTTCTGTTCCATCAACCCGAGACCATAGGCCAGGCCCGGCGCGATCGCATAGGTCGCCCGCATCTCCGCGAGCAGCGGTGGCGCGAGTAGCCGACCGCCCAACAGCGCGGTCAGGAAGGTGTCGAGATCTCGGGTAGAGGAGATCATTTCACCGGCGGCCCCGACCCAGGTCGGATTCTGGCTGGTCATATCGGCGGTGATCTCCGCGTCACCCTCGCCGTAGGAGAGATAGCCGTGTGCGTGCGGTCCGATGATCTCCGGCCAGCTGCCCGGCACCAAGGTCTCCCAAAGCCCCAGTGGCGCCACGATGCGGCCATAGATCTGCACGCTGTACGGCAGGCCGGTGAGTTTCTCGATCAGCAGTCCGGCCAGCTGATAGTTCGTGTTGGAGTAGGACCAGTCGGCACCGGGCTCGAACCGTGCCGGTTTGGTCAGTGCCATCCGGATCAGTTCGTCGGGCCGATAATCCCGGCGGACGGCATCCACGGCCGCCTTGCCCGACATCGGCAGAATGCCCTCTTCGAAGGTGCCGTCGGGCTGCAGTTCGCCGGTGTAGTTGAACAGGCCGCTGGTGTGTTGCAACAACATTCGGACGGTGATGCGCGGGTCGAGGCCGAACTGCGGCAGGTGTCGCTGCACCGGATCGTCCAGCCCGAGCCTGCCCTCGCCCGCCAACTGCAGCAGCACGGTGGCCACGAACATCTTGGTGATGCTGCCGATTCGAAACCGGCCGTCCACCGGTACCGGCTCCGGGCGGTCCACCTGCGCTACGCCGGCGGCACCGGTCCACCCGCCGTGCCGATCGTGCACCCGCACTTGGATACCGGCCGCACCGGCGGCGATCAGCTCGTCCATCGCCTGTTGGAGCGGCGCACGATCAGTGACCGCCGGAGTGGCTACCGCGCCGGTCGCCGCCGAGCCGACCAGCACGATCGCGGATACCAGTGCAATCCCGAACCGCCGCAACAACATCCGACCCCCTGGGTGGGCAATGTGCCTTCGACTCTAGCCGAAATCGCAGCGGCAGCGCGGCTTGCGACGCCATCGGGACGGTGTTGCTACGGCGCAGGGACATGGCGGCGGCCTGCGCGGCCATGTCCCCGCTCGGCGGTCAGTGCTGGTGGGGGAGCAGGTGGTGCCCGTGTTTGTCGGTCGACAGCGCCAGCGAGCTGATGTACTGGATTTCACCCTCCGGCCCGGGGAGCGCCGAGGCGATCATGTCCGGGCGTTCGAATTCCAGGCCGGTGACGTGGCAGGTGAGGGTTTCACCGGAGGGGTTGCCGTGCTCGTCGTACATCGGCAGGTCGATGCCGTCGTCGCTGCGGCGCAGGTAGTACTTGCCCTTGGTGGCGATCGCGGTGAGCGGGGTCGCGACGAACGCGACCACCAGCGCGACGATCGGTGAGTACGGCTTGAGCAGGTCGCCGAAGAGGCCGAAGAACGTCATGATCGACAGCACCGCCGAGAGCCCGAAGCCGACCAGGCCGACCGGGTTGAAGTCGTAGAGCATGCCGCGGCGGAACTCCGGCTGCTTCGGCGAGATCTTCAGCAGGTACTTGTTGACCGCGATATCCGTTGCGACGGTGACGATCCAGGCGATGCCGCAGTTGGCGTAGAAGCCCAGGATGTTGTTGAGGAAGTCGAACATGTTGGCTTCCATCAGGATCAACGCGATCACCAGGTTCACCGCGAGGAAGATCAGCCGGCCGGGGTAGGACTTGGTGACCCGCGTGTAGGAGTTGGTCCAGGCCAGCGACCCCGAGTACGCATTGGTGACATTGATCTTGATCTGGCTGATCACGACGAGCACCACGGCCAGCGTCATGGCCAGCCAACCCGGCACCATGTCCCGGTAGATCTCCAGGAACTGGTGCACCGGCTGGTTCGCGATGCCCTGCGCGGCAGGCAGATTCGCGATCAGATACACCGCGAGGAACAGCCCGACCACCTGCTTGAGCGCACCGAACACCACCCAGCCCGGTCCGGCGAGCAGCATCCAGCCCCACCACTTGCGGGCGTTCTCCGGCGTGCGCGGCGGCATGAAACGCAGGTAGTCGATCTGCTCGGCGATCTGCGCGATCAGCGACAGGCACACGCCCGCGGCCAGCAGCGTGCCGGAAATGCTTACCCCGGAGCCGTTCTCGCCGCCGTAGGCGAAGAACGACGACACCGAGTCGGGGTGGCGCACCAGCAGGAACCCGAACGGCAGCACCATCAGCAGCAGCCACAGCGGGGTCGTCCAGACCTGCAGGGTGGCGAGGGTATTCATGCCGTAGATGACCAGCGGGAAGATCAGCACCGTCGACACGAGATAGCCGAGCCAGAGTGGCACGCCGAGGCCGAGTTCCAGCCCCTGGGCCATGATCGACCCCTCCAGCGCGAAGAAGATGAAGGTGAACGAGGCGAACACGACATTGGTGAGCACCGAGCCGTAGTAACCGAATCCGCTACCGCGCGTGATCAAGTCGAGATCGAGGTTGTAGCGCGCCGCGTAGTAGGCGAGCGGAAATCCGGTCAGCATCACGACGATCGCGAAGAAACCGATTCCGAGCAACGCGTTTCCGGTGCCGTGCGCGATACCGATGTTCGCGCCGATGGCGAAGTCGGCCAGATAGGCGATGCCGCCGAGGGCGGAGATCCCGACGACGGCCGGGCTCCATTTGCGGTAACTCCGTGGCGCGAACCGCAGGGTGTAGTCCTCGAGTGTTTCCTTCGCCGCGGCGATCCCGTCCGCATTAGGCGATCGGGTGTCGAGCTCGACCACGTTTACTCCTCATCCCCGCATCGAACAACAGCAACTGTTCGACGGTCGTACACCGTTGTGGACGGGGAATTTCCGAACGATTACGCGGCTGTTACGTCATCGGAGGCAGTGAGTCACGTCACAGCAATGCGATGAACGTCGCGCGCGGGCCGCCGAAAAGGCATGCGTACCAGCCTGAACTGGCAAGACATACACGTTCAGCTGTATGTCGGTGGCCGGGTGCTACCACCTGGCTATTAGATATCCGCAACTTCCGGTAACGCTGACTGCCTTGCGTACTTACATACATCTCTGTATGTTTGTTTCAGCTGGATCCGGACGGATCGGTCACCGCTGCCCGCTGGCGGTTCCCGGCGGAGCACGCCGGGCAGGCACCAACGTGAGGAGTTCGATGGCGAACAAGGTCTACGTCGTCGGCGTCGGCATGACGAAGTTCGAGAAGCCGGGCCGCCGCAAGAACGAAGACGGCACCGATTGGGACTACCCGGACATGGCGCGGGAGTCGGGGACCAAGGCGCTCGCCGACGCGGGCATCGCCTACGACCTCGTCGAGCAGGCCTACGTCGGTTACGTCTACGGCGAATCCACCTCCGGCCAGCGCGCGGTCTACGAGCTGGGCATGACCGGCATCCCGGTGGTCAACGTCAACAACAACTGTTCCACCGGCTCGACCGCGCTCTACCTTGCGGCACAGTCGATTCGGGGCGGGCTCGCCGACTGCACGCTGGCGCTCGGCTTCGAGAAGATGCAGCCCGGCTCGCTCGGCTCCACCTGGGACGACCGCGAGCAGCCGATGGCCAGGCACATCATGGCGCTCGCCGAGATCTCCGAGGTGCTCTTCCCGGTGGCGCCGTGGATGTTCGGTGCGGCCGGTCGTGAGCACATGAAGCGGTACGGCACCACCGCCGAGCACTTCGCCAAGATCGGCTACAAGAATCACAAGCACTCGGTGAACAATCCGTATTCGCAGTTCCAGGACGAGTACTCGATGGACGACATCCTCGGCTCGCGAATGATCTACGACCCGCTCACCAAGCTGCAGTGCTCGCCCACCTCCGACGGCTCCGGCGCGGTGATCCTCGCCAGCGAGGCCTTTGTGGACAAGCACAACCTGGCCGCCCAGGCGGTCGAGATCGTCGGGCAGGCGATGACCACCGACTTCAAGTCGACCTTCGACGAGACCGCCAAGAACCTGGTCGGCTACGACATGACCGTCCATGCCGCGCAAAAGGTGTACCAGCAGTCCGGCCTCGGCCCGGAGGACTTTCAGGCGATCGAGCTGCACGACTGCTTCTCGGCGAACGAGCTGCTGACCTATGAGGCGCTCGGCCTGTGCGGCGAAGGCGAAGCCGGAAAGCTGGTCGACGACAACCTGACCACCTACGGCGGCAAGTGGGTGGTGAACCCCTCCGGCGGCCTCATCTCCAAGGGACATCCGCTAGGTGCGACGGGTCTGGCGCAATGCTCCGAGCTCACCTGGCAGCTGCGCGGCACCGCGGACAAGCGTCAGGTCGACAACGTCACCGCCTGCCTGCAGCACAACATCGGCCTCGGCGGCGCGGCGGTCGTGACCGCCTATCAGCGCGCCGACCGCTGAGCCCCGCGTCAACCGCACCGAACTCGCACAACGACACTCGACGAGGAGTCATCTCATGGGACACATCGAAGCCACCAAGGACGTCAACGCCACCCCCGAGGCGCTCTGGACGGTCGTCTCCGACCCGAACACCTGGGACAAGTGGTTCACCATCCACGAGCGCTTCATGGAGGAGCCGCCCGCCGTGCTGACCGAGGGCTCGAAGCTGGTCGCCAAGATCGTCATGCTCGGCATGGCGAACAAGCTGGAGTGGACCGTCGTGTCCGTGCAGCAGCCGACCAAGCTGACCCTCGGCGGCACCGGAATGGCCGGGGTCAAAACCGAATTCACCTTCGACATCCAGCCCAAGGGCGACGGCGGCAGCACCATCCTGGTCTCCGGCGACTTCGAGGGCGCGCTGATCAAGGGTGCGCTCGGCAAGGCGGTGGAGAAGGACGGGCTCAAGCAGCTGGACAAGTCGCTCGAGCAACTCGACGCGCTGGCCTCGGCATGACTTCGGAGACCACTGCGGCGCGGTTGGTCGAGTTCGACGACGCCGGTCTCGAAACCTGGTGTGACGACGAGACGTTCGAGGTGACCGGTGCGCGGATCGGCGAATACGCCGCCGCCACCAACGATCCGATCGAGGCCCACCTCGCGGGCAAGGTCGCCTCACCGGTCTTCGCGATCGTCCCCGTCTTCGAGGCGATGATGATGCCGGTGATCGAGGTCGCGCCGATGGACATCTTCGGCCGGGTCGTGCACGGGGAGCAGGACTTCCACTTCCACCGGGCCATCCAGCCGAGCGACAAGCTGGTCTCGCGCGCCAAGGCGACCGGTTACACCAGCCGGTCCAACGGCACGGCCATCACCATCCTCATCGAATGCCGCACCGAGGACGGGGAACTGGTCAACGAGCAGTATCTGACCGCGTTCTTCCGCAATATCGACGCGGGCAAGACGGTGGGCGAGGCGGCCCCGGCGCACAAGTTCGACGAGAACCTGCGCGCGCAGCCGCCGGTGGCCGTGGTCCCGCAGCACGTCGACGACGACCAAACCTTCCGTTACTCACCGGCTTCCGGCGATCCGGTGCCGCTGCACCTGGACGATCAGGTCGCCAAGGATGCCGGGCTACCCGGCATCATCGCGCACGGGCTGTGCACCATGGCGTTCGCGTCCTGGGCGGTGCTCACCGAGGTCGGTGGGTCGGATGTCAACCGGCTCGAGCGGTTTGCGGTGCGCTTCGCCAAGATGGTTTTCCCGGGTGACGATCTGGAGACCCGCATCTGGAAGGTCGGTTCGGCGGACGGCGTCACGACCTACGCCTTCGAGACCGTGCGCGGCGAAGACGTGGTGCTCAGCGACGGACTCGCCGAGATTGCCGACTGACGGCGAAAGCCGATATCCCGCCGCAACATTCAGCACAGACTTCAGGAAGAGGAGACATCGATGGGTGCACTCGAAGGTCGAGTAGCCGTCATCACCGGCGCGGGTCGTGGCATCGGCCGCGAGCACGCCTTGCTGTTCGCCAGGGAGGGCGCGGCCGTGGTCGTGAACGACCTCGGCGGCAGCAACGAGGGTGAAGGCACCGACATCACCCCCGCGCAAGAAGTCGCCGACGAGATCATCGCCGCAGGCGGCAAGGCGATCGCCAACACCGCCAACATCGCCACCTGGGACGGCGCGAAGAACGTTGTCGATCAGGCGATTGCCGAGCTCGGTGGCCTCGACGTCGTGGTCAACAACGCGGGCATCCTGCGCGACGCGTTCATCGCGGGCATGGACGAGGCGCAGTGGGACGCGGTGATCGCGGTGCACCTCAAGGGGCACGCCGCCGTGCTGCACCACGCCGCCGCCTACTGGAAAGACCAGAGCAAGGCGGGCAATCAGCCGAACGCCGCGGTGATCAACACCGCGTCCGCCTCCGGAACCACGGTGCCGAACGCGGGCCAGGCCAACTATGGTGCGGCCAAGGCGGGGATTGCCGCGCTCACCCTGGTCGCGGCCGACGAACTGGCCCGCTACGGAGTGCGGGTCAACGCCATCGCGCCGATCGCACGCACCCGTCTCACGCTGGCCACGCCCGGCATGGGCGCCATGATGGCGGCCGAGGCGGACGAGATCGAAGAGGGCGAGTTCGACGCGTTCAGTCCGGCCAATATCTCGCCGCTGGTGGCCTACCTGGCCTCGGACAAATGCCCGATCACCGGCAAGGTGTTCGCGGTGCAGGGCGGGGCCATCTCCGAGCTGGCCGGTTGGCACGATGTGAAGACGATCGAGACCGACGGACCGTGGCTGATCGACGACATCTCCGCACGGCTACCGTGACGTACGGGCGAGAGTAGGAGAACAACGATGTTCGAATGGTCCGAGACCGATGTAATGATCCGCGATGCCGTGCGGACGTTCATCGACAAGGAAATCCGGCCCAACCTGGACGCGCTCGACAGCGGTGAACTGTCGCCGTATCCGATCATCCGGAAGCTGTTCAGCGAGTTCGGGATCGATGCCATGGGCGGCGAAGCTGTGCAGAAGTTGCTCGCCAAGCAGCGCGCCAAGGAGGAGGCGATTGCCGCGGGCGAGCCGTTGCCGGAGAAGAAGCGCGAAAAGTCCTCCGGTGGCAGCCCGTTCGCGGGGCAGGAATCGCTGATGGCGGTGCTGGTCGGCGAACTGTCCGGTGTCTGCATGGGGTTGGTCACCGCGATGGGTGTCAGCCTCGGTCTCGGCGCCACCACCATCATGTCGCGCGGCACGCTGGCCCAGAAGGAGCGTTGGCTCGCCGACATCGTGACCATGAAAAAGGTTGCGGCGTGGGCGATCACCGAGCCGGACTCGGGATCCGATGCGTTCGGTGGCATGAAGACCTATGTCCGGCGCGACGGTGACGACTACCTGTTGAACGGGCAGAAGACCTTCATCACCAACGGTCCGTTCGCCGACGTGATGATCGTCTACGCCAAGCTCGACGAGGGCGACGGCGGCGACAAGCGCGAGCGTAAGGTGCTCACCTTCGTCCTGGACAAGGGCATGGAGGGGCTCACCCAGGGCAAGCCGTTCAAGAAGATGGGCCTGCACGCCTCGCCCACCGGCGAGCTGTTCTTCGACAATGTCCGGCTCGGCAAGGACCGGCTGCTCGGCGAGACCGAGGAGCACAAGGGCGGCGACGGCCGAGAGAGCGCCCGGTCCAGCTTCACCGCCGAACGCGTCGGCGTGGCCTTCATGGCGCTGGGCATCATCAACGAATGTCACCGGCTCTGCCTGGATTACGCCAAGAATCGCAAGCTCTGGGGTCAGGAGATCGGTCGCTTCCAGCTCGTCCAGCTCAAGCTGGCCAAGATGGAGATCGCCCGGATCAACGTGCAGAACATGGTGTTCAACACGCTGGAGCGGGGTCGCGCCGGTAAACCGCCGACGCTCGCCGAGGCGTCGGCCATGAAGCTCTACGCGTCCGAGGCGGCCACCGAGGTCGCGATGGAAGCGGTGCAGCTGTTCGGCGGCAACGGGTACATGACCGAGTACCGCGTGGAACAGCTTGCCCGCGATGCCAAGTCGCTGATGATCTACGCGGGCAGCAACGAGATCCAGGTGACGCACATCGCCAAGGGTCTGCTGGCGTAACGGTTTTCATCGAATCCTGGGTGCGCTACCACGGCGTGCGCGCCCGGGATTTCTTGTCCTGCCTTCGAAACGCCGTTAGTCCTTCGCGCCTTGCGTGCTGGTAAGGGGCAATCCGGCCGATGATCACTGAAACCACCGCCCGCTACAACGATGTCGGCACCCGAGTGCTTTCCGTATCGGGGACCGGCCCGCCGATCCTGCTGTTGCACGGTTACGCCGACAGCGCGGACACCTGGCGCGGCGTTCTCGCCGGCCTGGCAGCGGCGGGCCGTGCGGCCTTCGCCGTCGACCTGCCCGGCTTCGGGCTGGCGGACCAGCGGGCACCGGGTCCGTTGACCCCGCAGTTCGATGCGTTCGTGGACGCGATCATCGCGGAGCACGCTCCATTGATACTTGTGGGCAACTCTCTTGGTGCGGCAACGGCTTTGCATGCTGCCGCACGTCATCCGGGTGGTGCGGTCACCGCGGTGGTCACCCTCGACGAGCCGCTGCTGGCCCGCCACTGGTTGGCCCGGGTTGGGCGGCTGCGCGAATACCGGCGGTTCTTTCGTCTGGTCGGATCGCTGCCGATCCCGACCACCCTGGTGCGCTGGGCGGTACGGCGTGCGGTAGCGCTGTTCGTCTATGGTCCAAAAATTGTCGCCGACCCCGAATTCCTCACCTCCGCAGTACGTTCGGTTCCCGACATGGCCGCCGTCGCCACCCGTGGTCGTGACGCCGTCCGCTATGCCCGCGAACATCTGTCCGGCCACCCCGATCTCGTCCTCACCTGCCCCGTCCTCATCGTCCACGGCACCGAGGACCGCATCATCCCGGTATCCGCCGGCCGCGCCCTGCACGCGTTGCTGCCCGGCAGCGAGTTCGTCGCACTCCCCGGCATCGGCCACTGCCCACAACTCGATGTGCCGGACGAGGTCTGCCGACTGCTGCTGGGATTTCCCCGCAGCAACAGCAAGCAGACCGACGTCGCATCATGAGCTCACGCGCCCGGCGGCGCCAACCGAGTCGAGTTGTCGCCGTTGCGGATCGGCCGCACCCGATGCCCAACGCAGCCCTTCCATTCCAGGTGGGTCAGCGCGGAGGCCTTCCCACTGTGTCGGCAACCAGCCGAGCGCCCATCGGCAGACCGACGTCGTGTCCTGTCCACCAGCTACCCCTCGACCTCATGCGGCACCAACTGCTGCTTCCGCAGTAACTCGACCACCAGGTCGAGAGTCACCGAGTTCTGGTGCACCGCCGCCGTCAGCTGAACCATCTGATCTTCGAGTCGGCTCACTCGCACGGTCACACCATCGACGCCTTCTGCGACAGTGTCGAATCGTCCCGTCAGGCCGTCCATTCGGACTGTGAGGAAGTCGATTTGGCCGGTGAGGCCGTCGACTCGTTCTGTGAAGCCGTCCATTTGGCCGGTGAGGCCGTCCACTCGTTCTGTGAAGGTGTCCATTCGCCCGGTGAGGCCGTCGACCTGTCCGGTGAAGGTGTCCATTCGCCCGGTGAGGCCGTCGACCCGTTCTGTGAAGGTGTCCATTCGTCCAGTCAGACCGTCTACGCGGCCTGTGAAAGCGTCCATCTGCTCCGCCAGGCCATCGACCCGTTCCGTGAGGCCATCCACTCGCCCCGTCAGACCGCCTACGCGTTCCGTGAGCCCATCCACCTGCCCGGTCAGGCCATCGACGCGTTTCGTGAGGCCGTCCATTTGCCCTGTCAGGCTGTCGATTTCACCTGAGAGGCGGTCCACGCGGTCGGTCAGGACGTTTGTCCGCCCGGCCACACCGCCCACCACGACTTCGAGCGTCGCCAGCCGACTCACCGTCTCGTCGAGGCTCTCCGAGTGCCGGCTCATCTCCGTTCCGACCTGGTTCAGCTGGGCCGCAACGTCTCCGAAGCGGGACTCCACGCCTTCCAGGCGGTGTCCGTGCTGTCGTTGGGTGACCAGTAGTAGGCCGAACTGGCGTCCGCTGGTCTTCTCCAATCGGCGCAGCCGTTGGTCGACGCCGCGGGCTAGGCCGTTCGTACTCTTGACCTCTCGGTTGGTGTTGTTGGCCAGCTCGTACAGCCCGTCGACGTCGCCGCGAAGTTGATGCACCACGCGATCTACTGGTGTGCTCCCCATGCCTCGAACAGTAGGCCGCCGATCAGACCGGATCGAGATCTATTGCCGATCTGTGGATAACTTCCTGACCTGTGGATATCCCGTGCCTCAGACCGCGCGAAGGCGGTTGCGGCTGGCGTAGACGTGCTCGGCGATGAGCGTCGCGATGCGGTCCGGCGCCTCGAGCATGGGCACGTGGCCGACGCCGTGGACGACGATGCGGTCGGCCGACTCGGGAAGCTCCTTCAGGTAGCGGCGAGCATAGACGCGGTTGGGAATGACGCGGTCGTACTCGGAGAGCAGTAACCGGACCGGCGTCTCCAGGGTGGACAGGTCGGCCTGCCCGGGACCGCGCATGCTGCTGACGACGAACGGCAGCATGGACGGGCAGTGCAGCGCGGCCATGATGGCGGCCGCGGTGTCGCGCCGGGAGACCGCGGCGGCGTTCTTGCTCAACCACAGCAGGGCGAAGCGCTGGGCGATCGGGTTGTTGACCGCGAAACCGCCCAGGCGCTTGCCGATTTCGACGATCGGGACCAGCGACAGGAACTTCAGATTGGTGCGCAGCGAGGTGAGCGACGGCGTGTGCCAGCCACCCGCCGGTGCGACGAGGGTGAGCGTGCGGGCCCGGCCGCGCCTGGCGAGTTCGACACCGACCCAGCCACCGAGCGAGTTGCCCGCGATGTGGCAGGTGCGCCAGCCGAGGTCGTCGAGCTGATCCTCGATGCGGTCGGCCAGCAGGTGCACGTCGACCGACCAGCCGTCCACGCGCTCGCCGCCCCAGTGCCCCGCGAAGGCGGGGGCGTACACCTCGCACTGGCTCGCGAGCCGCGCCGCGGTCTGTTCCCAGCAGTGCGGCGACATCATGAAGCCGTGCAACAGGAGCAGCGGGTCACCGGAGCCGAGATGCAGGGCCTTGACGGCCTTGGGCAGCTCCGGTTCGGGCTTGGTGGTGACCGGCTTGCGGGCGGCGTTGGTGGCGCGCTGCGCGGCGGCGGGGGACTTGGGGGTGTCGGACGACATGTCATCACTCTTTCCTGGACGGCGGTGTCCGAGGGAGTTCATCTGACCAGCATTGTACGGTCGTCCGGTGGCCTACATCATTTCGACTGTGAACGTAAATGGCGTCCGCGCGGCCGCGGGCAAAGGCATGCTGGCCTGGCTCGCCGCCACGGAGGCCGACATCGTCTGCGTCCAGGAGACGAGGGCCACCGACGAGCAGACCAGCGCGGCGCTGGCGCCCGCGCTGGCCGAGGGCTGGTGCCTGGCGCATGCGGAGCCGGAGTCCAAGGGCAGAGCAGGCGTCGCGATCCTGTCCCGACGGGCACCGGACGCGGTCCGAATCGGCTTCGGCAGCAGCGAGTTCGGCGCGTCCGGCCGCTACCTGGAGGCGGACTTCGGTGACGTCACCGTCGCGAGCGTGTACGTGCACTCCGGTGACGCGGGTACGCCGCGCCAGGACGAAAAGTACCGGTACCTGGCCGAACTCGGCGCCTACCTCACCGCACGCACCGGTGACTTCGTGGTGAGCGGCGACTGGAACATCGCGCACACCGAGCGGGACCTGAAGAACTGGAAAGGCAACTTGAAGTCCGCCGGTTTCCTGCCGGAGGAGCGCGCCTGGATCGACGAGCTGCTCGCCGCGGGCTACGTCGACGTGGTGCGCAAGCTGCATCCAGACGTCGACGGCCCGTACAGCTGGTGGTCCTATCGCGGCCGCGCCTTCGACAACGACACCGGTTGGCGCATCGACTATCAACTCGCCCGCGGCGACCTCGCGGCGCGCGCCAAACAGGCCGTGGTGGACCGCGCCGCCGCCTACGACCAGCGCTGGTCCGATCATGCGCCGGTCACGGTGCAGTACCGATGAACTTGTCGCCGAAGGCCGTTCGCGCGCTGGCGGGTCTGGGCGCGGTGGTGCTCGCGCTGATCGTCGTCGCGGTGCTCGGCCTGCGCGACGGTGGCAGCGACACCGCCACATCGACAACGGCCCGTCCCACCAGCAGTGCGCCCGCTGCGGGCACACCACGGCCTGCGGAGGCGCCGGCCAGTCGCGCACCGGGCGTACCCGACCGCGCCTACACCACCCTGCGCGAAATCGACGCGGGCCGCTGGCCTGATTCGGCGAACGCGCAGGGTACCAAGGGCGGTGACCGCTGGATGAACCGCGCGGGCACATTGGCCGCCAAAGACGCTGCGGGCAAACCGATCACCTACCAGGAGTGGGACGTCAATCCCAAGCAGCGCGGCCGGTCCAGGGATGCCGAACGCATCGTCACCGGCAGCGACGGATCGGCCTGGTACACCGGAGACCATTACGAGACCTTCACGAGGATGCGCTGATGTCCAAGGTAATGCCGTTGTCGCAGTTCTTGTCTCGACCGATCGAGGTCGCCGCGCGGGCACAGCAGGTCGCCGCGCCCGCCCTCGGCGCGGTCACCGTCGATGCCGCCGAACTGAGCGGCCTGCGCTACCGCGCGCCGTCCGGTTACCTGGTCCGCGAACTGCGCGGGGCGAAGATGCAGACGGTCGCGCGGGTGTTCGACGAGATCGCCGCCGCCCTCCAGTTCCCGTACTACTTCGGCGAGAACAAGGACGCCTTCGACGAATGCCTGCGTGACCTGGATGATTTCGTCGGTGAGGGCGCGGGATACGTTGTCGTGCTCCGCGATTCGGCCCACCTGCTGGCCGAGGAACCGGCCGAGCGGGCCTGGTTCGCCGAGGCGATGCGCGACTGTGCCGACCACTGGGCGCGCAAGGGCATCGCGTTTCGCGTTGTCCTGCAAGGCGAAGCGACAGGATTGCAGGACGTTTCGCTGGAACTCTGACCCGGGTGCGGCGTCACGCCAATCGGCGCGCCAAATCCTCACCGAGCAAGACGAACACGTCGGTGGTGTGCTCGATCAGCTCGTCGCGGGTCAGTGACAACTCGCCCTGTAGCCAGGCGGTGAGGGTCTGCACCAGGCCGCCGACGAGGTAGTTGGCCCGGAAGTCGATCGCCGGATCCGAGTCCGGGTCGTCGATCCCGTAGAAATCGATGCCTTCGGCCGCGACCATCCGCGCGAACACCCGGACGGTTTCGGTGGTGCGGGCGCGCAACTCCGGTGTCGCCATGCCGGCGACCAGGGCGACCTTGGCCTTGCGCGGGTCGTCGGTGAGTAGATGGATGCCCGCGGCGATTGCGGCACGCGCGGTACTCCTGGAGTCCTTCGGCGCGGTGCCGACCGCCGCGACGATCGCCAGCGCGAGTTCCTCGGCGATCGTGTCGATGAGCGCGGTCAGCACCGCATCGCGACTGTCGAAGCTCTCGTAGTAGTACCGCTCGTTGAGCCCGGCCTGGGCGCACAGCCCCGACACGGTCAGTTTGGCGAGCCCCTGGGTGCCGATGATCTCCAGCGCGGCCTCCAGCAGCGCCACCCGCCGCTGTGCCCGGCGTTCTTCCGCGGACACCCCGCCGTATGTCCGCTGCGCCGGAACGGAATCGCTTCGCAATGCAGGCTCACCCGCCACCCGGTCACCGCCCCTCACGGAATCGCTTCGCGATGTAGGCCCACCCGTCGCCCGGCCGCCGCCCGTCACGGAATCGCTTTGCGATGTAGGCCCACCCGTCGCCCGGCCACCGCCCCTCACGGAATCGCTTCGCGATGTAGGCCCACCCGCCACCCGACCGCCACCCCCCACGGAATCGCTTTGCGATGTAGGCCCACCCGTCGCCCGGCCGCCACCCCCCACGGAATCGCTTTGCGATGTAGGCCCACCCGTCGCCCGGCCGCCACCCCCCACGGAATCGCTTCGCGATGTAGTCACAAGTCCGATTCTGGCACGGCACGATTCTGGCAGAGAGTATTGCCAGAATCGCGAATCTGGCGGATGCTATTGCCAGATGCTCTCGACGAGGAGTCAGTGATGTCCGAGCCCGGTTACTTCAACGACCACTCGATGGCCCGGCGGGTGATGAGCAAGCGCGCGGTCGGTCTGACCTACGGCCAGCGCGCCCTGGTCATCGGCGCTGTTCATCCGCTGCTCTACGTCGGCACCGCGGAGAACACCGAGCACCGGATGACCCCGTACACCCGGCTCTCGCTCACCGGTCACCTGTTCGAGGCCGTGTTCCTCGGCAGCAAGGCCGAGGCGGACCGGGCGCTGGCGTTCACCACGAAGAAGCACGCCAGGGTGCGCGGCACGCTGCCCGAGGACGCGGGGGCGCACCACCCCGCGGGCACCGGCTATTCCGCGTTGGATCCACACCTGATGTACATGACGATGGCGTTCACCTTCGACTCCGCCGAGGTGATGTACGACCTGCTGGTCCGCCCGATGACCGACGGCGAGCGCGAGGGCCTGTACCAGGACTACGTGCGCTGGGCCGAGCTGTTCGGCATGCCCACCGAGGCGGCGCCGGCCAGCTACCCCGAGTTCCGGGCGTCCTTCGACGCCTACCTCGCCTCCGACGAACTGTTCCTCACCGACGAGGCGCGGCTGGTCGGCTCCTACCTGGCCGGGCAGCGGGTGCCGTATCCGCAGCGGATGCCGCTGCATCAGGTCACGTCCGCGTTCTTCCTGCTGGTGCAGGGTAGCCTGCCGCCGCGGATCCGGCAGATGTACGGGATGCGCTGGGGGCGGACCGACCAGATCGCCTATCGAGCGCTTGCGCAGGCCGTGCGCACCGCGCATCTGGCGCCCCCGCTGGTGCCTCCGGTGCTGCGCGGCACCCTGGCCGGGCCCAGTGCCCCGGTTTACAAGCTCGTCTCGCGACGCGAACACCAGCTCGTCGATGCCGGACGGCCCAGCATGCCTGGTGTGGATCCCCGTAACTGGGTGGAGCGAAATTCCAATGACGAGCGTCGCGTAGCGACTCAGTGAGGGGTGGGGGCCGGGTGACGGGTGGGCGGGCATGAAAAGATCGGGGCATGTCCGTTCCTGCAGAAACCCCGGCCGCTGAACGCAAGCAGCGGGTCCTGTCCGGGATCCAGCCCACCGGCACCTCGTTCCACCTCGGCAACTACCTTGGGGCGCTGCAGTACTGGGTGACCATGCAGGACGACTACGACGCGCTGTACTTCATCCCGAACCTGCACGCGATCACCGTGCCGCAGGACCCGAAGGCGCTGCGGGCCCAGACCAGGGCCGCCGTGGCGCAGCTGCTCGCCATCGGCATCGACCCGAAGAAGTCGACGCTGTTCGTGCAGAGCCAGGTGCCCGAGCACGCCGAGCTGGCCTGGGTGCTCAGCTGCATCACCGGTTTCGGTGAGGCGAGCCGGATGACCCAGTTCAAGGACAAGTCGGTCAAGCAGGGTTCGGAGAACGCGTCGGTCGGGTTGTTCACCTATCCGGTGCTGATGGCGTCGGACATCCTGCTCTATCGACCGCATCAGGTGCCGGTCGGCGAGGACCAGCGCCAGCATCTGGAGCTGACCCGAAACCTGGCGCAACGCTTCAACACCCGGTTCAAGAAGACGTTCGTGGTCCCGGAGGCGCACATCGTCAAAGGCACCGCCAAGATCTACGACCTGCAAGACCCGACCTCGAAGATGAGCAAGTCCGCCGCCTCCGACGCGGGCCTGATCAATCTGCTCGACGATCCGAAGATCAGCGCCAAGCGGATCCGCTCGGCCGTCACCGACACCGAGCGCGAGATCCGCTACGACCCGGAGCGGAAGCCAGGCGTGAGCAACCTGCTGGTGATCCTGAGTTCGCTGACCGGCAACCCGATCGTGACGCTCGAACAGGATTACGCGGGCAAGGGTTACGGTGATCTGAAAGCCGACGTCGCCGACGCGCTGGTCGAATTTGTCACGCCATTGCAGGCGAAGGTGCAAGAGTATTTGTCGGATCAGGGCGAACTCGACCGTATCCTCGCCGCCGGTGCCGAGCGCGCGCGAGAGATCGCCGGCAACACCCTCGCACAGGTATACGACCGCATGGGCCTGCTGGCCCGGTAGTGGTCGGGCGCCTGCGAGATCTCTCCTGAAGGGGCGAACAGGTGCAGGTGATCGACAACATCAAGGCGTGGCTCGAACGACGAATCCAGGCCCGGCCATGGCTGGACCATCTGGTGCGCGCGGGCGGGCGGTATCAGCGGCAGCGTGGCGACTACTACGCGGCGGGCATCACGTATTTCACCGTGCTGTCGCTGTTTCCGCTGCTGATGGTCGCTTTCGCGGTCGCGGGCTTCGTGCTGTCGAGCCACCCGGAGTTGCTCGGTGAGCTACAGACCAAGATCGTGGACAACATTCCGGGTTCGCTCGGCACCCAGCTGAACGATCTGGTCGACCAGGCCGTCGACTCGCGCGGCACCGTCGGCATCCTCGGCCTGCTCGCGGGGTTCTATACCGGCCTCGGCTGGATGGCGAACCTGCGCGCGGCGCTGACCGAGCAGTGGGAGCAGAAGAGCGAGGAGCAGAACTGGTTCCTGGCGAAGCTGTCCGACCTCGGCGCGCTGCTCGGCCTCGGCTTGGCCTTCGTTGTCTCCCTTGGCCTTTCCGCGCTCGGCTCCAGCACGCTCGGCGCCCGGTTGCTGGTCAGCCTCGGCCTCTCGCATCTGCCCGGCGCGCGTTTCCTACTGGCCATCGCGTCGATCTTTCTCGGCTTCCTCGCCTCCTGGGCGGTGTTCGCCTGGATCATCGCCCGCCTGCCGCGCGAACCGGTCACCCTGGCCAGCGCCGCCAAGGCCGCCGCGCTCGCCGCCGTCGTGTTCGAGATCTTCAAGTTCGTCGCGTCGATCTATCTGCAGACGGTGCTGAGCAGCCCGGCGGGCGCCGCCTTCGGCTCGATCATCGGCCTGATGGTCTTCAGTTACGTCACCTACCGCATCATCCTGTTCGCCACGGCCTGGGCCGCCACCGCCTCCGACAACGAACCCGAAGCGGAAATCCCCGCACCGCCCGCCGCCGTCATCAGCCCGCGCACGTCGGTCCGCGAACTCTCCGTCGGCGCGGGCGCGACCTTCTTCGGGGCGGGAGCCCTTGCCGCCCTTGCCCTCTCGCTGCTGCGCCGACCGCGGGGGCACTGAACCCGGCGGCTGTAGGGGTCAGCGCCGCCGGTTCATCCGGCGCGCACCGAGCAGCAGGGCGAGCACCAGGATGACGCCGCCGACGACCCACACGGTGCGGTCGTCGCCGTGGTCCTCGTCGGCCAGCGGCTGCGTCTCCTGCTCCTTGGGTGGCGGGGAGGCAAGGGTCGCACCAACTTTCGGTTGCTTGCGGTTCGGGTCGGGAAGTTTGCCGACCGACGTCCCTCGGGGTAGTGCGAAGCCGTAGTCGAGCAGGCGGGCCGCCTGATCCGAGGGGCGCAGCGGGCGAACGTCCGCTTTGAGCAGGGTGACCACGAGCCGGCGGTCGTCGCGTTCGGCGGCGGCGACGAAGGTCTGCCTGGCGTCGTCGGTGAACCCGGTCTTGCCGCCGATGGCGCCGTCGTAGTCGTAGAGCAGGTGGTTGTCGTTGCCGATGGGGAAGCCGGGGTGGTCCTTGTCGCCCTCGATCTTCGGGTTGGCGGGGTAGCCGGGGAAGTCGACCTGTTCGGTGTGGATGAACTCGGCGAACAGCGGAATGGTCATCGCCTCGCGGAACAGCACCGACAGGTCGTAGGCCGAGGTGCTCATGCCGGGACCGTCGAGGCCGGAGGGGGTGGCCGTGCGAGTGTCCAAGGCGCCCAAGGACTTAGCGAGCTCGTTCATCTTCGCCACGGTGGCCGCCTCGCCGCCCAGCTGAGTCGCGATGGCATGGGCCGCGTCATTGCCGGAGGCCATGATCAGGCCCTGCATGAGCTGGCGGTTGGTGTAGCGGCCGCCGGGCCCGATGCCGACCCGGGTGCCGTCCGCGTTCGCATCGTCCTGGGTGCCGATGATCACCTTGTTCAAATCCAGTGTGCGCAGGGCGATCGTGGCGAGCAGCACCTTGATGGTGCTGGCGGGCCGGTAGCGGCCGTGCGGGTCCTTGGCCACGAGCACCTCGCCGGAGTCCAGGTCCGCCACCTGCCAGGCGGTCGCCGAAATGTCCTGCGGCACAGCGGGTGCGCCCTTGGGTAGCACCAGGCCGCATTCGCCCAGCCGGCCACCGCCGACCGGTGGCGTCGGGATGGGTAACGCGGTGGGCGTCGGCTCCCCGGGCGCCGGGACCTCGGACTCGTCGACCGGCGCGGGCGGGCGCGTCTTCTGCGGGCAGCCGTCGGTGTTCGGGGTGCTGAAGGGTGTCGTCGTCGGGCTCGACGACGGCGCGGCGAACGACGGTGTGGCGGCCGAGCCCGCGATCACGGCCACTGCGGCCAGTGCGGAACCGAGGCGAAGTGTGGCGCGGCGGCGCGAGTCCCGGATCTTCATCGTTCGCGAGCCTAGCGATTTCGCGGCGAGTCGGCCGTGCACGCGCCGGAGCGAGGTATTGACAGAGACTACTAAATGAGAGCTACTATCAAAAAGGAGTTACTGTCAATTTCTGGAGGGGCTATGAATACCGACTCGACCCGCCGCTGGCTCGCGCTCGGCGCGCTGTCCGTGGCGATGCTGACCATCGGGCTCGACGTCACGGTGCTCACCGTGGCGCTGCCGACACTTGCCGTCGACCTGAATGCGAATACCGCTGCGCTGCAATGGTTCAGCAGCGCGTACACGTTGGCACTGGCCGGTGTGATGCTGCCCGCCGGCGCGCTCGGCGATCGGTACGGGCGCAAGAAGTTCCTGCTCGGCGCGCTGCTCGTCTTCGGTGCCGCGTCGCTGGCCTGCGCGTTCGCCGCCTCGGCCGGTCAGCTGATCGCCGCACGGGTGGTGCTCGGCATCGCGGCCGCGGCGATGATTCCGCTGTCCATGTCGGTACTGCCGTCACTGTTTCCGGAGCAGGCGGCCCGGCAGCGCGCACTCACCATCTGGATCACCGCGACCACGATCGGCCTGCCGCTGGGTCCGATTGTCGGCGGCTGGCTGCTGCGGAACTTCTGGTGGGGTTCGGTGTTCCTGATTAATGTCCCGATGGTGATCGTCGGTGCGCTCGCCGTCCTCGCACTGGTCCCGGAATCGCGCAGCGAGAACAGATTCCCCGTCGACGTGCCCGGCGTGATGCTGTCGGCGGCCGGCATGCTCGGGCTCACCTACGGGTTCATCCGGATCGGTGAGTACGGCTGGGGCAACGGGCTCGGCTGGACCATCGTCGTGGCCGGCCTGCTGCTGCTCGGCGCCTTCGTGGCCTGGCAGCGCAGGACGGCGCATCCGCTGGTCGATCTCAGCCGGTTCCAGTCCGCCGGATTCCGCTGGGGCACCGCACTTTCCATCATCGTCAACTTCGCGATGTTCGGCATGTTCTTCACCGCGCCGCAGTATTTCCAAGCGGTGCTGGGCACGGACGCGCTAGGCAGCGGCCTGCGCCTGCTGCCGCTGATCGGCGGGGTCCTCGTCGGCAGCAGGGTGGTCGACCGGGCGCTGCCGAAGCTGGGGGCCAGGGTGATGCTCGGACTCGGCTTCACCCTGCTGGCGGGCGCGCTCGCACTGGGTGCGCTGACCTCGGTGGACAGCGGCTACGGTTTCACCGCGCTCTGGACGACTCTGCTCGGTGTCGGCATGGGCCTGGCGATGCCCACAGCCATGGGAATGGCGATGGGCGAGCTCACCGGGGAACGTTCCGGCTCCGGTTCCGCGTTGATCCAAGCGCTGCGCCAGGCGGGCGGCACCATCGGCGTCGCGATCCTCGGCACCGTGCTGTCCACGCGGTACCGCTCGGAGCTCGGCGCACTGAACCGTGATCCGATCTCCGACGGCGTGAATGCCGGTGTCGCGGTGGCGCACCAGCTCGGTGACTCGGCGGTCTTGCATCAGGTGCAGAGCGCGTTCGTCGGTGGCATGGCCGCGATGCTCTGGGTCTGCGCCGCGCTGTGCGCGGTATCGGCCGCGGCCGCCGTCGTTTTCCTGCGCGCGAAGCAACCTGTCGAGGTCGCCGGGGCAGGTCCGGTGCCGGCCGTTGAGCGGCTCGACGGCGGACGTGGCGGCGTCGAGAGAACCGATACGTCAGAATCGACGCATGTCGGTTGACCTGTCCGGAGAAGAACCAGCCGTGCGCGGCCTGCGTGAGCGGAAGAAGGAGCGGACCCGCCGGACGATTCGACTGGAAGCGTTCCGGCTGTTCCGCGAGCAAGGGTACGGCGAGACCACCGTCGAGCAGATCGCGGCGGCGGCGGAGGTCTCGCCGAGCACCTTCTTTCGCTACTTCCCGACCAAGGAACAGCTGGTGCTCGCCGACGACCTCGATCCGGTATTGATCGAAGCCATCCGGGCGCAGCCGCCCGAACTCCCGCCGCTGACCGCGTTCCGTCATGCGATGGCGGCGGTTTTCGCGGAGTTGCCCGCCGAGCAGCAGGCTTTCGAACAGGAACGTCAGGCGCTGATCTACCACGTGCCCGAGTTGCGGTCGGCCATCGGACTGGAGATGGAACGCAACATCGACATGGTGTCCGCCATCATGGCCGAACGGGTCGGCGGTACACCCGACGATTTCGATATCCGGGTCCTGGCAGGCGCGCTGACCGGCGCGGGGCTCGCCATCGCGCGCATCACGCCGTTGAATCTCGACAATGTCGGCCGGATGCTGGATCTGCTCGAGGCCGGGCTGCCGCTCGGCAAGGACGGAGCGGGCACCTAGGTCCTGTGTCGAAGTCCCATCCGGCCCCCGGAGGCAACCGGCCGGACTTCGACACAGGGCCTGGGCCCGAGCCGCCCGCCCGGCTCGGGCCCGCCGAACCTACTGCGCCCCAGCGGCACTCGAATGCCGCAGCCGGTCCGGCGTCTCGTCGTCCATCGATGCGAAGAAGCCGCCGATCACGTCCTCGATCTCGGCGATCGACTCGGCACAGTACAGAATCGGCTGGTAGTGGGTGATGTCGTAGACCGCGGTGCCCATCGCGGCGACGTCGAGCGGGCGCAGGTCGGCCTGGCGGAACTCCTCGATCTCGCCGTAGGACGACAGCAATCCCGCCCCGTAGCAGCGGACCTCGTCTTCCTCCCGGACCACGCCGAACTCCATCGAGAACCAGAAGACATTCGCGAGGAACTTCAGCGCGGGCTCGGTCTCCAGCCGCCCGACCGCCGCGCCGACCGCCTCGTAGATGGCGGCGAAGCGCGGACTGGCGATCTGATTGGCGTGCCCGATGATCTCGTGGATGGCATCGGGCTCCGGGGTGTACAGCGGCGCCGAATGATGCCGGATGTACTGGGTGGAGTGGAAGGTCCGATCCGCGAACGAGCCGAAGAACTGGCGCAGCGGCACCAACCCGGCCGCCGGGGCGTAGCGGAATCCGCTCAGCGGCACCAGTGCCGCCGAGACCTCGTCCAACTGGGGGATGTGGTCCTTGGGCAGCGCGAGGCGCGCCGAGGCCGCCAGCACCTCGGTGCAGGCGTAGGTCTGGTGCTTGCGGGCCAGTTCGGCCGAGGCGATCCGCCAGACCTGCTGTTCCTCGTCGGTATAGGCGATCTGCGGAACGGGTTTACCCGGTGCGTAATCGAGCGCGAGCGCGGCAATGTCATTGCGACGGGCCCGGTAGTCCGAGTCGTGCACGCCGGGGTGCTCGTCGCTCAGGTGGACGGTCACATCGCCGTCGCCGGACCGGGTCACCGGTGAGTACAGCTGAGCTTCGGTGAACATACCTCGATGCAAGCACCGCTCGGGCCCGGCGACAACAAAAGCCCGCGCAGCTTGGCAAAGTGTCTAGCTGGCCCCGCTGTGCTGCGCACTTACCGGCATCGGGCGGCGGATTCGGGCGACGAGCTGACCAGTGCCCGTCGGCGGGCGTACACGCCGCATTCTGCCCGCGCCTGCGACGATGCCAAGTGTGTGCGGAGCGTGCTGTGGCGGTCCGGTGATAGCCGCCGAACATGCTGTGGCCGTGAAATTCTCGTGGTGGGGGCGGTCGATCCGGCGAACTCTGCACGATTTGCCAGACATGAGCGAGCGGAATAGCGCAAAATGGCGAATGTACGAAGGAGGACGCATGAAATCCGTGCGGATCGATCTCGACCAGAAGTTGCTCGCCGCCGCGGCCGCCGTGATGGGCACCTCGACGAGCAACGCCACGATCAACGAGGCACTGCGCCGGATCGTCGTGCACGAGCGTCAGCTGCGCCACCTCGAAAAGCTGGCCGCCACCGCATTGTTCGCCCTGCCGCGCCCGGAGGTCGTGGTCGTGGACGGGTAGTCAGCGACTCACGGCCGGGCAGCGCAGGTCATCGGCCGGCGGTGTCAGGTCGATCAGATACTTCAGTACCGGCTCGTCGACGCAGGCGATGCCCTCGAACGCGGCGCCGTGCTGGGTGCCCTCGTAGGTGATCAGCGCCGCGCCAAGGGTTTTGGCCAGCGTGACACCGCCCGCGTACGGGGTCGCCGGATCGCCGGTCGCCGCGACGACCACCAGCTTCGGCAGGCCCGAAGCGTTGGGCACGTGCGGTTGGGTGGTCGGCGGGACCGGCCAGAACGCGCAGGCGTCCAAGGGAGCCGTGTGGGCGGGCAGGCCGTCGTCGAAAGCCGGAGCGGCGGCACGGGATCGGCGATCGATGTCGGCCGCGACGGCCCGGTCGGTCACCCGGACCTCCTCCAGGCAGAGCACCGCCCGGTGCACGTCGTCGGAGGAGGCTTGTTCGTAGGCGCCCGCGTCGCCGAGCAGCGCGTCGCCCCGGCCCCTGGCGAGCTCGGCCAGACCCTGGGTGAGGCTCGGCCAGGACGTGGGGTGGTAGAGCGAGGCGATCGTCGCGGTGACGACGGCGCCGTAGTCGAGCCCACGGCGATCGGCGGTGACGATCGGGCGCTGGATCAGCGGATTGACGAGACTGCGGTAGACCTCGTTCGCCTTCTGCGGGTCGGTGCCGAGCGGGCAGTCCGGCGCCTTGGCGCAGTCGGCGGCGTAGGCGTCGAACGCCTGCTGGAAACCGGCGGCGGTGATCACCGGGTCGCCGATGTTGGTGGTGGGATCGACCGGTGCGTCCAGGACCATCGCGCGCACCCGATCCGGAAACAGTTCGGCGTAGGTCGAGCCGAGGCGGGTGCCGTAGGACCCGCCGAAGTAGGTCAGCTTGTGCTCGCCGAGCGCGGCCCGCACGACGTCCAGATCGCGGGCGACGTCACCGGTGCCGACATGCCCGAGCAGCGTCAGCCCGGTTCGTCGCGCGCACGAGTTGGCGTATTCCTCGTTCTCCTCTTCGATCTGGTCGATCTCCGCGAGCGGGTCGGTCCGGCCCAGCACCCGCTGCGCCGTCCGGAATTCGGCGTCCGAACGGCAGGTGACGCGCGGTGTGGAAGCACCGAGTCCGCGCACGTCCATCCCGATCACGTCGAAACGCTCGGCCAGCGGCGACTTCGACAGGGCCAGCGGCAGACTCAGTCCAGGCGCGCCGGGACCGCCGGGGTTGGTCACCAGCGACGCGACCTTGGTGCCGGTGGCGCGCAGCCGGGAGATCGCGATCCGCGCGGTCTCGCCGTCCGGTCTGCCGTAGTCGATCGGCACCGTCACCCGCGCGCATTCGATGCCTGCCGCGCCGAGCTCGGCGCCGCCTTGATAGCCCTCGCACGGGCCCCACACCAGGGTCTGCTGGTAGTACCGATCGAGGGTGGGGGCGGGCGGCGCGACGGGATCCTGGTCGGCGGTGCAGGCCGTCGCCAGCAGCGCGAGCGCGGCGATCAGCACGGGCAGCGGCGTGACGCGCGTCGATGTCGCGGTTCCTTTGCGCGGTTTGAACATTCATTGCCCCTGTACTCGTTCGACGCACTCAGTCTGCCCGACGGACGCCGATGTGCAATCGGCAGGATCGGACAACTCGGGCGACCCCGCGTCCGTGGCCGACATGTCGGTAGGGCCTGGCACACTCCGTGACACTGTCGCCGTGACCAAGGGGTGGAACGATGCCGGTCTCTCTCCTCGATGTACCCGTCGAGCAACGGCCACGCGAGCGCCTGCTCGCCCTCGGCCCGCAGTCGCTCAGCGATGTCGAATTGCTGGCCTTGCTGTTACGGCACGGCAGGCGCGGCGCCAGCGCGCTGGACCTCGCGGTGGAACTACTCGTCGAACACGGCGGGCTGGCCGGATTGGCGACGGCCCGGCCCGAAGAGTTGTCCCGCCGGGCCGGCGTCGGGGTGGCGAAGGCCGCGGCCGTCATCGCCGCGTTCCACCTCGGCGCCCGCGCCCGCGGCGGCACCGACACCCTGCCTCGGCTCGGCGACACGGCCGATGTCGCCGCGGCGGCCCGCCCCCTGTTCACCGGCGCCCGCGTCGAGCGACTCCTCGTGCTGGTCTGTGACGCCCAGAATCAGTTGCGGCAGAAGGTATTCGTCGCCGAGGGCGCCGTCGATCAGGTCGCGGTCCCGGTCCGCGAAATCCTGAACACCGTGCTGCGCCACGACGGCCGCGCCTTCGCCGTCGTGCACAACC
The DNA here is from genome assembly GCF_007990755.1 of Nocardia ninae NBRC 108245. GTDB lineage: Bacteria > Actinomycetota > Actinomycetes > Mycobacteriales > Mycobacteriaceae > Nocardia > Nocardia ninae. The sequence continues at coordinate 126,219 of NZ_BJXA01000007.1, read as the reverse complement.
ATCCCTCCGGCGATCCGACCCCCAGCCTCGACGACCGCCGCGCCAGCACCCTGCTCGCCGAAGCCGCCCGCACCGTCGGCCTGCGCTTTCTCGATCACGTGGTGATCGCGGGGGAGGCCTGGGCCAGCGCGCCGACCCTCACCCTCGGGCACCGCCCTGAAAACACGGGCTGATCGCCGCGGGCGAGGCGGTCTCACGCGGTAGAACTCCAGCCCTGCCGCCACAGCCGCTCGAAACCGTCCAAGAGCAGGTCGAGGGCGAATTCGAACTCGAACTGATCGTCGCAGCCCGGACCGACCACGGACTGGTCGTCGTGTGCGGCCCGCGCCGCGATCTCGGCGATGTGCGGATACCTGGACGACATGTCGGGCAGGGCGGCGGCTTGCGTCTGCGGGTCCGGGCTCGGTGCGGTGTCGAACAGCTCCTGCGTGAAGCCGAACGCGCGGCTGCCCAGCGCGTGCATCACGTGATGGGTCAGGTCGACGGAGAGGCCACCCGCCCGGAACATCCCGATCATCGAGTCCAGGTACGCCAGTACTGCCGGGGTCGGTGCCGGGCGAGACTCGATCACCCGGGACGCCCACGGGTGCCGCTGAAGGGTGCGCCGCGCCACCAGGATTCGCTGCCGTACCGCGGGTTTCCAGTCGAGCCCGGTCTCGGGTGGACCGATCTCCGCGACGAGTAGATCGACCATGCCGTCGAGCAACTCGTCTTTGTTCGCGACGTGCTTGTACAGCGCCATCGGCACGACGCCGAGTTCCTGCGCGAGGTTGCGCATGCTCAGGGTGTCGATGCCTGCCGCGTCGGCGAGCGCGACGGCGGCGCGCAGCACGCGCTCTCTGTTCAGCGGGGTGCGGGGTGCGGCGGTGTCCCGGTTGGCCATTCAGCGCTCTCCTCTTGACGGGTGTACAGCGTACACCTTAGGGTGCTCGACAGAAGAGGTGTACGTCGTACACCTCGGTGCAGTGGAGGAGTCCCCATGAAATCGATGAGAACGACGGCGGTGGTCGCGGGTGTGCTCTTCCTGATCACCGAGGTCGCCGCGGTGGCAGGCCTGCTGCTGTATCAGCCGGTGCTCACCGATGTGAATTACGTTGTCGGCGCGGGCTCCGACGGTCGAGTGCTGCTGGGCGGTCTGCTCGAACTCGTGCTCGTCGCAGCTGTCATCGGCACCGCGACCACGCTGTATCCGGTGCTGGAGCGGCACGGCAAGAGCCTGGCGCTCGGGTATCTCTGCGCTCGGCTGCTCGAGGGCGCTGTCATCGCAATGGGCACCGTGAGTGTGCTGTCGGTCGTGACATTGCGCAGAGGTAGTGCGGGAATCGACGATCCGACGCTGATCGCCGTGAGCAAAGCCCTTGTCGCCGTCCATGATTGGACCTTCTTGCTCGGGCCGAACTTCATCCTCGGTGCGAACAGTCTGTTGCTGGCCACCCTGATGTACCGCTCCCAGTTGGTGCCGCGGCCCATCGCCGTCCTCGGCTTGATCGGTGGCCCGCTCATCTGCGCGTCGGCGACCGCCGTGCTGTTCGGGCGCTACGATCAGCTCTCCGCATGGGGATCCGTCGCCGCGCTGCCGGTCTTCGCGTGGGAGGTGAGTCTGGCGGTGTACCTGATCTGCAAGGGGCTCGGGCAGTCTGCGAGCGACGCGCTACCGGCAGCACGTCACCTGGCGACCGCGTGAAACTCCTTGGCTCAGTGGCAGCTTCGGTACGAGTTGCCATTGGCTGCCGCAGCTGAATTATCGCGGGCCGTTGTCCGGCGGGCTCGCCGTGACACCGGGGTCGGGTAGCCGAGACGAGCTGTCCGATTCCGAGGCTTGTGTGACGCCCGGAACTCCGTCCTGCACCACAAAACTGGCGCGCGTGTGGATGGGGGCGCCTGGGCGGCGAATGTAGGGGACGACTCGGAAGTCGTTGCGCCACACACTGTGGTCCAGTTCGACGCGGACGTAGCCGCGTTGGGAGTTGAAGAATTTGAGGTCGGGGTTGGCGGCGAGCAGGTTGCGGCCCGATTCGGTCATGTCGGCGCCGTCGCCGCCGCTGGAGATCGACGTTCCGATGAATTCCGATGCCACGACCGGGGATTGGGGGTCGGCGAAGTCACGGCGTAGATCGGCCGCGTGGTTCTGGTGGCGGTCGCCGGTGATCACGACGAGGTTGGCCACGTTGCGGTCGGCGGCGGCGCCGAGTACGGCGTTGCGGTCGGCGACGTATCCGTCCCACGAGTCGGTGCCGACGGCGGTGACCGGGCCGGCATCCTGGTCGGACTGGCCCATCGATACCTGATTGCCGAGGATCTGCCAGCGGGCCGGCGAGTCGGTGAAGCCGTCGATCAGCCAATCACGTTGTCGTGCACCCAATATGGTGCGGTCGGCGGCGAACCGGTCCGTGCAGTCGATGACCGTGTTGCCGTCGCCGCAGGCCTGCTTGTCGCGGTACTGCCGGGTGTCGAGCATGGTGATCTGGGCCAGGTCACCGAAGCCGTAGCGGCGGTGCAGGTGCATGCTCGGCCCGGCGGGCAACTGGGCGATGCGCAGCGGTTGGTGTTCGTACATGGCTTGGAAGGCAGCGGCTTTGCGCCTACGGAACACCGCCGGGATCCGATAGATGTCGAAGCCGAGGCCCGGCGCCTCGCCCGCCCAGTTGTTGTCGATCTCGTGGTCGTCCATGGTGACCAGCCAGGGAAAGGCTGCGTGCGCGGCCCGCAGCGGTTCGTCGGCTTTGGCCTGGGCGTACCGCAGCCGATAGCCGGCCAGATCAACGGCTTCGGCCTGAAGATGGGGTTCCATCGACATTCCCGTACGGCCGCGATTCCAGCCACGTTCGTAGATGTAATCGCCGAGATGCACCACCAGATCGAGGTCTTCGTCGCTCATGTGCTGGTACGCGGTGTAGTAGCCGGAACTCCAGGATTGGCACGAGGCGAACGCGAACCGCATCCGCGCGGTGGGTTGCCCCGGCGGCGGCGCCGTGCGTGTTCGCCCGACCGGCGAGAGCACCGACCCGGCCCGGAACCGATAGAAGTACCAGCGATCCGGTGCCAGCCCGGTGACCTCCGGGTGCACGCTGTGCGCCAACTCGCGCGTCGCGACCGCGGTCCCTCGCGTCACCACCTGCCGGAAGTTCTCGTCGTGCGCGACTTCGTATTCCACGGTCACCGGCCGTAACGGCATGCCGCCCAGCCCATCCGGCGCGAACGGATCCGGTGCGAGCCGCGTCCACAACACCACCCCGTCGGCCGTCGGTTCCCCCGACGCGACACCGAGACCGAACGGATCATCGGACCAGCGCGGCACCCGGAACGGCCCGCTGCTGGCCGCCGCGGCGCCCACCAGCACCGCAGCCGACCCGGCACCCCCGAATCTCAACAGTTGCCGTCGCGACAGACCCATACGTCAGGGTATATCGGCGGGCCGGGTGGCCGATCGCCATCGTTCGATTCGATGAGCGTTTGCGACATGACCGTGAGCCAACAGACCATTGAGACGCTCACTGTCGGTCCGTAGCGTTGCGATATACCAGCCGATAGCGAGTGATTGGACGAAAGATGACCATCGAAATCGGGGTAATCCTGCCCACTTCGACCCCTGATCCCACGCAGCCGATCCTGGGTGATGTGCGGGCGAGTGCCCGTTTCGCCGAAGAGCTCGGTCTCGATTCGATCTGGTCCACCGACCACCTGGTGGCGAGCGCGCCGATGCTGGACAGCACCGTCACGCTGGCCACCGCCGCGGCGGTCACCGAGCGCGTCAGTATCGGTTTCAACGTCATGCTGCTGGCGCTGCGCCCGGTCGCCTGGGCCGCCAAGCAGATCAGCACCCTGCAACAGCTGTCCGGCAACCGGCTCGTGGTCGGTGTCGGCACCGGGAATCCGGCGCACGGCGACATCGGTTGGCGCGCGGCGGGCGCCTCCTACGCCGACCGTGGTCGGCGCACCGACGAGGCGTTGCGGGTGCTGCCCGGGCTCGTCACCGGACAGCCGACCGTGTTGGACGAGGGGCTGGAGGTTACCCTCGCGCCGGGTTCGGTGCTGCCGCCGGTTCTGGTGGCGGGCAACAGTGTTCGGGCGCGGCGCAGGGCAGCTACGTACGCCGACGGATGGATCACCATCCAATCGGATCTGGAGCAGTTGACCAAAGACATTGCCGAGCTGCAGGAGTTCGCCGCGCAGCGCGACCGTGCGCCGCTTTCGGTCGCCGCCGTGGTTCCGGGGTTGCCCTCGGATGTCGACGAGGCGGCCGCCCGGCTGTCCGCATTCGCGGCGCGGGGCGTAGGGCGAGCGATCCTGGTGCCGACCGGGCCCGAATGGCAGCGGGACTATGAGTTCGCCGCGAAAGTCCGTGCGGCGCTGTAGATCCGCGACTACTTCTGAGACGTGAAGGCCGCAGCCATCTTTCGATGGTGCGGCCGACGTCTCGTGAGAGCCGGGACGGAGTGAGCGGGGCGCTCGGCGGCCGTGCCGTCGGAAATCGTTTCCCCGACGGGTCAGGTCGATGGCCCCAGCTTCAGCGGGCGGTATCCGGGCTCCGCTGATTCGGTGCCGTCCGCGTCGCCGGGGCGGGAGGTGCTCGCCTTCTCGGCGGGACTGACACCGGCCTTGTCAGCTGGACTCGCGGCGCTCGCTTTATCAGCGGCGGCACTGGCTTTGCCGTCCTGGGTGGCGTCTTCGCCCGCGACCGGAGACGCTGCACTGAGCGATGCCATTCCCGCACTGCCGGTGGCGATTCCAGCGGCGACACCCGCGCCGAGTGCGACGCCGAACGGGACGGCCGCGACGCTACCGGTGCCCGCCATCGCACTACCGGTGCCCGCCATCGCGGCGAAGGGTGCGGCAGCCGCACCCGCGCCCGCCAGGCTCGCGCTACCGGTACCCGCGGCCGCGCTGCCCGCGCCGAGGACGGCCAGCGGGGTGCCGAGTCCGCCGGTGGCGACGCTGCCGGAGGCGCCTGCGGCAGCGCTGCCGGTGCCGAGCAATGCGGCGCCCGCGCCGAGGACCACCCCGAGGGGTGCGAGTGCGGCGCTACCGGTTCCGGCCGCCGCGCTACCGGTGCCTAGGAAGGCCGCCCATGGTGCGGCGGCGACGCTGCCGGTCCCCAAGGCCGCGCTGCCGGTGCCGATCAGGGCGGCAAGCCCGAGTCCGAATGCCGCGCCACTGGTGCCGAGTGGGCCCGCGGTGTCGACGAGCCCAGGAAACAGCACGGAGTTGAGGACTGTGCGGCGGGGGCCCGCGGTGTCGACGAGTCCCGGGATCAGTACGGAGTTGAGAACTGTGCGGCGGGAGCCCGGGGCGTGTGTCGTCGCGACCGCCGAGGTCGCGTATGCCGGGACCGAATGCTGGTGCGGTACGGCGCTGGTCGGGGCCGACGCCGTCGCCGCCGCCGCGACGAGCGCGGGGCAGGTCAGCATGGTGGTGGCGATCGCCGTTCGGAGCACGTACATGGGTTGAGCGCCTTCCTCCCGGGCCTGCGCACGACGGCGTCGTGGCGTGGCCGACGATGTGTCCGGCGAGCACGTTCAAGATCAACCTACCGGCAACCTTCCGGGATTGATGGCATATTGCTATCGCAAGCAGCGGTGAGCCGGTTGTTCGGCGCGCCATTACTGTCCACGGCATGGGAATCACGCTCAGCGACGCCACCATCGCCCTGCTCGACGGCAAGAACTACGCGGTACTGGCCACCCTCAACGCCGACGGCAGCCCGCAGACCTCCGCGATGTGGGTGCTGCGCGACGGTGACGACCTGCTGTTCTCCACCCTGGAAGGCAGGCTCAAGCACCGCAACATGCTGCGCGACCCGCGCGTCAGCGTGACCGTGCTCGACTTCGCCGACGGCGAGAACTACGTCGAGCTGCGCGGCCGGGCCACCATCACCCACGACGACGACCTCCGGGTCGGCCACCGGCTGTCGTGGAAGTACGACGGAAAGGACCACGACGAGCCCGCACCGGGTCAGGTCCGGGTCGCGGTCCGCGTCGAGATCGACAAGGCGACCGGATACGCGGCCTGACAACGGCTCAGGCATGGTCGACACGCCATTAGGCCCGGTGTCGAAGTCCTGTCCGGCGCCTCCGGCCGGACTTCGATCCAGCGCCTAGGGTGAGTCGGCATGGACACCGCCGCGATCGCGCCGACGAGGGTTGTGCCCATCGAGCGTTCGGCGGTGCCGCCGGTTCGGCGTCGGTCCGGGCGCGTGCCACCCGTTGTGGTCGCGGCGGGATGTCTGATCCTGCTGCAACTCGCGCTACGCGGTTGGGTGGCGGGTAGCGGCTACTTCTATTGGGACGACCTCATCCTGGTCGGCCGGGCGGGCCGCTATCCGCTGCTCTCCGCAGACCTGCTGTTGCACGACCACGACGGGCATTTCATGCCGCTCGCCTTCGCCACCGCTTGGGTGGTGACCAAGGCGGCACCCTTCGTCTGGACCGCGCCGGTGATTTCGCTGCTGGTCTGGCAGCTCGCGGTGTCGTCGGCGGTGCTCCGCGTGTTGTGGATCCTGCTCGGGGCCCGATGGGTGCTGCTCGTACCGCTCACGTTCTTTCTGTTCTCACCCGTGACGTTGCCGGCGTTCGCCTGGTGGGCGGCGGCGTTGAATGCGCTGCCACTGCAATTCGCGCTCGCCTGGGTCATCGGGGACGCGCTGCTCCTGATGCGCAGCGGGCGGCGCCGATACGCCTGGTCCGGGATCGTGGTGCTCGCGGTCGCGCTGTTGTTCTTCGAGAAGTCGGTGATCGTCCCGTTCGTCGCGTTCGCCGTCGCGGTGCTTGCCCACTATGTCGACGGGCGGGAATCCGCCGTTCGTGTGGTGCTGCGGCGCGGCCTGCGATTGTGGGTGGGATCGGGCCTGGTGTTGCTCTGCTGGCTGGCGGGGTATCTGGCGGTGGTCGGTGTTTCCGGGGTGCACAACAACCCGCAAGGCCTGCGCGACTGGCTGCCCAACACGACCTCGCTCGGCGTGGTGCCCGCGCTGGTCGGCGGACCGTGGCGCTGGGAGCGTTGGTTGCCCGCCGCGCCGTGGGCCGATCCGCCGAGTGTAGCAGTGATCGCGGCGTGGGTGGTGCTGATTTCGGTGGTGGCACTGTCCATTCGGGCACGCCGCCGGGTGTGGCCGGTCTGGTTGCTCGCCGCAGCGTATGTGCTGCTGATGCAGTTGCCCGTGGCGCTTGTTCGCGGCGGTCCGAACACTGCGGCCGAACTCATGCAGTCGCTGCGCTACTTCGCCGACCTCGGCGTGACACTGGCAGTCCTGGGTGCGTTGATACTGCGGGCGAGTCCCCGCGGCAGCGCACGCCTCGGCCCGCGCATCGCGATACCGCTGGTGGTGCTGTTCGTCGTGAGCAGCCTGTGCTCCACCTACACCTTCGTCCGATCCTGGCGCCCCAGTCCGGCCAAAACCTATGTCACGAACGTGAAGTCGGCCCTCGAACACTGGGACGGCGTGCCACTGCTGGAGCAGGAAGTCCCCTGGGACGTCCTGAACCCGCTGGCCTACCCGCAGAACCTGACCAGCCAGGTCCTCGCACCCCTCGCCGCACCGGGCACCTTCGCCGACTCGACCCCGCACCTGCGCATGATCACCGACAGCGGCACCGTCGTCGAGGCGCAGGTCTGGTGGAATCGCCAGATCATCCCCGGCCCGGACCCCCACTGCGGCTACCGAATCGAGGGTGGCGCGAAAGTCCCGATTCCACTCAACGGCCCCATGCTCGAGCACGAATGGACCGCCCAACTCAACTACCTCGCCAGCCGAGACGGTCAACTGGCCGTAGCTTTCGAACACGGCAAAACCGTCTCCGTCCCGGTCCACCAAGGACTCAACACCGTCTTCGTCCGACTGGTAGGCAGCGGCTCTGCCCTCCAAATCTCCTCCCGCACAGAGCACCTCGTCGTCTGCCTGGGTTCCGGACCGGTGGGTGTCGCCTCCTACGACAACTAACTGGAGATGGTCCTGCCTCAGTTACCTCCGCAGGTGATGTCCGCGGGCGGGACCAAGTCGATCAGATACGTCAGTACCGGGCCATCGATGCACGAATCGCCGTGCAACGCGGCGCCGTGCACGAAACCGGTGTTGGTGATCAGTGCGGCGCCGAGATATTCGGCCAGCTTGCGCCCGCCCGCATAGGAAGTGGCCGGATCGCCGGTCGTGGCTACGACCACGGTCTTCGGCAAGCCGGGTACCGCAGGCACATGGGGCAGAGAGGTCGGTGGTACCGGCCAGAAGGCGCAAAGGCCCAACGGTGCCTGGCCGGTGCCGGGGCCGTCGAAGAAGGCCGGCGCGGCTTCGCGGGCCCGGCGGTCGGCGGCAGCGGCGGCGGCGCGATCGGTATGCCGAAACCCATCGAGGCACTTCACCGCGTTGTGCAGGTCGGTGTCGGCAATGTCTGCCCACTTGTCCGCGACAGTCAGCAAGGTGTCGCCGCGTCCCTGCGCCAGCTCGGCCAGGCCCTTGGTAAGCACCGGCCAGGTCTGTTCGCTGTACAACAAACCGGTCACCGCTTCGAGCGCGTCAGGATAGGCGAGCCCGCGCGGATCGGCGGTGTCGGCGGGTCGCTTGATCAAGGGGTTGAGCAGGTTTCGCAGTCCGGTTGTCGCGTCAGCGCCGAGTGGGCAGCCCGGGTGCTCGGCGCAGTCGGCCGCGTAGGCATCGAATGCTCGCTGAAAGCCCGCCACTGCGTACCGAGGATCGAGGAAGTCCGCCGCAGGATCCATAGCCGCGTCCAGGACCATCGCGCGCACCTGGTTCGGGAACATCTCCGCGATGGCTGCGCCGAGCTTGCTGCCATAGGAGCCACCGAAGTAGGTCAGCTTCTCGTCACCGAGTACGGCGCGGATGACATCGAAATCGCGGGCGACCTCTGTGGTTCCGACGTGGCCGAGCATGTCGAGACCGGTGCGCTGCACACACTTCGCGGCATAGTCGGCGTGCTCCCACTCGGTCTGCGCGATACCCATCGGCGACGTGTCGATATCGAGGTCTTGTCGCTGTGCCCGAAATTCGTCGGAAGTCAGGCACTCGACCTTAGGTGTCGATGCGCCGAGTCCGCGCACGTCGACCCCGATGACATCGAACCGTTGCGCCAACGCGGACTTTTCGGCCAATCGGCGCGGAAAATCCAGTCCTGGGGCGCCCGGTCCGCCCGGATTGGTCAGCACCGAGGCGACGCGCGCACCATCGGCCCGCAGCCGCGAGATCGCGATCCGAGCGGTAGGTCCGTCGGGCCTGTCGTAATCGATGGGCACGGTTACCCGCGCGCACTCGATCCCCGCGGCACTCAACCCCGCACCGCCCGCGTACTCGTCACACGAACCCCAGTCCAGCGACTGCTTGTAGAACCGGTCCAACCCCGGATTCGACTCGGCGTGGACCGCACCGCCTCCGGCAACGAAGAGCATCGCGGCGACCACCCCAAGCCGAATCGAGGCTCGTGCCGATGGGCTGCTTCCGCTGGGCCAGCTGAACATTCATACCCCTGTCGACTCAATCGCGGCGTACCGAATCAATCACGCCAGAAACTATTCGTCGCGCAGCGACCGCTGGATGAGTGTGGACTCGCGATCGATGAAACGTCGGTGCCATTAGTTGGCAGGCGTCAGTCGGGTGGGTGCGAACGGCGAAGGCCGCCTGCATCTTTCGATGCGGACGGCCTTCGGGTGCCGGGGAAGGTCAGCGGGCGAACAGGAGTGCGCGCTTGACTTCTTGGATGGCCTTGGTGACCTCGATGCCGCGGGGGCAGGCGTCGGTGCAGTTGAAGGTGGTGCGGCAGCGCCAGACACCTTCGACGTCGTTGAGGATGTCGAGGCGTTCGCGGGCGCCTTCGTCGCGGCTGTCGAAGATGAAGCGGTGGGCGTTCACGATCGCGGCCGGGCCGAAGTAGCTGCCGTCGCTCCAGTACACGGGGCAGGAGGTGGTGCAGCAGGCGCACAGGATGCACTTGGTGGTGTCGTCGAAGCGGGCGCGGTCGGCTTGGCTCTGGATGCGCTCGCGGGTCGGCTCGTTACCCGAGGTCATCAGGTACGGCTTCACGGCACGGAACGCGTCGAAGAACGGCTCCATGTTCACCACGAGGTCCTTCTCCACGGGCAGTCCGCGGATCGGCTCGACGGAGATGGTGATGGACTTACCGCCCTTGGGCAGCATGTCCTTCATCAGGACCTTGCAGGCCAACCGGTTCACGCCGTTGATCCGCATCGCGTCGGAGCCACACACACCGTGCGCGCAGGAGCGCCGGAAGGTGAGCGTGCCATCGAGGTAGGACTTGATGTAGATGAGCACGTTGAGGAAACGGTCGGTCGGCAGGACCGGCACCTGGAACGACTCCCAGTGCGCGCCCTTGTCGTCCTCCGGATTGAACCGGGCGACCTTGACGGTGATCATCACCGAGCCCTCGGGGACCGGGGCGGGCTTGGCCGGGGGTGTCTTCTCGAGTACGGCAGTCATCAGTACTTACGCTCCATCGGCTCGTAACGGGTCTGCACCACCGGCTTGAAGTCGAGGCGGATATCCGAGATGAGATCCGGGCTCTCCTTGTAGGCCATCGTGTGCCGCATGAAGTTCACGTCGTCGCGGTCCGGGTAGTCCTCGCGGGCGTGGCCGCCGCGCGATTCCTTCCGGTTGAGCGCACCGACGACGGTGACCTCGGCCAGCTCGAGCAGGAAGCCGAGCTCGACGGCCTCGAGCAGGTCGCTGTTGTAGCGCTTGCCCTTGTCCTGCACCGTGATCCGGCTGTAGCGCTCCTTGAGCACGTGGATATCGGTGAGGGCTTGCTTGAGGGTGTCCTCGGTGCGGAACACGGCGGCGTTCATGTCCATCGTGTACTGCAGCTCGGTGCGGATGTCGGCCACCCGCTCGTTGCCGTGGTCGGACAGGATCAGCGCCAGCCAGTCCTGCACCATCCGCGCCGGCTGCTCCGGCATCTCCACGAACTCGGTGCGGTGCGCGTACTCCGCAGCGGCGATACCCGCGCGGCGGCCGAACACGTTGATGTCGAGCAGCGAGTTGGTGCCGAGGCGGTTGGAGCCGTGCACCGAGACGCACGCGCACTCACCGGCCGCGTAGAGGCCCGGCACCACGTCGGTGTTGTTGCGCAGCACCTCACCGCGGATCTTGGTGGGGATGCCGCCCATCACGTAGTGGCAGGTCGGCATGACCGGAACCAGCTCGGTCACCGGGTCGACACCGAGGTAGGTGCGGGCGAACTCGGTGATGTCGGGCAGCTTCTCCTCGAGCACGTCCGCGCCGAGGTGGGTCACGTCGATGTAGACGTAGTCCTTGTTCGGTCCGGCGCCGCGGCCCTCGAGCACCTCGAGCACCATCGAGCGGGCGACGATGTCACGCGGCGCGAGGTCCTTGATGGTGGGGGCGTAGCGCTCCATGAACCGCTCGCCGCTGGCGTTGCGCAGGATGCCGCCCTCGCCGCGGACGGCCTCGGAGATGAGGATGCCGAGCCCGGCCAGGCCTGTCGGATGGAACTGGTGGAACTCCATGTCCTCCAGCGGCAGACCCTTGCGGAACACGATCGCCATGCCGTCGCCGGTCAGCGTGTGCGCGTTCGAGGTGGTCTTGTACATCCGGCCCGAGCCGCCGGTGGCGAACACGATCGACTTCGCGTGGAAGACGTGGATGTCGCCGGTGGCCAGCTCGTAGGCCACCACGCCGGTCGCGACCTGACCGCGGTCGGTCTCGCTCATCACCAGGTCGAGCACGTAGAACTCGTTGTAGAACTCCACGTCGTGCTTGACGCAGTTCTGGTACAGCGTCTGCAGGATCATGTGGCCGGTGCGGTCGGCGGCGTAACACGCGCGGCGCACCGGCGCCTTGCCGTGGTCGCGGGTGTGCCCACCGAAGCGGCGCTGGTCGATCTTGCCCTCGGGGGTCCGGTTGAACGGCAGGCCCATCTTCTCCAGGTCCATCACCGCGTCGATGGCCTCCTTGGCCATGATCTCCGCGGCATCCTGGTCCACCAGGTAGTCGCCACCCTTGACGGTGTCGAAGGTGTGCCATTCCCAGTTGTCTTCTTCGACATTCGCCAGTGCGGCGCACATGCCACCCTGCGCCGCGCCGGTGTGGCTGCGGGTCGGGTAGAGCTTGGTCAGGACGGCGGTGCGCGCCCGGGGCCCTGCCTCGATCGCCGCGCGCATGCCGGCGCCACCGGCACCGACGATCACGACGTCGTAGCGATGCTCCTGAATCCGCGATTCACTCATCGGAGTGGCCTGTTCCTAACTGATGTTGGGGTCGAAGGTGAAGATGACGTAGGTGCCGACGGCCAGGATCAGGATCATCGAGATGGCCAGCAGCGTGTTCAGCCAGAATCGAGTCGAGTCCTTGCGGGAGTAGTCCGCGATCACCGTGCGCAGGCCGTTGCCGCCGTGCAGCTGGGCCAGCCAGAGCATGGACAGATCCCACAGCTGCCAGAACGGGCTGGCCCAGCGGCCGGCGACGAAGCCGAAGTTGAGCCGCTTCACGCCGCCGTCGAGCAGCAGCATGATCGACATGTGGCCGAGCACCAGAATGATCAGCAGCAGGCCGGAGAAGCGCATGAACAGCCACGCGTACTTCTCGAAATTGTTGTTCGCGCGGGCACGTGGCGAGCGCGGCGAGTCCAAGCTGGCCGGCCTGTCGTAAGACTTACCGAGAACAGGTGCGCTCATGCCTCTACCTCGCTGACGCTCGGTGCCGGCATGACCGCACAGGCGGCTGTGTTAATTGTTCGCTCGCTTCGCGCGCTCATTGTCAGTGCTCCGTGAACAAGTAGAAGAACATGCGCCCGATCGCGGGCGCGGCCAGCACGAACACCACCGCGAGAACGACCCAGAGCATCACGCGCTGGTACTTCGGGCCCTTGGCCCAGAAGTCGATCAGGATCACGCGGACGCCGTTGAATCCGTGGAACAGGACGCAGACGACCAGTCCCATTTCCATCAGCGCGACGATGGGGCTCTTGTAGGTCTCGATGGCCCGGTTGTAGGTGTCCGGGCTGACCCGGACCAGCGCGGTATCCAAGACGTGCACGAAGAGGAAGAAGAAGATGGTGACACCGGTGATCCGGTGCAGCGCCCAGGACCACATGCCAGGGTCGCCTCGGTACAGCGTCTTCCGCTTCGGCTGTGCCGGAGCTTCTATCGTGGTCATAGAGTGCGGTGCCTCCAACGTCGTTGATGGACCCGGTTCATTGATCCGAGGCCGGCTGCGTTGGGCGCAAATGCCCAGGTGGCTGCGCTGCGGCCCGCTGCCGGGAACCTGAACCGATCTGTTCTGGACTCTAATCCTCTAGGTTTGCCGGAACTAATTCGGCGTGCCGTGCGTTGCGCTACAGTCTGGCGGGTTAGGTTTACCTTTCTTGATGTGTGAAGGGTTCCTGCGAGGGCCCCGCACGGCCTGGTTCGGCTTGCTCCAGAAGAGGTTCCCGATGTCGCAAATCGACTGGAAATCCCTGCACGACAACGCGATTCAAGTTATGCACAACGCCTATGCGCCGTACTCGCGGTTTCCGGTCGGTGCGGCGGCTCTCAGCGCCGACGGCCGAATTGTGAGCGGTTGCAATGTGGAAAATGTCTCATATGGATTGGGCCTGTGTGCCGAATGTGTACTCGTCGGTAACTTGCATTCGGGCGGGGGCGGCCGGTTGCTGGCCATCTCGGTCACCGATTCCCGCGGCGAAATTCTGATGCCCTGCGGGCGCTGCCGCCAACTCCTCTACGAACACGGTGGACCCGACCTTCTGGTCGACCACAAGGACGGACCCGTTCCGCTCCGCGACTTGCTACCCCATGCCTTCGGCCCCGACGACCTGGACGCCGGCCAGGTGTGACCGGCGCAGGCTTCAGCAGTCCGCGTCGAGCGCCGCGTCGATCTCGGCTTCGGTGGCACGAGCCACCGGCGGGAACTGGATCGGTGGAATCCCCAGCCGTTCCATGATCAGCGTGAAAGCTCGACTCACGCTGTTGGCGTGGTCGATCAGCCTGCCGGTCTCGATCCGGCAGCCAGCACTACTTCTGGTGAGTTGGTAGAGCGACTCGCTGTGCGTGTCTTCGATGTCAGTGACCCGTGTCTCCAGCATCGCCACACGGTGTTCGATGTGTATGGATGTCATCGTCGGCGTCAGCAGTCCGCGTCGAGTGCCGCGTCGACTTCGGCCGCGGTGGTGATCTCTGCTACGCGGTTCGGCGGGATGCCGATGTACTCCAAGAGCAGCGCGAAGCTGCGTTTCTGCACGATCCTGACTTCGCAGACCTCCCGCTTCAGGTCGTACAGCGCGTCGCCGTGCGTGTCCTCGATGTCGGCCACCGGCGCTTCGAGCTTCCCCACGCGGCGGTCGATGTGTGCGGATGTCATTGATGCCCCCTAGCCCCTCGAAAGATTGATGCGGTGAGGCTATCGAACCTGTCCGACAAGAACCAGACTTGGCTCGGTTCTCATGCCAGACTGGCGAATGTGACGGCACTGGACGCGGTTTCGATCATTACGACCAAGCGGGACGGCGGCGAGCTGTCGGACGCGCAGATCGACTGGGTGGTCGATGGCTTCACCCGGGGAGCGGTGGCCGACGAACAGATGTCGGCGCTGGCGATGGCGATCGTGTGGCGCGGGATGACGCGGCGGGAGACGGCGCGCTGGACCGGCGCGATGATCGCGTCGGGCAGTCGGCTGGACTTCACCGATCTGCCGCGCCCGACCGTCGACAAGCATTCGACCGGCGGGGTGGGGGACAAGATCACGCTGCCGCTGGCACCGCTGGTCGCGGCCTGCGGCGCCGCGGTGCCGCAGCTGTCCGGGCGCGGGCTCGGGCACACCGGTGGCACGCTCGACAAGCTGGAAGCCATTCCAGGTTGGCAGGCCGACGTCTCGGTGCCGCGCATGCGCGAGATCCTCGCCGACCCCGCGATCGGCGCGGTGGTGTGCGCGGCGGGTGCCGATCTCGCACCAGCCGACAAGCGGCTCTACGCGCTGCGCGACGTCACCGGCACGGTCGAATCCATTCCGCTGATCGCCAGCTCGATCATGAGCAAGAAGATCGCCGAGGGCACCGCCGCATTGGTGCTGGACGTAAAGGTCGGCGCGGGCGCCTTCCTGAAAACGCTCGACGGTGCCCGCGAATTGGCTACGGCTATGGTCGAATTGGGCACTGATGCCGGGGTGCGAACGGTGGCGTTGCTGACCGCGATGGACACCCCGCTCGGCCGCACCGCGGGCAACGCTCTCGAAGTCGCCGAGTCGGTCGAGGTGCTGGCAGGCGGAGGGCCCGCCGACATCGTCGAACTCACCATCACGCTGGCACGGGAGATGGTCGCTCTGGCGGGCCTGGACACCGACCCGGCCGACGTGCTCGCCGACGGTCGGGCAATGGACCAGTGGCGCGCGATGGTTCGCGCCCAGGGCGGCGACCCCGACGCGCCGCTGCCGACGGCGCGGCACACCGAGGTCGTGCGCGCCGAGCACGACGGCGTGCTGACCCGCCTCGATGCCATGGGCGTTGGCATCGCCGCATGGCGTCTCGGCGCGGGCCGGGCCCGGCAGGGTGATCCGGTTCAGGCCGGGGCGGGCATCGAAATGCATGCCAAGCCAGGCGATTCGGTGACCGCTGGCCAGCCCTTGCTGACATTGCACACCGATACACCGGAGGCTTTCGCCGGTGCCCGAGCCGCGCTGCAGGATGCCTTCGCCGTGGGTGAGTCGGCCGAAAAGCCTTCGACCCCACTGATACTCGGCCGCATCGACGCCTGACCTCGCTCGCAGTCCGCGAATCTGCCTGCGGCGCGGCGTTTCTGGCAGCTGATGGTCGACGGCGCAAGATAATGACCACTCGGTAAATCGCGAAGCCAGGTGCCTCGAGCATGGAACTCCAGGCAAGCTCGGCGATAGCTGAGGGCAAATCCGCACGGAGTCGGGGACGGGGCACGTGAATTGGTGTGCGCCGCAGATCGTCAGTGATCTCACGCGCCGGTATAGACGTGTGTTCTGGACCGCACATATCGGTTGTTATCGGAGGTCAGCGGGGTGCGCGGTGCGGGCGGTTGGTGTCCGGGTGTGGGACGGCGCGGGGTGGTCGGGCAACGAGATGGTTGCCACTTCAGCAGTCTGGTGCCGTTCCGGCGCGGTGCGGCTACCGTCGTTACATGACTGGACCGACCGCATTGACCCTTGCCTCGATCCGCCAGGCGCCAAAAGCGCTGCTGCACGACCACCTCGACGGTGGTCTACGGCCTGCCACGGTGCTGGAGCTGGCCGCCGAGTGTGGTTACGAGGACCTACCCGCCAACGATGAGGTAGCACTTGCCAACTGGTTCCGGGACGCGGCCGACAGTGGCTCGCTGGAGCTGTATCTGGAGACCTTCGCGCACACCGTCGCCGTCATGCAGACGCCGGAGGGCCTGCGCCGGGTCGCCCGGGAATGCGCGGAGGACCTGTCCGCCGACGGCGTGGTGTACGCCGAGGTGCGCTTCGCTCCCGAACAACACCTGGAACGGGGATTGACGCTCGACGAAGTGGTGGAACACACCCTGGCGGGGTTCCGCGAGGGCGAGGCGGCGGCCGCCGCGGCCGGACGGCCGATCGTGGTCACCTGCCTGCTCACCGCCATGCGGCACGCGGCACGCTCGCGCGAGATCGCCGAACTCACCGTGCGCTTCCGCGACCAGGGCGTCGGCGGCTTCGACATCGCGGGCGCGGAGGCCGGGTACCCGCCCAGCAGGCACCTCGACGCCTTCGAATACATGCGAGCCAACAGCGCGCACTTCACCATTCACGCGGGTGAGGCGTTCGGCTTGCCGTCGATCCACGAGGCGCTGGCGTTCTGCGGCTGTGACCGGCTCGGCCACGGCGTGCGGATCACCGACGACATCAGCGTGCCCGGTGCGATCGAGGACGCGCGCCTGGGCCTCGTCGCGAATTACGTGCGCGACATGCGTATTCCGCTCGAGTTGTGTCCGTCGTCGAACGTGCAGACCGGTGCGGTGCCCTCGCTGGACAAGCACCCGTTCGACCTGCTGGCCCGGTTGCGCTTCCGCGTCACGGTGAACACCGACAACCGTTTGATGAGCGACACCACCATGAGCCAGGAAATGCTCAAGCTCTCCGACACCTTCGGCTACGGCTGGACCGATCTGGAGCGCTTCACCATCAACGCGATGAAGTCGGCGTTCATCCCGTTCCCGGAGCGGCTGCGCATCATCGACGACATCATCAAGCCCGGCTACGCGGTGCTCCTCGGATAACAAAGGGACGCAACAAATTCCGATCCTTTGCGGAAGGGAACTGGTGGTGTGCTCTCTCGGGCGATGCCGTCACCAGTTCCCCCTCGGCCGGGCGTGCGACCGCTCGGCGGGTCGACGACGTGCGTTCGGCGAGGGTTTGGGGTGAGAACGTCGGTGGTGCGGCCGCTTCTCGGGTGGTCGGCGGTGTCAGGTGACCGGGTCATCGTGCGCAGCGACGAACACGGGCCGCCGGTGCGTTGTAGTTCGACGCCGCGGTCGGCACGCCGGTGTCGGTGTTCTCGGGGACTGGCGGTGCGGCCGTTCCGACCTCGGTCGTGGTGGGGGTGCGCGGGTGCCGGTTCGCCGGTTCGCTAGCGTGGCGAACTATGGCGACATTGCGGATCCCCAGTCGATTCAACGGCCCGCCCGATTCCGGCAACGGCGGCTACGTGGGTGGACTGCTGGCCGAGCAGCACGCGGATGCCGCGGTCACGGTGATCCTGCGCAGCCCGCCGCCGCTGGACAAGCCGCTCGAAGTGCGTGCGGGGGAGTTGTACGACGGCGACACCTTGCTAGCGGAATCCCGAATAGGCGAATTCGACCGGGACGCACCGCCATCCGTGCCCTTCGCGACCGCGGCCGAGGCGGCGAGCTCCTACCGGAGCAACGAGATGTTCGCGTCCTGCTTCGTCTGCGGCAGCGGTCGCCCGGACGGGCTGCGCATCGAGGCGGGCGCGGTCGGTGACGGCCTGGTGGCCGCACCGTGGATCCCCGACGACTCGCTCCCGCTCGGCCACGCCGTGCTGTGGGCCGCGATGGACTGCCCCGGCGGCTGGTCGCTGCCCGATATGTTCGACCGCCCCGCCCTCCTCGGCTCCATGACCGCCGCCGTGCACGACCTCCCCGAGGTCGGCGAACAGTGCGTCGTCGTCGGCGAGAGCCACGGCGAACAGGGCCGTAAAGCCTTCTCCTCCACCGCCGTCTACGGCGCCGACAACCGCCTACTTGGCCGAGCCGAGCAGATCTGGATCCGACTGAAGTAAGACCCAGCGCAACTGGCCAGTTCGAGGCCTGCTGCGCTGTGTCCAGCTACTCGACGCACCAACTGATTTCGTGAGCACATGGATAACTCCGCGGGGACCAGCTGACCTAGCCGACTCCTCGACCCGCCGGTCGCCCGCCCACTTCCCGTGGCACCTGGGTCTGGCCGAATACACGGAGAGGCGGAACAGCAGCCCCTACTGCGGGTTGAGCCGGGACTCGAAGTTGCGCTCCAGTTCCCGCCAGGACTGCGCTTCCGCCGCGAACGGCGGGTTGGGTGCCATCCGGTTGGGGTCCGGGTTGAGCAGGTACGAGACGTACCAGCCGAGCGGATTGGACTGGGCCAGCGCCTGTTCCACGACGTCGTCGCCCGCGTAGTCGGAGGCGTCGGTGAACAGTTCGACCGCGAGGTCGAGCTGCTCGATGTCGACGGCTTCCGGTCCTTCGGCGAGGTCGTCGGCGAGGCCGGGCAGCACGTAGACATTTTCGTCGCTGACCTCGACCTCGAGCGAACCGTCCACCGCGGCGGTCTGCACGTCGGCGAAGGTGCTGACCCTGGCGAGGTCGTGTTCGTGGTCGTCGGCCAGGTACCTGGCCAGTGCCCGCTCGGAGTTGAACACCGTGATGGCGTTGTCGGAGCCGAGGAAGATCGGCTCGTCGTCGAGGTAACAGCGCAGCGTGAAGTAGGTGCCGTCGGAGGTGATGATCTTGACCGGGTCGATGCCGACCTCGTGCCAGAACGTCTCGTCCTCGTCTTCTTCGTCCTCGTCGTCCGCGTCGAGGTCGACGGGTTCGAACTCGTCTTCCTCGTTGTCCGCGGCGTCGTCGGCGTCGACCACGTTCTCCTCGGCGGCCAGCAGCTCGGCCTCCGCGACGGCGACGGCTTCCGCGTCGACCTCGGGGGTTTTCACGACGGAGTCGATGGCGTCGAGGACGCTGTCCCAGCCCTTGGCGATGGCGGCGCCGATCTGGTCCCAGAGTTCTTCGCCGTCGCGCCCGACGAAGGCGTTCACGCCGCCGGGCAGCGCGCCGAGCACCGGGTGCGACCCGAAGAACTTGGTCACCGTCTCCAGCTCGCACACCTCGCCGATGTTGCGGACCATGCTGAGGGTGTCTTCGAGCTCGGCGATGGTGTCCACGTCGGGCTCGCCCGCGGCCAGTTCGGGCACCGCGACCAGATCGAAGGAGAAGTTCTCCTCCGGCTCCAGCTCGACCGCCGACAGCGCGACGACGACCTTCCATGCCGGATGCTCGACGAGGTCGTTGTCGGAGTTGGTCCGGATGAACGCGGCCAGCTCCGCAACGGTCTCGAAACCGTAGAGGGCGTCCTCGTGTCCGAGGAACGCCTCCCACTCGTCGTCACCGTCTCGCCAGCGCGGTGCCCACAGGGTGACGAGATCGCCGTCGGTCAGGCCGAGCTCGATCGGGACGATGTCTCCAGAAGCCATGAGCGGAAGCCTATCGACCTTCCGCGTCAGGCACTATCCGGCCCGCCCCCAACGGTTCCTTGGGCGTCGTTCGCCCCGGGAACGAATGACTCGTTCAGTGTCGCAACGACCTTCGAGCGCTGGTTGCCCGCGTCCTCGGCGGCCTGCCTGCAAGCCCAGACGATCAGCTGTCCGACCTCGGCGGGCGGCAGCGAGGTGACCGTCTCGGCGAGGCTCAAACCGACGAGCGCGCCGTCGCTGTCGACCTCGACGGTGACCGTGCCGTCCTCGGTGGTGTGCCGCCCGCGCACCTGCTTGAGGCCGTACAGCGCGGCCTCGAGTGCTTCCAGCTTCTGCGTCGCATTGGCGACCAGAGCGTCCATTTCCGCACTCATGCCTCCACCTCGCTGGCGCTCGGCTCCGCCATGAGCGCCGGGGCAGCTGTGCTCATTGTTCGCTCGCTCCGCTCACTCATACAGGCCTCATCCACGTCGTAGGTCCGGTGTCCGCGTCATCGATCCGGTCCAGCTCGTCCACCGCTGCCTGGCGGGTGGGCAGGCCGAGCCGGTCCAGGATGTCGGCGGGCATGCCTGCCTCGGCGAGCAGCTCGCGGCGGCGCGCCTTCGCGGCGACGGTGGAGCGTTTGGTGAGCCGCAGGATCTCGTTCGCGAGAGATTGTGCGCCGTAACGGTATTCGCTGCGCTCGAACTTGATCTCCACCGGCATGCCCTGATCGGTGGCCCGCACCGAGATGGTGCCCGACCGATTCGTGCTGGCCGCGACCGTGACGTTGGGAACCTGCGGTTGAGTCATGACGTCGGCCTGTAGAAGCCGTAGAAGCCCATCCCTGAGTTCTCCGTTCGAATCGAGCTGATCTGGACCGGGTCGCCTGCCTCGACGAATTGGCCGTTGCCGATCACCATCGCGACGTGGCCATCCCAGATGGCCAGATCGCCGGGCATCAGGTCGCCGGGGGAGACCGAGGTGCCGGTGGCCTGCTCGGCGGCCAGGCGTGGCAGCTCCACGCCCGCCTCGCCGTAGGCGAATTTGGTCAGCCCGCTGCAATCCAGGCCGGCGCCGGGGGTGTTGCCGCCCCACACGTACGGCGTGCCGACCGCGCTGATCGCCGAGCGCACCGCGGTCGCGGCCTTCTCGTTCGGCGCCTCCACGGTGCTGCCGTCGGGCAGCGTGATCTTCACGCCGGTGCCGTCGGCCATGCCCGAGGAGCCGGTGTCGGGTTTGGGTGTGCCCGCCGGGCTCGGGGTGGTGGACTTGGTGCCGACTGTCGTCGAGTTGGTGGTCGAGGGCATCGCGGTGCTCATCAGGCTGCTCGCCATCGAACCGACACCGCTCAGCGCGCTGGTCGCGGTCGAGGCCAGCTGCTGCGCGCCCGCTGCGGAGGTGGCCGTGCCCGCGAGTGATGGAGTGGGCGGCGGCGGGGTGAGTTCGGACATCGACGCGGTGTGCGTGCCGAGTTCGTTCTGCACCCGGCCGACCACGTTGAGCGCCTGGCCCAGATGGTCGATCGCGGAGCCGACGATCATCGTCAAGCCCGCGGGGGTGGCCAGGGCAGGGCCCGCGCTCGCCGCGGTGTTCACGAACGACTGGGCAATCCCCGCGAGGTCCTTCTGACCCGTCTCGACCTCGGCCGCAGCCTGATTCACCACGGTTGCCATCTCGTTGCCACGGTCGGAAATGGTGGCGGCGGAGGTCTGTACCCGCAGCGCCTTCGAGGTGGCGGCGTCGGCGGCCTGGCCGTCCCACGCGGTGTTCATGCCGTTGATGCTGTCGCGGCCCATCTGGTGGATCTGGTCCACCACGCTCGACGTGCTGCGCAGCGCGTCGGAGGGGCCGCCGGTGGGTAGCACGCCGGAGCCGAAGCTGGAAAGCAGGTCGAATATCGGCTTGGCCAGTGCGTTGATATCGATCACAGGCTCAGCCGTCCAATTCGGTGGCCACGGTCCGCAGCGCTCCCGCGTTGTTCAGGTCGGTCTCGGTGAGCACCGTCGCCGCGCCGGTGGCCGCGCCGCCCATGCTGGCGAGTACCGCCGACAGCTGGCCGATCGAGGCGACATGTCCCGCGTGCGCGGCGGCGTAGGCGGCCATGAAATCACCACCGATCAACCCCATGATCGGGCCGAGCAGCGCGGGCTCGGCCGCCGCGGCACTGGCACCGGCCGTGGCCATCTCCCCGGCCATCACATGGGCGGTCGCGCCGTAGGCTGCGATGCCCTCGGTGTCCGCCGACATCTTCCGCATCAGAGCTTCCCCCATCTGTTGTTCCCAGGCAGAGTACGTCATTCACTTGGTTCGACGCGCCCTCTTCCCGTTCGGTTCCCACCGATCCGAAAAAACTTTCGGGTAGAGCGTCGGCGGCGGACCCACCGGTCACTTTATCGTTCCCTCATGCGCACTCACACCGTGGACCATCCGCTCGCCGCTGCCCTGTTGACCACGATGCGAGACGAGCGCACCGACAATTCCGCCTTCCGCGCCGCGCTGCGCGATCTCACCAGGATCCTCATCTACGAGGCGCTGCGGGACGCGCCGGTGCGGCGCTTCGAGATCAGCACGCCGGTGGCGGTGACCGAGGGCGCGCGACTGGCGCAGCCGCCGCTGCTGGTGCCGGTGCTGCGGGCGGGCCTCGGCATGGTCGACGTGGCCGCCGAGCTGATCCCGGACGCCAGAATCGGATTCGTCGGCATCGCCCGCGACGAGGACACCCACGAGCCCGTCCCGTACATGGAGTCGCTGCCTGCCGATCTGGCCGGACTCCCGGTCTACGTGCTCGACCCGATGCTGGCCACTGGCGGCTCGATGCGGCACACCCTCGAACTCCTGGTCGCCCGCGGCGCCACCGACATCACCGCGGTCTGCGTCGTCGCGGCACCGGAAGGGGTTGCCGCACTGACCGATTCGGGCCACCCGGTGCGCCTGGTCACCGCCGCCGTGGACGCGGGCCTGAACGAGCACGCCTACATCGTCCCCGGCCTCGGCGACGCGGGCGATCGCCAGTTCGGCCCGCGTTAGACCGCCGGTGTCACCCGCGCGACGGCGCCCGGTCGCCGTCGCGCGGGAGTTCATCCGTCCTGGGCTCGGGTGAACAGCTCGAGGTGGAAGCAGTCCTTGCATCGATAGGCATCGACCAGCCAGTGCGCGCGGCCGGTCCGCTTCGCGCCCCAGAAGCCGATCTCCAACGGTCCTTCGACCCAGCGGGCATGGCCGCGTGAACTGTCGCCGGAGTCCTCGATGAAGCCGGGCATCATGCCCTCGCTGCCGCAGTGGGTACAGTGCATCGCCGTCATCATCTGATGATGACGGCTGGGTCAGAGCCCCCGGCAGTAATCGCGCAATGCGGAAAGGTGTTGTCCCGCAGTTGTCCTGGCAGCGGGCAGTTCGGCAGGCGCCGAGACCGGGGTGACCACCTCGAGATAGCACTTGAGTTTCGGCTCGGTGCCCGACGGCCGGATCACGATGCGTGCGCCGCCGCCCTCGAAAACCAGGGCGTCCGTGCGCATGCGGCCGCGCACCTGGAGCTGGTCGGTGTACTCGACCGGTTCGCCCGCGATCTGGTCCGGCGGGTTCGCGCGCAACCGGGCGACCACATCCGCGGCGGCCGCCGCCGAATCCAGCCGCAGCGACACCTGATCGGTGCTGTGCAGGCCGAATTCCACGGCGTAGTCGTCGAGTTGGTCGCTCAGGGTGCGGCCCGCCGCCTTCAGCCGGGCGACCAGGTCCGCGGTCAGCACGGCGGCCGAGATGCCGTCCTTGTCGCGCACCGTCGCCGGGTCGACGCAGTGGCCGATCGCCTCCTCGTAGGCGTAGACCAGGCCGTCGCCCGCGCGGGCCAGCCATTTGAAGCCGGTGAGGGTTTCGGCGTAGCGGGCGCCGCGGGCCGCGGCGAGCTCGGACAGCAGCCGCGACGACACGATCGTGGTGGCCACCAGCGCGTCCGGCGGTGCGGTGCGCAGCACGCAGTCGCCGAGCAGCACGCCGGTCTCGTCACCGCGCAACATTCGCCAGGTGTTGTCCGGCAGCGGAATTCCGACGGCACAGCGGTCCGCGTCGGGGTCGACCGCGATCGCGACGTCCGCGCCGACCCGGGCGGCGAGGGCGAGCAGCAGATCGGTGGCGCCGGGCTCCTCGGGGTTCGGGAACGCGACCGTCGGGAAGTCGGGATCGGGCTCGAACTGCTCCTCGACCACGTGCACGTCGGTGAATCCCGCTGCGGCCAGTGCCTGCACCACCATCTGGCCGCCGACGCCGTGCAGCGGCGTCAGCGCGATCCGGATCGCGGCCCGCGCACCCGCGCCGCCGATCACCGAAGGCAGCGAGGACACCCGGTTCAGGTAGCGCTGCACGATGTCGTCGTCCGCCGGGGTCACCGGGGTGCGGGCGACGGGTTCGGTGACCGCGTCGATGCACTGCTCGATCTCGGTGTCCGCGGGAGCCAGCAGTTGCGAGCCGCCGTCGAGGTAGACCTTGTAGCCGTTGTCGGTGGCCGGATTGTGCGAGGCGGTGATCTGCACGCCCGCGACCGCACCGAGCTCGCGCACCGCGTACGCGACCACCGGGGTCGGCAGCGGACCGGGCAGCAAGGTCACCGGAAAACCTGCCGCGGCAAAGATTTCCGCCGTCGCGGTGGCGAATTCGGCGGACCCGTGCCGCGCGTCGCGCCCGACGACCACCGCGCCACCGCCGAGGCACCGCCCGCGCAGCCACTCGACGAGTCCGGCGGTGGCCCTGGTCACCGTCGTCACGTTCATGCCGTCCGGGCCGTCCTGCAGCGGGCCACGCAGGCCGGCGGTGCCGAAGCGCAGCATCTACACCCGTTCCAGCACGCCGCGCAGCAGCTTGCCCAATCGCGGTGCGGCCGCGTGACCTTCGGCCAGCACCTCGGCGTGCGACAGATGCCCGCCGGTGACGCCGGCGGCCAGGTTGGTGACCAGCGAGATGCCCAGCACCCGGGCGCCGAGCGCGCGACAGGCGATCGCCTCCAGCACCGTCGACATGCCGACCAGGTCGGCGCCCATGGTGCGCAGCATCCGGATCTCGGCCGGGGTCTCGTACTGCGGCCCGGTCAGGCCCGCGTACACGCCCTCGGTCAGGGTGGGGTCGATTTCTTGTGCCAGGGTGCGCAATTCGGGGTCCCACGCGTCGACGAGATCGACGAAGGTGGCACCGGTCAGCGGGGTCCGGGCGGTGAGGTTCAAATGATCGTTGATCAGCACCGGCTCGCCGACCCGCAGCCCCTCGCGGATACCGCCTGCGGCATTGGTGAGCAGCACGATCTCCGCGCCCGCCGCGACGGCCGCGGCGACCGGGTGCACCACCTCGGCGGGCTGGTAGCCCTCGTACAGGTGCTGGCGGCCCATCAGCAGCAGCGTGGGCGTGGCACCCACGGCGACCGAATGGATCATCCCGACGTGCCCCTGCGCACTCGGCGTCCCGAAGCCGGGCAGCTCCGGCATCGGCACGGACGCGACGGGGGTGCCGATCTCCGCGGCCGCCTCCTGCCAGCCCGAGCCGAGCACCACCGCAACCCGGTGACGCGGCACTCCAGTACGTTCGGCGATCGCCTCGGCGGCCTGTTCGGCAAGCATGATCGTCACGATAGTCGGCCCGGCACGGGCTTGCGGGTGCGCTCGGACAACCCACAGCTGCATTCGGCCGACGCTCCGGGATAGCTACCCGCGAGTAGGGGTGGCGCCGGGTGCCGGATATTCTGCACCCATGCCGTATCTGGAACGTGAAGGGGAAGTGTTCGTCCTGTACCTCGGAAACGAGGGGCAGACCGACAGCGAGAACCGCTTTCACCCGGACTGGATCGACGAGTTCCACGCTGTGCTGGACAAGGTCGAGAGCTCCGAGGGCCCCGCCGCGCTGGTCACCGTGGCGACCGGCAAGTTCTACACCAACGGCCTGGACACCGACTGGCTGTTCGCCAACC
Organism: Nocardia ninae NBRC 108245; assembly: GCF_007990755.1. GTDB lineage: Bacteria > Actinomycetota > Actinomycetes > Mycobacteriales > Mycobacteriaceae > Nocardia > Nocardia ninae. Next base: position 100,608 of record NZ_BJXA01000007.1, on the reverse strand, counting down.
TGCAGGACTCGCACGGCTACCTGGACCGCGTGCACTCGCTCTACACCCGGTTGCTGACGTTCCCGATGCCGACGGTTGCCGCGATCAACGGCCACGCCTTCGGCGCGGGCGCCATGCTGGCCACCTCGCACGACTTCCGGGTGATGCGCGCCGATCGCGGCTTCTACTGCCTGCCCGAGGTGCACCTGGGCATGCCGTTCACCGTGGGCATGAACGCCCTGCTCACCCAGCGGCTGTCCAATCAGGTCTGCGTGCAGGCGATGACCACCGGCTACCGCTACCCGGCCGACGAGGCGATCGCCGCGGGCATCGTGGACGGCAAGGCCGACGCGGAGTCGTTGCTGGCGACCGCGGTGGCCAAGGCCGCGGCATTGGCGAGCAATCGCAAGCCCAACCTGCCGGTGATCAAGCGCGCGCTGCACGCCGAAGCGCTGGCGGGTCTGGCCGTGCCGACCACGCCGGAGAACCTGGCCTTCGCCACCGGGTAATCCCGCGGCGGCCGGCGGACACGACTGTGTCCCTCGGCGGAATGCGGCGTACTGAACTGCGGTAACGCCCCGGCGACCCGCTGCGCCGGGCAGCGACCGGACCGGCATGACTTCGCTCGGTTTGCGGCGCAGTGCAACACTGTGTTCCATGCCACCACCGCGCAGCGGGCACCAGGAATCGCGCAGCGACTACGACGTCGCGCGTGCCGATGCCATGCAGCTGTCGGACGCGGCGATCAAGGCCGCGGTCGACCAGCTGATCGATCTTTCGCACTCGATCCACGCCGAGCCGGAGCTCGCGTTCGAGGAGACGCGCAGCGTCGCCAAGACCATCGCGCCGCTCGTCGAGCGCGGTTTCGAGGTCGAGACCGGCGTGGCCGACCTGCCGACCGCGTTTCGCGCGAGCTTCGGCAGCGGACCGCTGACGGTCGGCATCTGCGCTGAGTACGACGCCCTGCCCGGAATGGGACATGCCTGCGGGCACAACATCATTGCCGCCTCGTCGGTCGGTGCCGCGCTCGGCCTCGCCGAGGTGGCCGACGCGCTCGGGCTGACCGTGCTCGTGCTCGGCACACCCGCCGAGGAGAGCGGCGGTGGCAAGGTGCTGATGCTGGAGCGCGGTGTCTTCGACGACGTGGCGATGGCGATGATGGTGCATCCCGGCCCGCTCGACATCGCCGGCGCGCGCTCGCTGGCGATGGCCGATCTGGCCATCACCTTCCACGGCAGGGAGGCGCACGCCAGCGCCGCGCCGGAACTCGGGCGCAACGCGGGCGACGCGGTCACCGTCACGCAGGTAGCTCTTGGATTGCTGAGGCAGCATCTCCAGCCTGGCCAGCAACTCCACGGTATAGTCGGCGATGGTGGCGTAGCCCCGAACATCGTGCCCGGACGTGCGGAACTGCTGTATTACCTACGCGCAGTCGACTCCGTATCCCTCGACAATCTGATGCAACGAGCGTCAGCGTGTTTCGAAGCCGGAGCCCTTGCGACCGGCTGCACCCAGGAAATCCGGACTGTCGCGCCGACATATACCGAGCTGACGCCCGATCCGGCGTTACTGTTTGCCTACCGCGAGCAGATAACCCGATTGGGGCGAGTGCCGATCGCACCCGAGCTCGAGGCACAGCGGCCGCTCGGAAGCACGGACATGGGCAACGTCACCAATGTCATTCCTGGCATCCATCCGGTTATCGGAATTGATGCCGGTGGTGCGGTGACGCACCAGCCGGACTTCGCCGCGGCGAGCGTCAATGCCTCGGCGGATCGTGCGGTGGTCGATGGTGCGCTGGCTCTCGCGCGTACCGCGATCACCGCGGCCGGCGATGAAGAACACAGGGACAGGTTGTTGCAACGGCTCGTTCAACGACAGGAGGAGATTCGGTGAGCACTACCGGCCGTTCGGCCGAGCGGGTTACGGGCACGGACACCGGTGCATGTGCACTGGTAGAGGGCCCGGACCTCGTCGCATTGTCGAACACCGTGGGGACGGGACTGGGATCGGTCGAGGGCTGGCTGGCCGAGCACTCGGTCGACCTCGTCCAGTGGCGGCGGCACATCCACGCCAACCCGGAACTTTCCCGCACCGAGTTCGCCACCACCGAGTTCATCTCCTCCTGGCTGATCAAGGCGGGCCTGACCCCGCAGCCGCTGCCCGGCGGCACCGGCCTCATCTGTGACATCGGGCCGGAGGGCCCGCGCATCGGCCTGCGCGCCGACATGGACGCGTTGCCGCTGCAGGAGTTCACCGGCCTGAGCTTCGCCTCCACCGTGCCCGGCGTCTCGCACGCCTGCGGGCACGACGCGCACACCACGATCCTGCTCGGCACCGCGCTCGCGCTGGCCGAGGTGCCGGAGCTGCCGGTCGGCGTGCGCCTGGTCTTCCAGCCCGCCGAGGAGGTCATGCCCGGCGGCGCGATCGACGTGGTCGCCACCGGCGCGATGGAGGGTGTGGAGCGGATCTTCGCGCTGCACTGCGATCCGCGCCTGGAGGTGGGCCGGGTCGGCATCCGGGTCGGTGCGATCACCTCGGCCGCCGACACCGTCGAACTGGTGTTGGACTCGCCGGGCGGGCACACCTCGCGCCCGCATCTGACCAGCGATCTGGTCTACGCCATCGGCACCGTGATCACCGGGCTGCCCGGCCTGCTCAGCCGGCGCATCGACCCGCGCACCAGCACCGTGATGGTGTGGGGCGCGGTCAGTGCGGGCAAGGCGCCCAACGCGATTCCGCAGACCGGCATGCTCACCGGCACCGTGCGCACCGGCGATCACGCGACCTGGTCGCTGTTGGAGCCGATGGTGCGCGAGATCGTCGACGGTCTGCTCGCCCCCACCGGCGTGCGGTACCAGCTGAACTACCGTCGCGGCGTGCCGCCGGTGGTCAACGACGAGCAGTCCACCCGGATGTTCGAGGACGCGATCCGCAAGCTCGGTCCGGACGCACTGGCCGACACCATGCAATCCGGTGGCGGCGAAGACTTCTCGTGGTACCTGGAAGAGGTGCCCGGCGCGATGGCGCGCCTCGGCGTCTGGTCCGGGCACGGCGAGCAGCTGGATCTGCACCAGCCGACGTTCGACATCGACGAGCGCGCGCTCGCGGTCGGCGTGCGGGTGCTGACCAATATCGTGCTCAACGCACGCTGAGCTGAGCGATACCGCGGCGTGGTCGGCCTGCGGGCCGGCCACGTCGTTCGTTTGTCAGCCGAAGTTGCCCGGGCCGACGTTGCGGCTGTTGCGGGTGCGCAGGGAGTGCACGTAATCCTCGGGCGCACCGGCCTTTTCGGCCGCGTCGGCGATCACGCCGATGTAGCGCGCCGAGGGCAGGCCGCCCTCGTAGGCGTCGAGCACGTACAACCAGGCCAGCGTCGGGTCGGCGCCGCTCTCACTGCGGGTGACGCGTAGCCGGATCTTCTTGTGGATGCCGAAGTCCGAGCCCTCCCACCGATCGAGTCGCTGCTCGTCTTCGGGCGACACGTCGTAGAGCACGACGAAAACGCGGGAACCTGGCTCCTCGACGACCGTCGCCAGTGGTCCTTCCCAGCCGATGTCGTCACCAGCGAAGGTGAGCCGCCAGCCCTCCAACCAGCCCGTTCCGGACATGGGCGAGTGCGGACAGCGCTCGAGCATCTGGGTTGAGTCCATGTTGGACCCATAGGCGGCGTAGATCGGCACCAGAGAAGGGTAGCCAATAACATCCGAGGATCGTCTCTATCCCGGCCAGATGCGGTGTTCCGGTCGCGCGTTCCGGGCGCGGCGACCGTGTGACGTGCCTCGCCCGATAACGTTGACAGGTACCGGAGATCCCGGTGCGCAACCAAGAGCGGAGGTATCCATGACCCGCATAGCGATCATCGGTGGCGGACCGGCCGGCTACGAGGCGGCGCTGGTGGCAGCCCAGCACGGTGCGTCGGTGACGCTGATCGATAGCGATGGCATCGGCGGGGCATGTGTGCTCTGGGATTGTGTCCCTTCGAAAACCTTCATCGCCTCCACCGGCGTGCGCACCGACCTGCGCCGCGCCCGCGATCTCGGGATCACTCTCGATCCGAACCAGGCCAAGGTGCAACTGGCCGAGGTGAACGGCCGCGTCAAGGCGCTGGCGCTGGCCCAGTCCTCCGACATCAGGTCCAAGCTGCAGACCGTCGGCGTCACCGTGCTGGCCGGTCGCGCGGAGCTGACCGACACGTCTACCGGCCTTGCCGCGCATCACGTGCGGGCCCTGCTGGCCGACGGCAGCGAGACGACCATCGAGGCCGAAGTTGTGTTGATCGCCACTGGCGCGAGCCCGCGCGTGTTGCCGGGTGCCGAGCCGGACGGTGAGCGCATCCTGAACTGGCGTCAGCTCTACGACTTGGAAGAGCTGCCGGAGACCCTGGTGGTGGTCGGCTCCGGTGTCACCGGTGCCGAATTCGTCTCTGCCTACACCGAAATGGGCGTGCGGGTGCGGCTGGTCTCCAGTCGCGACCGGGTGCTGCCCGGCGAGGACGCCGACGCCGCCCTCGTGCTGGAGGACGCGCTCGCCGAACGCGGTGTCGAGCTGGTGAAGCACGCCCGCGCGGACGCGGTGGAGCGCACCGCCGAGGGCGTGGTGGTCAAGCTGTCCGACGGCCGGACCGTCGCCGGGACGCACGCGCTGATGACCGTCGGCTCCACGCCCAACACCGACGGCCTCGGGCTGGAACGGGTCGGCATCGAACTCGACCGCGGCGGCTACCTGCGGGTGGACCGGGTTTCGCGGACCTCCGTGCCCGGCATCTACGCCGCGGGTGACTGCACCGGCCTGCTGCCGCTGGCCTCGGTGGCCGCGATGCAGGGCCGCATCGCGATGTACCACGCGCTCGGCGAGGGCGTCAGCCCGATCCGGTTGAAGACCGTGGCGTCCGCGGTGTTCACCCGCCCGGAGATCGCCACCGTCGGCGTGAGCCAGACCGCGATCGACAACGGTGAGACGCCGGCCCGCACAGTGATGCTGCCGCTGAACACCAACCCGAGGGCCAAGATGTCGGGCCTGCGCCGGGGTTTCGTGAAGATCTTCTGCCGCCCCGCCACCGGCGTGGTCATCGGCGGTGTGGTGGTGGCGCCGATCGCGTCGGAGCTCATCCTGCCGATCGCGCTCGCGGTGCAGAACAACCTGACCGTCAACGACCTGGCCCAGACCTTCTCGGTGTACCCGTCGCTGACCGGCTCGGTGACCGAAGCCGCACGCCAGCTGATGCGCCACGACGACCTGGACTGAATGGTCTTGCGCTTCAGCAGCGTTCGTGCAGTGTGAAGTTTTCATTCACATTGCCCATCAGGCCTACATATGGTTCACTTCCCGCAGAGATGCGATCGGCGGGCGGTCGCGTGGTTCGGTGTTCGGGGGGATGGATCGTTCCCAATCGAAACGTCGAACGACCTTCGCGTCGTTCGACGACCGGGCGTCTCGTCAGAGACAACTGAGTGCGACCGAACACAGGTCACACCCGGGAAAGGGAATGCGAAAAGTGAAACATCGTAAGCCGAGTCGGGCGCAGCGAGCGATGGCGAGCACCTCGTTGCCACTGGCCGCCGCGGCCGCTGTGGCCTCTCTCTTGGCGGCGCCGGCGGGGGCAGCTCCCAATGATCCGACCATTCCACCCACCACCGCGCCGCCGAGCCCCGCTCCGGCGCAGCCAGGGGCGAACGAGGCCCCGCCGAGCCCCGATACCACCAAGCCGGATCCGAACAAGCCGGATCCCAACAAGCCGCAGGGGCCGAGCCAGCCGGGCGTCACCACGCCGGGCCAGCCGGGGGTCAATACGCCGGATCCGGTCATGCCGAATCCGAACAAGGATCCGCGCCTGGCACAGCCGACCCAGCCGGGTGTCACCACCCCGCGGATCGCGCCGCTGCCCGTGCCGGGTCAGTCCGGCCAGCAGGGTCAGGCCCAGCCCGCGGTGACGCCGGATACCCCGGACGGCGAGCAGACGCCGGTCCAGCCCGGCACCACACCGCAGCAGCCGGGTACGCCGGGTACACCGAGCACGCCGCCGCGCACCCAGAACACCCCGGGCAGCGACGAGAACACCCAGGCGCAGCCGGAGACGCTGGTTCAGCCGCAGCAGCCCCGCTGGCAGGCCCCGCGACTGGAGGAGGCCCCGCCCGCGCCCGTCGTCGAGATGACCGGTCCGCACCAGGAGATCGGTGCGAACATCGACGGTGGTGCGCTGCTGCCGGGCCACGTGGCCAACACCCACCACTTCAACAACGAGTCGGGTTACGTCGGCACCATCGGGTACCGCACCCCGGCCGGTGCCGGTGAGGCCGGTGTGTCGGTCGAATACGTCGACACCAACACCGTCAAGGTCACCACCTACACCGGTGGTGTCGGCCTGACCGACAACAAGACGGTCTCCGTCTTCGACACCACCCAGGCCAACCTGGCCAAGGCGGCCGTCGAGAACTGGATCAAGGAACAGCCGGGCGGCGCCGCGGCACTCGAAGCGGCCGCGCAAGTTAAGCTTCCGCTGCAGCCGGGCGATCTGGCTCCGCAAACGGTCGAAGTGGGTGGCGTGACCACCCAGTGGGGTGGTTCACTCCAGTACTGAGACGACTGGGGTTGATTCGACGGGTGGGGCGGTCGTTCGCGACCGCCCCACACGTGTGTCTTGGGGAAAGGATTGGGTGTGACCTCCGACGGTGATCCGAGGGAGAACGAATCCGACGACCAGTCCGCGTCGGATTTCGGACCTCCGGTGGGTGAATTCGGCCCGCCTGTCTCAGAATTCGGACCGCCCGTCTCGGAATTCGGCCCGCCGATGGGGGATACCGGTCCGCGCTGGCAGGTGCCGGAGCAGACGGCCGACCACCCCGAGCTGGTATGGCGGCCCGCCGCCGACGCGGGGCCGACACCGCCGCCGCAGTACCGTGCACCTGATTCCGCAGCGGTCGCCGAGCCGCCGCCCGGACCGCCGCCCGTGCCGCCTCGGGTACCGGCCGCCGATCGTGAACAGCCTGCGCGGCCTGCCGGGGACCCGGACAAGGACTCGTGGTGGAACCGCCCGACCGACACGGGGAGCGTGCCGAAACCACCGCCGCTGAGCGCGCCGGGACTGTCCTGGGCCGATGATCCGATCGCGAAGCGGTTGGCGCCGACCACGCCGGTCGTGGCGCCGCCGACGCCTCGGCAATCCGGTTCGCACACCGGCCGCAACGTGATCGCGGGCATCCTGGCACTCGTCATCCTGGTCGGATTGACGGTGACGGTGATCATGGTGTCCCGGAACACCGGCGGCGACACCGCCGCGCCGCCCGCCGCGACCACCACTGCGGCACTGAGCTGCCCGGCCACCAAGGACGGCAAAGTGACCGTCGGCAACGGCAGCGGCGATGCCACCAGCGGACCAGAGGCGATTCTCGGCTTCCAATACTCCTTCTACGTGGAGCGCAGCGGCGAGCGGGCGAGGAGCTTCGTGGCGCCCGACGCCGAGAATGTGTCGCCGGCCGATGTCATCCAAAAGGGGATCAACGAGGAGGTGCCGGTAGGCACCACGCACTGTGTGCGGATCACCGAGGTTGCGACAGACACTTTCGATGTCGATCTGACCGAGCACCATCCCGACGGTAAGACCCGGGTGTATCCGCAGACGGTCACCACGGTGTTGCGAGACGGCAAGGTGCAGATCTACGCGATCAGGGAGCGGGCACTGTCCTGAGCTTTGCGGCCGATGGGCGGGGTCTCATTATATGAGAAATCAGTTTCATATCTTGGTCACTCGTATGCGACAGTGGGATCTCGCGTAACTCGGCGTTCCGTTCGGAGGTTCCCATGTCGCCGACCATTCCACCGCTCGCGGCCAAGCTCGGCGGACTGCAGAGCTCGGCGATCCGTGACCTGCTGAAGCTCACCGCGCGCGCCGAGATCATCGGCCTGGCCGGCGGGTTGCCGGATGCGGAACTGATGCCGCGCGAGCGGATCGCCGCGGCTGCCGACGCGGCGCTGAGCAGCGCGGGCTGCCTGCAATACACCGAGTCGCCCGGCTGGCGGCCGTTGCGCGCGGTGCTCACGGAGCGGGAGTCTTTGCGGCTCGGTAGGTCGGTGACCATTGACGAGGTGTTCGTGACCCACGGCTCGCAGCAGGCGCTTTCGCTGCTGGCCGAGGTGCTGCTCGACCCCGGCGCGCTGGTCGTCGTCGAGGATCCGGCGTATGTCGGTGCGCTGCAAGTGTTTCGGGCCGCCGGTGCGCGGATCGTCGCGGTGCCGCTGGATGCCGAGGGCATGCGTACCGACGCGCTGGCAGACCTGCTCGCCCGCGGCGAACGCCCGGCCCTGGTGCACACGGTGAGCAACTTCCACAACCCCGGCGGGGTGACGATGAGCCCGCAGCGCCGCGCCGAACTCGCCGAACTCGCTGACGCACACGGCTTCTGGGTGATCGAGGATGATCCGTACGGCGAGCTGTGGTTCGACAACCCGCCGCCCGCCTCCGTGGCCACCCACTCCCGCAACGTGATTCGGCTGTCGAGCGCCTCGAAGATCCTCGCGCCCTCGCTGCGCGTCGGCTGGATGGTCGCACCGGACCCGGTGTGCCGTGCAGTGGAGCTGCTGAAACAAGGTGCGGATTTGTGCGGTTCGGCGCTGACCCACCAGATCGCCGCCGACCTGCTCGCCGACGAGACCTGGCTGTCCGCGCACGTCGACCACGTGCGCACGGTCTACGGCGAGCGCGCCAAGTCGCTGGTGCACGCGGTGCGCACCCGTTTCGGCGACCGCGTGCGCTGCACCGACGCCACCGGCGGCATGTTCGTCTGGGCCGACTTCACCGACGACACCGACACCCAGGCGCTGCTACCGCGTGCCCTCGAAGCGGGCGTCGCCTACGTCCCCGGCTCCGCCTTCGCCGTCGACGGCGGCTACCGCAACTCGATGCGCATGTGCTTCACCACCTCCGACAGCGCCACGTTGACCGAGGCAGTGGACCGACTGGCCCGCGCCGCGCAATAGCGGGTCAGTCCGCCCAGTTGTAGGTGCGTTCGACGGCCTTGTTCCAGGACTTCCAGTGTTCGTCGCGGTCCTCGGCGGACATGGTCGGCTGCCACGTCTTGTCGGCCGCCCAGTTCTCCCGGATGTCGTCGGTGCCGGACCAGTAGTCGACCGCGAGGCCGGCCGCGTAGGCGGCGCCGAGGGCGGTGGTTTCGTTGACGACCGGGCGGACCACGGGCACGTCGAGGATGTCGGACTGGAACTGCATGAGCAGGTCGTTGCTGACCATGCCGCCGTCCACCTTCAGGGTGGTCAGTTCGAGGTCGAGCTGCTCGGATTCGGCGTCGGCGCGCATGGCGTCGACCACCTCGCCGGTTTGAAAAGCGGTGGACTCCAACACGGCTCGGGCCAGGTGGGCCTTGTTCACGTAGCGGGTGAGCCCGGCGATCACGCCACGGGCGTCGGGCCGCCAGCGTGGCGCGAACAGCCCGGAGAACGCGGGCACGATGTAGGCGCCGCCGTTGTCCTCGACGCTGCGCGCCAGCGGCTCGATCTCGTCGGCCGAGGAGATGATGCCCAGGTTGTCCCGGAACCATTGCACCAGTGAGCCGGTGACCGCGATCGACCCCTCCAGCGCGTACACGGCGGGCTCGTCGCCGAGCTGATAGCAGACGGTGGTGAGCAGACCGTGCTTGCTGACCACGGGCGTGGTCCCGGTGTTGAGCAGCATGAAATTGCCGGTGCCGTAGGTGTTCTTGGCTTCGCCGGGGGACAGGCAGGCCTGGCCGAAGGTGGCGGCCTGCTGGTCGCCGAGGATGCCCGCGACCGGAATCCCTTGCAGCGGACCGGAGCTGATCTCCGCGTACACCTCCGAGGAGCTGCGGATCTCCGGCAGCATCGACTCAGGCACGCCGAACTCCGCGCAGATCTCCGAATCCCATTGGCGGGTATTCAGATCCATCAGCATCGTGCGCGACGCGTTGGTCACGTCGGTGATGTGCTCACCGGTCAGATTCCACAGCACCCAGCTGTCCATGGTGCCGAAGCACAGCTCGCCCGCCTCGGCTCGCTTGCGCGCACCGTCGACATTGTCGAGAATCCAGCGCAGCTTCGGCCCGGCGAAGTAGGTGGACAGCGGCAGGCCGGTGCGCTCCTGATAGCGGGTCGGCCCGATATCGCCGCCGAGCTCGGTGGTCAGCCGATCGGTCCGGGTGTCCTGCCAGACGATGGCGTGGTGAATCGGCTTGCCGGTGGACCGATCCCAGACCACGGTGGTCTCGCGCTGGTTGGTGACGCCGACCGCCGCGATGTCGTCTTTGCTGAGCTTTTGCTGCTTCAGCACCTCGCCCAGCACGAATTCGGTGTTCTCCCAGATGGTTTCGGCGTCGTGCTCGACCCAGCCCCGTCGTGGAAAGATCTGTTCGTGTTCCCGCTGGGCCACGCCGACGACGCGCCCCTGCCGATCGAAAACGATGCACCGACTCGAAGTCGTGCCCTGGTCGATGGCGGCCACATAGCGACGCATTCGTGCAGGTTACTAAACACCGAGCGCGCTGTGTCCGATTGCGGCCACGCGGGTCCTCGATGGTCACGCGGCTTCCCGGCGCCATGCTCGGGCGGATCGTCGCTCCGTGGTTACCGGAGCTGCCCGCCGACGGACCGGGCTGCGGATCACATGGCCGCCCGCGCCCCGCTCGATTAGGGTCGAGAGCAGTTACCGACGAGTAGCGCTCAACGACACGAGCGACGCCGTGGTCGAAGAGATCCGTGGCACCTGGCATAGCCTGTAGCAAGAGCAGCTCGATCGAAATGCGCGAACAAGACCACTACGTCGTCGACAACGCGGCTGGAGGAGTCGAGCATGACCAAGAAACCGGAGTCCCAGTTCCTCGGTCCGGAGCAGCGCAGGACGGCCTGGGAGCGGTTCGGCAAGGACCATTTCGACGTGGTCGTCGTCGGCGGCGGCGTGGTCGGCGCGGGCATCGCGCTCGACGCGGCCACCCGCGGGCTGAAGGTCGCGCTGGTCGAGGCGCGTGACCTCGCCTCCGGCACGTCGAGCCGGTCGTCGAAGATGTTCCACGGTGGCCTGCGCTATCTGGAGCAGTTGGAGTTCGGCCTGGTCCGCGAGGCGCTGAAGGAACGCGAGCTCGCACTGTCCGCGCTCGCCCCGCATTTGGTGAAACCACTGCGCTTCCTCTATCCGCTCACCCACCGCGCGTGGGAGCGGCCGTACGTCGCGGCGGGGCTGATGCTCTACGACACCATGGGCGGCGCCAAATCCGTTCCCGGCCAGCGCCATCTCACTCGGATGGGCGCACTGCGGCTGGCTCCCGGCCTCAAGCGCAGCGCGCTGATCGGCGGCGTCAGCTACTACGACACCGTCGTCGACGACGCCAGGCACACCATGACCGTGGCCCGTACCGCCGCGCACTACGGGGCGGTGATCCGCACCTCCACCCAGGTCGTCGGCTTCCTGCGCGAGGCCGACCGGGTGGTCGGCGTGCAGGTGCGCGACAGCGAGGACGGTCGCACCGCCGACATCCGCGCGCACGTGGTGATCAACTCGACCGGCGTGTGGACCGATGAGGTGCAGGCGCTGGCCCATCAGCGCGGCCGTTTCCACGTCCGGGCGTCCAAGGGCGTGCACATCGTGGTGCCGCGCGATCGCATCGTCAGCGACGCCGCGATCATCCTGCGCACCCCGACTTCCGTGCTGTTCGTCATCCCGTGGGGTACTCACTGGATCATCGGCACCACCGATACCGACTGGAATCTCGACCTCGCCCATCCCGCGGCGACCAAGGCCGACATCGACTATCTGCTGGACCGGGTCAACGACGTGCTGGTCACCCCGCTCACCCACGACGACATCGACGGCGTCTACGCGGGCCTGCGCCCGCTGCTGGCGGGGGAGAGCGACGAGACCTCCAAGCTGTCCCGCGAGCACGCCGTCGCCAGGGTTGCGCCCGGCCTGGTCAGCATCGCGGGCGGCAAGTACACCACCTATCGGGTGATGGCCTACGACGCCGTCGACGAAGCGGCACAGGACATTCCGGCCCGGGTGTCGCCGTCGATCACCGAGAAGGTGCCGCTGCTCGGGGCCGACGGCTACTTCGCGCTGGTCAATCAGACGGTGCAGCTGGCCGAGGAATACGGCGTGCACCCGTACCGGATCAAGCACCTGCTCGATCGGTACGGCTCACTCATCGACGAGGTGCTGGCGCTGGCGGACGGCAAACCCGAACTGCTGCAGCCCATTACCGAGGCGCCGTCGTACCTGCAGGTGGAGGCCGTGTACGCGGCCGCCGCCGAGGGCGCGCTGCACCTGGACGACATCCTGGCCCGGCGCACCCGCATCTCCATCGAGTACCCGGACCGCGGCGCCGACTGCGCCGAGCAGGTGGCCCGCCTCGTCGCGCCGGTCCTCGGCTGGGACGACGCCGAAATCGAGCGGGAGATAACGACTTACCGGGCGCGTGTCGAGGCCGAGATCCGTTCGCAGACCCAGCCCGACGACGACTCCGCCGACGCGCTGCGTATCGCCGCCCCCGAACCGCGGCCCGAGATTCTGGAGCCGGTGCCGGTGGACGGCGTGCACAAGGCTGTGCGGCAACCGAATCGGTAGCGACGTCTCAGGAGAGGCCGAGTGCGGGCGGCGGCAGCGCGATGGTCGCGATGGTGCCGCCGCCCGGTGCAGGCTCCATTGTCGCGGTGCCGCCGTGTAATTCGGCAATCCACGCGACCAACGCCAGCCCGATGCCGCTGCCCCGCCCCGCGGTGACGCCGCGAGCGAACGGATTGCTCGACAGCTGCGGGTGCAGCCCCGCGCCGTGGTCGCGCACGCTGACCCGCCCCTGCGCGACGTGCACCTCCACCGGAGCGGCCGGGTTGATCGCGCCGTGCGTAATCGCATTCTCGATCAGGTTACGCACCGCGAGGCTCAGCAGGCTCGGGTCGCCGACGACGACCGTCGGCTCGCTCTGCACCACGACATTCGCCTGGAACTCCTCGACCACCGCCTCGGTGAGCTGATCGAGCAGCAACTGCACCCGCTCCATCGTCGTCACCCCCGCCTGCATCCGGGCCCGCGCGAGCAGGCCGGTGACGATCCGCTCCATCCGGGTCCCCAGCGCGCCCGCGTCGGCCAGTGCGCGCTCCACCTCGTGCGGACTGCGGCGCCGCGGCGCGGTGACCAGCCCCAAAGTGGTGAGGGGCGTGCGCAATTCGTGGGCGGCGTCACCGAGGAAGCGTTCCTGCTCCTCGACGAGCAGCAACGCCTGGCGCATGCTGCGGCCCGAAAGCGCGTGTGCGGCAAGGGCGGACAGGGTGACGAGCGTCAGTCCGCCGACCACGAGCGCCCAGAGCAGCACCGCCCGGTCCCGATCCACCAGTCCCGGATTGGTGCCCGCGACGACGACCGCCTCCGTTTTCGTGTCTTCCCAGAAGACCGGCGTCGCCGCGAGCCGCACCGGGCGGCCCGCGCTGTCGTATCCGTCCTGGAATACGGTCTCGCCCGCCCGCACGGCATCGTCGGCCAGCGCCTCCGCGCCGGTGGTCGGTGGCAGCCAGGACCGCAGGTGCCCGTAGATCTCCCGCCAGTGCCCGGTGTCGTCGTTCGTGACGATCAGGACCGCGGTCTCGCCGTTGGCCAGGTCGTCCTTCTCCACCAATTCGAGGTCGATGGCCTGGTCGTCGGGGTTGAACTCGACGCTGCGCCACAAGCCGGTGACCACTCGGTCCAGGCTGTCGTCGATGGCATTGTGCCGTGAGCGGGCGTCGATGATCGCCGCGAGCACGCCGAGGATGATCAGACAGGTCGCGGTGATCACGGTGATGAGGGCGGTCAGCAGCCGGCGGGTGCGGCGCAGCCTGGCCACGGCGGGTAGGACGTTCACGGAGCGACCGGACAACGCCGTTGCCGAGGGAATCAACGTGCGAATGAGTCACTTCCGATCATGAAGCCGGTGCCGCGCACGGTCTCGATCACCTGCGGCGGCCCGAGTTTGCGGCGCAGCTGCGCGATCACGGCGTCCACCACATTCGAGGCGGGCTCGGCCATCTCGTCCCAGCAGCATTCGATGAGCTCGCTGCGCGAGACCACGCTGCCCGCGCGGGTGGCGAGCAGCTCGAGCACCGCGAACTCCTTCGGGGTCAGCGACCGCAGGATGCCCGCGCGCTGCACCCGGCGGCGCGGCAGGTCGATGTCGATATCGCCGAGCACCAGGCGCGCGGGTGCCGGATGTTCGCGGCGGCGACTCAGCGCGCGCACCCTGGCGGCCAGTTCGGGCATCGCGAACGGTTTGACCAGGTAGTCGTCGGCGCCGTGCTCGAAACCGGCGATGCGATCGGCGAGCCCGTCGCGGGCGGTGAGCATCAGCACCGGCACCCGCTGGCCCGCGGCACGTTGGACGGCGACCAGGTGCAGTCCATCGCCGTCGGGCAGGCCGCGATCGACGATGAGGACGTCGTAGGTGTTGACGGAGATCTTCAGGTCGGCGTCGGCCAGGTGGTGGGCGAGGTCGACGGCGAACCCCGCCGAGCGCAGTCCGGCGGCGACTTCGTTTCCCAGACCTTCGTCGTCCTCGACCACCAGCACACGCACGAGATCAGAGAGTATGTCATTTCAGATCGGGCCGATCCGGCACACCGGACCGGCCCGGCCGGGATCAGTTGGTGGAGTAGTACAGATCCCATTCACCGGTGGGGGTCTGCTGGCACTCCCACCAGGTCCAGTCCGGATGCGCGGGTGCGTCGGAGCCATCCGCCCGGCACGCCGCTTCGGTGCCGTAGGTGCCTACGTAGATCGTCTCCGCTGCGGCCACCGCCGACCCTCCGGCGACGAGGCCCGCCGAAAGTGCAACGGCCGCAAGCAAAGTGCTGAACTTCATCTGTTTTCCTCTCTCCCCGGCGCGAGATCCGCGCCTTGGTGAAAGAAAACCAAGCTGTCCGTGAGATTTTCGTGAGGTTGGCGACGCCGCAGGTCAGCGGGGTGCTTCCAGGCGTACCGCCCAGCCGACGAGCGAGCGGAGGTAGCGCAGCACCATCTCGTCCGGATAGTTCGCCGGATCGGTGAGATGCAGCCGGGCCAGTTCTTCCATGGCCGCCAACAGGATTCGCTCGGTCGGCCCCTCCGGGTCGACAGTGACGCCCGCATAGCGGGACAGGTGGCGCGCGCCGATCGCGCGGGCGTAAGACCGGCCGAGTTCGAGCCGGTCGCGCAGATCGGGCGGGCCGCCGTCCGGTGGGCTGAGGATGATCCGCCAGCTGGTCGGCGCCGCGTGCAGATAGGCGAGGATGCCGCGGCCGACCTGATCCACGTCGACGGCCTCGGACCAATCGACGCTGCTGACCCCGGCCAGCGCGATCTCGGACTCGCGGTCGAGCAGCGCGGTCATCAGCCCGGACAGGTCGGTGAACTGCTGATACACCAGCGCGCGGGCGACCTGGGACTCGCGCGCCACCCGATCGATGGTGACCGCGCCGAAACCGTCGGCGGCGACGATGTCGCGGGCGACATCCAGCAGCTGAGCCCGCCGGTCGGCCGCCGACATCCGGCGTTTGGGGGCCGGTCGATCGACCGCGGGTTTGGCGGTCGTCGACTTACCCGTCCGTGGCTTGGCGACGTGGTCGGGCGTGGCGCGATCCGTGCTCACCGCACTGACGGTAGCGCAAGCAGCAGATCGACCGCCTTTGCCGCACTCTGTACTGCGCTTTCCATGGTCGCCGACCAGTCGGTGGCGGTCCAGTCGCCGGCGAGTACCAGCGTCGGCACCGAGGTGCGTTGCCCGGGTCGCAGCGCGTGCGTGCCGACCACCTGGGAGAAGGTCGCCTTCGGCATCCGAACCACGTGTCCCTGAACAACTTTCGCCTCTTTGGCGGCGGGGTAGTAGCGGCGCAACAGGTCCAGTTGCTCGGCGACGATCTCCTCGTTGGTCTTGTGGATCTGTTCGTAGGCCCCGCTGGTGGTCAGGCAGTAGAGCCAGGCCTGATCGGTGGGGCGACCGGTCATCCGCTGGCGGTCGAAGACCTCATCGATCACGCCGGTGCCGCCGATCAACGCCTCGAACTCGGCCGTGGTGCCCAGCGGGCGATCCAGATACAGGTTGGTGCTGACGATCGGCGTGTAGCCCAATTTGTCTGCGGCAGCATAGAGTTCGGCGTGCTCGGGCAGGTCGTCGAGCAGCCCGTTGATGTTTGAGTTGGGCACGGCGCACACCACCGCGTCCGCCGGGACGGTGGTGCCGTCGGCCAGCGCTACCCCGGTGACCCGGCCGTCGGCGATGTTGATGCGCCGGGCCACCGCGCGATGCTTGACCTCGACCCCATGTCGCGCAAAGACTTTCAGTGCACCGGTGATGAACAGCGTGTCCAGGTCGGTGGTCGGGTAGCCGATGGTGGCCGGGCGTCGGTGTTTGATGCCGAGGCGGATGCCGGTGGCCATCACGTCGGCGAGCACCTTCGCCGATTCCTGCTGCACCGGTTCGGCGGCGACACCCAGCGCCAGCCAATCCCACAGGGCCTCACGGGCTTTCGCTGGCATGCCGATGCGGTTGAACCACTGCTCGGTGGTCAGGTCGGGCAGGTCGGCGGGCTGGTGCAGGCATTGCCAGCCGAGCCGGAGGGTGGCGACGGTGGCGCGGGCCCGTTCGAGCAGACTGGCGTCGGGGTGCGCGCCGGACAGGGTGCGCAGCGCGCCGAGCCCCTTGGTGCTCATGGTGGCGCTGCGCCCGTCGGGCCAGCGCAGCGTGGCCCGCTCCGGGAAGGCGACGTACTGCCGGGTGCCGATGCTGGTGAGATAGCGGAACAGGTGGTCGTAGCCGCTGGCGATCACGTGCTGGCCGTTGTCCGGCGGGTCGTCCACCACGTCGACCTTCATGGCGTGGGTGCGACCGCCGAGTCGGCCGCGCCGTTCCAGCAGGGTGACGTTCTTGCCCGCCTGGGCCAGCCAGACCGCGGCCGCGAGGCCGGCCAGTCCGCCGCCGATGACCACGTACTGCCGTGGATCGTTCATGCCGCACTCCTCATTAACTTACAGCTTGTAAGTTATGTGGGTACGCTCACTTCGTCAAGGGCGCGGCGACACCGACGAGATCGGCGAGTGCGGCGCCCGCGGCGTATCGGTGGGTGAACTCGGATGGAGCAGAAGGTAACTGAACAGCGCGGTGGCCAGGGTCGCCAGCGCGGCGAAGAAGAGGCGCGAGGCGATCGCGAGCAGCGGTCGCCTGCTCGATCTCGATACCGTCGTCATGGCCCTGCTCCTGTGCTGTGTCGTGACTGCCACGGAGATAGTCGTGCCGAGCGCGCCGATCATTAGCAACTGAGTGGCAAATTACAGTGGTCGGCGGGTGATAGCCGGTGGGCACGCCGAGCGCATCGTCGGATTGCACAGTTGATTCGGTGCGGCGAACCAACCGGCTTGGTCCGGTGGCGGACTTTCCGCGCCGGAACCTAACTGCCGGGGGCCGGCTGGCAGCGGGGGCAGAAGTAGATGCCGCGTTCGCGGTAGGCGATGCGGTCCGACGCGGGCGCGGGATCGCCGAGCAGTGCCCTGGCGATGGGTGTGCCGCACCGTTGGCACGGGCGGTGGGTGCGACCGTAGATCAGTTCACGCCGCGGTGGTTTCCGCACCGCCTCGGTCAGCACGCGGTGTGCCTCGTGCACCAGTGCGAGCAGGTCGGGTACGTCGGCGACCGGGGTCACCGGGTGGACGCGGCGCAGGAAACAGATCTCGCTGCGGAAGACATTGCCGATGCCTGCCAGGTTCCGCTGGTCCAGCAGCGCGACGCCGATCGGCTGATCCGGATAGCGCTCCAGCCGCCGCACCGCCTCGGCCACGTCCCACTCCGGGCCGAGCAGGTCGGGGCCGAGGTGGTCGATGATCCGGTGTTCGTCGCCGACCCGCACCACCTCCACTTTGCCGAGGGAGAAGCCGACGGCCTCGACCTCCGCTGTGCGCAGCACCAGCCGCGCCGTCACCCGCGGCTTCGTCCAGCGCTGCCCGCAGTGGAAGATCCGCCAGGTGCCCTCCATCTTGAGATGGGTGTGGATGCTCACGGCCGGCGTCCGGATGAACAGGTGCTTGCCGTAGCTGCCGACGCTCTCCACCACCTGGTCCCGCAGGTCGACGGTGGCATAGCGCGGCACGCGGAAGTCGCTGCCGGTCAACGTCTTCCCCTCCAGCGCCGCACGCAGTCGCGCCGCGGCCAGGTAGACGGTGTCACCCTCGGGCATGTCGCATCCCGGGCTGCGTCATGGGCGGCTCCGGAGGCGGAGGCCGCGCGGGGTGGCGGAGAAGCCCGCTTCGCTGAGGAAGCCCGCGAAGGTGTTGCCGTGCACGGTTTCCCCGTCCACCCGGTCGATGACCAGGGAGTCGACGCGGCGGGTGTGCACGAGGTCGGCCAGGGCTCGGGCGGCGGATTGGCGGGCGTTCGGGTCCTCGGTGAAGGTGAGCAAGGTCTTGCCGCCACGCTCGAGGTAGAGCACCAGCTCGCCGTCGACGAGAACGACCAGCGCACCGGCCTTGCGACCGGGTCGATGACCGCCGTCACCGTCACCCTTCGGCCAGGTCAGCGCGGCGCCATAGGGATTGGCCGGGTCGGTGGCCGCCAGCGCGAGTGCTTTCCCGGTCTGCGGTCGGGTGTCACCGGGCCGACTGCGTTCGTTGTCGAACGATCGCAGCCGATCCACCACATCCGTGGTGGAGAACTGGGCGCCGCCGAGTGAATCGATGAAATACCCACGGCGACACCGCCCCCGGTCCTCGAACTCGGTGAGCACCCGATACATCAGCGCGAAACCGCCGGGCACGCCCTCGTTCTGCACCGAGCCGCGGGTCAGCACGCCGTACCGCTCCAGCAGCATGTCCGCCGTCGCATGGGCCCGGACCGTGTTGTCGGACACCCGCTCCGGCAGCAGCGACCAGCGCCCCGCCACCGCGGGCGGGCCCGACCGCGTCGGCATGCTCGGGCGGGGCAGATAGGCCCGCCCGCGTGGTGCCCGGCGTGGGGTCCGATGGGCGGTACTGGTCCGCGTGGTGCCCGACAGCATGGCGCGCACCGGCGCGAACGTATCGCCGGAAACCATCCCGGCCCAGACCAATTCCCATAGTGCGGACGCCACCTGAGTGTCGTCGAGCAAACCCGTGGCATCGGAGAGTTGCCGGAAGAAATAGGCGCCGCCGCCCTGTGGCACGGGGGCGAGTTTCGGGTTCGAAGCCGGTTTCCGTTCGCTCGCCGTGTCGTCCATGGCAGCCGCACCGGAACTCGGCGGGTCGAGCGGTACCGGCTCCGGCGACTCGGCCGGCGGTGTCCACGGTACGAGGGACGCACCGAGTGCCGTGAGCAACCGGAGTTGCACCTCGGACAGTTCGATGTCGTCGGGTGGTGCCAGCGTGAACGGGGCCTGGTCGGTCAGGTGAAGTGCGACCCAGCCGTCCTTGGCGGTGATCGACCCGTGGCCGGACCAGATCACCTCGCCGGTGGCCATCAGTTCGTCGAGCATGGCGGGGGAGTAGTCGCGGACCCGGGCGGGCAGCACGAGCGACTCCCAGGCCGAGGCCGGGATCGGCACGCCCGCAAGCTGTTCCACCACGGTGGCGACGCCGTCGACGCCGCGCAGTTCGCCGGTGCCGATGTGCTGCCAGGACGGGAGGAAGCGGCCGAAGGTGGCCGTCGATACCGGCTCGACCTCGTGCCTGGCGGCGGCCAGGGAGCGGCGGCGCAACCGGCGGAGCACCTGCGCGTCGCACCATTCCGAGCCTGCCGCGCCGGGCGTGAATTCGCCCTCCACGATGCGCTTTTCGGTGATCAGCCGGTGCAGTGCGGTGGCGACAACGGCGGTGCCGAGGCCGAAGCGCGCGGCCACCGCCTCGGTGCTGAACGGACCGTGCGTGCGGGCGAACCGGCCCACCAGATCACCGAGCGGATCGGCGACCGGCTCGATGAAAGCGGCGGGCGTGCCGATCGGCAGCGGCACACCCAGCGCGTCGCGCAGCCGGGACGCGTCCTCGACGGCCACCCACCAGCTGCGGCTCGCGAACGAAACCTCCAGGGCGCGACGGGCTTTCACCAGTTCGGCGAACCATGGCGCCGGGTCGTCGGTGCAGCGTTCGGCGGCCTCGCCTGCGGTGAGCGGGCCGAGCAGGCGCAGCAGGTCGGCCAGCCCTTCGGCATCGCGGGCGTGCCGTTCCGGGGTGAGCCGCTGCAGTTCCCGCTCGGTCTGCTCGAGCACCGCGGCGTCCAGCAGCTCGCGCAGTTCCACCCGGCCGAGCAGTTCGGCGAGCAGGCTCGAGTCGAGCGACAGTGCGGCGGCGCGGCGTTCGGCCAGCGGGCTGTCGCCGTCGTACATGAACTGGCCGATGTAGTCGAACAGCAGGGCGTTCGCGAACGGCGAGGGTGTTGCCGTCTCCACCTCGACCAGCCGCAGTTGGCGGCGCGCTACCCGGCTGAGCAGGTCACGCAGCGACGGCAAATCGTAGACGTCGCGCAAACATTCGCGCACCGTCTCCAGCAGGATCGGGAAGTCGGGGAACTTGCGCGCCACGTCGAGCAGCTGCGCCGACCGTTGCCGCTGCTGCCACAGCGGGGCCCGCTTGCCCGGATCGCGGCGTGGCAGCAGCAGCGCGCGCGCCGCGCACTCGCGGAAGCGGGAGGCGAAAAGCGAGGAGCCGCCGACTTGTTCGGTGACGATGTCATCGATCTCGTCGGGCTCGAAGACGAACAGTTCGGCGCCGGGTGGGTCGTCGGTGGTGTCCGGCAGCCGCACCACGATGCCGTCGTCGGAGGCGTTCGGCGCGGCGTCCACGCCGAACCGTTCGCGCAGCCGCGCCCCGATCGCCAAGGCCCACGGCGCGTGCACCGGCAGCCCGTACGGCGAGTGCAGCACCAGCCGCCAATCGCCCAGCTCGTCCCGGAACCGCTCCACCACCAGCGTTTTATCGGTGGGGAGGTGTCCGGTCGCGGTGCGTTGCTCGTCGAGCAGGGCACCGAGGTTCGCGGTCGCGAAGGCGTCCAGTCCAGCTGCCGCGGTGAGCTTGTCCAGGTTCTCCGGGTGCTGGCCGACCTTGCGCACGAACTCACCGAGCGCCCCGCCGAGTTCGGCGGGGCGGCCCAAGCCGTCGCCGTGCCAGAACGGCAGCCGCCCCGGCTGCCCGAACGCGGGCGTCACCAGTACCCGGTCGAAGGTGATCTCCTCGATCCGCCAGCTCGTCGCGCCCAGCGCGAACACGTCACCGACCCGCGACTCGTAGACCATCTCCTCGTCGAGTTCGCCCACCCGCGAGGCCTTTTCGCCGACCATGTAGACCGCGAACAGGCCACGGTCCGGGATCGCACCGCCCGAGGTCACCGCGAGCCGCTGCGCGCCGGGGCGGCCGGTGAGCGTGCCCGCATCCCGATCCCACACCAGTCGCGGCCGCAGCTCGGCGAACTCGTCCGACGGGTACCGCCCGGCCAGCAGGTCCAGCACCGACTCGTAGGCCGAGCGTGGCAGTGACGCGTAACTGCCGGTGCCGCGGACGATGTCGAACCAGGCGTCGACGTCGATCGGCTCCAGCGCGCACGCGGCCACGGTCTGCTGGGCCAGGATGTCCAGGGGGTGCGCGGGAATCTGGATCGACTCGATCTGCCCGGCGGTCATCCGCTGCGAGGCCACCGCGCAGTGGATGACATCGGTGCGGTGCTTCGGGAACAGCACGCCGCGCGAGATCTCGCCGACCTGATGCCCGGCCCGCCCGATCCGCTGCAATCCGCTCGCGACCGAGGGCGGCGCTTCCACCTGCACCACCAGATCGACCGCACCCATATCGATCCCGAGTTCCAGGCTGCTGGTCGCGACGACGCAGCGCAGCCGTCCGCTCTTCAGATCGTCCTCGATGAGCGCGCGCTGCTCCTTGCTCACCGAGCCGTGGTGCGCCCTGGCGAGCAGCGGGCTCGCACCGTGGACCACCTCGGTCGACGCCCCGAGCTGGGCAGGCGGCTTGTGCTCGGTCTCCACCGGCTCGCCGAGCCGTGCCGCATACGTTTCGTTGAGCCGCGCGGTCAGCCGCTCGGCCAGCCTGCGCGAGTTCGCGAAGACGATCGAGGACTGGTGTTCCAGCACCAGATCCACGATGGCCTCGTCCACGTGCGGCCAGATCGAGCCGGGTTGATCGGAGTCGCCGGGTTCGGTCATGTCGGCCACCGGCACCCGGACGGACAGGTCGAAGGTTTTCGGTGCGGGTGGCGAGACGACGGTGATCGGGGCGTTGCCGACCAGGAACCGGCCTACCTCGTCCGGTGGACGCACCGTGGCCGACAAGCCGATCCGTTGCGCCGGTCGCTCCGTGAGCAGATCCATCCGGGCCAGCGACAGCGCCAGATGCGAGCCACGCTTGGACCCGGCGATCGCGTGCACCTCGTCCACGATCACCGTGCCCACATTCCGCAGCGTCTCCTTGGCCGCGGAGGTGAGCATGAGGAACAGCGACTCGGGCGTGGTGATCAGAATGTCCGGCGGTGTGCGCTGCATCGCGCGACGCTCGGACGTGCTGGTATCCCCGGACCGCACGCCCACGGTGATCGCGGGCGGATCCAGTCCGAGCCGCTTCGCGGTTTGCGTCACACCCACCAGCGGCGCCCGCAGATTGCGCTCCACATCCACCGCAAGCGCCTTCAGCGGCGACACATACAGCACCGAGGTGCCTGCCCGCTCGGTCGATTTCTCGCGGGTGGCCAGCTGATCTATCGCCCACAGGAACGCCGACAACGTCTTGCCGGACCCGGTAGGCGCGATCACCAGGGTGTGCTCGCCCGCCGCGATCGCCGCCCACGCGCCCAGCTGAGCCGCCGTCGGCGCGGGGAACGCGCCGTCGAACCACTCTTGGGTCGCAGGGGAGAACTGAGCCATGGCTTCAGTGTGCACCGAGGCACCGACAAGCAAGCCAGGGTCGCGGAGAGGGAGGTGTCCTGGGCTGCGCCTGAATCGGCCGGAATACCCGCAGGTCGGCCAGCACGGGCACCTGACCGAAAGCCCTGCGAACGCCGAACAAAACTTCAATCTGGCGTGAATTCCCGGAGAGGCGGAACAGCCGTATGCGCATAGCCGTACGCTTCTCGCGTGCAAAAGGTGCTCAGACTCGACCTGGTCAGCCATGGCATGACCGAGGCGATGCGGAAGGCACGTTTTCCAGTCGACGAATCGCTGACCGAAGCCGGCCGCCGGGCCATCACCGGGTGCACTCCGCTTGCCGCGCCGCGGGTGCTGACCGGGCCCGAGCGCCGGACGGTCGAGACGGCGGCGCTGTTAGGGCTGCCCGGTGACGAGGACACCCGACTACGTGACCTCGATGCGGGGGCGTGGCGTGGCGGGGCGCTGATGTCGGTGCCCCAGGACGAGCTCTACGCGTGGCTCACCGACCCGATGTTCCGTGGCCACGGCGGTGAATCCGTGGTGGATGTGATCGAGCGGACGAGGTATTGGATGGCCGAGATCGCGTCGGAGGGGGAGTCCACCATCGCCGTCACTCATCCCGCGGTCATTCGCGCGGCCCTGCTGGTGACCCTGGACGCACCACCGAAATCGTTCTGGCGGATCGACATCCCGCCGGGCAGCGTCACCCGGCTGCACTATCGCGGCGAATGGACCTTGCACTTCACGGCGTGACCCCGCTCTTGGCGGCGAGCGGTCCCGTGCCGAGCGTGACGAGCAGTCGGACGGCATCGGTGATCAGCCTGGCTGGAATCGACGGATCGATGGCGCGCTGCATGCCGAGGCCGATGCCCATGCTCAGAATCCCTGTGGCGGCATCCTCGGCGGGCACCGGCAGTTCGATCCCCATCGTGTCGGCCAGCGTCTGCACCTGTGCCGCCACCGCGCCGCGCACCACACCGAGGCTCGACACCAGTGCCGCCTGTAATGCGGGATCGTCGCGGGAGACGGTCGCGAACTCGAATTCGAGCATGGTCCAGCCGACATCGCCGACGGTCCGCTCGGCCCACTCCTGAAACCGTTCGAGCTGTTCCTCGAAGCTGTCACCCGCCGCGAGCAGCTCGGTCACCTCGGCGAACTTGGTCGCGTGGATGAGCTCGATCACCTCGAGGCCGAGCTCTTTCTTGGTGCGGAAGTTCGAGTAGACCGCGCCCTTGGAGTAGCCGGCCTCCTCGGCCACCCGCTCCAAACTGGTGCTCGCGTAGCCGTCGGCCAGGAAGAGGTCGCGTGCCGTGGCGATCAGGTCAGCGCGGGTGCGGGCCTGGCTCTCGGACCGGGTCAGACGTGCCATGCCGTGATTCTACGTACCGTCGGATTTCGGATACCGTTGGTATTTGAGTTCTGCTAGTGTCTAGAACCATGGGTAACAACAACGGGTCGCAACGCCGCGGCCTGGCCATCGGCTGTGGTGGCACGCTCGGCGCGGCCTGGATCGTCGCGGCGCTGGCCGCGGTCCGGGACGCGCTCGACTGGGATCCCCGCGAGGCCGATGTGCTGATCGGGACCTCCGCGGGTGCGGAGTACGTGACTATGCTCGGCAGCGGCGTCTCGGTGGATGAGCTGGTCGCCATGCAGGAGGGCACCTCCGCGAATCCGATTCTGTTGGCGCACATGCGGTCAGGTCCGGGGCGGTTTCCGCCGATTCCGCGCCTGCGACTGGGTTCGGTGCGACTTCCGATGCGCCGCGCCGACTCCGGGCAAGCACTGCTCACCGCGGGTAGCGGACTGATGCCGGTCGGCGGAGGTGACGCGAGCTGGCTGCAGCAGCTCGCCGAGCGGCTGAACCCTGGCCGTTCCTGGGTACCGCATCCGGCGACCTGGTTGGTGAGCATGGATTACGCGACGGGAGAACGGGTTCCGTTCGGGGCGCCCGACGCACCGACCGCGCCGCTCGAAGCGGCGTTGCGCGCTTCGTGGGCGGTACCCGGCTGGTTGCCGCCGGTACCCATCGCCGGACGCCGCTTCATCGACGGTGGGGCGGGTTCGACGGCCTCGGTGGACCTGCTGATTCCGCAGCAGCTGGACGAGGTAGTCGTGCTCGCCCCGATGGCCTCGACTGGGAAACTTCCCGCGACCAGTGCCGGGCACTTCTTCGAACGGCAGCTGCGAAACCGGATGAGCGCCAAACTCGATGCCGAGATCGCCCAGCTGCAAGCCGCCGGAACCAAGGTCCTGCGCTTGGACGCCACCGCCGACGATCTCGCGGTGATGGGCCCCAACTTCATGGACGGCCGCCGCCGCATCGACACCTTCCAGCACACCCTGCGCCGCACCCGCCGTGCGCTCGAACAAGGAGCCTTCGCATGAGAATTCTCGGTCACGGTTACCCCGACTTCGACCTGAAGGGCGCCCGCGTCCTCATCACCGGCGCCGGCCGCGGCATCGGTCAGTCCACCGCGGAACTGTTCGCGGCCAAGGGATCCGAGGTGGTGATCGCCGACGTCGACACCGTCGCCGCCGAAACCGCCGCGGCCGCGATCGGCGCGCAGGCGTACGAGCTCGATGTGCGCTCACGCGGCCAGTGGGACAAGGTGATCGCCGACCTCGGTCGTGTCGACGTCCTGGTCAACAATGCCGGGGTCATGCCGGCCGGCCCGTTCCTCGACGAGCCGGACGTGGTCGGCCAGGCCACCATCGACATCAATGTCTGGGGTCTCATCCACGGCATGCGCGCCGTCGCCCCCGGCATGATCGAGCGCGGCCACGGCCACATCGTCAACGTGGCCTCGCTGGCGGGCAAGATCCCCGTCGCGGGCCTCGCCGTCTACAACGCGAGCAAGTTCGCCGCCGTAGGCCTCTCCGCCGCAACACGTTTGGAGTTCGCCCCGCAGGGCGTCAGCGTCAGCTGCGTCATGCCGTCGGCCGTGCGCACCCGCCTCTCCTCCGGCCTCACCCTCGGCCACGGCATGCCCACCGTCGACCCCGAAGACGTCGCCGCCGCCATCGCGCGCACCGTTGCCACCCGCAAGGCCGAAGTAGCCGTCCCCAACTACCTCGCCCCCATCGACCTGGCCCTGGCCGCCGCCCCCGAACGCGCCGTCCGCCTCGTCCGCCGCCTCTTCGACGGCGACCGCGCCCTGCACCCCGCCGACGAAAAGACCCGCGCCGCATACGAAGAGCAGGTCCGCTCCATCAGCTGAGTTCGACCACGCACGAAAAGTGGCCCCGGAGAGCAACTCCGGGGCCACCCATACTCCCTGATTCAGTCGCCTTCTTTCGCCGCCGTCTCAGTAGCCCGCTTCCGTTGCCATTCTTCGAATCCCGCGATGTAGGCGCGGTGTTCCTCGGCCACCGGCCCGCTGGGCGGGATGCGGTACCACCACCAGTTCAGTCCGTCTTTGACGCGCCGTCCTTTCCAAGCGACCCAGCGGTCAGTGTTGTCCACGGTGAACGAGGTGTAGAGGCGGTCGTATTCGGCGAGCCAACTATCCACTGCTGGACGAATGCCGTCGCTCAACTCCGGCAGCAGGCTTTCGATTGCGTCACGGATTCCCAGCAGGTAGGTGAGGTCGCCGATCTTCCTGGCGTTCCAGGCATCCAGCGAGCGGGTTGCGTTGATCTCCATGTCCAGGACGCCGCTCGCCCACGGCAGCAGCAGCCAATCGAACGATCGTGCCGGGAAGCTGGGGCGCTCATATTCGATCGACTCCAGTTCGCGCAGGGTCTCGTCGCTGACCGTGCTGAAAGCCTCGAAACCGGGAAGCCCACCCGCGATAATTGCAAAGGGAGGACCGACAGGCAGAGCCTCCCGGACGACGAGTCCTGCAATCGCTTCGTCGCGATTGTTGACGTACTTGCCGTGCCGAACCGGAAGGTTGAAAATCGACAGGACCTCGCAGATTGCGGCGTACTCTTCCGGAGTGATCGGTATGCGGCCCTTCACAAGTCCGGCGACGAGCCCCTCGGTGAGCAGGCCCCATTCGCCTCCCATGAGAAGCTCACGATCCCACTTTTGCTGGTGGGCGGGCCGTCGATCGGACAGCCGATCCAACAGGTCAGCGAGTCGATCATGCAATTCCATCCCTTTTCGGGCCACCGTGGAGTCCTCCGTCTTTGCTGACCTACAGCAGATGATATTCATCTCTGTCAAATTCTATCGAAGTGGTTGGGGTACACCATTTTCGTCGTTACGCATGACGTCTTGGCCATCTATGGGTATAGCAGTGATTATGTGTCCCGTCTCGTTGACAATTACGTGGATTCGGACACCGTGACGTACTCCCTCAACGAGCCAGGTCTCCGTGTCCTCTTGCCAGGTCGGTTCGGAGTCTGGATTTCGTGCAATATCTTCAACGGCCTCGGGGATCTGGAAACTGAGATCGTTCGTGCCCTCTGGATCGCCCCAGCTCTTCGGAAAGACAGTTTTGCCTGCGATCTTGCTGTCGAAGCCGTGCCCGCCCTGGCCGGGCCTGTTGGGATCGCCTCGTAGGATGTGCACCAGATCGCTCTGGGTGAGCCTGTCGACGCTTTGCGGAACACGGTCCCAATCCGGATTGGCATCGCCGTTCTCCTTCGTTCGGGGGATGTCATCCCATCTGTTCGGAGTGCGACGAGGAGGTGATTGCCACGTGGGTGCGGTCTCGGTCTCGGGCCGTGCACCCCACGCCTCGCCCTGCTCCTGCTCGATCAGGCGGCGCTGTTCCTCCTCGTGCCGCCGCTGTTCCTCTTCGTATGCTGCCCAGTCGTCTTCAGGCGTACCGTCAGCCCGCGGCAGGCTCGGGCCCGCCTGTTCATTCTCATTGCCCTGGATCTCCGGTGTCGAGGGTCCGGGGAATTCCCCTTGCCCGTCGGTCTTTCCGGGCTCGACCGGGAAGAATTCGCCCGGAACCGGGACCTCTCCTGGTGTTTTGGTGTCGGGCAACGGGGAAGGTATCGGCACGATTACGGGAGCGCCGGTACTCGGTGCTCCGGTGTCACCACCCGGGTTGGGGATCTCGGAACCGCCTGGGATCTCCGGAAATTCGGGCTGGTCCGGCAGGCCGGGGATCTCGGAACCGCCTGGGATGACGGGGAGATCAGGGTTATCCGGGAGGCTGGGGATCTCGGGGACATCGGGATAGGGCGGTCTGATGGTGAGTGGCGGATTGGTGTTGGGATTGCGGGGCGCCGGCGGCGGCACCACCGGTACCGAGGGCTCGTCCTTGAGGAGGTTGTACAGACCTCGGCCGCCCTGGATCACCGGGCGAACTCCCTTGAGTGGAGGGAGGACCAGAGCGAAGAAATTCTCCACCTCGTCGGTGGTTGCAATAGCGCGGCCCGGATCGAGCGTTCCGGTGTCGGTCACGACCAACTCGCCTTTGTGATAGCGAAAGTTGACGTATGCACCTGAGGCCGGGTCGAGAATGCTGGTGAGATTCCCGTTCTTGTCATAGATGGCCGTGTAAGTGTTCTGTTTGCCGTCGGGACCGTTGATGATGAGATGGCGAGACAGGTTGGCGTCCGGCGAATTCGGATTGACCGGCTGGGACTCGATCGAGGTGCCGTCGCCGGTGTCGACGGCTGTGGTTCCACCGGGCGTTTGCAGCACGCGGGGGTCTTTCGCGGGAACCGGCAGGTTCATCGGCTTGACATCGCCGGTCTCCGGATCGACGTAGCTGTACTGCCGCGGCTCGGGCACGGCGGGCAGAATCCGGGGCCCCTCTTGGTAATACGGCGGATCGGTCGGCGTCAGTGCTGGATCGACGGACGTGATCGCAGGAGGCAGGTTCGCCACCTCCGGAATGGTCGGCCTCGGCGGTGGCGGCCCCTCCGGGTTGGCTACCGTGCCCGGTTTGGGGATACGGTTGCCGTGTTCATCCAGATCCGTGAACGCCTGCGGATCGACAATCGGCTTTGCCTGCTGCACACCGTGATTCGGCGAGACTTGCTGCTGGACGGCGTTCATCATGCTCTGCACGTCGAAGATTCGCGCGACGGCGCGCGCGGCGCTGTCGGGTGTCATGTCGTGGAAGTCGACGAGCCGGCCGGACTCGTCGGGGGTTTTCGATCCACTATCGAGGCCAGGTATCAGCGCGGTGAGCCAGTTAGCGTGTTCACGCACCCAGGACAGATCCATCATGCACCGCCTGTTCTGCAACGTGACGCGAACATCGCCATGCCAAACCACCTCATGTACTGGTCGATTGAGAGACCCCATCGAACTCGGCAGATTCGGGCCGCTATCGGCTGTGGCCGACGCTTCCCGAAACGCGAAAAGCCCCGACCCGGAACGGGATCGAGGCTGCGAAGGTGCGCTACAGGAGCTACCTGGCGGACCGTGGTTCGAAATCAATTGGGGTGAAGGAATTCCCGGAGAACCCGGGAGAGGACGCAACTATGGCGCTGAGTAAAGCTTCACGCAACTCTGTTGCGATGTCAACCCCTGGCTCGGAACTAGATGGAACACGCAGGTGGTGACGAGAAATTAGTGCGCACAACGACTGTGGGCCCCACCTCATGGAAGGCGGGGCCCACAATCGCTAGGAATGGGTCAGCAGCTGGTGGGGGCGGGGTCGCCGCGGAAGCGGGCTTCCACGTAGTTCCAGGCGTCGGCGAAGCCGGCTACGGCGGTGGTCATGTGTTCGGCGATCTCGTAGGTGTGGAAATCGACGGGGGCGCCTGCTTTGCAGTAGCGGTCGGCGACCTCGGCGACGGGTGGGTAGAAGGTGAGTTCGTCGAAGCGGCCCTGCCACAGGAAGGTGGGCACGGTGGGAATACCGTCGAAGTGGCGCAAGCTGTTCTCGCGCAGTACTTCTCGGGCTACCTGGCTGTCCATCAGGCTCTTCGACGCGGCCATCTGTTCGGCGTTGCGGAAGGCGCCGTGGAAGAGCAGGAACCTGCGGCACGCGTCATGGGTGAATTCGCGGAACCAGAGACCGTTTTCGTTGAGTTGGTCCGAGATCGGCAGCTTCTCCGGGTATTCGCGCTCGAGGCCCATGGCGGCGGCGAAAGCCAAGCCGAAGCCGGGGTGCGGGGCGAAGCCGAGCGACAGCGCCATCTCCTCGAGGTCGGCGGGGATGCCGCCTGCGACGGCGGCCGCGAGCTTCAGATCGGGGGCGTAGGTCGGCTGTAGTGCGGCGGCCCAGGCGGTGGCCATGCCGCCGCCTGAGTAGCCGGCCAGCGCGACCGGCGAATCGCCGAGACCGAGCTCGGCCACCTTCTGCACGGCCCGGACGCTGTCCAGCGTCATCATGCCGCTGAGCCTGGCCGCCCCGTAGGCGGAGGTGGGGCCGAGGTAGTCGGGCAGCGACACCGCCCAGCCGCGACCGATCGGCAGCATGGCGCCGACGGCGTCCTGGAGTTCGCCGTTGAACAGCGACCGCGACGGGTTGCACTGGGTGCCAAGGGAATTGATCAGCGCCTGGTAGGAGACGAGCGGCGGGTTCTTGACGCCGTTCGGCAGCAGGACGGTGGTGACTCCCATGACCGGCTTGTTCATCGAATTGGTGGACCGGAACGCGACCTGCCATCCCGTGGTGCCCACGTACGGGCCGGTGTCGATCTTGCGGACGCGGACGACGTCGCCCGGTCGCAGCGCCGCCAGCTCGGCAGGCGGGGCATAGAACACATCCGGATCCGGTGTGGGATAGAGCGGTTGGGCGCTGGCGGGTAGGCCGAGCAGGCCGACCGAGACGACGCTCAACAACAGGATCGCGATCCTGAACGGGACTCTGTGCACGGTTTTCCTTCGAATTCTCGGCCGTGACCGACTCGCCGACCCCGACAACGCCTCGGCAACTCGGACGGACCACCACTGCATGGGAAAGCGCGGCGAACGTCGTCGTTCGCCAGGCCGACGGATAGCAATAACCCACAGCCGAACCGAAGGTCGGACCGGCACACCACCTTTCGGCTCAACGACTACAGGCGGCCGCGGTCAGCGGCACCATCCGCAGCGAACGTAGCGCTAAGCATGCCGTCGCGCGTAACCGGGTCCGGCATATTGGACAATTCACAACGCGCTACCTGTGCATTTGACCAAGCTCACTGCCGACCGCAAGCGCTGAACCGCCTGTAATAGCAGGTCGCTCTCGCTAGGCGTCCTTGGCGCGTACCGCATGGTCCGTAGAGCGGGACATGACGAGGCCGCCACTCGATGTTTGCCGCCGCTATGTCCCGCTCGCCGGAACACTCCGATTCGGCGTCCGGTGGTGGAGGTCACAGCAAACCTCACATCGTGCATAGTGTGTGCCCATTCACAAGCAGTGAAATTGCGCAGTCTGCTCAACTTTATCGACGCCTATTGTTCATTTCGCGCTTCGAAGGCAGGCTATCGGCATCAAGTGCTCAACTAGGGAGGCGCCCGATCGGCGCCGACCGGACGGGTGGATGTATGACCGAGCTCGCCGATCACGATCTGATTCCGGCGCCTTATGACCTTGCCGACCGCTACCGGGTCGGCGCAGGCACCGTTGTCCTCACCGGGGTCCAAGCGATCGCGCGTCAATTGGTGGAGCAGCACGTGCGCGACCTGCGCGCCGGGCGCCGGGTCGGCACGTTCGTGTCGGGCTATCAGGGCAGTCCGCTCGGCGGCGTGGACAAGATGCTGGCCGGGATGCCCGACGTGCTTGCCGAGCACGATATTTCGTTCGTCCCAGGCCTGAACGAGGAACTCGCCGCTACCTCGGTGTGGGGGAGCCAGGCCGATCTGCCCAAGGGCGCCGCCACGCACGACGGCGTCGTCGGCGTCTGGTACGGCAAGGGCCCCGGCCTGGACCGCGCGACGGACGCGCTGCGGCACGCGAACATGTACGGGGCCAACGCCAACGGCGGGGTGCTGCTGCTGGTCGGCGACGACCCGGCCTCGAAGTCCTCGACCGTGCCCGCCGTCAGCGAGCGCTCGCTGGCCGCCATGAACATCCCGGTCCTGTTCCCGCGCAACGCCCGCGAGATCATCACGATGGGGCTGCACGGCGTCGCGCTGTCGCGGGCCTCGGGTTGCCTTGTCGCGCTGAAGATCGTGGCCGATGTCGCCGACGGCGCCTGGTCGGTCGACGGCGACGCGGGCGACATCGACATCATCGTGCCCGAGATCACCTGGGAGGGCAGGCTCTTCCGCTACCTCCAGCGCCCGATGGCGGCGCCGACGGACAGCGTGATCGCCGAGGCGGATCTGTACGGCCCGCGCTGGGAAGTGGTCAAGGCGTACAGCACGCTCAACGACCTCGACGTCATCGAGCTGAACCCGCCGCACGCCACCATCGGAATCGCGGCCACCGGAACGACTTTCGACGCCGTCCGGCAGGCCCTGATCGACCTCGGCGTGGACGATGACACACTGATGCGCGCCGGTGTCCGGCTGCTGCGGATCGGCATGCCGTTTCCCATTGCGCCCGAACGCGTCCGGCAGTTCGCGAAGGGCCTCACCCGCCTGGTGGTCGTCGAAGACAAGACGGCCTTCATCGAGACCCAGATCCGGGAGATCCTCTACGGCACGGCCGACGCGCCGGAGATCATCGGCAAGCGCGACGCCGCCGGTCGCCCGTTGTTCAGCCAGGACGGTGAACTCACCACCGGCCGGATCACCAAGCCGCTCAGCCGGGCCCTCAACGGCTTTCTGGAGATGAAACGGCCGCTGCCCCAGCCACTGTCGCTGGCGGTGCTGCCCGCGAAGCGCGCCGCCTATTTCTGCAGCGGGTGCCCGCACAACCGTTCCACCGCCGTGCCGGAGGGTTCGCTGGCTGGTGGCGGCATCGGCTGCCACACCATGGTGACCATGTCGGGCCGGGAGGACAGCCAGGTCACCGGCCTCACTCAGATGGGTGGCGAGGGCGCGCAGTGGATCGGCCAGGCGCCGTTCACCGATGTGCCGCACCTGTTCCAGAACATCGGTGACGGAACGTATTTCCACTCCGGGCAGCTCGCCGTGCAGGCGTGCGTCGCCGCCGGCGTGAACATCACCTACAAGCTGCTCTACAACGACGTCGTCGCGATGACCGGTGCGCAGGACGCCGAAGGCGCGCTCGCGGTGCCGAAGCTGACGCACAAGCTCACCACCGAGGGCGTCGCGCAGATCATCATCTGCGCCGACGAGCCGAAGAAGTACCGCAAGCGCGATCTGGCCCCCGGCACCAAGCTGTGGCACCGGGATCGGCTCGACGAGGCCCAGCGCACGCTGCGCGAGGTCCCGGGCGTCACCGTGCTCATCTACGACCAGCATTGCGCCGCCGACGCGCGCCGCCAGCGCAAGCGCGGCACCCTGCCGGTCCGCACGACCCGGGTCGTCATCAACGAGGCGGTGTGCGAGGGCTGCGGCGACTGCGGCGTCAAGAGCAACTGCCTGTCGGTGCAGCCGGTGGACACCGAGTTCGGCCGCAAGACCCGGATCGATCAGACCTCCTGCAACACCGACTACAGCTGCCTGGACGGTGACTGCCCGTCCTTCGTCACGGTCGAGCTGCCGGATCCGGCAAAGGCCAAGAAGCGCAAGGTGATGCAGCGCCCTGCACCGCCGGTGCTGCCCGACCTGCCGGTGTCCGCGCCGACGACTACGCAGAACGTTTTCCTGGCGGGCATCGGCGGCACCGGCATCGTCACGGTGAACCAGGTGCTGGCCACCGCCGCGCTGCGGGCGGGCTACGAGGTGGCGAGCCTGGACCAGATCGGCCTGAGCCAGAAGGCCGGACCGGTCGTCTCGCACCTGCGGTTCGCCACCGGCGAACTGGAGCCCGCGAACCGGCTCACCCCGGGTTCGGCGGACTGCATCGTCGCCTTCGACCTGCTCACCGCCACCG
This sequence comes from Nocardia ninae NBRC 108245, assembly GCF_007990755.1. Lineage (GTDB taxonomy): Bacteria > Actinomycetota > Actinomycetes > Mycobacteriales > Mycobacteriaceae > Nocardia > Nocardia ninae. The sequence goes on along the minus strand of NZ_BJXA01000007.1, from coordinate 66,997 downwards.
ACAACAAGAATCTGGCCTACGGCTCGAAGGCGCACACCCTGTCGGTCGCGTCCACCAGCAAGACCCCGACCGGGGACATGGTGTACGACAAGTCCGTTCAGTACCCGGAGACCCCCGCGCTGCTGACCCGGCTCGAGCAGGCCTCGCGCGAGGTGCGCTCCTTCGACGCGCTCGGTGCCGCCGAGGTGCTGTTCGGCAATACCGCCGCCGCCAACTTCCTCATGGTCGGCGCCGCCTATCAACTCGGCGGCCTGCGGCTGCCCGCGGCGGCGATCGAGGAGGCCATCGAGATCAACGGTGTCGCGGTGAACGCCAACATCGCTGCGTTCCGCTGGGGCCGGGTCGCGGTCGCCCAGCCGGACGACTTCGCTGCGGCTGTCGGCCGTACCCAGCCGAAGAAGGCCGAAATCCAGGTTCCGGCAGATCTTTTCGACGGCCTCACCGCGACGGGCGAGACCAAGCGGCTCGTCGAACTGCGTGCCGCGGAGCTGATCGGCTTCCAGGGCCTTCGGGTCGCCCGCGACTATGTGCGTACCGTGCAACACATTTGGGACGCACAGCTGCGGGTCACCGGGCGTACCGAGTTCAGCGAAGAGGCGGCCAAGGGGCTGTACAAGTTCACCGCCTACAAGGACGAGTACGAGGTGGCCCGCCGCCTCACCGACCCGGCCTTCCTGGACGAGGTCGCGGGTCAGCTGCCCGAAGGCGCGAACCTCACCTACAAGCTGCACCCGCCGGTGCTGCGGGCGATGGGCCGCAAGAAGAAGATCGGCATCGGGCCGCGCGGGCACTTCACGCTGAAGGTGCTGGCCAAGGGAAAGCGGTTGCGCGGCACCAAGTTCGATCCGTTCGGTTACGCCCATGTCCGCCGGGTCGAGCGCACCCTGCTCGCCCACTACACCGAGATGGTGACGACCCTCGCGGACACGCTCGACGAGGCGGGCTACGACCGCGCGGTCCAGGCCGCGGCCCTTGCCGACACCGTGCGTGGCTACGAGGACATCAAGCTCGCGAACGTGGAGCTCTACCGAAACAGCCTGCGCGACCTCGGCATCGAGCCGCCGCAGGTGTAGCCCACCGGCGTGGTCTGGGCAGTAGACCGCGCGCCTGGTCGAGCGTATAGGCCACGCTCCCGGGCACATGGGAAGCGGCCCGCAACCTCTGGTTGCGGGCCGCTTCTTTTTGCGCAGGTAGTGCGGGGTTGCAAAAGTATTGGCTCGGAATGGAACCGATCGGGCGTTCGCCGCGTCCAAGGAAGGTAACGAGGAAAGAGAGGAGTGATCGGCGGTCCCGGGATCAGCGGGCCGTAGCAGACCATGGCGGGGATTCGGAGGGGATCCGCAGCTTCATCGGCTGACCGACATGGCTCGATGAGACCGCACCGCACCGGGTGCGGAATCCAGGATCAGGTGCGCCGGCGGTGCACCCATCGAAGTAGTGGGGGGTTTCCATGAACGCTGTGCAACTGCGCCGGGACACCGAAGAAGTGACCAGGTCCAACGCGTTCGTCCATCCGAGTCTGCGCGAATATATGGACCCGAAGAACGGGCCGTGCGGGACACTGTTCGCATCGTCGTTCCGGCTCGAGTACGCCGACTATGACCAACTCGCCGCACGCAGGGACGTCGACGGCGCTCCGATCGTGCTGCCGGTCAACACCGAGCATCAGGCCGAAAGTCTGCGGTCGATCCGGGCGGCCCATGCCATGGGCCTCATCGTCGCGGTCACCAACGATGTCACCGGTCACGCGACCTATTTCGCGATTCGGGCCGGCGCCAACTTCGTGATCAACATCGCGATAGCCGTGGAACGACAAGCCGAGATCCTCCGTGCGCATCTGATCGACCAACAGAGTTCGCCCGACAAGCCGAGCCCGCCGGTGTTCGGCACCGTGCCGAACCGGGGTGCGAACAACCCGCGGCAGGAGTCCACCCGTGCGCGTGCGGTCACCCCGGCCGTCGGACGCGTGCCACGGGCGAGCGCGACCGACCGGCGAGCCGAGCTGGACGAATTCGATACCCACCTGCTGCGAATGCTGCGCACGTCGATGACCGTCGCCGAGATCGCCAGGCACAACTACCTTTCGGAGCGGTCGATGTACCGGCGCATTCGCGCGCTGTACAACACCCTCGGCGTGCGCAACCGCGCCGAACTGGCGGAGCGCCGCGATGCCGTCCGCCCACCGATGACCGTGCTGCGCAGCTGAACGACGGCTTCGGTACGCGGCACCGTGCCATGAACCGCTCCGGGCTCGGAGGCTACGAACTCTACGAGACCAGCCGACTCGAGGAGCGATATGGCCACCACCGCAGCATGTTACGGGTCGGACACATGTCCGAAAGACAAACCATCCCTGTGGACTGTCAGTGCCACCGAACTGTCCAGGATGCGCCGGGGCTTCATCGGCTGGTTCGTCGTCCTCGGGCCCACCGCGATCACCGTTCCGCTGTATCCGATGTCGTTGGCCTCGCCGGAGGGACGAGCCGGCCATACCTGGACGGTGTTCCGCGATGTCGCACTGGAGGGGTGGGGGATTCTCATTCCGATGATGACCGCCCTGTTGGCGGCGCTCTCGGTGCGGGCCGATCTGGACGCCAGGCGGCTGCTGTTCTCCTACGCGGTGCCGCGCACCAGGTTCCTGCTCGGTAAGTATTTCGCGCTGGCCGTGCTGTCGGCGGTGTCGACGACCCTGCTCGGGGTGCTGCTGTGTTGCGGTGCGGCATTGCACGGCAGGCTCGGCAGTGGCTACGCCACGATCGCTGCCGCCTGCTTCCTGCCGTGGCTGGCCGGATTGGGCTGTACCGCAGTGACTCTGGTTATCTCGATGACGTGGGGCCTTGGTCCCACCATCGCGGTCGGTGTTCTCGGCATGATGAGCGGAATGCTCATCGCGGACAAGAGTTGGTGGATGGCAGTGCCGTTCGCCTGGCCGATGCGCGTCATCCTGCCGTTGGCCGGGATCGGGCCCAATGGTGTTCCACTGCCCGAAGGCAGTCCCATCAGAGACCGCGGCATCATACTGCCCGCCATCGCGCTGTCGATCGGGCTCGCGGCGCTGGTGCTCGCGGCTGGCTCGATGCACCTGCGGCGCAAGGAGATCTGAGCATGTACGCACTGGAAGTGGCACGGCTGCACAAGCACTACGGCAAGCATCGGGCGCTCGACGGTGTCGACCTGTCGGTCCGCTCGGGGGAGGTCTACGGGCTGCTCGGCCCGAACGGTGCGGGGAAATCCACCGTGCTCAAGACCGTCCTCGGCTTGCAGCGGCCGAGCAAGGGCAGTATCAAGCTCTTCGGACAACCCTTCGACCGTAGTCAGCTCGTGGCTGTCGGGGCGTTGATCGAGACGCCCGGGTTATGGCCACAGTTGGATGCGTCGGCGCACCTGCGTATTCACGCGAAGTTGCGCGGTGTGCCAGCGGCGTGGATCGACGACGCCCTGGCCGCCTTGCGATTGACCGAGGTCCGCAACCGCAAGGTGTGCGCGCTCTCGCTCGGTATGCGCTGGCGGCTAGGCATCGCCATCGCGCTGCTGGCCCGGCCGAAGTTGCTGCTGCTCGATGAACCGACGAACGGCCTCGATCCCGTGGGCATCCGGGAGATGCGGGGGATCATCCGTTCTCTCGCCGCCGACGGCACCACGATCCTGCTCTCCAGCCACCAGCTGTCGGAGATCGCCCAGGTATGCGACCGGGTCGCGGTGCTGGTCGCAGGTAAGACACGCTACGAAGGCACCCTGCACGGGCTCGCGGGCGACGGTGACATCGAGGAGGGCTTTTTTCGCATCCTCGATGCCGATGGCTCGCGAATCCGCTGAAATGCGATCCGGGTTGAACCGTTCGGTGCCTGCCCGCTACACACCAGGGTGTGGAGACCGACGAAGCGCTGCTGGCCGCGGTGGCCAGGGGGGACCAGGCGGGCCTGCGTGCGCTCTACGAGCGGCACGCGCCCGCGATGCTGCGGGTGGTGCGCCGGATGACGGCGCAGAGCGGCGTCGCCGAGGAGATCCTGCAGGAGACCTGGCTGGCTGTCTGGCGGTCGGCGGGCAGCTTCCGCGGCGAGTCGTCCGCGCGCAGCTGGCTGTTCGGTGTCGCCAAACGCCAAGCGCACAATCAGCTGCGAAAGTCCGTGCTCGCCACGGTCGATCTCGACGACACCCCGGAGATCTCCGATGAGACCGGCACCGTCGAGGACGTCGTCCTCGCCAACGCCGCCCGGGCCGAGCTGGCCGCGGCCATTCGCGACCTACCCGAGCATCTGCGCGATGTGCTGCTGCTCATCCTCGTCGATGACCTGGCCTACCCGGACGTCGCGGCGATCCTCGACATTCCGGTCGGCACGGTGAAGAGCCGAATGTCGCACGCGCGCAAGCGGCTCGCGCTTGCGCTGGCCGGGACCACCGCCGACCTGTCCACCGGAAACGGAGGCGAGAAATGAATCCGCTCGGGCCCCACCTCGCGGACGACCAGCTGGTCGGCCGGCGAGACGATGCCACCCGCCTGCACCTGGGTGCTTGCGCCGACTGTCGTGCCCGCGCCGAGAGTTGGCAGCACCTGGCAGCTGCGGCGCGGCAGGTTTCCGCGGAACTGGAGGGAACCATCCGCACACCCTCCTTCGACAGATTGCTCGGCGACGCCGTCGGAATGCCCTGGGCCACAGCGGAAGTAGCCGCACGACCAGATTGGCGGGGATCGCTCCTGGTCGCCGCTGCGCTGGTGCGAACCCAGCTGCAGTTGTTGCCGCGAGCACTGGTTCCGCTGAGCGTGCTCGGGTTCGTGTGCTGCTTGCTCTTGGCGGTATTCACCAAGCAAAGTGCCACTGCGCCAACGGTGTTCGGGCTCGGGGTCACGCTGTTGTTCCAGCTCGGTACGTTGGCGGCCTGCCTGCCCCGGGCCGACCCGCGGCTGGAGTTGTTCAGCACGTTGCCGATTCCGCCCGCGGTGGTGTTCGCGTGCCGGCTTGCGGTGATCCTCATCGCCGACACCGCGCTGGCGCTGCTCGCCTCGATGCTGGCGAGCGAGTTCGGTGCGGCGGCCGACTTTCCCACCATGGTCGCGGGCTGGCTCGGCCCGGCGATGTTCGCCTCGGCGGTCGGGATCGTGTGTGCTGTCTGGCGTTCCGCGCAGGTAGGGGCGGTAGCGGGCGGCGTGATGTGGCTGCTCGGCGCCGCGGCGTCCTCGGCGACCGGTCCGGTGCAGCGGATCGGTGCGTTGCTCGAACCGCTGTGGTCCACTTCGTTGGCGACCTTGCTGATCGCCGCGCTGCTGCTCGTCGTCGCGGTGGTCGGGATGAGCAGGCCGCGGTACAGCGCGGTGGCCGGATGAACCGGCCCGTACGGAATCGCCACCGCCGTGCAGTGAATCCGATTTGGCGGTACGAAATGCGGCGTTGCGGTCGGGAAGCGCTTGCGCTGCCGCCGATGCTGGCTGCTGTCCTCGGCGTTGCGTTGGTCGCGCTCGGCGGCGGCCCTGCCGCACAGGTCGCGGCGGTCGATACCGTTCCCTTGGGGGCTGGGCTGGCGGCCGTGGCGGCACTGGGCAGGGAGCGGATGATCGAAGTGCAGTTGACGGTGCGGACGCCGTACCGGTTGACCGTCGCGCGTCGTGTCACGCTGGTCCTGGCCGCGGCGTGTGGTGCGGTGCTGGTACTCGGCCTGCTCGGACGGGGGGTGGTGCAGGACAGTGCGGGCGCGCTGCTGACGGGCAATATCGTCTTCGCGTCGGCGTTGATCGGTCTCCCGACCTACGCCATCGTCGAGTTTCGTTCCACCGCAGGCGCTTCGGTGCTCGTCATGGCGGCGTGGCTGGCGAAACTACTGGTAATGGATCAGTTTGCCGTTGTCGCTGAGTCATTGGTACTGCTGACGGTCGCGGCATTGTGCGCATGGCTTGCGGCACTGCGGATTACCGACAGCGAGGCGCAGCTGCGCGGAGTACGCGGGTGAGGGGCGTGCTCGGTGCGACCATCCGCTATGAAGCGCTGCTGGTCCTGCGGCACCGGGTGGTGTGGCTATCGCTGATTCCGCTCTGCGTCTTGATCATGCTGCTCGGCGGCTTTCCCCGGGGACGCGATCGGACCGACGAGATAGCCGCGATCGGGGACACTGCCCTGCTCCTCAATTTCCTCGGCTCGATCGGTGTAGCGGTCGCGCTCGCGGATCGGCTTGCCGTGCAACGCAAGCCGGGGTTGCGCGAGCTGTTCGCCGCAACGCCGGCCGATGGGCGCACCAGGTCGGTCGGTCTCGTGCTCGGGCCGTGGCTGGTCGCGTCGGTTCCCGGCGCGCTGATTCTGCTGGTGATGGGCCTGTGGTCGGCGATCAGCTCGGGTGGGCCTGCGCCGTTGGCAGCGGCGGTGATCGGGCTGGTCACCATTGTGGCGCCGGGCTCATTGTTGCTCACGGTGCTCGCCAATGTCGCGAGTCTGCTGCTGCCCAGCGTGGTCGTCCGGGTGCTGGTCGTGCCGTACTGGTACTGGGCGACGCTGCTGACACCGCTCGTGCCGATCCCGACCGTGACCGGGACGGTGCTGTCTCCGCTGGGCGGGTATCAGGCGGCGCAATGGCTGAATGTCGCGTTGCCCCAGAAGGACGGCGGCTGGCTGCATCCGCCGGCCGGTGCCGGCTATGCCGCTCTCGCACTTGCCCTCACCCTCGTGACGACGGCGCTCGCCTTTCTGGTCGGCCACGTGCTGCTGGCCCGGAGGCGATGCGCGGAAACGGAGTTCGGATGACAATCACGCTGCGCAAGCTGACCAAGGTCTATCGCAAGCCCACCGCCGCGCTGCGCGAAATCGACCTGACCGTGACCGAGGGGATGACCGGGCTGCTCGGGACGAACGGCGCGGGCAAGACCACGCTGCTGCGGATCCTGACCGGAACACTCGAACCGACCTCCGGCACGGTGACGGTGTGCGGGCACGACATGGCCACCACCGCCGGACGGACCGAGGTGAAGCGGCTGCTCGGCTACCTACCGCAGGAACTCGCGCTCTATCCCGATCTCACCGGACGCGAATTCCTCGACTACGTCGCCCTCCTCAAAGGTATCGATGACAAGCGCGCCCGGCGTTCGCAGATCGAAAGCCTGCTGGACCGGGTGGGGCTGGATTCGGTTGGCAGGCAACGGATCGAGCGGTACTCCGGCGGGATGAAGCGCAGGCTCGGCATCGCGCAAACCCTGCTCGGTGACCCGAAGCTGATCATCGTCGACGAACCGACGGCAGGACTCGACCCCGAGGAGCGGATCCGCTTCCGAACCCTGCTCGGCCAGCTCGGCGGCGACCGCATCGTCGTGCTGTCGACCCACATCCTCGACGACGTCGCGCACAGCTGTCAGAACACGGCAGTACTCACCGCAGGCGCGCTGGCGTACCACGGCACCACGTCCGGGCTGGTTGCCATGGCGCAGGGGCAAACTCATCTGGTGCGTGCCGATGTCGAACCACGCGGCGATTTCACCGTCGTCAACGTGACCAGCACCATCGAGGGCGTCGAGTATCGGGTGGTCGGGCCGACGCCGCCCCCCGAATCCCGCCCGGTGCCACCGACATTGGACGACGGTTACATGGCGCTGCTGCGTGCCTCGCGAGCGCCGGCCGACGAGAAATAACGTCGGCGTGAACCGAAAACCGGCAGTCCGCAACGTAATCGGTAGCCGGATACCGAGGTTGCTGGAGGAAAGATGGTTTCGATGGTTCGAGGATTGCTCCTGACCGGTGTCGCGTGCAGCGGCGCACTGCTGATCAGCGCGTGCGGCGGCGGTGCCGGGCCGAAGTCACCCGCACAGCCGACCCCGGTGCCGCTGCCGGAACCGACGTCCAGCAGCCAGCCCGTAGCGAGCGAAAACCTGGGCTACCTATGGCCGTTCACAGTTGAGCGCGGCACCATCGAATGCCGCGCAGGCGACCAGGCCGTGTTCGTGGCTCCGGACGGCAAGCCCTACGCGCTCAACGAAAATGCCGAACAAGCAGGAGTGCCCGGTATCGAACCCTTGCGCGCCGACGGTTCCGGTGGCGACAAGATAAGTCTCGGTGCCGTGCGCAGCAGAACGCTCCAGTTGTGCAAGTTCGCGGGATAGTGGGTTCACTTTTCCAGCAGTTGATGTCGGTTCACCGGCAACGAAAACGGCCCGAAACCTTATGGTTTCGGGCCGTATCGTTTGTAGCGGGGACAGGATTTGAACCTGCGACCTCTGGGTTATGAGCCCAGCGAGCTACCGAGCTGCTCCACCCCGCGTTGGGTGTCTCCAACCTTACACACTGCGGGTCCGGATGCGAAAACGCCTGGTGGGGCGAGTCGTCTGGGGTGGCGCGCAGGGGGAGACAGGCGGCGGCGGTTCCTTGGCCGCTGTGGCCTGGATCACAGTTAACTGCTCATGGAGATAGACATCACTCCTCGTTTCCCGAATCGTGACCGAGGTTTATCGTTGCTGGTTCGTGATGCTGAGTTCGTGGGCGCAAGGTCGCCGCGGTCCGGGGATGGGAATGACCGCAGTTTCGACAACTGATGCGTGATTTTCTGATTTCAGGAGTTGCTGATGGCGCTGACCCATCGCGGACATCGGACCGAGCGAGTAGACGCGGCGGCGGTATCGGACAGTCCGGCAGGATTTACCCATCGGCAGGTGCTGGTCATCCTCAGTGGCCTGGTCCTCGGCATGTTCATGGCGGCGCTGGATCAGACGATCACCGCGACCGCCGTGCGGACCATCGCCGATGACCTGTCCGGCTATTCGTTGCAGGCGTGGGTCACCACCGCGTACCTGATCACCGCGACATTGACGACGCCGTTGTACGGCAAATTGTCGGATATGTACGGCCGCAGGCCATTTCTGCTCGCCGCCATCGTGATATTTGTCGGCGGATCGCTGCTGTGCACGGTGGCGCAGTCGATGTATCAGCTCGCGGTGTTCCGGGCTGTGCAGGGCGTGGGTGCGGGCGGGCTGATGTCGCTGGCCTCGGCCATCCTCGGTGACATCGTGAGTCCGCGCGAAAGAGCCAAGTATCAGGGGCATTTCCTGGCCACCTGGGCGACGGCGAGTGTGATCGGCCCGGTACTCGGCGGTCTCTTCGCCAGTCAGCACGCGATTCTCGGGATCACCGGCTGGCGCTGGGTGTTCTTGATCAACGTTCCGGTCGGGCTGGTCGCGCTGGTGGTGGTGTACCGCGTGGTCCGGATGCCGAGGAGCAGTCCAGTCAATGGCCGGGTCGATTGGCTCGGCACCGCGGCCTTCGCCACCGGGATCACGCCATTGCTGATCGTCGCGGAGCAAGGCCGCAGTTGGGGATGGACCAGTGTGGGCGCGGTGGCCTGCTATCTGATCGGCGCGGTCGGGCTGATTGCGTTCATCGGTATCGAGGCGAAGATGGGGGAGGCGGCCTTGATTCCGTTGCGGCTCTTCCGGAATCGGACCTTCGCGCTCGGCGTCGCGATCGCGCTGGTGGTCGGTGCGTCGCTGTTCGGTGGCATCATCCTGGTCCCGCAGTATCTGCAGGTCGTGCGCGGGGCCAGCCCGATAGCCGCGGGTCTGCAGTTGTTGCCGATGGTCGGTGGCCTGATGGTGGGTTCGATCGTGTCCAACCGGCTCATCACGCGGACCGGCCGGTACCGGGCGTTCCCGATCATCGGTACGGCGACGGTCGCGGTCGGCCTGTTCCTGTTCCACTATCTGACGCCGGAAACGCCGCTGTGGCGAACCATGATCTTCATGGCGATCACCGGGTTCGGACTGGGAAATCTGTTGCAGCCCATCACCTTGGCCATCCAGAACGCCGCCGCACCCAAGGATATGGGCGTATCGAGTGCGGCCGCCACCTTCTTCCGTCAAGTCGGCGGCACGCTCGGCGTCGCGGCGTTGCTGTCGACGCTGTTCGGCCTGCTGCCGACCAAGGTGACCGCCGCGATCGAAGCGGCGTCCACCCGGCCGGCGTACCAGCAGGCCGTGTTGGCTGGCTTGCACAGCAGCAATCCTGCCGATGTGGCCTTCGCGCAAGGGCTGGTTCATCACGACCCGGCGGCGGTGCAGAAGGTGCTCGATGACAGCTCGGTCATTCAGCAGCTGAACCCGACGCTCGCGGGTCCGTTGCAGACCGGCTTCGCCGAAGCCATGTCGACGGTGTACCTGGCGGCCGCCGTGCTCGCGCTGGTGGCGTTGGTGATGGTGCTGTTCTGGAAGGAGATCCCGCTGCGGGAATCCGGTGGGGTCGAGTCATCCGGGGCCGACGTCGGCTCGCCGAAGTAGGAAAACGGGCAGGAATCGGACAATCCCTCCGCGATTGTTAACTGTCCATTAAATGATGGCAATTCTCAGAAAGCGGTGTGCTGATCGACCATTCGTAAACGAATGGTAAATCGCTCCCGATACTCGAATCGCGCAATTCGACGCAGCTGCGACAACTCGTGTCCGTGGCTGGAAATCCGGTCTCGATATCCAGATAATGCCTGTTCAAGGATGATCGAGGCGCCGGTATGGGTGTTTTGGGTGATTGCCGATCGACGGTATTCCGTAAAGACGAATCCATTGTCTGTGAAATGGATTACACCCCCCTTGAATTAGGTTAACCAGAGGTTCACTGTGTCTGGTACGAGGTGTCTCACGATGATTTATCCGAGCTCCATCTGCACGGGTGCATCGCCAGCACTGTTTGGGATCTCTGAAGCGAAGGTTTTGCCCATGGTTGAGTTACTCGACGCGATGGCGGTGGAGCAGATCGACACGAACTTCTTTCGTGGCAAGCTGCAGCACCGCACCGCGCTGGTTCGGACATTCGGCGGCGAAGTGGCAGCACGAGCGCTGGCGGCGGGATCGGCGGGGATGCCCGCCGGATTCAAGGTTCATTCGATACACGGATACTTCGTGCGGTCGACCGCGTCGGAGATTCCGATCGACTATCTGGTCGACACCGTCAAGCACGGCCGGTCGTTCGCGGTGCGCCGCATCCGGGCGGTGCAGCACGGCCGGGAGACCTTCTTGATGGTCGCCTCGTTCCATGTCGGCGACCGTGGTGTGCGGCATGCTGATGCGTGCCCCGAGACGCCGGGCCCGGAACAGCTGGCCCGGATCGGCGTGGGCGACGCGGGCAACGAATGGGAGGGCTGGGACATCCGGCCGGTGCCCGACTCCACAATCGGTGCTGCGCGCCAACAGGTTTGGTTGCGCTACACCGGCGAGCTGCCCGACTGCCCGGTGACGCACAGTTGCGCGCTGACCTACGCCAGTGACATGACGCTGCTGGGTGCGGCCGTCGCGCTGCACCCCGGCATCGCCATTCAGACGGCGGCGCTGGACTATTCGATCTGGTTCATGCGGCCGTACCGCGTCGATGACTGGTTGCTGTACGACGAGATATCGCCGTCGGCAGGCGCCGGCCGCGCGTTCACCCAGGGCCGGATCTTCAGCCGCACCGGTGAATTGGTGGCCATGGTCGCCCAGGAGCGGATGCTGCGGCTGGCCGAACCCGGCTTCGGTCACAGCCTTGTCGATCGGGCGGCCTCCTGATGGCCCCGGTGTACGTCGGTCTCACCGACAAGGCGTTCCTGCGACTGCACCACGGCTACGGCGCACCGGTCATCAGCCAGACGGTGACGGTGCTGGCCAACCGGCTCACCGAGGACGAGCTGGGCGAGATGTACGCCCAGCTGCGCTCCGGCCCGTTCATGCGGCGGGTGCGTCGGCCGCGGGTGCCCTTCGCCCGCTGGCGCTGGGTATTGGCGGACACCGCCTTGCCGTTGCATCTGGAGCATGCCGCGATCGACGACGCCGACGCGCTGGCCTGGGCGAGCGACGAGGCGCAGTATCCGCTCGACCCGGAACGGGGCTACGGGTGGCGGCTGTCGGCGGTGCCGACGCGGTCCGGCGGCATGGTCCTGTCCTGCATCGCCTCGCACGCCATCGCCGACGGTCACGCGGGGCTGATGGCGGCCATCGGCTTGGTCCAGCCCGAGCTCGCCACCACGGAGGGCCTCACCGACGCCGTCACCTTCCGTGACGACCTGAAGGACGGCGCACGTCGCGGGATAACCATTGCGCGCGAAGTGGTTTCGGAAGCGCGCCGAGCGCGCCGGGATCCGTCCCATCGCAAGGCGATCCGCAAGGCCCTGTCCGGCCGCTGTTCGACGCAGCCGTCCGCGCCGCTCGGCTGGCATGAAGGCTCGGTGATCGCCACGTTCGACGCGGCGCGGTGGAAGGACCTCGCGGCCCAGCGCGGCGGCACCTCCAACACGCTGTATCTGGCACTGGTCGCCGATCTGCTGCGGCACTGCGGGCTGGTCGGCGAGACAGGTCCGCTGGTGTTGATGACCGCGGTGCGGATTCTGCGCGAGCAGGACCAGATCGACTCGAATTCCTTTGCCCGCGTGCCGATCGTGGTGCAGCGGGAGTGGCTGGATCAGTTCGACCTGGCGCCGCTTCGTGCGGCCAGCAAGGCCGGTTTCGGGTCGGTGCACGGGGTCGGGGCCGGCGGGATCTCGCGCCCGCGGAACATGCCGCCCGAACTGGTCGACGTGCTCCCGGAGGGCGTGGTCGAGCGGCTCGTCGACACCCCGCCGATCACCGTCGGAATGTGTTCGAACATGGGCGTATTGGACCCGTTCGTGCCGACGGTGGTGCGCCACGGCGCGGCGCCGACGATGTTCGTGATGCGCGGCGTCTTCCAGGGCATCGACACCGAGCAGGCCGGTCGGCAGCCGATTGCGCTGGCCACCTGGCTCTCGGAGTTCGACGGGAAGATCCAGTGGGTGCTGGAGAGCATCAAACCCGAAATGGCGCACACCGACGAGGAATTGGGCTTCTTGGCGCGGCTGGTCGCCGAGTCCTGGGGATTGGATCCGCTGCACGTCAGCAGCGGTGGTGGCAGTACCAGCAAGACAGCCAGGGAGTTCTCATGACCAAGCCGTTGATCAAACTGGGCACCGAGTTCGTCTACAACCCGCACCCGGTCTACGACGAACTGCGCAAGCAAGGGCCGATCCACCACGTGCTGCTGCCGAACGGGCTGACCTCGTGGCTGGTGGTCGACTATCAGCTCGCCCGTGCGGTACTCGCCGACGATCGGATCAAGAAAGGCGCGGCCGCACTGGCCCCGATCACGACGCGGCTGCGACCTGGCGATACGTACACCACGATCAGCACGGACCTGTGGGAGCACATGCTCAGCTCCGACCCGCCGGACCACACTCGCCTGCGCAGGCTGGTGACCAAGGGGTTCACCCCGCGCACCGTGGAGCAGCTGCACCCGCGCATCGATGCGCTCACCGATCAGCTGCTCGAGGAGATGGCGGGCAAGTCCGAAGTCGACTTGATCGACGGCTACGCGCTGCCGATTCCGATGACGGTGATCTGCGAACTGTTCGGCGTGCCGGAGGCGGATCGGGCGCGGTTCCGGGAGTTGTCCACCACAATGACGGCGTCCTCGGCCGAGAACGCCGAAGACCAACAGGCCGTGGCGAACTCGCCGTTCTATGCCACGGCGGCCGAGCGCGGGGCCGCGAGTATCGAGCTGGCCACGTACCTGATCGGGCTGGTCGCCGAGCGATCGAAGGATTTGGGCGAGGACCTGTTGTCCCAGCTGATCATGGCCAACCACGAAGGCGACAAGCTCAGTGATCGGGAACTGATCGCCATGCTGTTCCTGATCCTGGTGGCCGGTCACGAAACGACGGTCAACCTGATCGGCAACGGCCTCTACGCGATGCTGCGCGACCGCGTGCTGTACGAGGAACTCACGCACGCGCCGGATCGGATCCCCGCCGCCATCGAGGAGTTCCTCCGCCACGAGGGACCCGTCCACCTGGCCACCCTGCGGTACACCGCCGAGCCGGTCACGTTGGCGGGCATCGACATTCCGGCCGAGGAACTGGTGTCGGTGTCGCTCGCCGCGGCCGATCACGACCCGAGCCAGTTCGCGGACCCGCACGCCATCGAGATCGGTAAGACCGGCCTGAACAAGGGCGGCCACCTGGCCTTCGGGCACGGCATCCACTACTGCGTCGGCGCCCCGCTGGCGCGGTTGGAGGCGAAGGTCGCGTTCGAGAAGATCCTGGCCCGCTATCCGAACATGAAGATGGCCGACGAGGTGCAGTGGCGGCCGAGCACCTTCCTGCGCGGCCTGCAAACGCTGCCGACCGTCATCGACTGAGCAACGACGAAGGCCCGGCTCTGCTGAGCCGGGCCTCGTGTCTGCTATGGATCAGCCGAACTTGATGCCTTGCGCCAGTGGCAGTTCGGCGGAGTAGTTGATGGTGTTGGTGGCCCGGCGCATGTACGCCTTCCACGAATCCGAACCGGATTCGCGGCCGCCGCCGGTCTGCTTCTCGCCACCGAACGCGCCGCCGATCTCGGCCCCGGACGTACCGATATTGACGTTGGCGATGCCGCAGTCGGAGCCGTCGGCGGCCAGGAAGCGCTCGGCCTCGCGCTGGTCGCTGGTGAAGACGGCCGACGAGAGTCCCTGCGGCACTTCGTTGTGCATGGCGATCGCACTGTCGAAGTCGTGGTAGGTCAGCACGTACAGGATCGGCGCGAAGGTCTCCTCGCGCACCACCGCGGTCTGGGCGGGCATCCGCACGATGGCCGGCCGCACGTAGTACGCGTCGTCGCCGAAGCCGTCGACTCGTTCACCGCCGCAGATCAATTCGCCGCCGTCGGCGAGCGCCTTGTCCAGCGCGGCCCGCATGCCCGCGTAGGCCCGGCCATCGATCAGCGGACCGACCAGCACCCCGTCTTCCAGCGGATTGCCGACGCGCAGTTGCTGATACGCGCTCTCGATCCGCTCCACCAGCGGCCCGACCACATCGGCGTGCGCGATCAGCCGGCGCAGGGTGGTACACCGCTGGCCCGCCGTGCCCGCCGCAGCGAACACGATGCCGCGCGCCGCGAGCTCCAAATCCGCTGAGGGCGTGACGATCGCGCCGTTGTTGCCGCCCAGTTCCAGCAGGCAGCGGCCGAACCGCTCGGCCACCCGCGGCGCCACGATCCGGCCCATCCGGACCGAGCCGGTCGCGCTGACCAGCGCCACCCGCTCGTCGTCCACCAAGCGGGCGCCGACGTCCGCCGCACCCTGAACCAGTTGGTGCACTTCGGGATCCGCACCGACGTCGGTCGCGGCGCGGCGCAGCAGGGTGTGGCAGGCGAGCGCGGTCAGCGGCGTCGTCTCCGACGGCTTCCACACCACGGTGTCACCGCAGACCAGCGCGATCGCGGTGTTCCACGCCCACACGGCCACCGGGAAGTTGAACGCCGAGATGACCCCGACGACGCCCAGCGGATGCCACGTCTCCATCAACCGGTGGCCGGGCCGCTCCGAGGGCATCGTCTGCCCGTAGAGCTGGCGCGACAGACCGATCGCGAATTCGCAGACGTCGATCATCTCCTGCACCTCGCCCGCGGCCTCGGCGCCGATCTTGCCCGCCTCCAGCGTGACCAGTTCGGCGAGTTCGCTCTTGTGCGTGGTCAGCAGCTCGGCCAGCCTGCGCACCACCCCGGCGCGGACCGGCGCGGGCACGGTCCGCCACGCGCCGAATGCCGTGGCCGCCCGCGCGATCGCGGCATCCACCTCGTCCATCGAGCTCGATTGCAGGGTCATCAGCTGTCCGCCGGTGATCGGGCTGCGGGCGGGCAGATCGCCGGATTCCGGGGGCGTTACGCCGAGTCCGCGCAGCACCGCTGCCGCGCGCTCCGCGAGTTCCCGAGTGGTCTGATCGCCGAGTACATCTGTCATCTGTTGCTCCGCCGTACCTTTCGGCCGCATTGCGGCATATCTGTCCCATGTCTTGGGAGGATCGGGGTGAGGTTCCTGCCACGAGCGGGGTCGCCTGGGTTAGTCTCCGCTGATGGCGGATACACCTGCACGACCTGCACTCGACGACATCGATCGCCTGCTGATTCGGGAACTGATGGCCGATGGACGCGCCACGCTGTCGAATCTGGCCGAGAAGGCGAGCCTGTCGGTGTCCGCCGTGCAATCGCGGGTGCGCAGGCTGGAAGCGCGCGGGGTGATCCGCGGCTACACGGCGCACGTCGACCCGGAGGCACTCGGCCAGCTGTTGTCGGCATTCGTCGCGATCACTCCTCTCGACCCGTCGCAGCCCGATGACGCCCCGGCCGTATTGCAGCACATCCCCGGGATCGAGGCGTGCCATTCGGTGGCCGGTGACGAGAGCTATGTCCTGCTGGTGCGGGTGGCCTCACCACGGCACCTCGAGCAGCTGCTGCAGGAGATCAGAGCGACCGCCAACGTCAGGACCCGAAGCACCATCATCTTGCAGACATTCTATGACAGGTAGCTGTTACGTGTAATTAATCCGCTTTCCTGTACAGAAACCGTAAATTTTCGTATCCTCGGTGGCGTGACCATCGAACTGGAACGCACCCGCCCGGCGGTCACCCCCGCCGCCCGGGTGCACGAGATCTTGTCGGCCAGCATCCTCGCCGATGGCTTCGACTTGGTGCTGGACCTACAACAGTCCCGCGGCTGCAAGCTCGTCGACGAACGTGACGGCAGCTCCTATCTGGACATGTTCGGTTTCTTCGCGTCCAACGCACTGGGGATGAACCACCCCGCGCTGGCCGAGGACGACGAGTTCCGCGAACAGCTGGTGACCGCCGCGCTCAACAAGCCGAGCAACTCCGACATCTACACCGTCGAGATGGCCCGCTTCGTGGAGACGTTCGTGCGGGTGCTCGGCGATCCGCGGCTACCGCATCTGTTCTTCATCGACGGTGGCGGGCTCGCCGTGGAGAACGCGCTGAAGATCGCGTTCGACTGGAAGAGCAGGCACAACGAAAGCAACGGCCGCGCACCGGAACTGGGCACCAAGGTGCTGCACCTGACCGGCGCCTTCCACGGCCGCACCGGCTACACCATGTCGCTCACCAACACCGACCCGGTGAAGACCGCCAGGTTCCCCAAGTTCGATTGGCCGCGCATCGACGCGCCGTTCCTGAGCGAGGACCACGACATCGACGCGGCCGAGGCCCGTGCGCTGGACCAGGCCCGGCGCGCGTTCGCCGAAAACCCGCACGACATCGCGTGTTTCATCGCCGAGCCGATCCAGGGCGAGGGCGGCGACCGGCACCTGCGGCCGGAGTTCCTGCAGGCGATGCAGCAGCTGTGTCACGAGAACGACGCGCTGTTCGTGCTGGACGAGGTGCAGACCGGCGTCGGCATGACCGGAACCACCTGGGCCTACCAGCAACTCGGCGTGCAGCCCGACGTCATCGCGTTCGGCAAGAAGACCCAGGTGTGCGGCGTGATGGCGGGCGGGCGCGTCGACGAGGTGCCCGACAACGTGTTCGTGGTCAACTCCCGGATCAACTCGACCTGGGGTGGCAACCTCACCGACATGGTGCGCGTCCGGCGCATCCTCGAGGTGCTCGAGCAGGACTCGCTCATCGAACGGTCGCGGGCCCTCGGCGCGCATCTGCTCGATCGACTGCAGATCTTGGCCGCGCAGCACCCGAGCATCACCGAACCGCGGGGCCGTGGGCTGATGTGCGCGGTGACGGTGGCCTCGGCGCAGTTGCGCGACGAGGTGGTCACCGCGTTGCGGGAGCGCGAGCACGTGCTGATCCTCGGCACGGGTGAGCGGGGAATCCGCTTCCGGCCGCCGCTGACCGTCAGCGTTGCCGAGCTGGATGCCGCGGTCGACGCGCTCGATCGGGTGATCGCCGGCTTCGAGTAGGGCAACGCCGCTTACTGCGACTATGCGCGGGCAGCTGGGGTTTTCCGGCTGCCCGCGCATTGCTGTCGGTACCCGTAGTTGCTCAGTCGGTGGTTGGTCGCAGGCCCAGGGCACCCTCGACGAATCGGCGGACGGTGGTCAATCCGGCTTCGAGAGCCGGTTCGTATCCTTCGCGCGCCCAGCCGGTCACTTCCGCGGTGCCGTCGCCGGTGGGTCTGGCGTCGACCTCGGCGACCATCTCCGCGGTGGTCGGTTCGCAGACCGCCCAGGAGAAGTGGCACTCCTCGGCCCATCCGGCGGTGCGCAGCGCGACATAGCCGGGGTCGGTGATGCCGCCCGCGGCCAGGGCCGGGCGATCGTCGATCCGGTCGTCGGCGCGTAGCGCGCGCAGATACCAAGTTCCCGCGTTGATTTCGATCGGCTCCATCAGGATTCCCGCCGACGGTCGCGACCACGGCCGTGGCCACCGTGCCAGCCGTGGCCACCGTGCCCGCTGCCGAACAGCACGGCCCCCATCAGCGGAATCGCCAGGAACCACAGCCAACTGCCGGTGGTGAAGAACAGGATGACCGCCAGGATCGGGACGACCGCCATCGCCCGTTCCGGCCAGCCGGCGAGGAAACCGGACTTCGACTCGGCAGGCACCGCAGCGGCTTTGACGAGCGGATCCGGCAGATCCGCGAAGACCGGTGTGATGTCACCGCGGGTGACGGCGGCCGCTATCACCGCGCTGCGCTCGTCGAATTCCGCGACGCTGAGCCGCCCGGCTGCGAAATGATCGGACAAACGCCGCATAGCGTCTTCACGCTCCGCGGTGCCGATACGGATTTCGGGTAGCTCCTCCATGAGGAGAAGGCTAGCGGGAGGTTCAACACCATGGGTGAGACGTGGTTCGGCCACTATCGCCTCGATCGATTGCTCGGCAGCGGTGGCACCGGACAGGTGTGGCTCGCGCACGACAGCAGCGCCGATCGTGTGGTCGCATTGAAGGTGTTGTCTGCCTCGGTGGCGGCCGACCCGAAGTACCGGCAGCGGTTCACCAGGGAGGCGCGGCTGGCGGCCCAGGTGCGCGGGCCGCATCTCGCGGCGATTCACTCCTTCGGCGAGCTCGACGGTCAGCTCTATCTCGACATGGAGTACATCGAGGGCACCGACCTCGCCACCGTGCTCCGGCGCGAAGGGCCGATGGCACCCGCGCGGGCGGTGCGGATCGTGGTGCAGATCGCGGAGGCCCTGGACGCCGCGCACCGGGTCGGGCTGGTGCATCGCGACGTCAAACCGTCCAACATCATGCTCGATTCCGCCGGGGTCGCGCATCTGATCGACTTCGGTACGGCGTATCGGGTCGACCAGCCGGCGATCACCACGAGCAGCAATGTGGTCGGCACGCTGGCCTATATGGCGCCGGAACGCTTCTCCGGTGCGGGCGACGCCCGCTCCGACCAGTACTCGCTGGCCTGCGTGCTCTATGAATGTCTCACCGCACGAAGGCCTTTCGGCAATGCCGACGCCGCACAGTCGCTGATGGCGCACCTGATGACGGACCCGCCGCTCGCCGCCGACTTCAATCACGCGGTGCCCGCCGGATTGGATGCCGTCATCGCTCGCGGCATGGCCAAGGTGCCGGAGCAACGGTGCGCCAGCGCAGGGGAATTGGCGTCGGCCGCGTATGCCGCGATCACCGGGCTCGATGTGCCGACGGTGCAGACCTCCGCTGCGGCGTTTACGACATCTGCTCTGCCGCAGTCGTTCCGAGCGGCTGATGTGCCTGCGACACTGCCGCTGAGTCGAGCTTCAAGTCAGCGTGACCCAGCTCGAGCGGAGGTGGGTGCGGGAGCTGCGGCGCAAGGGGTTACGTGGCCGAAGCGGTTCGGCGGTACAGCAGGCGACGGCGATATGCGGGCGGGCGTTGGTTCGGGCGAGGGTGTTTCGCGGCGAGGGGCGGCTGCTGAATCGTTGCGTGGAGACACGTCAGGGCGTAGCGCCGGTTCGGCCGGGCAGGGACACGGTTCGCAGGAGGACGATTCGCGGCAGACGACGAGATCGCGCGTCGCGGCGGGTGCCTTGGTGGTACTTCTCGTGGCGGTGGGGATGGCGCTGTGGCTGGGGCGGCCTGGTGGGCCCGGAAAAGACTCAGCCGCACCGACATCCGTGCCGACCGCAGCCGCCGGGCCGTCGTCCACGGCGACGCCGCACGCCGCGTCCGCGCAGACTCTGCCCCCGGTCGCATCGAATTCCCCGGCGCCGGCTCCCGCGCCGTCCGTCACCATTCCGGTCGCTTGGCAGCCGTGCGATCCCACCATCGATGTGCGTGGGCTCGCCAAGGACGGCACGCTCCTGCACTGCGTCGGCACCGCCGACCGCGCCGCGAACTGGATGCCCGCGATACCGGCGGCCGAGCAGCCGAAGCAGGACACGCCGAAGCCGAAGCAGGACAAGGCTAAGCCCGGCCACGGCGACGAGTCCAGTGGAAACTCCGGCAACGGCAACGGGCGTGGCAAGCCTGGCAACGACCGGTAGGGGTCGCCCGAAAGGACGGGCGCGTTCGCCGAACGGGACACTAGGTGAGCGTGTCCTCGGTGCTGGCCGTGTCGAGCCGCCATTGGCGGGCTGCTGGTTGCGCCACATACGCCGGGGTGTTGTTGAAGACACACTGGCCGGGTCGGCGGGGTGGGGTTAGGCTCCGAAGGAGGTTGGGTTCTGCGGTGTTCGCGGTGTGAGCTGGTGGTTTTCAGCGAAGCCTCGGGTTGATCGGAGGCCGGCGGGCCGGGCCTGGACAAGTCGACGGTGACTGGAGGTTCGCGATGGGGGAGGTGCGATTCGGGGGATATCGGCTGGAGCGTCTGCTCGGCAAAGGCGGGATGGGGCAGGTCTGGCTGGCCTACGACGATGCGAATGCACGCTGGGTGGCGTTGAAGCTCTTGCCGACCGAGCTTGCCGCGGATGCGGGGTACCGCAGGCGATTCGAGCGCGAGGCCGAGGTGGTGGCCGAACTGCGGGATCCGCGTATTCCACGGATCCATCGGTTCGGCGAGATCGACGGCCGGCTGTTCATCGACATGGAGTTCGTCGAGGGCCGCGATCTGGCCAGCACGATCGCCGCGGGGGCATTGGCGCCCGTCGCAGCCGTCGGCATCGTCGGCCAGGTGGCGGCCGCGCTCGACGTGGCGCACCGGGCCGGGCTGGTACACCGTGATGTCAAGCCGTCCAACATCGTCGTGCACACCAGCGGTTTCGCCTATCTCATCGACTTCGGCATCGCGCACGGCATCGGCCAGACCGCGGTCACCACCACCGGATTGGCGATCGGCACCCTGGCCTACATGGCGCCGGAGCGGTTCACCGGGAAGGCGGACGCGCGTTCCGATGTGTACTCGCTGGCCTGCGTCCTCTACGAATGCCTCACCGGCTGCCGCCCCTACGGCGACACCGATCCCGCCCAGCAGATGCACGCCCATCTGATGACCGACCCACCCCGCGCCGCATCCCGCAACGCCGCCGTCCCCGCCACCCTGGATGCTGTCATCAGCCGCGGCATGGCCAAGAATCCCGCCGATCGCTATGCCACCGCAGGCGATTTCGCCGCCGCCGCGCATGCCGCGGTCGGCACCCGGCTGTCTGCTCCCCGTCCGCCGAAGTCGCCTGCGTTGACAAAAGTGCTGCCGGTGCCGGACCTCGCGCCCACTCGGTCAGCCGCCGCTGAGCGTGCTGCCATCGACGCCAAGCGCCCCGCACCTGCCCGTCGGCCGAACTCGCCTGCGTCGACCAAAGTGCTCCCTACTCCGGGCCCCGCGCCTACTCGGGTAGCGACTCGGCTCGAGACGTTGCCTCCGAGTTATGCGCCACCACAGCCATATTCGGCGCGCCCTGTCCTTCGGGGCCCGGTGTCCACCCATCAGAATGTGTATTCCGGAGTGCCGCAGCGGGGCTCTGCACCCGTCGGCCAAGCGTCGGATCCTCGGGCACAGCCGCCGGTTTCGGCCGCGCGGCAGCTCGGTGCGGCGGCACGGGGTCTGCGTGCCCTGGTAATGCCGCGTTCGTCCGAGCAGCGCGCCGCAGGTCCAGTGGACCTTGTTCGTCCCGGGGCGCAGTCCCGTCCGATGGTCCCGCAGCAGCGGTACCCGGTCGGGCATGGGCGGCGAGTCTTCCCGGCTCCGGCGAAACCACCCAAGTCGCAGCGATATTCGGGTACTCGCCGACGGCCGTCGGCTGCTCCGGTGCGGCGGCCGCGGCGCAAGCGTGGCGGTGTGTTGTCGAAAGTGATCGGCGCGTTGGTCGTCGTCTTTCTGACGCCGTTCATGCTGGCGGCGGGCTGTGTCGCGTTGCTGGCGTCGGCCGGCCGGGTCGGGGACTCGGGCGGGTCGGGTGCACCGCCGCCGACGGCGATGGCGGAGGAGAACCCGGCGCCACCGCCCGAACAGCCCGAGTCGGTGGGGCTGGCGGCCGCGGGTACTCCGGTGCGGGACGGCAAGTTCGAGTTCGTGGTGCGTGATGTCGATACCGATATCCGTCGGGTGGGACTACAGACGGCGTCGGGTTCGTTCGTGATCGTCACGCTCGAGATCCGCAACATCTCCGCCGAGCCGAAGCGGTTCCTGCCCTTCGGGCAGCGCCTGTTCGACACCCAGGGCACCCCGTTCGACCACAACGCCACCGCCACCATGTGGCAATCTGCCCAGCACGGCTACGGCTACTCGTTCGAACTGGCACCGGGCCAATCGGCAACCACCCAACTGGTTTTCGACGTACCCGCCGAAGCGACCCCGACCCACCTCGAGCTACACGACTTCGTCCTCTCCAACGGCGTCGCCGTCCGGCTGGATTAGCCTGTCGCTCGACCCGGACGGTCTTGACGAGCTTCACCCTTTCGTAGGCCGCAGATGCTCGTCGCTGTCTGTTGCCGGGATGGTCGCGAGATCACATTGTGGCGGGTGGAGGAACCGGGGCATGCGGCCGGGAAACGGCTGCGCGGCAAGGTGTGCGCGGTCGGTAGGTGCGCGCGGGATCGGTGGATCGGTCTGGCGGCGCGGGATCCGGTCAGGCGACGCGGGCGGCGGTCCGGCGCCGCGCGAAGGGGCAGGCGGCGCGCGAAAGGTCAGGCAACGCGGGCGTTGTCGGACAGCGCGGTGTGGACCGCGTTGCGGCCGATAGCGAGCGCCTCGGCGAGCAGGGTGGTGTCGCGTGCGGCGCTGTCGATGTCGGGGGAGCCGAGGGGCGGATGGATCTGCAGGACGGCGTCACCGAGTTCGGCGAGGGCGCGGTCCTCGATGGCCTGCTGGTGCGGGCGTTGTATCCAGGCGCGGTAGGCGCCGGGCGCGGTGGCGCGCAGATATCCGCCGCCGACGACACGGTGCAGCAGAGACGCGGGCGGGCGTTGTTCGTCGATGCGACGGGTGCGCAGGACGAGTGCATGCGTGGCACCGCAGCGAACGGCGGTGCGGATGGGGACGGTTTCGGTGAGGCCACCGTCGAAGTAGTGCGAACCGCCGAGCGGGACCGGCGGTCCGGCGAGGATGGGCAGCCCCGCGGAGGCCCGCAGCGCGCGCATGAGGGTGCGCTTGTCCACGATGTACGGGTGCAGGTCCACCGCGCGTCCGGTGCGGATGTCGGTGGCGATGGGGTGAAAGGTGGTGGGGTTGGCCAGGATCGCCGGGAAATCCATCGGCTCGATCCCGTCGTAGACCTGATGCACCAGGTATCGCAGGTCGAAGGCGGGCCGTCCGCGCAGCAGCCGGGTCGGGTCGATGGCGCGGCGCATGATCGCCGGATCGGTCCAGGAACGCATGCCCGCGACGGCGCGTCCACCCAGCAGCCAGGCGCCGTTGATCGCTCCGGCCGAGGTGCCGTAGACGGCGTCGAAAACCGTGCCGAGTCCGAGTTCCTCGATGGCCGAGACCATCCCGCTCGAGTAGACCCCGCGACTACCGCCACCTTCGACGACGAGTACCAGCCGATGTCCGTCGGCGCGACTCCCCGCCGCACGGCGGGCGCGGATAATCTCCGCGACGGCGGAGACGCTCGACGTACTGGTCACCGGACCACGATACGACAGAGCGGGCGCGGACGTCATGGTCCAGCGCCCGCCCGAAGCGGTATTCGCCCTGCGTTTACGCGAGCACTACCTGGTCGTATCGGCCCGGCGCGCGCCGAACCGACTCGACCTCACTTGATTTCGGCGAGCACCGTGCCCTGGGTGATCGCGGCGCCCGCCTCGACGGCCAGGCCGGTGACCACACCCGCCTTGTGCGCGTTGACCGGGTTCTCCATCTTCATGGCCTCGAGCACCACGATCAGGTCGCCCGCTTCGACGGACTGGCCCTCTTCGACGGCCACCTTCACGACGGTGCCCTGCATGGGCGCGGTGACGGCGTCACCGGAGGCGGCACCGCCGGCCGCGCCGCCCCGCTTGCGCGGCTTGGGCTTCTTGCGGATCACCCCGGCGCCGTTGCCCGCGGCGGCGACAGCGCCACCACCGAGGCTGAACTGGCCGGGCAGCGAGACCTCGACGCGACGGCCGCCGACCTCGACGACCACCTTCTGCCGGGGCAGGTCCTCGTCGTCCTCGTCGGCCGGTGCACCGCCGGTGAACGGCTCGACGGTGTTGGTCCACTCGTTCTCGATCCACTTGGTGTAGACGTCGAACTTGCTGCCGTCACCGATGAACGCGGGGTCCTCGACGATCGCCCGGTGGAACGGGATGACCGTGGCCAGCCCGTCGACCTCGAACTCGGCCAGCGCGCGCCGGGCCCGCTCGAGCGCCTGAGTGCGGTTCTCGCCGGTGACGATCAGCTTGGCCAGCATCGAGTCGAACTGCCCGCCGATCACGCTGCCTTCCACCACGCCGGAGTCCACGCGCACGCCGGGGCCGCTGGGCTCGCGGTACACCGAGACCGGGCCGGGCGCGGGCAGGAAGCCGCGACCGGCGTCCTCACCGTTGATCCGGAATTCGAACGAGTGACCGCGCGGGGTCGGGTCCTCGGTGATGGTCAGTTCGTCGCCGTTGGCGATGCGGAACTGCTGGCGCACCAGGTCGATACCCGCGGTCTCTTCGGTGACCGGGTGCTCGACCTGCAGCCGGGTGTTCACCTCGAGGAACGACACCGTCTCGCCCTGCACCAGGTACTCGACCGTGCCCGCGCCGTAGTAGCCGGCTTCCCGGCAGATCGCCTTCGCGGAGGCGTGGATCTTCGCGCGCACCTCGTCGGACAGGAACGGCGCGGGCGCCTCCTCGACGAGCTTCTGGAAACGGCGCTGCAGCGAGCAGTCGCGGGTACCGGCGACCACCACGTTGCCGTGCTTGTCGGCGATGACCTGCGCCTCGACGTGGCGAGCCTTGTCCAGGTACTGCTCGACGAAGCACTCACCGCGACCGAACGCGGCGACCGCCTCGCGGGTGGCCGAGTCGAACAGCTCGGGGATCTCCTCGATGGTGTGCGCGACCTTCATGCCGCGGCCACCGCCACCGAAGGCGGCCTTGATCGCGACCGGCACGCCGTATTCCTTGGCGAAGGCGACGACCTCGTCGGCGTTCTTCACCGGGTCCTTGGTGCCCGCGGCCATCGGGGCCTTGGCGCGCTCGGCGATGTGCCGGGCGGTGACCTTGTCGCCGAGGTCGCGGATGGACTGCGGCGAGGGGCCGATCCAGATCAGCCCCGCGTCGATGACGGCCTGGGCGAAGTCGGCGTTCTCGGAGAGGAATCCGTAGCCGGGGTGGATGGCGTCGGCGCCGGAGCGCGACGCGGCATCGAGGATCTTGTCGAAGACAAGGTACGACTCGGCCGAGGTCTGGCCGCCGAGGGCGAACGCCTCGTCGGCGAGCTTCACGAAGGGGGCATCGGCATCGGGCTCCGCGTATACCGCGACGCTGCCGAGGCCCGCGTCCTTGGCAGCCCGGATAACGCGCACGGCGATCTCGCCTCGGTTAGCTACGAGTACCTTCGTGATCCGTGCGCTGGCATGGCTGGGCACTGAGCCTCCTGTGTGCAATCTTTTGGTCGCCCCGTGGTCGACGAAACTACGTCTCGGGCGAGTGTAGGCAGTCTGCCAACAGACGGCGCACTCGGCCAGTCCTACTGATCAGTAGGTCGTGGATCACACTCGGCCTGTCATGCGGAAAGGCGTGCGTGCGCTACCTGCCGCGGCCACGGCGGCCGGTACCGGCCGGTGCCGCACCGGGTTCAGTCCCCTTGGCGATCGGCATGCGCACCGAGTTGCCCCACTCGGTCCACGAGCCGTCGTAATTACGGACGGTGTCGAACCCGAGCAGATAGGTCAGCACGAACCAGGTGTGGCTGGAACGTTCGCCGACACGGCTGTAGACGATCAGATCGTCCGCGGCGCCCAGCGTGCCGTAGATCGCGTCCAACTCGGCGCGGGGGCGGAAGCGGCCGTCGTTGTGGAACGCCTCGGTCCACGGAATGTTCGCGGCGGTGGGGATGTGCCCGCCGCGCAACGCCGTGTCCTCGGGGTTGATCGGCTCGAGGGCCAGCATTGCGTAGCGATTCGATGGGGGGCGGTGGTCGGGCGACGGGTGGATGAGCTCGCCGGAGTATTCCTCGGGCGAACGCACGTCGATCAGCGGCTTGCCGAGGTGGGCGAGGACGTCCTCGCGGAACGCCCGCACGGTGCTGTCGTCGCGGGTGACGGCCGGATAGTCGCTGGGGGTGAGGTGCGGGGTGTCGAAGGTGGTGTCGCGTTCCTCGGAAATCCAGGCGCCGCGACCGCCGTCCAGCAACCGCACATCCTGGTGTCCGAACAAAGTGAAAACCCACAATGTGTGCGCCGCCTGCGCGTTGCCCCGGTCCCCGTAGATGACCACGGTATCGTCTCGCTCGATTCCCTTGGCGCGCATCAACTCGGTGAATCGGGCACCGTCGATGTAGTCACGAGTGACCGGATCGTTCAGATCGCCCCGCCAATCGATCTTGATCGCGCCGGGAACATGCCCGATGTCATAGAGCAATATGTCCTCGTTGGACTCGACGATCTTGAGTCCCGACGTGCCGATGTTTGCCGACAGCCACTCTGTGGTTACTAGTCGGTGAGGATGTGCGTAAGAACCGAATGAGGGATGTGGGTCCGGAGCAGCGGGCACGATGTGGGTCCTTCACGCGTGGTAGACGGTAGTTTCTACGGTTCGGGTCTCACAGCGATGGTATGTGTGAGGCGTTAGTGACTCTCGTTTCAG
This sequence comes from Nocardia ninae NBRC 108245, assembly GCF_007990755.1. Lineage (GTDB taxonomy): Bacteria > Actinomycetota > Actinomycetes > Mycobacteriales > Mycobacteriaceae > Nocardia > Nocardia ninae. The sequence continues at coordinate 40,134 of NZ_BJXA01000007.1, read as the reverse complement.
ATCACAAATCGGCTGAATGAGCGAATAAATCGCACCTGCATCCGATAAAGTCTCCCGGGAGGAGGGGTGAGCTATGTCCGATTCTTGGCCGCGGCGGCGACTGCTCGCGATCCTACGTGGCGCCAGCGAGCCTCTCGACGCCCAGGAACTGGCCAGAATCACCGGACAACACGTCACCACGGTTCGGTTTCATCTGGACGTGCTCACCCGGGAATCCCTGGTGCGGCAATTTCAGCAACCGCCCCGCGGTCGCGGACGTCCGCGCATCGGTTACAGCGCGGTGCAGCGATCGGTCGGTTATCAGGAACTCGCGCAGGTGCTCGCCGATCAACTCGGCCCCGATCCGCGTCGGCGGTCCGAGGCGGCCATCGCGGCAGGCCGGGCCTGGGGCGCGAAACTGGACGCCGGTGACCATCGGGTCGAGTCGCTGGAGGACGCCAAAGACGTCACCATGACGCTGCTTTCGGAGCTGGGCTTCGCGCCGGAACGCGATCCGAACGAGACCGCCGAGCAGGCGCTGATCCGGTTGACCGCCTGCCCGCTGCGGGAGCTCGCGCGCACCCACTCCGAGGTGGTGTGCGGTGTGCACCTGGGTCTGATCAAAGAGGTCTTGGACCGCAACGGCGCGCGCGGCGACGTGAATGTGCGCCTGCACCCGTTCGTCGAGCCGGAACTGTGTGTGGTCCGGCTGGAGATGCTGGCGCGGCGCGAGCAGGACACGCGCCGGGAGACGGAACTGCGTCGCGACACCGAACTGCGCCGGGAAACGGAGCTGCGGCGCGAGCCGGACAACCGCGAGGTCGCCACGGTGCCCGCGGTAGGGGACACCGGCGGCTCGGAGCCGCTGATCGCGCCGCCGTCAGCCGGCCGGGTGGCCCCACAACTGCGTAACGGCGACCCCAACGTCGCCAAGCAGTCGGCGCAGCAGTGGTAGCCCGATCCCGATCACGCTCGACGGATCGCCGTCGATGCGGTCGACGAACCAGCCGCCGAGCCCGTCGAGGGTGAACGCGCCCGCCACCTGCAGCGGTTCGCCGGTGGCGATGTAGGCGTCCAGCTCGTCGGGCTCCGGTTTGGCGAAATGCACTGTGGTGGAACTGCAGTCGATCGCTTCGGCGATGATGCGGCCGTCTTGGAGGCGAAGGACGCAGTGCCCGGTCACCAGATCGGCGCTGCGCCCGGCCATTTCGCCCCAGCGGGCCCTGGCCACCTCGGCGGTGTGCGGCTTGCCCTGTAGCTCGCCGTCCACCAGCAGCATCGAATCACAGCCGACGACAACACAATCGGCGGCGAGTTCGGGAATTGTGGCGGCGACCGCCGCGGCTTTCGCCCTGGCCAGTTCGACGACGACAACGTCGGGTGCGGTGCCCTCGGGCAGCGCGGCCGCGATCGCGTCCTCGTCCACGTCGGACACCCGGACGATCGGGTCGATGCCCGCCGAGCGCAGCACCTCCCGGCGGGCCGGGGATGCGGAGGCGAGGACGAACTTCACCCGCGCAGGTGCGACAGCTGTGGGAAGGCGTAGGGGGAGAACGGGGAGGTGCCCCGGTGCATGAAGGTGGGGCGGCCCCACATGTCCGGCGGGCCGGACGGACCGGCCGCGCTGTCGTTCGCGGCCGCGGTCAGCACGCAGACCAGCGCCGCGATCTCCTCGTCGCTCGGGTTGCCCTTCACGACGGTGAAGAACGGCTTGGCCGCCTCGGCCGCGGACTCGGTCGCCGCTGACCCGTCGACGTTGTGCGCCGCCTCGACCTCGTCGTCGAGCGAGCCGACGGTCAGGTCCAGTTCGGCGGCGGTCAAAACATCTTCTTCTGCCACGGTCGTCACAGTGCCAGATCCTCTCTTTGCCTGATCAGGCGTGTTCCCTGATGTGAAACCAGCGGACGGGTGATGCGATCACCCTCGGATCCACTCATTGCTTCTCTGTAACCAGTGTGCGCGGCATACCGAGGGTATCGCTGTACCCCAACCGGGTGTTGCGGTCTGAATCACAGCGGAATGTTGCCGTGCTTCTTCGGGGGCAGAGTTACCATCTTGCGCTCCAGCAACCGCAGCGCCGAGACGATCTGGCCGCGGGTGTGCGAGGGCGGGATGACCGCGTCCACGTAACCGCGCTCGGCCGCGACGTACGGGTTCACCAAGGTGTCCTCGTACTCGTTCTGCAGCTGCAGCCGCAGCGCATCGACGTCTTCGCCGCCGGTCGCGGCCTCTTGCAGCTGCTTGCGGTAGACGAAACCGACGGCGCCCGAGGCACCCATCACGGCGATCTGCGCGGTCGGCCAAGCCAGGTTCACATCGGCACCCATGTGCTTGGAACCCATCACGTCGTAGGCGCCGCCGTAGGCCTTGCGGGTGATGACCGTGATCTTTCCCACAGTCGCCTCGCCGTAGGCGTAGAGCAGCTTCGCGCCGCGCCGGATGATGCCGTTGTACTCCTGGCCAGTGCCGGGCAGGAAGCCGGGCACGTCGACCAGGGTGAGGATCGGAATGTTGAACGCGTCGCAGGTGCGCACGAACCGCGCGGCCTTCTCCGAGGCGTCGATGTCGAGGCAGCCGGCGAACTGGGTGGGCTGGTTGGCCACGATGCCGACGCTGCGGCCGTCGATCCGGCCGAAGCCGACGATGATGTTCATCGCGCGCTCGGCCTGCACCTCGAGGAACTCGTCGTCGTCGAGCAGGCGACGGATCACCTCGTGCATGTCGTAGGGCTGGTTCGGCGAGTCCGGGATGATCGAGTCCAGCTCGCGGTCCTCGTCGGTGAGCGAGTCCTCGATCGCGCCTTCGATCGGGTCGGTGGCCGGGAAGCGCGGCGCCTCGGCGCGGTTGTTGCTCGGCAGGTAGGACAGCAGGTCCTTGACGTAGTCGAGCGCGTCCTGTTCACCGGACGCGACGTAGTGCGCGACACCGGATTTCACCATGTGCGTGTGCGCGCCGCCGAGGTCCTCCATGGTGACGTCCTCGCCGGTGACCGTCTTGATGACGTCGGGGCCGGTGACGAACATCTGGCTGGTCCCGTCGACCATCACCACGAAGTCGGTGAGCGCGGGGGAGTACACGTGCCCGCCCGCGGCCGGACCCATGATCAGCGAGATCTGCGGGATCACGCCGGAGGCCTGGATGTTGCGGTGGAAGATCTCGCCGTAGAGGCCGAGCGAGACGACACCCTCCTGGATGCGCGCGCCCGCGCCCTCGTTGATGCCGACCAGCGGACGGCCGGTCTTGAGCGCGAGATCCATCACCTTGACGATCTTCTCGCCGTAGACCTCGCCGAGGCTGCCGCCGAACACGGTGACGTCCTGGCTGAAGATGCAGATATCGCGGCCGTCGATGGTGCCGTAGCCGGTCACCACGCCGTCGCCGAGCGGCCGGTTCTGGTCCAGACCGAAGTTCACGCTGCGGTGCCGCGCGAGTGCGTCGAGTTCGACGAAGGAACCCTCGTCCAGCAGGGCCAGGATCCGCTCGCGGGCAGTCATCTTGCCCTTGGCGTGCACCTTGTCGACCGCGGCCTCACCCATCGGGTGCTGCGCCTCTTCCAGCCGATTCCGCAGGTCAGCCAGCTTCCCGGCGGTGGTGTGGATGTCGGGGGCGCCCGCCGGATCTTGCGCGGACTGCTGCTGGACACTCGTCATGGCTCCGGAGTGTAACCAGTAGCAGTGCTTCCCACTAACCCAGTAGGGGCTACCGGTGGGTAAAAAAGCGCAGCTAGATCGCCATGTGGTAGCGCGATTCCAGGTGTTTTGGCGCGTTTGCGCCGGTAGAAAATCGGTATCGGCCGCCATGGGTGTCCAGTTAGCCTGGAGGAGTCCAGTTTTCGTGCTCAGGGGGAGGAGCCCAGATATGTGGGAATGGAGCAAGACCGTCGCGGAACACGCGGCCGCGGCGTCATGGACGAGCTGGCACGAGTTCGAGACCGAGCCGACGGTAGTCGACCCGGATTTCCGGACCGAGACGGCGCCCAGCGATGCAGAGGGCGTCGACGGTGCGGCCCGCGCACCGAGTATCGACTACCTGCTCGTCGGTTAGTCGCATACGACCTCGTCGGGCGGACTACCCCGCACCAAGTAGCCTGCCCCTGTGACCAGGTCCCCTTTGGCTGCAGAGCAGTTGCGACGCAGTCTCATCGAATCGCCCGAGCTGTCGTTCTTCCGCCACATCGAGGTGGTGGAGTCGACCGGGTCCACCAACGCGGACCTGATCGCGCGAGCAGGCGAACCGGACGCCGATCGCGCGGTACTCCTTGCAGAGGCGCAGGAGCAAGGGCGTGGCCGACACGCACGCACGTGGGTCAGCCCACCGCGAGCCCAGATCTCGATGTCGCTGCTGGTGCGGCTGCCCGGCATCGAGCCCGCGGTGCTCGGCTGGCTGCCGTTGCTCACCGGCGTCGCCGTGGTGGACGCACTGCGCGCGACGGCCGGTGTCGCCGCGAACCTCAAGTGGCCCAACGATGTGCTGATCGATGGCCGCAAAGTGGCGGGCATCCTGGCTGAGGTCGCGTCGGGCAACGAGGTACCGGCGGTGGTCGTCGGCGTGGGGCTGAACGTCAGCCTCACCGAGGCCGAACTGCCGGTGCCGCATGCCATTTCGCTCACCGTTGCCGGGGCCGAGGTGACCGACCGGACGCTGATCGTGCAGTCGATGCTGACCGAATTCGCCCGCCGCTTCACCGCGTGGCACGACGCCGGTTGGCAGACGGCCGACCTCGCCGCCGCCTACCGCGAGCGATGCGCGACGCTGGGTGCCGAGGTGCGCGCCGAACTTCCCGGTGGCCAGACATTGACCGGCATCGCCACCGACATCGACGACGCGGGCCGACTGTTGATCGGCGACCAGCCGGTCTCCGCGGGCGACGTCACCCACCTGCGCGCCGGCTACTGACGCATCGAAAACCGAACAGCCGCACAAGTTCTGGCCTCCCGCATGCGTATCGCGGTGCGGAAAGCCGGAAGCTGTGCGGCTGTTCGAGTGGTCAGGCAGGCTGCAACGCGGCCTTCGCCGCTTCCCTGGCGAACATGCGGTCGCGCTGCTCCTCGAACTTCAGCACGTCCTGCTCCAGCTTCTCGATGAACACCCCGAGTTCCTCGCGCGCCTGCTCGCCGCGCGGCCCGAAGTCGTTGCGTTCGAAGATGTTCCAGTGCTTGAGCACCGGCGCCACCACGTCCTCGAGATGCTGGCGCAGGTCGTAGATGCCGTGCTTGGCCATCAGCACGCCGTTGCGGCGGAAGTTGGGCATCCCCGCGCCGGGCATGATGAAGTGGGTCAGGATCTTCGTGATCGCCATCATCGCCTGATCGGGCGCCAGGTCGATGCCCGCGCCGCACATGTTGCGGTAGAAGATCATGTGCAGGTTCTCGTCGGCCGCGATGCGCTGCAGCATGCGATCGGCGATCGGGTCGTCACAGACCTTGCCGGTGTTGCGGTGACTGACCCGGGTGGCCAGCTCCTGGAACGTCACGTAGGTAACGCTCTCCAGGAATCCGCCCCAGTTGTCCGGCGCCGAAACGCCATTGGTCATGTGGATCATCCTGGCCTGCTCCAGGGCCACCGGATCGACGCCGCGGGTGACCACCAGGTAGTCGCGGATGGCGATGCCGTGCCGGTTCTCCTCGGCGGTCCAGCGGCCCACCCAGGTGCCCCACGCGCCGTCCTGGGAGAAGTTCTCGGCGATCTCGCGGTGATAGGAGGGCAGGTTGTCCTCGGTGAGCAGGTTGGTGATCATCGCGACCTTGGCGACCTCGCTCAGCTTCGACTGCTCCGGTGCCCAGTCCTGCCCACCCAGCGCGGCGAAGTTACGGCCCTCGTCCCACGGGATGTAGTCGTGCGGGTGCCATTCCCGCGCCAGCGAAAGGTGCCGATTCAGATTCTGTTCGGCCACCGGCTGGAGTTCCGTCAGGATCTCCAGCTGAGTCAGGTCCTTGGTCACACATGCCTCCGAGGTCGTTGTTCGTCGACGTTGTTCGAGCAGAGCTGGTTACGGACAGAGCTACGAGCCAGATCGAGCGGAGAACTCCACAGCTGAGAGCATTGACGCGAGCGAACGCTCGCGGCCGCGCGGGTGCGACACACGCAGGCAGACGATTGTGCAGCACGACCCGGTCCGGTGTCAGGCATTTCGGCATCTTCACGCGGTAGTGTTCCGGCCATGGGGTATCCGGAGGACGTACTCGCGCCGGAAGAGCAGCTGATCCTGCATCGTCATCCGCATTGGAAGATGCTGTTCTGGCCGATCGTGACTTTGATCGTCGCCACCGCGCTCGCCGGTTTCGCCGGGGGGATCGCCTCGCGTAAAGCCGAGGGGACCGCGCGGACGGCGCTGCTGATCGCGGTGCTCGTCATCTGGCTGATCATCATCGTATGGCGTTGTGTCGTACCGGTTCTCAGTTGGAAGACGACGCATTTCATCATCACCGAACGGCGGGTGCTGGTGCGCCAGGGCGTGCTCACGCACACCGGCATCGACATTCCGATGAGCCGCATCTCGAGCGTGCAGTTCCGGCACGGGCTGTTCGACCGGATGCTCGGCACCGGCACGCTGATCATCGAGTCGTCCTCCTCCGAACCGCTCGAGTTCGACGACATCCCGGCGGTGCAGAAGGTGCACGCGCTGCTGTACCACCAGGTCTTCGATGTCGAACAGAGCGACAACGGGCGCGGCGCGCGCTGGGACGAGCGCGGCGACTACCGTTAACCTGGTCAAATGACGGCCGTACTGCTAGCAGAAGACGACGAGGCGATCGCCGCGCCGTTGTCGCGCGCACTGGGGCGCGAGGGGTACTCGGTCACCGTCGAGCGCTTCGGCCCCGCCGTGCTGGAGCGGGCCCTGGAGGGCCATCACGATCTGCTCATCCTCGACCTCGGCCTGCCCGGCATGGACGGGCTCGAGGTCTGCCGCCAGGTGCGGGCCCGCGGCGCCGACCTGGCGGTGCTCATGCTCACCGCGCGCACCGATGAGGTCGATTTCGTGGTCGGGTTGGACGCGGGCGCCGACGATTACGTCGGCAAGCCGTTCCGGCTCGCCGAGCTGCTCGCCCGGGTGCGGGCGTTGTTGCGGCGCAGCGGCATCGGCGACGACACGGTGGAGGTCGGTGGCATCCGGTTGGAGCCCGCCGCGCGCCGGGTGCTGGTGAACGGCATCGAGATCGGCCTGGCGAACAAGGAATACGAGTTGCTGAAGGTGCTGATCGACCGGGCGGGCCAGGTGGTGCCGCGCGAGACGATCCTGCGCGAGGTCTGGGGCGACGCCGAGCTGCGCGGCTCCAAGACGCTGGATATGCACATGTCCTGGCTGCGCCGCAAGATCGGCGACGAGGGGCCGATGGCCGAGCGGCGCATCGTCACGGTGCGCGGTGTCGGGTTCCGGCTGAATACCGACTGACGTGCGGCGCAGAATCCTGCGGTCCATGCTCACCGTGCTGACGCTCACCACGGTGGTGCTCGGGGTGCCGCTGATCTACACGGCCTGGCTGTGGGTGGAGGACATCACCCGCGACGACCTGCAGGGCAAACTGGAGCGGATCGCCGCGGCGATCATCGTCCAGGAACACGGCGACGGCATGGTGCTCGGCGAGCTCGATACCCGCGCCGTGGAGCCGCTGCTACCGCAGGACGGCAAACTCACCATCATCTATCCGGCGCCGCACGACAATGCCTCGCGCGCGGACATCGGCGTGGACCAGGTGACCGACCCCCTGGTCGAATCTCTGTCGATGGGCACCAAGGGCTCGCTGCGCCTGGAGGTGCCCTCGGCGCCGATGCACGCACGGCAGCGCCAGGCCGTCGGGGTGGTGGCGCTGGCGGTGCTGGCCTCGCTCGGCGCGGCGGTCTCGGTCGCGGTGATCACCGCGCGCCGGGTCGCCGATCCGCTGCGCGATGTCGCGGCCAGGGCGGCCCGGCTGGCGATGGGCGATTTCCGGCCGGACCCGCGCAGGCACGGCATATCCGAACTCGACCGGGTCTCCGACGTGCTCGACTCGGCCACCGTCGAGATCGCCGGGCGGCTGCAGCGCGAGCATGCCCTGGTGGCCGACGTCTCGCATCAGCTGCGCAGCCGGCTCACCGCGGTGCGGTTGCGGCTGGACGAGCTGTCCACCCACGCCGATCCCGAGGTGGTGCACGAGGCGGAGGAGGCGATGGCGCAGGTCGATCGGCTCACCGAGGCCATCGACGATCTGGTCCGTGCCTCGCGCGACGAGGACGCCGCCGATCTCGACCCGGTGCCGGTGATGGCGGAGCTGCGCGGCGTCGTCGCCGAGTGGACGCATCCGTTCGCCGAGAAGGGCCGGGCGTTGACCCTCACCGGGGACGAGTCGTTGCTGGCGCCGATCACCGGTTCGCGACTGCGCGAGGCGGTCGCGGTGCTGGTGGACAATGCGTTGATGCACGGCGGCGGAACCTGCACGGTGTCGGTACGGACCGTGCGTCCCGGGGTCGATCGAGATCCGCTGGTGTGTGTGGAGGTCGCCGACGAGGGTGACGGGGTGCGCGACGAACTCGCGCCGCACATCTTCGACCGGGGCTTCTCGGCGGGTGGCTCGACCGGTGTGGGGCTGGCGCTGGCGCGGGCGCTGGTAGAGGCGGACGGCGGGCGGCTCGAGTTGCAGCGGCGCAGGCCCGCGTTGTTCGCGGTGTTCCTCGGTTCGTCGGCGTATCGCACGCAGAACGCCGTGGTTACCGAGCCGCGCTGAGCGGACCGCTCAGTTGCGGCCGAATTCTTCTTCGACCAGGTCTTCGAATTCGGCGGCGATCTCGTTCATCTCGTCGGGGAATACCCAGCGGCGCATTGCCCAGAATCGGAATGCCATCTGCAGCAGGTTGCCGATGACGAAGGCGCTGATGAAGTCCGCGATGTTCTCGACGGTGAAGCTGACATCGGGCTGGCGCAGATCGAAGACGTAACTCGAGATCCACAGCGGAATGAACGCGAGAACCACGCCGACGCCGCTGACTCCGAAGAACAGCAAGGCCTCGTGGTGCCGTTCGCGACCGCCCCGGTTCCGGAACGACCATTCGCGATTCAGGATGTAGGACGCGATAACCGCGATGACACCGGAGATAATCTTCGCGGTGACCGGCTTCTCGGAAAGCACGGTCCATTTCAGGGCATAGAAGATGCCGCTATCGATCACAAAGGTTGTCGCACCGACGATGGCGAACTTGATCAGTTCCCGATGCCGGAGCGCGATCCTTGCGACAGGCCTGGGAAGGACGCTCACCACGTCGTCGACGAATGACACGGGGCCGAGTGTACCGCTAGCCGGTGGTCCCGCTTCGGGTCGTCCAACCGCTGGGGACTACCGCCGGACACCGTTGCGCGGCTCCCGCGCGAGGGCATTTCCGCCGGTTATGACAATATTGTCCGACGTGAGTACCGGCCGGTCCTTTGATCCCTCTGCTATGCCCACCGTCACAATGATCGGCGGTGGCCAGTTGGCGCGCATGACGCATCAGGCGGCCATCGCGCTCGGCCAGCGGCTACGGGTGCTCGCCGAACATCCGGACGACCCGGCCGCCCAGGTCAGCCCCGAGATCGTGTTCGGCAGTCACACCGATCTGGCCGCGCTGCGCAAGGCGGCCGTCGGGTCGCACGCGCTGACCTTCGACCACGAGGGCGTGCCGACCGAGCATCTCGAGGCGCTGGTCGCCGAGGGCGTGAACGTGCAGCCGCCGCCGCGGGCCCTGGTCTTCGCGCAGGACAAGCTGGCCATGCGGGTCAAGCTGTCCGAGCTCGGTCTGCCGGTGCCCGCGTTCGCGCCGGTGACGACCGTCGAGGAGGCGGTGCGGTTCGGCGACGAGCAGGGCTGGCGGATCGTGCTCAAGGCGGTGCGCGGCGGGTACGACGGCCGCGGCGTGTGGATGCCGGAGTCGGCCGACGAGGCCGCGGCGATCGTGGCCGAGCAGCTCGCGCACGGTGTGCAACTGCTCGCTGAGGCGAAAGTGGATCTCAAGCGCGAACTCTCGGCGATGGTGGCGCGTTCGCCGTTCGGGCAGGCCGCGACCTGGCCGGTGGTGCAGACCGTGCAGCGCAACGGACAGTGCGCCGTGGTGATCGCGCCCGCGCCCGACCTCGACGACGACCTGGCCGCCGCCGCGGAGACGCTGGCGCTGAACCTGGCCAGGGAGCTCGGCGTCGTCGGCGCGATGGCGGTGGAGCTGTTCGAAACCCACGACGGCAAGCTGCTGGTGAACGAGCTGGCGATGCGCCCGCACAACTCCGGGCACTGGGGCATGGACGGCGCCCGCACCGGTCAGTTCGAGCAGCACCTGCGCGCGGTCCTGGATTACCCGCTCGGCGACACCAGCCCGCTGGCCCCCGTCACGGTGATGGCCAATATCCTCGGCGCGGCCGAGGCGCCTGCCATGTCGATGGACGAGCGCCTGCACCATCTGTTCGCGCGGATGCCCGACGCCAAGGTGCACATGTACGGCAAGGGCGAACGCCCCGACCGCAAGATCGGGCACATCAACATCCTCGGTGACGACGTCGCCGCGGTGCGGGAAAGGGCTGAGCGCGCGGCACATTGGATGTCGCACGCGGTATGGACCGACGGATGGGATCCGCACGAGTGAGCGTGACGCGCGAATCAATCTGGCAGACAAGCGAAGTGAGGCGCACGCATGAGTAACCCGCAGGTCGGCCTGATCATGGGCAGCGATTCGGACTGGCCGACCATGGAAGCCGCCGCGGAAGCGTTGGCGGAGTTCGGCATTCGCTTCGAGGTCGGCGTCGTCTCGGCGCACCGCACGCCGCAGCGCATGCTCGACTACGCCCGCGAGGCCGCCGACCGCGGTCTGCAGGTCATCATCGCGGGCGCGGGTGGCGCCGCCCACCTCCCCGGCATGGTCGCCTCCGCCACCCCGCTGCCCGTCATCGGTGTGCCCGTCCCGCTCAAGTACCTCGACGGCATGGACTCCCTGCTCTCCATCGTCCAGATGCCCGCAGGCGTCCCGGTGGCCACCGTCTCCATCGGCGGCGCCCGCAACGCAGGCCTGCTCGCGGTCCGCATCCTCGCCGCCCACGACCCGGACCTGCGCGCCCGCATGGTGCAGTTCCAAGCAGGGCTGGAAAAGATGGTCCTCGAAAAAGACCAGGCGCTGCGCACCAAACTCCTGGGCTGACCCGGAAACACCTCGGGTACGTAATTCCGCGTGCTCGGCTCGCTACGGTGAGCGGGTGACTACTGGTGACATCCGCCCGCGCAGCGGGGACGACAACACGCGGTTCCGGTTGACCGTGGTTGATCAGGCGTTGCGGTTGTTCGCGGAGCAGGGGTACGAGGCGACGACGGTCGAGGAGATCGCGGAGGCGGCGGGGATTTCCCGGCGGACGTTCTTCCGGCAGTTCCGCTCGAAAGAGGACGTGATCTTCGCCGATCACGAGTCGCAGCTGGCGCAGGCGGCGCAGTTTCTCGCCGCGAACGGGGGCGATCCGTGGGAGACCGTGTGCGAGGCGGTGGTGCAGGTCTTCGAGCGGTTCACCCAGTGGCGGGAGATCGCGGCGCGGCGGTATCAGGTGGTGCGGCGGGTGCCCGCGCTGCGCGAACGCGAGATCGTGACCGTGTTCCGCTACGAGCGGCTGTTCACCGACTACCTGCGCGATCGGCTGCCCGAGGAGCCTGATCTGGCGCGGGTGCAGTACACCGCCGCGGTGACCGCCACGCACAACTATCTGCTGCGGCGCATGGTGCGCGGCGAGTCGGACGCCGGCGCGGCAGATCTGCGCGTCGAACTGGCCGCGATTCCTCGGGGCGCACGGCGACCCGCCGCCGATGAGCTGGTGGTCGCGGTGTTTCCCCGCGATACCCCACCCCGGCAGGTCGCCGATCTCGTCGCCCGCAAACTCGGTAGTCTCTGATCTAGGTCAGTGCGACCAATCTGACACTGAGTGCCAGGAAGTATCCGCACGTTGCGGCCGTTCCTGGGCGTATACTCCAGAATGGTGTGGCACTGAGTGCCGACGTGTACCGACGACCAGGAGTGAGCCCCATGGCGGGAAACCCCGATTTCGACCTGTTCAAGCTCGAGGACTTCCACGACGAACTGCGTGCGGCCATCCGCGGGCTGGCGGAGAAGGAGATCGCTCCGCACGCCAAGGACGTCGACGGTAACTCCCGCTTCCCCGAGGAGGCACTGACCGCGCTCAACGCGGCGGGCTTCAACGCGGTGCACGTGCCGGAGGCCTACGGCGGCCAGGGCGCCGACTCGGTGGCCACCTGCATCGTGATCGAAGAGGTCGCCCGCGTCTGCGGCTCCTCCTCGCTCATCCCCGCGGTGAACAAGCTCGGCACCATGGGCCTGATCCTCAACGGCTCCGAAGAACTCAAGCAAAAGGTGTTGCCGGACATCGTCAACGGCGAGATGGCCTCCTACGCGCTGTCCGAGCGCGAGGCCGGTTCCGACGCCGCGGGCATGCGCACCCGCGCGAAGCAAGAGGGCGACGACTGGATCCTCAACGGCTCCAAGTGCTGGATCACCAACGGCGGCAAGTCTTCCTGGTACACCGTCATGGCGGTGACCGATGCGGACAAGGGCGCCAACGGTATTTCGGCGTTCCTGGTGCACAAGGACGACGAGGGTTTCGTGGTCGGCCCGCTCGAGCACAAGCTCGGCATCAAGGGATCGCCTACGGCGGAACTGTATTTCGAGAACTGCCGAGTGCCGGGTGACCGCATCGTCGGCGAGCCGGGCACCGGTTTCAAGACCGCGCTGCAGACCCTCGACCACACCCGCCCGACCATCGGCGCGCAGGCCGTCGGCCTCGCGCAGGGCGCGCTCGACGCGGCCATCGCCTACACCAAGGACCGCAAGCAGTTCGGCAAGGCGATCGCCGACTTCCAGAACACCCAGTTCATGCTCGCCGACATGGCGATGAAGATCGAGGCCGCCCGCCTCATGGTCTACACCTCGGCGGCGCGCGCCGAGCGTGGCGAGAAGAACCTCGGTTTCATCTCCGCCGCCGCGAAGTGTTTCGCCTCCGATGTCGCAATGGAGGTGACCACCAACGCCGTGCAGCTGTTCGGTGGCGCGGGCTACACCACCGATTTCCCGGTGGAGCGGATGATGCGCGATGCGAAGATTACGCAGATCTACGAGGGCACCAACCAGATTCAGCGTCTGGTCATGTCGCGCGCGTTGCTGCGCTGACCTACAAAAGCTCCGTGAACGGGTGGTCCGAGGTTTTGCCTCGGGTCACCCGTTTCGCGTGATCAGGCGATCAGGTCCGCGTATTCGCGGTGGTCGGCGATGTATTTCTCGACGTACCAGCAGGTGGGGATGACGGAATAGCCGTTGTCGCGCGAATCTTTCAGCGCGTATTCGACCACTTGAGCGGCGACACCGCGACCGCGGAATTCGGGGAAGGTCATCGTGTGGTGGAAATCGCGGACCTTCGGGTCGTCACGCTGGGCGTAGTCGGCGTAGCCGGCCAGGGTGTCGTCGAGATAGATCTCGAAACGAGTATCGGCGACATTGTGCTCGAGCCTGGTGGTCATGATCTTGTCGAACTCCTTCGCGGCCGGAAATGTTCCATGGACTAGAGAATTGCGCCTGGATTGAGAATGCCGTGCGGGTCGAGCGCGTCCTTGATGCGGTGGGTCAGGGCCATCACGTCCGCGCCGAGCTGGTCGGGCAGCCACGCCTTTTTCAGCCGCCCGACGCCGTGCTCGCCGGTAATGGTGCCGCCGAGCGCGATCGCCAGATCCATGATCTCGCCGAACGCGCGATGCGCGCGCTCGGTCATGGCGGCGTCGGCCGGATCGTGCACGATCAGCGGGTGGGTGTTGCCGTCCCCGGCATGCGCGATCACCGACACCATCACGTCGTTGCGCGCGGCGATCTCGGCGACACCGGTCACCAGGTCGCCGAGCCGGGGCAGCGGCACTCCGACATCCTCGAGCAGCAGCGTGCCCAGCTTCTCCACCGCCGGGATGGCGAAACGCCGTGCCGCGGTGAAGGCTTCGCCTTCCTCAGGATCTTCGGTGTGGAAGACCTCGGCCGCACCAGCTTTTTCGCACGCGGTGACCATGAGCTCGGCTTCCCGCTTCGCGAACTCGCCCGGCGCGTCCGAGCGGGCGACCAGCAGGCCCGCGGCGCTGCGATCCAACCCCATCCGCAGCTCGTCCTCGACCGCGTTGATGGAGACCGAATCCATGAATTCCAGCATGGCGGGCCGTAATTCGGCGGTGATCGCGAGGATCGCGTCGATGGCGGCGGTCAAGGTCGCGAAGGTCGCGACCACGGTGGTCTGCGGTGGCTGCGCGGGCAGCAGCCGCAGCGTCAGTTCGGTGATGACGCCGAGAGTGCCTTCGCTGCCGACGAACAGCTTGGTCAGCGACAGCCCGGCCGAATCCTTCAGCCGCGGCCCGCCGAGCCGCACGACGGTGCCGTCGGCGAGCACGACCTCCATGCCGAGCACGTAATCGGTTGTCACGCCGTACTTCACGCAGCACAGCCCGCCCGCGTTGGTCGCGGCGTTGCCGCCGATCGAGCAGATCTCGAACGACGAGGGGTCGGGTGGATACCAGAGCCCGTGCTCGGCGACCGCGCGCTTCACCTCGGCGTTCAACAGTCCGGGCTGCACCACCGCGGTCCGGGTAACCGGGTCGACGGTGATCGTCCGCATCCGCTCGGTACTCAGCACGAGGCCGCCGTCGACCGCCGTGGCGCCGCCGGACAGGCCGGAGCCCGCGCCACGCGGCACCACCGGCACCTTGTGCGCATGCGCCCAGCGCAGCGTCGCGGCGACATCGTCGGTGCTGGTAGCGCGCACCACGGCGAGCGGCGTGCCCGCGTCGGGATCGCGGGCCCAGTCCTGCCGGTAACTGCCGAGCAGGTCTGGATCGGTGACTACGGCACCGTCGGGAAGCGCGTCGATCAGGTCATGCAGGTCCACAGCACCACGCTAGCGGGCGCGGGCGGCCGGACCGAGCACCTGGCGGGTTTGCCGTTTGATCATCTGACGGACATCTGCCGCTGGCAGGCTGGCCGCGTGCACGAGCTGGCGAGAACCACCGACACCCTCGCGGACCGGTTCACCCGATGGTGTGAAGCGGTGGTCGCGCGTTTGCCGTGGGGTCTGAACAGTCTTGTCCCCGCCACTTTCCTCGGTTTCGCGCTGATCAACAGCTTCACCTTCGCCGTCGACCTGGTGCTGCTCACCATCTTTCACGGCTGGTGGGGCCTGCCGGTGTGGCTGTCGGTCACTATCGCCTACGTGTGCGCGTTCGGGCTCAGCTTCGTGCTCAACCGCACCTTCAACTTCCATTCGCACGCGCCGGTCGGCAGGCAGGCCGCCGTGTACGGCGTGGTCGTCGCGATCAACTACGTCGCCTTCATCCTCGGTGTCGGCAGCGGCCTCACCGCGCTTGGTCTGGAATATCACCTGGCCAGACTGCTGGCCGGGGGGTGCGAGGCCGTCTACATGTACAGCGCGATGCGCTGGGTCGTGTTCCGCCGCGACCCGAAAGCCGACCTTGCACCTCACGCCACGTGAGGTCCTAGCGTCGTAGGTGTGGCGAACACCAACGGATACGTCAAGGTCGGCGAGCTGGCCACGGTCACCGGACTGACCGTGCGCACCCTGCACTACTACGACGAGATCGGGCTGCTCTCGCCGTCCGGGCGCAGCGGTGCCGGGCACCGGCTGTACTCGAACGACGACGTGCAGCGGCTGTACCGGATCGGCCTGCTGCGCAATCTCGGCCTGCGCTTGGACGAGGTGGCCGCCGCCCTCGACGATCCCGCCTGGGATCTGGCGGGGGTGATGCTGCGCCACGTCGCCGAGCTGGACCGCAGGCTCGCCGTCGGGCATCGGCTGCGTCAGCGCCTCACCACCATGGTCGCCACGCTCACCGACCACCGCAGCCTCGAAACACGGGAGCTGCTGGAGACATTGGAGGACATGGCCATGCTCGACACCAAGATTCAGCGCCGCATCCCGACGCTCGTCTACCGCGATATCGCCGCCGCGCACGAGTACCTGACCACCGTGTTCGGCATGGAACCCGGCCGGCTCAGCCGGGGCGAGGACGGCACCGTGCACCACGCGGAGGTCACCGCGGGCGACGGCGTGATCTGGTTGCACGCGGTCTCCGAGCAGTTCAATCTGCAGTCGCCGCTCACCGTCGGCGCGTGCACCGAGGGCATGTCGATCGTGGTCGAGGACGTGGACGCGCATTTCCGGCACGCCAAGGCCGCGGGCGCCGAAATCCTCTACGAGCCCACCGATCAGTTCTACGGCTACCGCGACTACAGCGCGCGCGACCTCGAGCAGCGGCTGTGGTCGTTCATGACCCCGCTCGACTGATCAGCACGTCGGTGCGCTCGCCGTCGACGACGATCGCGTCATCGTCGGTGAGCGCCCAGTGCGGGATGCCTTCCGCGCGATAGAACTCCGCGAGCAGGTCGCACTGGCCGTCCGGGTCGGTAGGGGAGTCGATGTGCGGCACGATCCGGCGTCCGACCAAACCCAGTCCGTCCCAGAGCGGTTCGATGCCGCACGTCGATATCACCTCGGCGGGATCGTCCGCGGACTCCAGCCCGTGCAGATCAGGGGTCATCACGCAGGCACCCGCGCTGTACCCCGCATACACCAGCGCGTCCGCTGCGAGCAGCCGGGGCAGCACGAGATCGGCGCCGCTGCGGGCGAATTGGGCACGCAGCACGAAGGTGTTGCCGCCGCGCACCCAGATCATCGGGAACGCGGCCAGCGTCCGCTCCAATTCCTCGGGGCGGCCGACGAAGTCACGCAGGTCGACGGTCTCGGGCTGGTAGCCCAGCTTGCGCAGCGGCACCGCATCACTGGTCACCGCCGCCTCCCACGCGTCCGGCCAGGCGTCACAGGCGTTGGGAATCAACGCGACTCGCCCCGGCTCGCCGACCAGCGCGGCGAGCCGATCGTAGTGCGCCCCGAACCGATAGCTGGACAGGAAGAGTCGCATCTCAGATGGTGAAGGCGAGGTTGTGCACCAGCCGCTGTCCGAGCTCCGTGTCGCCGGTGACGGTGATCGCGTCGAGGTGCTCGTCCGCGCTGGTGCGCCCGCCGCCGAGCCGGACGAAAACCTCGGAGGGCAGCGCGATCTCGACCGTGGCGGGCTCATCGAACGCGTCCACGTAGCCCGCACGACCCGCCACCTGGATGTGCAGCGTTCGGGCCAGCGATCCGGTCAGCGTGAACGTGATCCGCGAACCCTCCGGCGCGCCACCCTTTTTCACCACGACGCGCGGCACACTGCCGAGGAACTCGGTGAACGCCGGCTCGCCGCGTCGCCCGCCCTCGTCGACCCGCACGCCGAGCGCGTCGGCGATATCGAGTTCGTGCATCCAGCAGTCGAACAGCCGCACCCGCATGAACCGGCCGTAGCTGACCTGCCCGATCGGCGACTGGGTCTGCGCCTGCCACTCCTGCTCGCCCATGGCGGCCAGGGCCTTGCGCCTGCGGTCGGCGACCTCGCGGAACTCGGCCAGCAGCCGACTGCCGGACAGCGGTCGTAGCCGGTCCACCCAGATCTCGTTGAGCACGCCGGTCTCGTTGCGGATGTGCGGCAGCGTGCGCACATCGGTCTTCACCGTGGTCGGGTCGTGCGGCGGCGGCCGCTCGCCGAGCAGCCACGACTCGGTGCCGACCACATGGGCGACCACATCGAACACGCTCCAACCCGGCAGCGATGTCGGTGTGCGCCATTGGGTTTCGTCGAGGTCGGTGACCAGCGCGGCGATAGCGTCCCACTGTTCGGACAGCCGGGCGGTCAGCTCGGTCCGGTCCAGGGTCGGGTCGGTCATTCCTGCGCTCCTTCTTCCGGGCGTTCCATCCCCAGTTTTCCATTGCGGCCCGGCTTTTCGTCGCGCTCCAGCGCCGCGATCCCCGCCTGGATGGCGGCCGCGGTGGACTCCGCATCGTGCGGGCGCCGCAGCACCACCCCGGCGGCGAAGCGGAACTTGTCGCCGTGCTTGCGCGGGATCACGTGCAGATGCACGTGCGCGACGGTCTGAAAAGCGGCGGTACCGTCGTTGAGCAGCAGGTTCGCGCCGTCGGCGGCGAGGGTGCTTCGCCGCACGGCCAGCGCGAGCCGGTGCCCGGCGCGGAACACGTAGGCGCCCAGCTCGGCGTCGAGATCCTCCAGCTCGGCGGCGTGCTGCTTCGGCACCACCAGCATGTGGCCGCGGGCAATGGGCCGGATATCGAGGAAGGCGCAGAGGGTGTCGTCTTCGTACACCTTCGTTGCCGGAGCCTCGCCTGCCACGATGCGGCAGAAGACGCAGTCGTTCACAACGCTGGACCTTACGGCGTACGAGCGGTGTGGAACACCCCAGCGCGCGAATCGCCCATGACGCGCGTCACTCTGCGCGCCCGCGACCACGCCCTGACCTGCTGCCGAACCCCCGGGTAAGTAATGGACCTGCGGGTTCGCTCTTGTCGCGATCACCTGAAGCGACAACCATCAGAACCGGCGCTCATCCGATCAGCCGAACGCGCGGGAGGTGACCACGTTTGTCCGCAGCACATTCGACAATCCGGCAAACCGGCAGAATCCGGCATGATCTTGTGACGGGCGTCTCAGCGGGTTGCACAAAGCGCCGGGTACAGTTGCGAGGATTTGGGCGACCTTACTCTGAAGTAACATCGTCCGGCCGTCCATCTGATGCCTGAAGCTCAGCACGAGAAGGAACTGACATAGTGGAGACAACGCAGAGCGTAGGCGCCGAGTCGCCACGCGGCGCGCGTGTCGGAGTCGTTCGCGAGTCCAACGCGGGCGAACGACGTGTCGCATTGGTGCCGAAGATCATTCCGTCCCTGCTGAAGCAGGGTGTGCAGGTGGTGGTCGAGTCCGGTGCCGGGCTCGGCGCGCTCATTCCCGACAGCGCCTACGAAGCGGCAGGCGCGACGATCGGCGATCCGTGGTCGGCCGAGGTGGTCGTCAAGGTCGCCCCGCCCAGCGACGCCGAGGTGGCCAAGCTGTCCGACGGCCAGACCCTGATCGGCTTCCTGGCCCCGCGCAACGCGGAGAACCAGATCGGCAAGCTGAAAACCGCCGGCGTGCAAGCCTTCGCGGTGGAGGCGATCCCGCGCATCTCGCGCGCCCAGGTGATGGACGCGCTGTCGTCCCAGGCCAACGTCGCGGGCTACAAGGCCGTACTGCTCGCGGCGTCGGAGTCGACCCGCTTCTTCCCGATGCTCACCACCGCGGCGGGCACCGTGAAGCCGGCGACAGTGCTGGTGCTGGGCGTCGGTGTGGCCGGTCTGCAGGCGCTGGCCACCGCCAAACGTCTTGGCGGCCGCACCACCGGTTACGACGTGCGCCCCGAGGTCGCCGATCAGGTGCGTTCGGTCGGTGCGCAGTGGCTCGACCTCGGCATCGACGCCGCCGGTGAGGGCGGGTACGCCCGCGAGCTCACCGACGAGGAGAAGGCCAAGCAGCAGCAGGCGTTGGAAGACGCGATCAAGGGCTTCGACGTGGTGATCACCACCGCGTTGGTGCCGGGGCGTCCCGCGCCGCGACTGGTCACCGCCGCCGCGGTCGAGGGCATGAAGCCCGGCAGCGTGATCGTCGACCTGGCGGGGGAGACCGGCGGCAACTGCGAGCTCACCGAACCCGGCGAGGTCGTGGTCAAGCACGAGGTCACCATCGCCTCGCCGTTGAACCTGCCCGCCACCATGCCCGAGCACGCCTCCGAGCTGTACTCGAAGAACATTTCGGCACTGCTGGAACTGATGCTGGTCGACGGGAAGCTCGCGCCCGACTTCAGTGATCAGGTCCTCGCGGATTCCTGCGTCACACGTGAGGTGGAAGCCTGATGTACACCGAATTGCTTGCGAACATCGCGATCCTGGTGCTTTCCGGGTTCGTCGGTTTCGCCGTTATCTCCAAGGTTCCGAACACCCTGCACACTCCACTCATGTCGGGTACCAACGCCATTCACGGCATCGTCGTGCTCGGCGCGCTGGTCACCCTCGGTAACGTGCAGGATCCGTCGATCCTGACCCAGATCATCCTGTTCGTCGCCGTCGTCTTCGGAACCCTGAACGTCATCGGTGGTTTCGTGGTGACCGACCGCATGCTCGGGATGTTCAAGGGCAAAAAAGCAGCCCCGGTGAAGGCGGAGAAGTGATGCATACCTTCGACAATGTGACCTACCTGGTCAACGGGCTCTACATCATCGCCTTCGGCATGTTCATCTACGGCCTGATGGGCCTGACCGGGCCGAAGACCGCGGTGCGCGGCAACCTGATCGCCGCGGTCGGCATGTTCATCGCCGTCGTCGCGACCCTGATCTCGGTGCGGCACACCAGCAACTGGATTCTGATCATCGCCGGTCTGGTGGTCGGTATCGCCCTCGGCGTGCCGCCTGCCAAGTTCACCAAGATGACCGCCATGCCGCAGCTGGTCGCCGCGTTCAACGGCGTCGGCGGTGGCACGGTCGCGCTCATCGCGTGGTCGGAATTCATCAACAGCCAAGGGTTTTCGCACTTCGACGAAGAGCCCACCGTGCACATCGTGGTCGGCTCACTGTTCGCCGCGATCATCGGCTCGATCTCGTTCTGGGGCTCGCTGATCGCGTTCGGCAAGCTGCAGGAGATCCTGCCCGGTCGCCCGATCGGACTCGGCAAGCTGCAGCAGCCGCTGAACCTGCTGCTGCTCATCGGCGCCGTCGCGGCCGCCGTGGTGATCGGCATCGGCGCCACCAATGATGGTGTCTCCCAACTGTGGATGATCGCGGTGCTCGTGCTGGCCGGTGTGCTCGGCCTCGCGGTCGTGCTGCCGATCGGCGGAGCGGACATGCCCGTGGTCATCTCGCTGCTCAACGCGCTCACCGGATTGTCGGCCGCCGCAGCGGGTTTGGCGCTGAACAACACCGCGATGATCGTGGCGGGCATGATCGTCGGCGCGTCCGGCACCATCCTCACCAACCTGATGGCCAAGGCGATGAACCGGTCCATCCCGGCCATCGTGGCGGGCGGATTCGGTGGCGGCGGAACAGCTCCCGGTGCCGGCGGCGACGGCGAGGCCAAGCAGGCCAAGGCCACCTCGGCCGCGGACGCCGCGATCCAGATGGCCTACGCCAACCAGGTCATCGTGGTGCCGGGCTACGGCATGGCCGTCGCGCAGGCCCAGCACGCGGTCAAGGAAATGGCGGCGCTGCTCGAAGCCAAGGGCGTCGAGGTCAAATACGCCATCCACCCGGTCGCGGGTCGCATGCCCGGCCACATGAACGTGCTCCTGGCCGAGGCCGAGGTCTCCTACGACGCGCTCAAGGAGATGGACGACATCAACGGTGAGTTCTCCCGCACCGACGTCGCCCTGGTCATCGGCGCCAACGACGTCACCAACCCGGCCGCCCGCGAGGACGCCAGCAGCCCCATCTACGGCATGCCGGTGCTCAACGTCGACCAGGCCAAGAGCGTCATCGTGCTCAAGCGCTCGATGAACTCCGGCTTCGCGGGCATCGACAATCCGCTCTTCTACGCCGACCACACCTCCATGCTGTTCGGCGACGCGAAGAAGTCCGTCGGTGCGGTCACCGAGGAGCTGAAAGCGCTGTAAGACCGGCGGTTTCACCGCATACGCGTGCGGTTCACCGCGCGCACACAAGGTTTCACCCGAACGACCCTCCGCCGAGCCCGGCGGAGGGTCGTTCGTCGGTACTGGGATAGATTCTGCCGAGACGATTCGAGGAGAACCCACACAATGTCGCAGGGCTATTGGCTGCCTACCGAATCCGGCTACGGCGCAACGGCTCTCGGTATCCCGCCTGCGCCGCCGAGCAAGAAGCCGGGGCGCGCGGTCCGGATCGGCATCGCCGCCGCGCTCGTCGTCGGCGTCGCGGTATGTCTGGTCATCGGCTTCTGGGTCAGCATGCCATCGGCGCCCGACGACGACACGATCGCCGCGGGCGATTGCGCGAAGGTATGGGGCACCACCAGCGACGCCGACCTGGAGAAGGTCGATTGCGTTGACCCGCAGGCCAATTACCGGGTGGCGGTGCGGGTGGACAACGGCACCGAGGCCTGCCCGAGCGGCGATTACGCGTACTACAAGCGCGCCGGGCTGGACGGTTACCGGCTGTGCCTTACCCTGAACGCCGCCGAAGGCGAGTGCTTCGAGGACCTGCCCGGCTCGATCAGCCGGAAGACGACCTGCGACCTCGGTAAATATCGGGTGGGCAAAATCGTTCGGGGAACGACGGATCGGATGACGTGCGGAACGGACACCACCGCGGAGTGGGCCCTGGTCTACCCGACGCCGGAACGGATGACGATCTGCATGCGGAAGCTGTGACAGTGATCGTCCACGATTTAATTTGCTGGACACGGCGGGTCCGTAACCACGATCATGCTCGGAGTGTCCGCACGTAATGAGCCTCTTCGGTTGATCGACCCGAGTGAGCCCTCGGTCGATCCCGCCGAGCGGCTGCCGTGGGCCGTCACCGTCGACTCCGCCTACTCCACCCGCGATACGATCGATGCCCTCGCGGTGAGTCCGTTCCTG
This sequence comes from Nocardia ninae NBRC 108245, assembly GCF_007990755.1. Taxonomy (GTDB): domain Bacteria; phylum Actinomycetota; class Actinomycetes; order Mycobacteriales; family Mycobacteriaceae; genus Nocardia; species Nocardia ninae. Next base: position 17,656 of record NZ_BJXA01000007.1, on the reverse strand, counting down.
CGCGGTGACCAGCCTTTCGCGCACATTGCGCGGTTCGAGCGGATCAATCCCGAGGCGCTGCTGCGCCCCGCGCACGGCCGGGTGGTGCGCTCGGTGCAGGACGACGACAGCAGCGCGGCCCTGGTGGTCGGCGCGGGCTGGTCGTTGCGCGCCATCCGCTGGTCGGGTGGGTCGGCGATGGTCGAGGTCACCGCCGAGACCGACGAACTGGCCGCCGCGGTGCTGGCCGAGTCGATCAAAGGCGCCGCCGCGCAGCCCGAGGTGGGCGAGACCATCGAGATGGGGTTCTGGCACATGAGTGGCCATGGGCCGCAACGTCGAGGGCACAGCATCTCGGCACCGGCGTGGTCCGCGATCCGCGGCAACTACCCCGGGGACGTCGCGGGGGCGCTGGATCGCCTGATGGCACTGACCGCAGCCGATGTGCGCGGCCGCCTGGTGCTGCTGCACGGACCGCCGGGGACCGGAAAGACCACCGCGCTGCGGGCGCTCGCGCGGGCGTGGGCGCCGTGGTGCCAGTTCGACTGCGTGCTCGATCCCGAGGTGATGTTCGGCAAGCCGGGCTACCTGATGGACGTGGCGGCGGGCGTCGACGGCGACGACGAGACCAAGCGCTGGCGCATGCTGGTGCTGGAGGACTGCGACGAGCTGATCCGGGGCGAGGCGAAAGAGACGGCGGGTCAGGGTCTTTCGCGACTGCTCAACCTGACCGACGGGATGCTCGGCCAGGGCAGGGATGTGCTGGTCGCGATCACCACCAACGAGGATCTGTCCCGGCTGCACCCCGCCGTCACCCGGCCGGGCCGTTGTCTGGCGCAGCTCGAAGTCGGCCGGCTGTCGCCCGCCGAATCGGCGGCCTGGCTCGCCAAGGAAAGGCATCCCGATACCCCGGCCGATGCCGCCTGCCCGGACGGTGCGACCTTGGCGGAACTGGTGGCGTTGCGCGACGGGGACACCCGGATTCAATCGGTCCGGGAAGATCCCATGAATTCCGGTCTGTATCTGTGATGCGTTAGGCGCTGGTTACCGGGCGCACCGAATCTCGCGTTATCCGCTAGATTCTGGGAGTTCGTTCGCCGTCACACGGTGAAATTGCTTGAACCCTGGGGAGGGGAAATCCATGACCACGCCACCGCCCAACTATCAAAATCCAGGACAGGGTTACGGCGGCCCGCCGGGTTATCCGGGAGCGCCGGGCGGCGCACCGGGTTATCCGCCGCCGCAGCCGGGCTACGGTCCGGCCTATCCGCCGCCGCAGGGGTTTCCGCCGCCCAACAATGGGTTTGCGCCCCCGCAGGGTTTTCCGCCGCCCGGCAATGGTTTTCCACCGCCGGGTTTTCCACCGCCCGGTCAGCCCGGCTTCCCGCCCGGCCCACCGCCGCAGCGTCCGCGCGGCCGTAGCGGTCTCAGCAAGGTGATCTCCTTCATCACGGTGTTCGTGGTGGCCGGACTCGTCGTCTTCGGAATTCGTACCGTGCTTGCCGCTGATGGCGACAAGGTCGACGTAGGCGAGTGCGCGAAACTGTCGGGATCGACGTACAAGGCCGAGTTCGCCACCAAGAATTGCTCGGACGCCGAAGCGAATTATGTGGTGGCACAGCGCATCGACGGCGTCAATAAAGACTGCCCCACCAAGGATTACGCCAGCTACTACCAGACCGGCCGAAATGGGTACACGCTCTGCCTTCGCCTCAATGTGAAGGAAGGCGACTGCATCGAGAGCGGCGTCCTCTCCGCCAGCACCAAGGTCGCCTGCACGAGCACGGCCGACTTCAAAATCGGGCGCATCATCCGCGGCAGCACGGACAAATCTGCGTGTGACACCGACGACAATGCCATCGTCTATCCGAAACCGGACCCGCTCACGCTGTGCCTGGTGTCACCGACGTAGCCGGTCGGTCGGCTCCGGCGCGACGACGCCGGCGTAGCGGCAGCACACCAGCACCGCGATCAGCGGCACGGCCATCGCGGTGGTCAGCGGGATCACCGCGGTGAGCCAGCCGATCACCGCGGGCCCCGCGAGCAGGCCCAGGTAGCCGAGACTGAAAACGCGGGACATGTCGGTCGCGGCCTTGTCGGAGCCGAGATTGCCTGCCGCGGTGAAGATCTGCGGGACGCTGCCGGACAGGCCGAGACCCATCAGCGCCCAGCCGGACAGGGTCAGCGGGATCCACGGGGACGCCATGATCAAGGCGAGGCCGAGCGCGGAGAGCAGCATGCCGTAGCGGACCACGGCGACCCTGCCGAAGACGCCGCTCACCCGATCGGCGGCCAGTCGGCCTGCGGTCATCGTGACCGAGAACGCGCCGAAGGCCAAGGCCGCGGTGGCCGCGTCGGCGCCGAGGTGTTCGCGTAGTTGCAGCGTGCTCCAGTCGCCGGCCACGCCCTCGGCGAGCAGCACTGAGAATGCGATTAGGGCCAGGGCCAGCACTTTTCGGTTGTGCTCTCGCTGATCGGTGATTTTCGCGGCCGACGTGTCTGCCGGGGAGTCCTCCGCAAAGGGCAGGCGTGGCTCGGCGTCTTTCACGACGGGTGGGCCAGGCTCGGAGTGCTTCGCGAGGGGCGCGTCTGGCTCGGCGTCCTTCATGACGGATGAGCCGTGCGTGGCTGTGCGCGGCGCGTAGTCGTCAACGGCCTCCGTAAGGATTCGCGCATCAGCAGCACGTTCGGCTGCCCGCGCCGTGTCGGTGTCGCGAAGCAATCGTGGCAGCACGAACAGGGTCAGTGCCACGCCGCCGATCGCCGCCAACCCCAACGTTATCCGCATGTCCCAACCTGCCCGCAGGGTCGCCGCGCCGAGCAGCGAACCGAGCAACCCGCCACCGGAGAACAGCGCGTGGAACGCGCCCATGATCGGGCGCCCGTACGCCCGTTCCACGTGCACCGCTTGGGTATTCATCGACACGTCCAGCGCGCCGTTGCCGAATCCGAAGCAGGCCAACGCGATCGCCAGGCTGATCGGACCGGTGGCAAGCCCGGGTCCGATCACCGCCGCCGACATGATGATCGCGGCGGCGGCAACCAGTGTCCGGCTACCGAACCGGTCCGCGAGCGGGCCCGTGATGCGCATGCCCACGATGCCCGCACCGGCCATCAGGAGGATGAACATCCCCAGCGTCGATTTCGCGACACCGGTCCGATCGGTGATCAGTGGAATGTGCACGACCCACATGGCCAGCAGGAACCCGTTCAAGCCGAACACCGTGAACACGGCGACGCGGGCCACGCGGGTCGGTCGATCGGCCGTCGGAGTCAGCACAGTTCCGACGGTACCGATCACAGTGCGGTGTTTCCCCACCCCCTCGGTGTCGACAAGAGGCCGGCCCCACCGTGCGGCATCCGGGGCGAGACATCGTCGGCCCGCCGGTCCGGAAACCGGATCGCGACGCTGCGATCCGGTTCCACGGGGTTGTCTGCACAGCCTCTACCTCTTCCAACCATCCACTAGCCCTGGATGTTCCAGATTCCCGTCGCGGCTGTCTCCCGGGCGTACTCGGTGAAATCCTTGGCCTCCCGGCCCAAAGCGCGGCGCACGCCGTCCGCGGTCTTCGAGTTCCGGCCGTCCAGGATCGTGCCGAACAGGTAGTCGAGCAGGCTCACCGCATCGGCGGGCACCTGGTATTCGGTCAGTGCCGCAACGAAATCCGTGCGGGAGACCGGGATGAACGCGATCTCTCGCCCGGTCGCCGCGGCGATCTCCGCGACGGCTTCGGCGAAGGTCAGTGCGCGCGGACCGGTCAGGTCGTAGACCTCGCCCTGATGCCCGTCCTCGGTGAGCGCGCGCACCGCGACATCGGCGATGTCGTCGGCGTGTACGAACGGTTCCGGCACATCGCCGTTGGGCATTGCGACTTCCCCGGCCAGGATGTAGTCGGTGAACGCGCCCTCGCTGAAGTTCTGTGCGAAGAAGCTGCACCGCACGATAGTCCATTCGAGGCCGGATTCCTGCACGATCTCCTCGCACTCCACCGCCTCCGGCTCGCCGCGGCCGGACAGCAGCACGAGCCGGCGCACCCCGCTCTGCACCGCCGCCGCGGTGAACGCGCGGATCGCGTCGGGGGCGCCGGGCACCGCGAGGTCCGGCTGGTAGGCGACGTAGACGGTGTGCACGCCGGCCAGCGCAGCGGGCCAGGTCCCGCGGTCCTCCCAGCTGAACGGAGTGTCTGCCGAGCGTGAGCCGATCCGGATCGGGTGGCCCGCCTGGGTGAGTCGAGTCGCGACCCGGCTGCCGGTCTTGCCGGTGCCGCCGGTGACGAGGATGCGGTGCTGGTCTGTGGTGCTGTTTGTCATGGTTGAAGTACACCGTCCACAGCCGAGACGAAACATAGTTCAGCGGCTCACAACCATGCGTCATCGTCTACTCTTGGGGGCGTGGATGCGCTCGCCAGTCTGCTCGAAGGCCCACGCGCCCGAGGTGCGTTCCTGATGTGCTCGTTGCTGAAACCGCCGTGGTCGCTGCGCATTCAGGACGAGGCCCCGCTCGCCGTGGTGTCGATGGTGCGCGGCGATGCCTGGGTGATGCTGGGCAAGCACAAGCCGCGGCAGTTGAGCGAAGGCGATGTCGCGATCTTCCGCGGGCCCGACCACTACACCGTCGCCGACGACCCGGCGACCGAGCCGCAGGTGATCATCCATCCGGGCAATGTGACAAAAACGCCCGACGGTGAAATCCTTTGCGAGACATTGAGTCTCGGCGTGCGCCAGTGGGGTACCGACGCCGACGGCGCGACCATGATCGTGACCGGAACCTACGAGTCGGCGGGCGCGGCCAGCCAGCGCCTGCTGCGCGCGCTGCCGCCGCTCATCGTGCTGCAGCGCGGCGACTTCGATACCCGGCTGCTCGATATCCTGGTCGACGAGGCCGTCAAGGACGAGCCCGCCCAGGGCGCAGTGCTCGACCGGCTGCTGGACATGGTGCTGATCGCCGCGCTGCGCGCCTGGTTCGCCCGCAACGACGCGCCCGCCTGGTACCACGCCTACAGCGACCCGCTGGTCGGCAAGGCGCTGCGCCTCCTGCAACACAATCCGGCGCACGGCTGGACCGTGGCCGGCCTGGCCGAGGCGGTCGGGGTGTCCAGGGCCGCGCTGGCCCGCCGCTTCACCGACCTGGTCGGCGAGCCGCCGATGTCCTTCCTCACCGAATGGCGGCTGGCGCTGGCCGCCGACCTGCTCGCCGAATCCGACGCCACCATCGAAGCCATTGCCCGCCAGGTCGGATACGGCAGCGCCTTTGCCCTGAGTACCGCCTTCAAACGCCAGTTCGGGGTCAGCCCGCGCGACCACCGGCAGGGCGCCGCCCCGGCTGAGCTATCGTCGGCCGGGTGACGCAGCAGTATCCGGTCCTCTGGCCGATGCCGACCCGCTGGGCGGACAACGACCACTACGGGCACGTGAACAACGTGACGTATTACTCGTACTTCGACACCGCGGTCAACGCGTGGCTGATGCACGCCACCGGCACCGACATCCGCGAACTCCCCGCGCTCGGCGTGGTCGCGCAGACCTCCTGCCAATACGTCGGCTCCCTGAGCTTCCCGGACCAGCTGCAGGTCGGCCTGCGCATCTCCCGCCTCGGCCGCTCCAGCATCACCTACGACCTGGCCATCTTCCGCGAGGCCGACAACGACCTCGAACTAGCCGCCACCGGCACCTTCGTCCACGTCTACGTAGACGCCGAAACCCGCAAACCCGTAGAGATCCCCGCCGTAATCCGCACCGCCGCCACCGCCCTCGTCACCGACGCCTAACCCCGAGCCGCACACTTTCTGATTTCCCGCACACGGAATCGCATGCGATTCCGTGTGCGGGAAATCAGAAAGTGTGCGCCTGTGTTGGTAGCGGCTGGAGCTGCGGCCGCGGGGGACAGGGGAGGGGCGCGGGGGTGATGGTGACGTGTGGGTGGGGGGAGTGGCGGGCCTGGTCTATGGCGCGTTGCCGCCGGCGAACCGCCGATTCGCCGGTGAGGTCTTGCCAGGTCCACCGGACCATTCGCAGACCGGCGTCGCGGAGCGCATCCTCACGAAGCTTTTCCTTGAAGACCACATCGCCGGGTTCTTGTCCAGGCTTCAGCAATCGGCCGTACTTGACCTGGCCGTCGAATTCGCCGACAACGCCTGTCTCCGGGTCGTAGAAGTCCACGCGTCCCAGGAATTCCCCTGTTGCGGAACGCACTTCGCCTTGTTGGGACGGTATCGGCAACCCATACCGCCAGAACATCACCCGGCTCCGCGATTCACCGACGCTCTCGCTGCGGGCATCGAGGAAATCGATCGTCCTTCGTGCCTGTGAGATCCCACTGCGGCGATGGGCGAATTCGAGTTCGAGCGCCAACTCCGACCCCGTAACGCCGAGCATCCGCAAAGCTGCGTCACCCGCGACTACAGCTTGCTCGAAGGGCAGGGTTCGGGCCAAGTCGACCATTGTTCGTGCGGGCGAGGTGGTCCACCAACCGTCGATCTCCACCACCCCGTCCGCGATAGGAGCGCAGTGGACTTTCAGTGCACGACGTACCCGTCCACCGTTGCGCCGGTTTCGCGTTACGTGGACCAGCTCCAAAGCTGTTGCCCACAAAGGCAATTTGTACAGTACGGCGGCGGACTGATGGCTGACGATGGTGTCTGAGGCTAACGCAGGTAGCGTCGACTCGATCAGAATGCGGTGTTGACCGGCACTGTCACGACTGCTGAAGTCAGCTTCCTCGATGTAACAGCCATGACCGAGGCGACGCCACTCCCGCCCGCGGTAAAGCTGGCGAATGTCGTGGTCGGTATACCCCCGGCTCAGCACGTTCCGGCGGAGCTGTATCTCGTCCATAGCGAACATCCTCACCTCCCCACGCCCACAGCCCTACCCCCCACCGCCCACCTGTGCACAACTCACCCCTGTGCATAACTCGCATCCACCAATCCTCGCGCACACTTTTTGATTTCCCGCACACGAAATCGCATGCGATTTCGTGTGCGGGAAATCAAAAAGTGTGCGGCTAGATCCGGCTCAGTAGGGTGAGCGGGTCCTCGAGCAGGCTCGCGACGGTGGCGAGGAAGCGGGAGGCGAGTTCGCCGTCGATCATGCGGTGATCGAAGCTGATGCCCAGGGTGGTGACCGAGCGGATCGCGAGTTCGTCGCGGAACACCCACGGCCGCTTGCGGATCGAGCCCAGGCACAGGATGGCCGCCTCGCCGGGATTGACCAGCGGCACGCCGGTGTCGACGCCGAACACTCCCACATTGGTGATGGTGAAGGTGCCGCCGCGCAGGTCGGCCGGGCTGGCGCCGCCCGATCGCGCGGTCTCGGCCAGCCAGCCGATCTCCCGGGTGAGGTCGCGCAGGCTCAACGAGTGCGCGTCCTTGATGTTGGGCACCAGCAGGCCGCGCTCGGTGGCCACCGCCAACCCGAGGTTCACGTAGTGCTTGGTGACGATCTCCTGATTCGCCTCGTCCCAGTAGGTGTTGATGCCGGGGAACTCCCGCAAGGCCGCCAGCGCCGACTTGGCGACCAGCGCGAGCGGGGTAAGCGCCAGCCCGGCAAAGGCTTTGGTGCTGCGCAGGTGGTCGATCAGCTCCATCGAGGCGGTGCAGTCGAGGGTGACGAAGGTGCTCGCCTGCGGGATGGTGCGGGCACTCGCCACCATGGCCGCCGCCGTGCGCTTGCGGACGCCGCTGATCGGTGTGCGAACCTCACGGGCCGGCTCGCTGGTATCGGCGGCGGCAGCAGTCTCCGGTCGACTCGCCGATGTGCGCGGTTGCGATACCGGGACCGCCCCGCGTACGTCCTCCACGGTGACGGCACCGCCGGGCCCCGAACCCGCGACGAACCACAGATCGATACCCAATTCGCGCGCCAGCTTGCGGGCGGCAGGCGTGGCAGCGGCCCTCGTGGTAGTCAGTTGCGGCCTGGTGCCGTCCGACACGGACTCTGCGACATCATCTTCGGAGTCGCCGGTCGTGTCTCGCGATCGCGCGGCAACCGATTCGGTCGAATCTGCCGGCGCGTCAACGGATTCGCCCTGTGGCGCAACGTCCTGTCGATTCTCCGCCGGCGTACCGTTCGGGGCTTGCTGCGAATCCGCTTCTGTGACAGCGGCAACGGGCCGACGGCGCCGCGACACGGCTTCACCCTCGGGCCCATAACCCACCAGCACGGCGGTCCGGCCCGCACCGGGTGCGTCGCTCGACACCTCGGCACCGTTCGCCCCACCTGCCTGCTCCGGCGCGGCGTCCGCCTCGTCGTTCTGCACGCGGATCAACGGCGCCCCGACGAGCACCGTCTCTCCCGGCTGCGCGAGCAACTCCACCACCTGCCCGGCGAACGGCGACGGCAGCGCGACCACCGCCTTCGCCGTCTCCACCTCGGCGATGGTCTGATTCAGCTCCACCGCGTCGCCGACAGCGACCGACCAGGACACCAATTCGGCGTCGGCCAGTCCTTCGCCGAGGTCGGGTAGCCGGAATTCCAGGACATTGCCCGGCTGCTTGGCGCGATCTTCCACGTGGACACCTCTCATAAAGGGTGGACCGGCGTCAGGCGGCGAGGGTTCGATCGACCGCGGCGAGGATGCGGTCCGGGTCGGGCAGGTGGAACTTTTCGAGCTTGGCTGGGGGATACGGGATGTCGAATCCGCCGACGCGTAACACCGGCGCCTCCAAGTGATAGAAGCAGCGTTCGGTGATCCGCGCGGCGATCTCCGCGCCGAGACCGGCGAAAACAGGTGCTTCGTGGGTGATGACCAGCCTGCCGGTCTTGGTCACCGACTCCTCGATGGTGTCGAAATCGATCGGCGAGAGACTGCGCAGATCGATCACCTCCAGCGAATGCCCCTCCTCGGCAGCGATTTTCGCGGCGGACAGCGCGGTGGCCACGGTGCCGCCGTAGGCGACGACGGTCGCGTCGGTGCCGGTGCTGCACACCCTGGCGCGATCGGCAGGCAGCTCGCCGTCGCGGTCGAGCGCGAGGAAGTCGACGTCGGCCTTGTCCCAGTAGCGCCGCTTGGGTTCGAAGAAGATCACCGGGTCGTCCAGCGCGATCGCTTGGCGGATCATCAGATACGCGTCGGCGGGGTTGCTCGGCGTCATCACCCGCAGCCCCGCGGTGTGCGCGAAATAGGCTTCCGGAGATTCCGAATGATGCTCCACCGAACCGATGCCGCCGCCGAACGGAATGCGAATCGTGATGGGCGCGTTCACCTTTCCCTGCGTCCGGTAGTGGATCTTGGCCACGTGCGAGACGATCTGGTCGAAGGCGGGGTAGACGAATCCGTCGAACTGGATTTCACACACCGGCCGGTAGCCGCGCAGCGCCATCCCGAAAGCCGTTCCCACGATGCCGGATTCGGCCAGCGGGGTGTCGATGACCCGGTTGTGGCCGAAGTCCTTCTGTAAGGCGTCGGTCACCCGGAAGACGCCGCCGAGGCGGCCGATGTCCTCGCCCATGAGCACGACCTTGGGGTCGTCCTCCAGTGCGCGGCGCAGTCCGGTGTTCAGCGCGCCTGCGAAAGTAGTGATCACGAAGGGACTCCTTCCGGTCTCGCGGCAGCCTCGCTGGGATCGCCAGCCAAGTACTGCGCGTACTCCCGTCGCTCCTCGGTGATGAGCGCATGCGGGGTGGCATAGACATGCTCGAACAGGTCCATCGGACCGGGGTTCGGCATCTCGATGGTGGAGGTGCGCACCTGCCGGGCGACCTCGTCGGCCCGTTCGGCGACCTCGCGCTGGAACGGGTAGTCGAACAGCGACTCACGCTCCAGCAGCCTGCGGAGCCGGTCGATCGGATCGCGGCGGGCCCACTCCTCGGTCTCCGCGGACGAGCGGTAGCGGGTGGGATCGTCGGCGGTGGTGTGCGGGCCCATGCGGTAGGTGAGCGCCTCGATGAACGACGGCCCGCCACCGGAGCGGGCGCGCGCCACCGCCTGCCGCGTCACGGCGAGCACCGCGAGCACGTCATTGCCGTCGACCTGGACGCCGGGGATGCCGTAGCCGTAGGACCGCCGCACGATCGGCGTCTGACTCTGCACCCGGACCGGCTCGCTGATCGCCCAGTGGTTGTTCTGGCACAGGAACACCACCGGCGCGCTCCAGCTCGCGGCGAAACCGAGCGCCTCGGCGATGTCGCCCTGGCTGCTCGCGCCGTCGCCGAAGTAGGCGATGGTCGCGATCTCGGCGCCGTCCAGGTGCGCGGCGTAGGCATAGCCGGTGGCGTGCAGGCCCTGCGAGCCGACGATGATGTTCGGGTTGGTCATGTTGACCGCGTTCGGATCCCAGCACGAATGCGCGACGCCGCGCCACATCCGGGTGATCTCGGTGGGGTGCACGCCGCAGCAGTAGGCGACGGCGGCCTCGCGGTAACTACAGAACGCATAGTCGTCCGGGTGCAGGGCGTGCGCGGATCCGACCTGAGTGGCCTCTTGGCCCAGTAGCGGGGCCCACAGGCCGAGCTGCCCCTGCCGCTGCAAAGCGGTCGCCTCGGTGTCGATGCGGCGGGTGACCACCATGTCCAGATAGAGCGCACGTAGCTGTTCGGGCCCGACGTCGGCGACCAATGCGGCGTGCTCTCGATCGAGCACACGGCGACCGTCGGGCTGGACCAATTGAACCGGGTACTCGATCTTGTCTGGCATCGTGACCGCCTCCTCATCAGGCAGGTGTGCTCTACCTCACAGCATCCACGATAATGCGATGTGCGCAAGTGATCGACACGCGAATACGCATAATGCTCAATTCTTACCGGCGCGCCGATGTCATACTGCGTCGTATGACCAGAGAAAACGTCGACGTGACCTTGGACGCCACCGACGCCAGACTCTTGCTGGAACTGGTCGCCAACCCGAGAGCCACCGGCGTCGAACTGGCCGCGCGACTCGGACTGTCGCGCAACACCGTGCAGGCCCGGTTGTCGCGCTGGGAGGCGGGCGGTGTGCTCGGCAGTTTCGAGCGCCGGGTGCAGCCGCGCGCACTGGGCTATCCGCTGGCCGCGTTCGTCGCGGTGGTCGTCGATCAGCACCAATTGGACTCCGTCGTAGACGAACTCGCCGAGGTGCCCGAGGTGACCGAGGTGTGCGGCATGACCGGGCTCACCGATCTGACGGTGCGGGTGGTCGCCAGGGACGCCGATGACCTGTACCGAATCGCCGGGCAGATATTGAAGATTCCCGGCGTGGAGCGCACCAATATGGCGTTGGTGATGCGTGAGCTGGTCGGCCCGCGCACCGCGCCGCTGCTGCATCGACTATCGCGCGGTAACTAACCGCACGCGGGCCGGTGTGACCCCCGCTAGGGTGCGGGAATGGAGATTTCGGGCAAGGTTGCGATCGTCACGGGGGCCGGTGCGGGAATCGGTGCGGCCTTGGCGCGCAGGTTGGTTGCCGACGGAGCGCGGGTGGTGCTCGCCGACCTCGATGCCGACGCGGCGACCCAGGTCGCCGAGTCCCTCGGTGCCGCCGCGGTCGCGGTCGGCGGGGACGTCGCCGACGACCAGGTGATCCGCGGGCTGATCGATCGCGCCGAGGCCGAATTCGGCCCGGTAGACCTCTATTTCGCGAATGCGGGCATCGCCGGTGGTGCGGGGCTGGACAGCACCGACGCACAGTGGTCGGCGGCGCTAGAGGTCAATGTGCTCGCCCATGTCCGCGCCGCGCGACTGCTGGTGCCGGGCTGGCTGGCGCGCGGGACCGGTTACTTCGTGTCCACCGCGTCGGCGGCGGGATTGCTCACCCAGCTCGGCTCCGCGCCCTACTCGGTGTCCAAGCACGCCGCCGTCGGATTCGCCGAGTGGCTCTCGGTCACCTACGGCGACAAGGGCATTCGGGTGAGCTGCGTCTGCCCGATGGGCGTGGACACCCAACTCCTGCACACCGGCTTCGTCCCCGGGGAGCACGCCGCCGATGCCGAACTCGCCGTTAAGGCCGTGAAAACCGCTGGGGCGGTGCTCTCCCCGGACCAGGTCGCCGAAATCATCGTCGCCGGCGTCGCGGCCGAGCACTTCCTGATCTTGCCGCACCCCGAGGTACTGAAGATGTACCGCCACAAGGGCACCGACTACGACCGCTGGCTCGACGGCATGCGCCGCTTCCAAGCCGCCCTGCAAGGTTGAGTCGGCGAGCGTCCAGGTGTGATGTCACGCGGGGGAAACATTGGGGGCGCTCGACGTAAAGAAGACCGGCTAGTTCTATAGGTATGGCAGAGGGAACTCATCCCGTCGATAGCAGGTTGCCGTTCGGGCGGCAGCTCACCTTCGGCATCCAGCACGTGCTGATCATGTACACCGGCTGCATCACGGTGCCGCTGGTGTTCGGGGCGGCCGCCGGGCTCGACCGGGCGACTATCGGCCTGCTGATCAGCGCGGATCTGCTGATCGCGGGGGTGATCACGCTGGTGCAGAGCCTCGGGGTCGGCAAGCTCGCGGGTGCGCGGCTGCCCATCATCTGCGGTGCCACCTTCATCGGCCTCGATCCGATGATTCTGATCGCCAAGGAGTACGGGCTCCAGGCGGTGTACGGGTCGATGATGATCGGCGGTGTGGTCGGCGTGGCGCTGGCGGTGCCGTTCGCTCGTCTGGTGCGGTTCTTTCCGCCGCTGGTCACCGGGACCGTGCTCACCGTGGTCGGCGTCTCGCTGATCGGGGTGGCCGGTGGGCTGATCATCGGCAACGATCCGAAGGCGGCCACGTTCGCCGCGCCATCGCATATCGGTCTCGCCGCTGTCGTCTTCCTGATCGCCGTCGGGTTCCTGTGTCTGGGGCGCGGCATGGTCGCTCAGCTCGGGGTGCTGATCGGCTTGGCGGTCGGCATTGTCATCGCCATCCCGATGGGCCTGGTCGACACCGACGGCATCGCGGGGGCCGACTGGGTGGGGCCGCCGAAGCCGTTCCACTTCGGCGCGCCGGAGTTCCCGATCACCGGCGTGGTCGCGATGAGCGTGGTGATGGCGGTGGTGTTCGCGGAGTCGACGGCGAGCATGCTGGCGATCAGTGAGATCACCGGAAAGCCGATCGGTAAGGGCGATTTGGCGCGCGGGCTGGTCGGCGACGGGCTGTCCGGCGTGCTCGGCGGGGTGTTCACCTCGTTCGTGGACACGATCTTCAACCAGAATGTCGGGGCTGTCGCGGCAACCCGGGTCTTCAGCCGCTACGTCACCGCCACCAGCGGGGCGATTCTGGTGGTACTCGGGCTGATGCCGCGCTTCGGCGCGATCGTTGCTGCGATCCCCGAGCCCGTGGTCGGCGGGGTCGGACTGGTGCTGTTCGCGACCATCGCGATCGTCGGCATCGACACGCTGCGTAAAGCGGATCTCGCCGACCGGGTCAACGCCACCATCGTCGCCACCGCAATCGGCGTCGGCTTGCTGCCGGTCATGGCGAAGGACATGTTCGTCCACTTTCCTTCTGCTGCCCAGATTCTGCTCACCAGCGGCATAACCCTGGGCGCGGCAACATCATTCACTCTCAACGTGCTCTTCAACCACACTCGGCTCGGCGTCTTTGCCCGAGGGAAAACCGCAGCCGCCACCCCTCATGCCAGCACTGAACTCCCGGCCAGCACCGACCCCTCGGCCGTCGCCGAACCTCCGGCCATCGCCGAACCACGCCACGACTTGCCCTCCCCGGCTCCCGCCTGACGACGACCGCCGTGAGTGGCACACCACGGGGAACCTTCTCGACATTTGCCGCCACCACGTGCCACTCGCCGAGGGTCCGTGCCCGGTAGGCGGCTACGCCTCGGGCGCACCCTGGCCGCAGTCGGCTTCGCACACGCCACTCGGCTGTTCACACCCCGGTGGGATCGGCACCCGCGCCGGGATTCGTCATGCCCTGTGCGGGTTGGCCGGGGTTGGACCGGGTTCGCGGCGGCGCGGTGCCGGACTGTCAGGCGCGGTGACTGAGGACCTTACGAACTACCAAGCCTGCGATTAGAGCCCAGAAAGCGGCGCCGACCCCGAGGAACCCGACACCGGACGCGGCGATCAGGAAGGTGACGATGCCTGCTTCGCGGTGTTTCTCGGAGGCGAGCGCGCCGGTCAACGCGGCGGCGAGTGTGGCCAGCAAGGCAAGGCCCGCAACGGTTTCCAGAACGCCTTTCGGCGCGGTGGCGATGAAGGTGACCAGGGCTGCCGAGCCCAGCGCGAGCACCAGATAGAGAGCGCCCGCGGTGAAGGCGGCGGTCCACCGCTTCTTCGGATCGGGATGGGCCGAGGGCGCAGCCGAGAGTGCGGCGCTGATCGCGGCCAGGTTGATGGCGTGACCACCCGCGGGCGCGCCGACGATGGTGCCGATACCGGTAACGGTCATGGCCGCCCGCCACGGGACCTGGTAATCGAAGGACTTCATGACCGCGGTCCCCGGAATGTTCTGCGACGCCATGGTGACGATGTACAGCGGGATCGCCACACCGATCATCGCCTGCCAATTCCAGTGCGGCAGTGTCAGTTCCACTGAGGGCACCATCGCGGCGAAGTCGAGATGCTTGTGCTGCGCCGCGATACTGATGCCCGACCCGATCGCCGCCGTGGCGAACGCCGCGATCACCGCCCACCGCTTGGCCACCCGTTGCAGCACCAGCCACACCAGGATCACCGGAACCACCACCGACGGACTGGTCCGTATCGCTTGCACCGGTGCCAGGCACAGCGGCAGCAGCACTCCGGCCAGCATGGCCTGCGCGATCTCCACCGGGATCGCGGCGACCAGATTCCCCAGTCGCTGCCACAGGCCGGTGATCACGATCAACACCCCAGCGATCACGAACGCGCCGACTGCGGCGGGCCAGCCGCCGACGACCGCACCCGTGCTCGCCAGTAGCGCGGCGCCGGGCGTGGACCAGGCCAGCGTGATCGGCATCCGATACCGGTAGCTCAACAGCATCATGCCGATCGCCTGCGTCACGCAGACCGCGAACAGCCCCGACGCCGCCTGTGCCGCATTCGCACCTACCGCGGTCAGTCCGCTTAGCACCACGGCGAACGCGCTGGTGAAACCCACCAGTGCGGTGACCGCGCCGGCACCCAGCGGCTGGGCGAGACCCACCTTCGGGGCCAGAGGCTCTTTGTCCAGCTCGGCGGGTGCCTCGGTGGTCGGGGAAAGGTTCGACATTGTGGCGATCCTGCCGGTAACTGGACTGCTCCGTCACGGGCCAGTCGGCCGAAACTGGACCGAATTGCCGAACGGTCGCCACCGGGCCCTGTGTCGGAGTCCCATCCGGCCGGACTCCGGCACAGGGCCTACGACGACACGCCGTAATCGTCCCGTCCTACCGGCGAGTAGCGCTGGGGTGCAGCCACATTGCCCAGTTCAGATGCGTAGTCTGAGGGGTATTCGGTGCGCGAGGGTGCGATTACTGGACTAGGAGCTGGGTTGAGCGCGGTACTGATCTCGCCGAAAGAGCTTCGGGAAGTGTTGTCGGACAAGCGGGTTCGCCTGCTGGATGTCCGATGGGCGCTGGGCGACCCGGACGGCCCGCAACATTATCTGAACGGCCACATCCCCGGCGCGGTGTTCGTCGACATGGAAACCGAGCTGGCCGCGCCGCCGTCGCCGACCCGCGGCAGGCACCCGCTGCCGGATATCGGGCAGCTGCAGAAGTGTGCGCGCAGCTGGGGCATTTGCCAGGACGATCCGGTGGTCGTCTACGACGCGACCGGCGGCATGGCGGCCGCCCGCGCCTGGTGGCTGCTGCGCTGGGCGGGCATCGCCGACGTGCGCATCCTCGACGGCGGACTGCCCGGCTGGACCAACGTCGGCGGCGAACTCGCCACCGGCACCGAACCCGACCCCGAACCCGGCGATGTCGAGCTCAGCCCGGGTCACCTGAAGGTCATCGATGCCGACGCGGCCGCCCGCTGGCGCGGCGTCCTGCTCGACGCCCGCGCGGGCGAGCGCTACCGCGGCGAGGTCGAGCCGATCGATCCGCGCGCGGGCCACATCCCCGGCGCCATCAGCGCCCCCACTGCCGAAAACCTGGATGCCAACGGACATTTCCGCGACCCGGCCGAATTACGTGACCGCTTCGCCGGATTCACCGCCGAACCGGTCGCGGTGTACTGCGGCTCCGGCGTCACCGCGGCTCACCAGGTGGCGGCGCTGGCCGTGATCGGCATCGACGCGGCGCTGTACCCGGGTTCCTGGTCGCAATGGTCGAACGACCCGAAGCGGCCCGTCGCGACCGGCAGCTGAGCTCAGGGACAGGTCCGCGCGACACCCTGCAACGCGATGTTGTCGGCCGCGGTCAACGGTAGGTCGTAGCGCGCGGCCGCGGCGAGGTACTTGCCCGCGTAGAAGCAGTGATTGGCGCGCGCCGGCGGCAGCCACTCGGCGGGCGTCTTGTCGCCCTTGGCCTGGTTGGTGCGCCCCTCGGTGGCGAGCAGGTTGACCTCGACGTCGTTGGCGAAGCGGACGCGGCGCTCGAGCGGCCAGTGGGCGGCACCGAGATCCCAGGCGGCGGCCAGCGAGTACACGTGGTCGATCTGCACGTCGTTGGCGTCGGCCTTGTCGAAGCGGATCTGCTTGCCGGTGTACGGGTCGTGCAAGAGGCCGCCGACGACCACGCAGTCGCGGGTGCCCGGCCGGAAACGCACCTCGGTGAGCTGCACCGCGAGCACGTTGTTGCGGGTGTCGCAGCCGTCGTGCCCGCCGGGGGCGTCGTTGTCATCGGTCCAGGCGGGCCCGAATACGCAGCCCTGTCCCGGCTTGCAGCCACGGTCGTAGCCGCCGGGATGCGGCCGGTCCGGCACTACCCGCACGGCGGCGAGCAGCTGCTCCAACTCCACCCGCGGCGGACTGCCGGGCGCGGGTGCCACCGGCGCCACGCCGAGCTGGTCGCAGCCGACGGTGAACAGCACGACGAGCGCGCCGAGCAGCCAACGCCGAAGGTCCATGGCGCCAGCTGTACACGGATGGACCGACATTCGTAGAACCCGTAGCGAGAGCAGTTGTCAGGAACGGCGCAGAACAACCCTCACAACCAGGCGCGGGCGAGCAGGTCGTCGTCGGCGACCTCGCTTGCCCGCGGTGGGAACCGGGTGGCCGAAATCGACTCGGCGTTGGCACCGTCGTGCCCGATCAGCCACGAGCCGCCGCGCTCCTCGCACTCGGCGAGCTTGGCGAAGGTGGCGAGCAGGAAGGTGATGGCCTCGTGCGGGTCGAGGGTTCGGGCCAGGCGCTGTGATTCACCGGGGCGGGACAGGTCCAGCCACACGCCGGACTGACCGTCGAGCCGCATGCCGACCATCTTCTCGGCGTTGATGAAGGTGAATTTGCGCCGCTCCCACGGCGTCGTCGGCGTGAAGCTCTGCTCGAGAACCTGGAGCAGAATCGTCATGATTGCCTCCGTTGACCAGCGGATATCCAAGTATGTTCCGCCGCGCCGCAGAAAGCCAGACCGGCGCGATCGCGGTGGGTGCGCCGGTGTCGGACCCACCTGCTTGGATGGGCTGATGCTGCACGGTCTGTGGTCGCCGGGCTCCGGGTTGCTGCTCTGGCACGACGCCCCCCTCGCCGCGCTGCCCGACCCGTTGGGCAGCGTATTGAGCGCGTCGAAATTCCGGCACCGGGCAGACGTGCTGGTCATCGGGCCGGACGGCACGGCGACCGAGCAGGTCCGCGCGCACGCGATGGCGCCCGCGGCCGCGGCGGCGGCGTTGCGGCAGCGACTTCCGGCCGAGGCGGTGGCGGG
>NZ_BJXA01000006.1 GCF_007990755.1 Nocardia ninae NBRC 108245 | reverse complement strand
CGCGCTTCCGGCATCGTCAGGTCGCCGCGCACCCACGCTCGGGCGGCCTCGATCGCCGAGGCCGGTCGCGGATCCTGGGGTCGCGCGCGCTCGAAAAGCGGCAGCACATGCTCGGCGCATGCGGCCGCCCACAGCGCCAACGCTGTGTGGTCGACCCTGTTGAGGGTCACCGACCCGCTCTGATCGCCTCGGTCCGCACAGGCTTTTCCCCTTCTCGACGCAAGTGGTCGCCGATGCCGGGCCACGTCCAGTTACCTTGTGCCGCAAGGGCCATCACTACCAGCGCAGCACTGCGCCGCTAAGTCATCCTACGACTTTCTGCCCCGTCGCGCAGCCCCCGCGTTCGTCCCCGGTTCACGGTTGCAGATAGCGCACCTGACGCGGTTTGGCCGCGGTGTAGGCGGCGCGGCCGGACAGGTATTCGGGAACACCGACCTCCCACCAGGCACCCGCCTCGGTCCAAGACGACGGCTGAGTGCGGATCACCAGCACGGCTGGGCGAGATTCACGGACCGCGGCCTCCCGCGCGCGGGCGTAGGCGT
Source organism: Nocardia ninae NBRC 108245 (assembly GCF_007990755.1). Lineage (GTDB taxonomy): Bacteria > Actinomycetota > Actinomycetes > Mycobacteriales > Mycobacteriaceae > Nocardia > Nocardia ninae. The sequence continues at coordinate 175,636 of NZ_BJXA01000006.1, read as the reverse complement.
CGCGGAACTCGGACAGGTCGGCGGCGGTGAAGACGGCACAGCCCAGCGCGCGAGCGTGCGCGGCGAAGTCCACCCGCGGCGGCTCGTCGTGGGCGCTGCGGCAGTCGGCGTAGAAATTGTTGAACGGCGCGCCGCCTTGGCCCTCCTGAAGACGGGCTATCACCGCGTATCCGTCGTTGTCGCAGACGACCGCGACGAACGGGTGTCCGGCGAAGGCCGCGGAGAACAGTTCGGAGTTCAGCATGAGGTATGAGCCGTCGCCGAGCATGGTGGTGACCAGGCCGTCGGTGTGCGCCATGGCCGCGCCCCAGGCGCCGGCGAGTTCGTAACCCATGCAGGAGAAGCCGTATTCGACGTCCATACTCGGGGCGCCGCCGGTGGCGCGCCAGCCGCCGACGAGTTCGCCGGGCATGCCGCCCGAGGCGGTCATGACGTAGTCGTTCGGTCCGCTGAGATCGTTGACGATGCCGACGACCTGGGCGTAACTGGGTGTGCCCGGGGTGTGCGCGCGCAGTTTGTCGATGTGGGCGTCCCAGGTGCCGCGCTGGGCTGCGGCCCGGGCGGACCATTCGGATTCGACGCGCCATTCGCGCAGGTGATCGGCCAGATCGCGGACCGTCGCGGCCGCGTCGCCGACTACCGCGAGCGCGCCGTGCTTGACGGCGTCGAACCGTGCGGCGTTGATCGTGACGAGGCGAACTTCTGGTGCGAAGACCGTCCACGAGGCGGTGGTGAAATCCTGCAGGCGGGTGCCGACGGCGAGGACCAAGTCGGCTTCGGCGGCCATCGTGTTCGCCGAGGTCGAGCCGGTGACGCCGAGCGGACCGGCATAGAGCGGATGGTCGTGCGGCACCAGGGTCCGGCCCGCCGTCGTCTCCACGATCGGAATCCCGTGGCGCTCAGCGAATTCGAGAGCTGTGCGTCCCGCACCCGAGTAGCGGACACCGCCGCCGAGCACCAGCAGCGGACGCACCGAGTTACGCAGTGCCGCAGCGGCGTCGGCCAGCGAGCGCTCGTCGGCGCGCGGGCGCAAGATGCGATGCACGGTCGGTTCGAACAGGGTGTCGGGGAAGTCGTAGGTCTCGGCCTGGACGTCTTGGGGTAGGGCGAGGGTTACCGGACCGACCTCGGCCGGGTCGGTGAGCACCCGAACCACCTGGGGCAGTGTGGAAATCAGCTGTTCAGGGCGGGTGATCCGATCGAAGTACCGGCTCACCGCGCGGAAGGCATCGTTGACCGTGGCGGTGGCGTCGCCGAAGTGCTCGACCTGCTGGAGCACTGGATCGGGGGCGCGGGTGGTGAAGGTGTCACCCGGAAGCAGCAGCAGCGGAAGGCGATTGGCGTGCGCGACACCGGCGGCAGTCACCATGTTCAGCGCGCCGGGCCCGATCGACGAGGTGGCCACGCCGACCTGCCGCCGATGGGTCGCCTTGGCGTAACCGACGGCCGCGAGAGCCATGCCCTGCTCCGTGTGCCCGCGCCAGACCGGGATATCGTCTTTGCGCTCTTGCAGCGCGGTGCCGAGGCCGAGCACGTTGCCGTGCCCGAAGATGCCGAAAACCGCAGGGAACAGCGGCACTTCGTGGCCGTCGAGGGTTTCGGAGCGTTGGGCGACCAGCCAGGCCACCAGCGCCTGTGCCGCAGTCAGTTTCATCCGAGCCGTCCTTCGTGGTTGGTGATCGGGCAGCGCGGATCGCGGACTTCGGTGTCCCAGGTGCCGCGCACCCAGCTGTGCACCGGGTCGTCACAGAAGGCCATCGAGCGCTCCGGGGCGGGGCCGGCGAGCACGTTCAGGTAGTACATCGGGTAGCCCGGCGCGGCGATGCACGGGCCGTGGTAGCCGCGTGGGACGAGGAAAACATCGCCGTCGCGCACCACGACGTTTTCGTCCAACTCGCCGTCCGAGGTGTAGGTCCGGTGGATTCCGAATCCGTCACGTGACGGAGTGGTGCCGTCCCGTCCGGCGATGCGGAAGTAGTAGATCTCCTCGTTCACTACCTCGCAGTCGCTCGCTTCGTCGTGCTTGTGCGGCGGATAGGACGACCAGTTGCCGTCCGGGGTGATCAGCTCGCAGGCGTTGAGTTTGTCGGCGTGGTCCCAGATGCCGGGGACACCGAAGTTGGTGACCTGACGGGTGGCTCGGCCCGCGCCGCGGATGTCGATCGGGACCTGTTCCGCAGGGCCATATTTCGGGTCGAGCCGGTTGGCGCAGCGCGCCATGGGCAGGGCGAGCTCCACCGCCGCGTCGGCCGTCAGTTCGACCTCGGCGTCGCGCGGGATGTACGCGAAGTCAGTCACCCGGGTGAATACCGATTCCCGGCCGGACAATTCGAACGTCATGCCGTCGACACGGACGGTGCACGCGCCGGCCAGCGGCAGTACGAACGCTTCGTACTCGCCGGTCTCCAGCTTTCGGGTTTCCCCGGCGGCCAGGCGCAGCACCCGCAGGCCCGTGTACGTCCACCCGGCGTCCTCCGGGGCCAGGCGGACCGGATCGCCGCCGTCGCTCAGTGTTCCAGCTGGTCTATGCAGCCTCATCGCAATTCCCGCCTCGATTCAGGACGATCAATTCTCATCGCGTCTCCTTCAGCATCTTGGCGGCTGCGTCGACGGCTGCGCCGACGTCACCGTCGGGCGGATACAGCAGGGTCCGGCCGACGACCAGGCCGCGCACCACGTCGTGGCCGAGGGCGCCGTCCCAGAACGCCAGGTCGGCGACCGGGTCGCCGGAGGGGGCACCGCCGAGGACGACGACCGGTAGCGTCGTCGCGTCGAGGACCGAAATATCTTGCGGGGCAGGAATCTTGAGCCAGGTGTAGGCGGAGGTGACGCCGAGGCCGGAAGCCACCGTGATCGCCCGGGACAGGGCAGGCGCATCCTTGGCCATCACCAGGGCGCCGGATTCGTCGCGGTGGTACGGCAACGGCTCGACCATGGCCATGAGCCCGTTCGCCGCGAGTTCGGAGACCGCTTGTGCACACGCCTGCAAAGTCGGGACCGTGCCCGCGTCCGAATCGACGAGGCGCAGCAGCATTTTCCCGCCGTCGAGGCGGAACCGGGCGAGCGAGTCGGCGTCGTACCCGGTGAAGCGGTCGTCGATCTCCCACTCGGCGCCCGCGAGCCCGCCCCGGTTCATGGATCCGATGACGACCTTGTCGTCCAAGGCATCCAGCAGCAGCAGCTCCTCGACCACGTCCGGCGAGCCGAGCACGCCGTCGACGTCCGGGTGGCCCAGCGCGATCAGCAGCCGCTCCAGCAGCGTCCGCCGGTCCGCCATGGCGGTCAGGTCCGAGCCGACGCCGAGGGCGCCGCGGGCCGGGTGGTCCGCGGCGACCAGGAACAGAGTGTCCTTGTCCGCCAGCAGGTTCGGGCGGCGGACGCGTTTCGCATAAGCCCGTTCGACCGCCGCCGGGTCCGTCGCGCGGACGCGCAGCAGCTCACGCCAGCGTTCGTCGGTCAAATGCACCGTAGGTTCTCCATTTCTGTCTCGTGCGCCGCCTCAGCGGCACAGCAGGTCCTCGATCTCCGCATCCGTCGGCATGGCATCCGCGCATGCCAGCCGCGACGCCACCAGGGCGCCTGCGGCATTGGCGTAGGTGGCGATGCGGTGCGGATCCCAGTCCGCGAGCAGGCCGTGGATCAGCGCACCGCCGAAACCGTCGCCCGCACCGAGTCCGCAGACCACCTCGACACGGCACGGCGGCACCGTCCACCGTTCGTACTCGGTGGCCACGAGCACGCCCTCGGCGCCGCGCTTGATCACCGCGAGCCGGACACCGCGCGCGAGCAGGCGGTCGGCGGCCTCGTCGGGATCGGCTGTCCCCACGGCGACTTGGACCTCGGCACGGTTACCGACGACCACATTGACGTGGTCGACCATCCAGCCGATCTCGGCTCCGGCGGTGTCGACATCCGGCCAGAACATCGGCCGATAGTCGAGGTCGAGCACGGTGTGCCCGTGGCGATTCCGCCGTTCGAGAATGCGGCGCTGGGTGCTGCGTCCGGGCTCCGCGCTCACGCCGGTGCCGGTAACCCACAGCAGCGGAACCGAATCCACCACGTCCCAGGGCACCTCGTCCTCGGTGAGGGTGAGGTCCGGGGCGATGGGCGCGCGATAGAACAGCAGCGGCGGGTCGGCGGGCGGCTTCAGCTCGCAGAAGACCACGGGCGTCAGGAGATCCGGCGCCGTGCCCACGTAGTCCGCCGAGACACCGAAGTTCGCCAAGGCCGTTCGCACGTAGTCGCCGAAGCCGTCCGGGCCGACTTTGGTCAGTACGGCGCTGCGGCGGCCCAGTCGCGCGGCGGCCACCGCAACATTGGTCGCGGTGCCGCCCAGGAACTTCGCGAAGGACTCGACCTCGGCCAGACCGACGCCGCTCTGTTGCGGGTAGAGGTCCACGCCGACGCGTCCGATGGTCAACGCTTCCAAACCGGTCACGGCAGCACCTTTCGCCGCGGTGCGCTGTTCACGACACGACCCGCTGCAGTTCGTGCTGCAACGCGTCCAGCTCGGCGCCGCCCGCCATCTGCCTCGTCAGCTCCGACAGGTCGATCTCGTCCTTCTCGTACGAGCCGAGCATCGTGCCGCGTTTCAGCAGCAGGAAACGGTCGCCGACCGGGAAGGCGTGGTGCGGATTGTGGGTGATCAAGATGACACCCAGGCCCCGATCACGGGCCTGCACAACATATTTGAGCACGACCCCGGCCTGCTTCACGCCGAGCGCGGCGGTCGGTTCGTCCAGGATCAGCACCTTGGCGCCGTAGTGCACCGCCCGCGCGATGGCCACGCATTGGCGCTGCCCGCCGGACAGCGTGCCGACCGGCTGCTCCATATCGCGGATCTCGATGCCCATGTCCGCCAGCCCTTGCCGGGCGATCTCGCGACCCTTGCGACGGTCGAGCAGCCGGAGGAAGCCGGTGGTCGGCTCCGAACCCAGCACGAAGTTGCGCCAGACGCTCATCAGCGGCACCACCGCGAGATCCTGGTACACCGTCGCGATGCCGTGATCCAAAGCCATCCGCGGCGAGGACATCCGGACCGGTTGTCCGTCGATCCGCAGCTCGCCGCGGTCGTGCTGGTGCACCCCGGCCAGGATCTTGATGAGCGTGGACTTGCCCGCACCGTTGTCGCCGAGGATGCAGGTGACCTGGCCCGCGTTGACCACGGTCGACACGTCCTCCAAGGCCACGACGCCGCCATAGCTCTTGCCGATATCGACGGCCTCGATGAGGGGGGTCGGCCCACTCGCTGGTGCACTCATCGGCGTACCCTTTCGGCTCGCTTCTGGAATCTGTTGTTGACCAACACCGCCGCCAGCAGCAGCACGCCGAGGAACAGCATGAACCAGTCACTGTCCCAGCGCGCGAACACAATTCCCTGACGTGCCATGCCGAAGATGAGGGCGCCGATGGCGGCGCCGATCGCCGAGCCGAACCCGCCGGTCAGCAGGCAACCGCCGACGACAGCGGCGATGATGTAGTGCAGCTCCAAGCCCACCCCTTGGTTCGCCTGCACGCTGGCGAAACGCAGAATGCCGCAGGAGCCGACCACCCAGCCGGCGAACGCGGTGGTCATGAAGAGCACGATCTTCGTCCGGTCCGCGGGGACGCCGACTGCCCGTGCGTTGGTGAGTGAGCCGCCGACCGCGAAGATCCAGTTGCCGAACTTGGTGCGCACCAGCACGATCGCGGCGATCGCGGTCAGCACGATCCACCAGATGACCGAGGCTTGGATGCGGGCCTCACCGATGTTCAACGTCGAGGCGAAGACCCAGCCTGCCGAGTTGTAGCCCTCGGCGCTCCGAATCCCGGACACCTGAACGGTTCCGGTGACCAGTCGAGTCACGCCGAGGTTCAGGCCTTGCAGTGCAAGGAAGGTACCGAGCGTGACGATGAAACTCGGTAGACCCGTGCGCATCACGAGCCACCCGTTGAATGCGCCGACCAGCAACGCCAGTAGCAGCGAGGCCAGCAGTGCGAACCAGACGTTCCAGCCCGCGTGTACCGCGAGCAGCGCGGTGACCAGCGCGGTCGACGCGGTCATCACGCCGGCCGACAGATCGAATTCACCGCCGATCATCAACAGCGCCACCGCGACCGCCATGATGCCGAGGGTGGACGAGTCGTCGAGCCAGGTGGCGATGCCCAGCGGGCTCAGGAACCGCTCGGTGATGATCGAGAAGAACACGAATACGAGCAGCGCGCCGAGCGCGGCACCGATCTCCGGCCGGACGATCAGCCGCTGCATGAGCGTCGGCCCTTGGGATTGCGAGGCCTCGGATGGTTTTGTGGCAACAGTCATTTCATCTACTCCCTGACCTCAGCGGGTGCCCTGTGCCACGAGCGCGGCGACGGCATCGACGTTGTCCTTGTCGACGAAGGCCGGACCCGTCTGCACCGGTGCGCCACCACCGACTGTGTTCAAATTCGTCCGGTAGGCCTGCAACAGCACCACGGGCAGATAGCCCTGCTCGTACTGCTGCTGGTCGACGGCGAACAGCAGCTTGCCCGCCCGGATGGCCTCGACCACATCGGTATTGAGGTCGAACGTCGCAACCGTCGCGCCGGACTGCGATTCCTTCACCCCGTCCACCGCACGCGCGGCGACCTGCGAATTCAGCGTCAGCACCGCGTCGATGGTCTTGTCGGCCTCCAGCGCGCCCTTGATCCGGGACTGCGCGTCGGTCGGGTTGTTGATGTCGACCTGCAGCGTCGTGCCGTTGCCGAAGGCCTTGGTCGCGCCGTCGCACCGCTGGGTAGCGCCGATATTGCCCGCCTCGTGGATGACGCAGAGCAGCTTGGTCTTCTTGGCATCGGCCAGCCGCTTGCCCGCCGCCTGGCCGGCCAGCGACTCGCTCTGCCCCACATGGCCGATGGCGCCGTACTTGACGCTCTCGTTCTCGCCGGAGTTGATGGTCACCACCGGAATGCCTGCGGTGACGGCCTTTTCGATCGAGGGTCGCAACGCGTCCGGGTTGGCCATCGAGACGACGAGCCCGTCCACGCCCTGCGCCACCGCGTTGTCGATCAGCTTGGCCTGCTGGCCGGGATCACCGGCCGAGTTGTACTCGACCCGGACGCCGAGATCCTTGCCCGCCGCCTCCGCGCCGTTCTTGACGACGTTCCAGAACGCGTCGCCGGGGCTGCCGTGCGTGACCACCGCGACGGAGTTCAATTTTCCTGCGGCCACCGGGGAGTTGGTCGGGGCAGGCACGTCGGCGCCCGGCCCGCTACAGGCGGCCAGCACCGTGGCGGCGGCGAGCCATGGCAGCAAGCGGCGCGAGCGCTGCCATCCTCGGCCGAGTCGTAGAGACATCGTTGTCATCACTTCCCCACTAGATTCGTGCGGCCACGAGGCCCGCGAGATGCCGCAGGCTGCGTTCGGTATCCCGGCTCGGCATCTCCGCCGAGTCGGTCGGTCGCAGGGCGGTGTCCTGCTCCATGACATACCAGCCCCGGTATCCGGCGGCGTGCATGCTGCGCACCAGGGCGGCGATGTCGACGTCGCCCTCTCCCAACGGGGCATACAGTCCGCGCCGCACGGCCTCGCTGTATTCCACTGTGCCGCCGCGTACTTCGTCGGCGACCGCGCTGCGGACGTCCTTCAGGTGAATGTGCCCGATCCGACCGGCGTGTCGCTGTGCGAGCTGCACCGGGTCGGTGCCGCCGATCAGCAGGTGACCGGTGTCGAGGCAGATGTCGAGATCGGAATCGGCAAGGAACCGTTCGACTTCGGGCTCGGTCTCCACATGCGTGCCGACATGCGGGTGCAGCACTGTGCGCAGCCCGCACTCGGCGGCGACGTCGCGGATCGCGGCGGCGGTGCCGATGAGCGTGCGCCACTCGGACTCGCTGAGTTCCGGGCGGGCGTCGTAGCCACCCAGACCGGTCGCGGCGGCGAGCACCAGCACGTCGGCGCCGGTGGCCGCGAACAACGCGGCAGTCTCCTTCGCCGCCGCTATCGCCCGCTCCGGCTCCGCGTGCAGCACCTGCGCCAGGAACCCGCCCACCGCGGCGATGCCGAATGTTTCGAGCAGCGACCGTAACTCGTCCGGGTCACGCGGAAGATAGCCCGGCGGGCCCAGTTCCGTCGCGGCCAAGCCGAGTGCGGCCATCTCCGAGAGCACGGTGCGCGCGTCGAGGACATGACCCCAGCCGGGAACTTCGCACACTCCCCAGGAGATGGGGGCGGCCGCGATGCGCAGCGGGTAGAGCGGTTCGGTCATCAGGACTTCTCCGACCTTCGATGTCGAGTTGGAGCGCTCCAAGCGATTGGAGCGCTCCAACTATGTAACGTGGGTCATAGCGTGTCAAGAGGTTCCACGTTGTCCAGAATATCGCTACTACCAGGTAATATCCGCACTTCCAGCAGATATGCCGGGAACTCACCGACGAAGATTGTCGGATTAGAGCGCTCTATTGATTAGCGCGCGCCGACCTTGTAACGTCCGACACGGCACGGCTCATCGAACGCGGAACGGAGGCGACATGGCGCGACCCACCATGGAAGACGTCGCTGAACGCGCCGGCGTCTCCCGCGCCCTCGTCTCCCTCGTCATGCGCAACTCACCGAAGGTCAGCGATCATCGGCGCCGCGCCGTGCTGGAGGCCGCGAAAGACCTCGGCTACCAGCCGGACATCATGGCCCGCTCGCTGGCCAGCCGAACCTCGAACATCGTCGGCGTCATGGTCTCCGACCTGCGCAACGCCTTCTTCGCCGATGTCGTCGAGGGAATGGACACCGCCGCACAGGAATCCGGCCTCGAGCTGATCCTCAACACCGGCCGCCGCAGCGCCGCCCGCGAACGCACCGCACTGGAAAGCCTGCTCGCCTTCCGCCCCGGCGGCATCATCCTGCTCTCCCCCATCCTGCCCGCCGCCGCCATTCGCGATGCGGCACAACAGGCTCCGCTGGTGCTGGTGTCGCGCAGCACCGCCATCACGGACGTCGACACCATCAACGACGACGGCGAAACAGGTGCCGCGCTCGCCGTCGATCACCTTGCCTCCCTGGGCCATCGGCGCATCGTGCACCTGGACGGCGGCACCGCGTTCACCGCCGCCCCCCGTCGCAGGGGCTATCGCGCCGCGATGGAACGGCACGGCCTCGAACCGATGGTCATCCCCAGCGAACACACCGACTCCGCAGGCCTGGCCGCCGTCCAGAAACTGCTCAATCTCTTCACCCGCGACAACTTCCCCACCGCCCTGGTCTGCGGCAACGACTTCAACGCCGTCGGCGCCATGTCCGCACTGGAAGAAGCCGGATTACGCGTCCCCGACGACGTCTCCATAGTCGGCTACGACAACACCTCCCTGGCCGCCCTCCGCCACGTCTCCCTCACCACGATCGACCAGCCCCGCGTCCAAATGGGCCGTCTCGCAATCGAAGCCCTCGTCGAACGCCTGCGCGCCGACCGCACCGCCCCGGTCCGTCGCCGCCTACAGCCTTCCCTCGTCGTCCGCGCGACCACGAGCGCCCCCACCCACTGAAACTTCCACTGCCCCAGGCAGTTCCGCACCGCACGTTCACCAGGAGGAAAGTCGATGACATCCCACAAAGCCGTCACCCTCGGCCTCGCAGGCACCGGCCGCATCGGCACCTCCCACGCCGAAACCCTCAAAAACCTCCCCAACGTAGCCAACGTCCTCCTCGCCGACGCCGACCCCGACCGAGCCCGCACCACCGCCACCAAACTCGGCCTCGAATTCACCCCCGACCTCGACACCCTCTTCGCCGCCGACCTCGACGGCCTCATCATCGCCACCGCCACCGACTCCCACCCCGACCTCATCTGCCGCGCCGTAGACGCAGGCATCCCCGTCTTCTGCGAAAAACCAGTAGCCGCCGACATCGAAGGCACCCTCGCAGTCCTCGACCACATCCAAAACTCCCCCACCCCAGTACAAATCGGCTTCCAACGCCGCTTCGACGCCGGCTACCAAGCCGCCCGCACCGCCATCACCTCCGGCTCCCTCGGCTGGCTCCACACCCTCCGAGCCACCACCCTCGACCCCACCCCACCCCCCGCCGACTACATCCCCCGGTCGGGTGGCATCTTCCGCGACTGCGGAGTCCACGACTTCGACATCATCCGCTGGGTAACCGGTCGCGAGATCGTTTCGGTGTACGCCACCGGATCCAACCGCGGCGACTCCTTCTTCACCGACGCCGGTGACGTCGACACCGCTGCGGTGCTGTTGCGTCTGGACGACGATTCCCTCGCCACCGTCTCTTTGACCCGCTACAACGGCGCAGGTTACGACGTCCGCCTCGAAGCCCTCGGCTCCAAAGGCAACGCCATCGTCGGCCTGGACGACCGCTCCCCCTTGACCTCAGTCGAACCCGACTACATCCCCTCCACCTTCCCCGCCTACCCAGGGTTCATGGACCGCTTCCGTCGCGCGTACACCGACGAACTGGTCGCGTTCGTCTCCGTAGTCAACGGAGATCTCGAAAACCCCTGCAGCCCAATGGATGCCCTCGAAGCCTTCTACGTGGCCGAGGCTTGCGAACTCTCCCGCCGTGAAAGCCGTCCCGTAAAGGTCACGGAAGTTCGACACTGATTACTCGATCGCAGGTTGACCGGCGCTTGTGAACAACTGCTGGCGACCTCGTTCGAACATGGTCCGAAACAGCTTGGTCATATTTTCCAAGCGTCGTATGGCGGCGGCCGCGCCTAGTCACCGCGCCAGCATGTCGTGTGCCGCCCACCATCAGGTCGGGTATCGTGCCGCGGACTCGGCTATTGCCTCAAAGACGTTCCGGGTGCATCGCTCGTATCCGAACAAGAGTGATACACGTTTGATGACATCATCCAGCTCAACATCTGGCTCGGCTTCCTGCAACATACGGACAGCAGCCGCGATCTCACGCTCCGGTATCTCGTCAAGTTCCCGTGGCCCACGCTCACGGAGGACACAGATCGGATGATCGGGGAGCCTCAACGTGGCGCCTGCGAAGCCGTTGCGGCCCAAGTGGTTCTCCGCGTCAATCATGTTCTCGCGCTTCGCGTACTTGGTCGCTTCGACTAGTGCAGTCCGGGCATTGTCCCGTAGCCTGCCACCGTTCAGGCGGGTGATCAGCCGATATACACGCTCCGCCCGGACAGGGCCTTCCACTGACACTACTTCGGTGACGGCGTCAGCGAGGGCCCTCAATCCGAGCTCTCGTGGATCTCCGAACGACTGCCCTTCGTATGCCTTATACGACTGAAGCGGTTCGACCTCCGGCACAACTTGCTGCCAGATCGGTTGCGGTTCTGCGGCTGCCGCGTGCTCGGTCGATGCGACTGGATCAAGCGAGAACATGGACCTGGAGACAGAACTGTCTCGTCGACGACGCATAGTACGGACAGAATCTGGTAGCGGCGAGATCTGAGGGGCACTTCCGGCGTCCGTCAAGACATGAGCTACCCGAACCACTGCCTCTTCTTCCGGCATTCCCGCGTTCACCAACATTGCCGAGAGTGCTTCCTCGGCAACGGCTCGAAGCTCCGTGACCAGCGCCTGTTCTTCTACCGCTTCGAAGATGACAAACGGTGCCAGCCGCAACAACCGCTTGAGGAAGTCCTGAAGAACCGCACGTTCGGAAACGCCGGTCACACCGCGCGAGAAGTCTTGGAAGTCAAGACTGTTCCACACCCGCAGGATCGACTTGACTAGATGTGGACTGCCGCCCAGGGCAGTGCGGCGAGCATAAATCTGGTCGAACGCTGCCTCGCCCAAAACGGTCAAGGCCGCATACGGTTCCTCATCCTCAGGTGCATATATCAGGTAAGCGCGCCACCACAGCCGACCGAAGACGTGGCGTGTCAGGTCAGTGCCGCGGACCCGGTCCCCGGGCGGGTTCGGATACCTCCAATGGGCGACGTCTGGTAGGACGATCAAGGCGAGGAATGCCCAAATATCTCCTGCAGCGGCTTCAGCGGGATCGATCCCCATCTCAGAATGCAGCAGAACGGCAAGTGCAAGGTCGAACGACGATTTTTGTTGTGCGGAAGGTTCATTGGGGAATCCTGAACTGTGTGCCAGATCGACCACCAGTTCGCGTAGGTCAGCGAGCTTCGCGGCAGGCACCCGATCCCCGCCGGTAGCAACATAGACAGCCGACTCATCACTTGTAGTCCAGCTGCCGGCCAACTCGGCCGCTGAGAGTTCTCTGTACTGCTTTGCCAGCTCCCTGGCAGGAACTCTGAGTAGCCGCGGATAAAGGAAGCTCACTCGACATCCTCAAAAATACGGACCGCAGACTGCAACTCGGACGCGAACAGGCTTGGGGACTGTTGGGCGCGCAGGCGCACATCCTCGATCGATCTATCCGGAAACAGCCGCCCGAACAGCTCGAGCAATGTCGCGCCCAGCGTTTCATCGTGGACCGTCATGTCATCGTTGAAGTCTTGAAGACTCAAGGCATGCTCAACCATCACCCTGGCAACGTCACCGTAGATCATCGACAGCACGATCTTGTCTTGGAGTCGTGGGTTTCCTGCATTTTTCAGGGCTTCTGCCGCTATGTTCTTACTCTCGTTGACAAGTAGCAGGAGGGAGCCCATTGTCGCTGCTTCCAGGTTGGTGCCGATATCCAGATGCCAAGCAGCGCCCTCGGAGTAATTTGTCTTGGCAAAATCGATGACGGCCATGGGAAACTGAGGCGCATCCCCTTGCAATCGCATTTGGCGACGGTCGCCCCACAGCACTGAACCAGCGCGCCGCGCGGCGACCGGACGATCTGCACCGACCCGGCGCTTTGCCAGAACAAGCGCTGTATCCAACAGCAGCACACCGCCGAGATCCGATCCAGGCAAATGTGTTTCGAGCGTTATCGAACCGGACTGGCGCACGGTTGTCCTGGCCGCCGTACCCTTGAGCTTCGATCCGGTGGCAGTCCATACAGCGGCGAGGGCGAGCTCCGTCCCCGGGGCCAAGCGGGACTCCGCGAGAGCACGATCGAGATCGATCTGCACCTCTCGCCGTAGCGTGAGGTCCGTCTGATAATCCCAGTGCGGCAACGCTTCAGGCAACGGAATCTCTCCGTCGTCGATGACCAAGAACCAATTCTTGGCCGTCACAACCGCCTCCGACGGAGTGCGATACGGAAGTGCACGCTGCACCATCAGCCCTTCACCGCCTCTACACCGAGAGAAATATCAGTCACAGTGTCGGCAGCGGGCTTAACGACCGCTTTCCATATCCTGCCGTCGCCCCCGGCGATCACGAAGGTCGGAGACGCAATCAGGACGCCGCTGTCGTCCTCCCATCCGACGAGGCCCGGCATCTCCGCGCCGGCAGGAGGATCTGTCTCGCGTCCCCCATCGGTCGTCAAGGCCACAGCCACTTCGGCTTTGACGCGTTGAACGATCTGGACGGGTAAGCGAAAAGGCTGGATCAGAACCGCCGCTCCCGAATACTCATCGAGGTACGGATCACCCACGTACTCGACCTTGGGCCGCCGGAACCGCGGTGCTGACGGCTGGCTCCCATCTGTTGCATTGCCACTCCCTTTGCCGTCATATCCACCGGGACCTGCAGGCGTGCTTCCGACCTCAGCCTCTGGTGATCCAGAATCGTCGTCGCGCCCTCGCGGAGCCGGACCGGGCCTCGGCCGTGGAGTCGGCGCTTGGACGTCACCCGGGCGCCCGTAATCGGTCGCGGCGCCGATACCCCAGGCACCACCTATCAGCGGGGACAACTTACTACTTGCGGCCCCAAGTGATACCTGCGCGGCGCCAACCCCCACGCCACCGCGGAGGTCGAGCAAGCCCTCGATCGCTTCACCGAACCGCTTGAAGGTGGTCCTGACGTAGGTGCTGTCCGGATGCTCGAGGGACTGATGATTCCAACCATCATGAGTCGGTGGTTCAGCCGCTGCATAGATCTCGTCCATTGCGTCATCAGCTCGGAAGACACCAGCATAAGACACCAGCTCGCTGGGCGGCTTCGGGCCCCTCCAGTAGTTGACTACCAACTCTGCCGGCCGCATGAGACAAACATGATGAGTCAGTCCCGACACCCCCACCATCTCGGCTACGTCGGAAGGCTCAAATTTCGGAACAACCCGTTTTTCCAACGCCATTTTGCCGAGCAGCTTCTTCGGCTTGCCACAATACAATTCTCTACTCTCGACCTCTGCCAGCTTTCGGTACGCGGCCACGAAAAGACTCAGCGGGCGAGTTTCAGCAGGATCAGGCACGGGGTAACTGATGCCGTCACAGGTCACGGCGAACCGCATAGGTAGGACCCCCGATCGGTTCTCGAGCATCTTCGGCCACAAGTGCCAAGCGATGGTGTCTGCCAGATATCCTGCCGCACGCGCGGGCTCTCGTTCTTCCAGATTGGGATCGATCACGAGGATCGTCGTGCCGGTTTCCGATGCACCGAATGCCTGAAGCCCGAGTGCACGTGCCATCGACTCCGCTGCCGCTCCAGTCAATGGCTCTACAACATCGCCTGTCGTGTCCCCCCACCAGTGCCGTCCGGTGTATCGACGATTATCTGCCAGCCGAGTGAAGTCATAGCTTTTCCATAGCGCGGCACCCATGAGTCGGGTTTCGAATCCTCCATCTACCTGGCACCGCGTATGTACGAGGATCACGCCCGGGCGTGAGACAAGGTAAAGAATCCCCTTCCCGAATCCATACGTACCACCGCCCAGTGCTCTGTCTCGTGGCTCACCGATGTTGCGCATAAAGGTGACGAAGTCCCGGCGAGTGCTGGAAATGACATCCGCCCGAGTCGGACCACCGAGTCCTCGGGTGCCCCGGTCAGAGATCGACATGACACGGATTGTTGGCTGTGTCAAAGCCTTTCGCAATGGAAGGTGGTCCTCAGCCGGTACCCCCCGCAGGAATTGCTCTCGCCATGCAGGCGCGTCCGCTGCGCTGATTGTTCGAAGATCAATCCGATAGTCGACCGTACGATCGTCGGATATCCTTGCATCCCAACTGTTTTGAGCTGACTCGCGGACCAGAATCGTGAGGTGGTCCAGTTCAGGCTTGCCCAGCTGGTTTCTGATTCCCTCTGCGGCACTGGCACCCTCCGGTGGGTACGGCTGGGAGAACCATGCAGGTGCGATCATGCCGGCTCCTCGATCATCGCACGGAGATGCCGACTGACCGACTGCTCGTCCAATGGGAAAGGTGGTTCCGAAGTCAACTCGATCGTGTACTCGACGTCCTGTACTCGGATCACGACCCCCGCAGCGATAAGGTCACCTCTGGTCAGCCTTGGAAAGGCGATATCGACTCCATACCAACGCGCTTCGACTACCTCGAATCTGCACTGCCGATAGTGTTCAGCATCAACTGGACGGTAGCCTGCGGCAGCCAGCAAGCTGAGTACCGCATACTCGTCATCGCATTGCTTCAGCACCTGGTTTACTAGATCCTGGAACCCGACACCTCTACTGGACGTAGATTCTAGACGCAACCAAACGAGCTCGAGAGCCCCGCCAGGAGGTGGATCCAGTTGCTCCAAGCCGTGAATTCGCACCCACCTTCCCTCGGTGATCATGGAGGTTTTGACCTCCACGGCCGACCCACCGGATGCGAAGTCGTGGCGGCCACCGAGCGGCCCTCGCCACAGGCGATGAGCACTACGATCTATGTCGAGCATCTGTTGCAGCACAATGAGTTCTCCGAAAAGGCCGGCAAGCTTTTGGGGCCCTAAGGGAACGCCGACTCCTTGGAACAACGCTTTCCACTGGTCCAGAACCCGATACAGTCCCTTGATCGGATTGTCAGCCGAAACCTGGACTGCCTGCAAGATTTCCGCACTCAGTGACGTGAACACCTCATTCAGATCCGTCTGCAAACAGCCGAGGTCAGCGAACTGTTGATACGACTCCTCGGTTTCCAGCGCTCGCTTTCTCAGCTGCAGTGCCGGACCGTTCAACCCTTTCCTGACCGACTGATGGGAGTCCACCGGAACCAAGATGTGGCGGCCACCGTCGAAATCCACGGCGGCCACCAGCGGGCCGCATACTGTCTCAACCGGTAGCTCGGATGTCCGCACAGCACTCTCAGAGGTGACAGTCTCCGCTTCCAGAAGTCGCCAGTGCTCGTCGATGATGTCTCGGAGTGCATCTGTCATTCGGAATCCTCGGCTTCGAGAACGCTGTAGTCCTCCTCTTCGCGCTCCACACCTGACAAATCTGCAGATATATATTTGACCTCTCCTTTGACTTCACTGTCTCGCTCGCCCGGACGTGGGAATACCAAGCCGACACCGATCACATGCTCTTCGACATCGAGGGCCAACCGGAATTCCTCCCTGCCCTTGCTGGGTCGAGATGCCTTATCGATGGGATAAAGGACAACGAGGCCAGTGTTAGGGAGACGTTTTGCACGCTCAGCTACGATCTTCTTTTCTTCCCAATCTTCCACATCATCATCGTTGATATCCACTACAGCGTCACGTCGACTCATGAGAGTTTTTATGTCTGCGAAGTTGGCCTCCGAAGTCCGCATACGAGCGCGAGAAATGCGCCTCACGGCTACACCTTCAGCAAATTCGAAGTTTTCATCAGGCTCGCCGACAGGCCTACCGACAATGGCCACATTCCATTGACGCAACGAACCAGCGACTCGTATTCGTTTCTCGATATAGTCAACGATAAGTTTTGAGTCACACTCCAACGATCGTTCATGGAACTGATAGTCACGAAGGAAGCGAAGAACAAAATCGCTGGCTACGTTATGGAATATGTAGCGACCTTTGTTCGGATGCGCCTCTGTTCTCTGCCCGCTCCTGAGAGCATCCACAACTAGCCGGCTGGTGGCTCGTTGGTTCGCAAGCAGCCAATCCGATTTGGTATGGAAGTAGTGTGTCTGAATTCGCAATCCACCGTAGGCAGAAGCCGCCACCACCGCATCTTTCATTTTGGCGGCGGCTGTCACCCTGAGGGCGGGATGCGTACGAATCCGTACAGCAAATTCACGAGGAGATTTGTTTTCCGTGAGATATATATCAATATCACGGCGCATTTCCGTCTCCACAGTCGCCAGGTGCCGGAACCAATCTTCGATCTCCGCCGTCATCCAGATCCTCGGCAAATCAGCGTATCCGTTCCGATAGCCGAACCAACGACCCATCTGCAACAGGGTGTCATATGCCGATACAGCGCGCACAAAATAGCTAACCGACAAGCCTTCGAGGGTCAAACCACGTGACAATGTATTTCCGCCGACGACTACGGCGACCACGGGGCCGTTCTCATAGTCCAGGCGGTCAATACTCTCCGAGTTGTCCATAACAACCCGGGAGTCAGCCAAGACACCTGGGAGCTCGAGGAGCAGCTGGTCAAAGCCGACGGGTGACTCTCCGAAATCTTCTGCGAGCACCCGCTTAGTCTCGCTGTCCCAGAGAAATTTCAAATCGTCCCTGATATCAGAGTCGGACAGGTTCCTTGCGAGTTCACTGCGAAAATTTTCGAGCGGACTTCGGAAGCTATTGTGAACCGAGGTACGAACACTGGTATGGATCAACATCGTTGAATGTGGGTTTCCGGACCCGCGAACACGACGGGCCGCCGTTGTCATCCAAAAGTACTGCAAAGCGCTGGTCAGTGTCTGAGTCAACTCAGGTGCGAATCCGTCTACATCAGCCTTGGTTTTAGGTCTGACGAACTCGACATCCCTATCTGGAATGATGCGTATCATATCAAACCCATCGTCGACCTCCGAAGGATCCTCGCCATCCAGCGCATACCGGCCGAAGAGAACCTCCGTACCAAAATGACCACTCGGCTTGGGCAAGCTTACGATGAAATGCTCCGGATACAAATCCTTTACGGAAGGGTCGATAAGTAGATTCGCGAAGGGCGAAGCCGTATAGCCAACGTACGCAGACTTGGGCAGCCGGTCGAGAATTTGCCTGATCAATGGGTTGATCGACTTCGTGGCCACAGTAGCTTGGTCTGCTTCATCATCAATGATCAGTGCCGGACAGTCGATCAGATAGCCCGAGGCGTTCTCCAGCCATTTAGTCAGCTTCCGCAGTACTGGAGCATTTTTCTTAACTACACACAGCACGTGCGTTTTGTTTGCTTTGCCGAAGAAGCTTGCCGGATTGGCCGTAGGTCTGAAGTCTCGGTCCAGATCGGTAATCTGGGTCCAGCGACTAGGATTCGGCTCGACAAGCTGCTGTATCAACCTGGCCTGGGTCTGACGTCGCAAGCCATTATGGATACCAGCCAGTACAATAAAGAGCTTATAACCCCGGTCGGCCGCTTTCGCCATGACTGCGGTGAAATTTGTGGTCTTACCGGACTGGACGTAGCCGACGACAAGACCTCGAGTTGAGAAGCTTTTTTCCTTCGGATGGCTCAGCAGCGAGACGATACGAGTCGAACAGTCGTTCAAGTCGCTGATCGAGGGCACCGCCTCCCAACCCTGGGCGTGAAGTATGTCCACGACGGCCGGCCAGCACTTGTCGCCCGGACGAGGGCCTGCATACCAAGTGTCCCGGTTATCCATAACAACGGACCGGGGCTCGTCCATCTCTCTGATCCGGATCATCTGCTGCTCATGGCGTTCAACGATCTGCTGGATCGTAGCCTCGCCGACGCCCAGTATCGAAAGCTGCTTGACAGCATCGGCCGGAGTGGTGGAATCCAAAAGCATCTTGAAGACTTCGTACTGATCATCGATTTGGTCTGCCATCGGTTCTCCCCACGCCTCGGACTACTACCTCAAGGAGGTGAGTCTCGAATGGCCCCCTGAGTGTTACGGCTAACACTAGGCGTCGAGGCGGCCAGGGGGACGGTGTCCGCGGTAAATCACTCGCAGTACAGGCGTTTCACATTGATGGCGACGTTAGCGAAGGCAGCTGCTGAGCTGCTCACGAGTGGTTTTGAATCTGAAAGAATGATTGTCCAGACTTTGGCTGATCTACGCGAGCCGTTGCGCCTACTTGGAGATCGTGGCCGAATCGATATCAAACAGCGTCGCCGCATCTTCGTCGGCCCGGAACTCGGGCAGCTCCAAGTCGTCGTGATCGGGAAGCAACCGATATGAACCTTGCTTCGCGAGCATCCACGTCCCAGCCACTGCAGCATCGAGGGCTTGCGCCTCCGGCTTCCGTCCGAATATCGCCTCGCACAACACATGAGCGGCCAGGCGGGGAGGTATGGCATTGCCGATCTGCTGAGCGATGTCTCTGCCCGACCATGGGTAGTCGCGCGGGAAGGTTTGCAATAGACCGGCATCTTCGGTCGTGAGGTTGCCCAAATGGCTTCCGTCGACGCTGAACTTATTCCGTGACACTTTCCCTGTAACGGTAAAAGCTGGCTCATCGTGCCTGCGTTCGCCCCTGGCTTCGGGCACGCCACCCGTGCCGTAGTTCGAGACGACGATGAACTCGTCCTCTCGACCCAACGCGTCCCCTATGGAACGCCATTCCAACAGGTTCTGTTTTCCATCACTGCGTCTCAGACCTTTTTGAAACTTGCGATGGGTTGGTTCCAGTCGCTTTGGTGCACGGTGTAGGTGGGCTATGAGTACAGCTCGACGGCGAGTTTGCGGCACACCGAACTCTTCGGTACGGAGGATCTGGCATTCGACCTTGTAGCCTCGCGCACTCAGCGCTTCACCAACTTCCATCCACACCGGCAGCACGGTCGGAACCTGCTCCAGCACTATCACCTCAAACGGCCGAGTCCACTCGATCGCTTCCAGTGCCCATCGCAGGGGTTCGAGCACTAAGCCCGTCCGCTCGTCCTCTAGTTGCGCAAGGTCTGCCCGGACATCGTCACCTGCACCCATCCGCTTCACAAAAGCAAGCACCTGGTCGAGAGCTCGACGTCCCGCGCCTGATCCGGCCACCGAAAAGGTCTGGCACGGCGGCCCTGCCGTCAACACCCGCGCCTTCGGAAAGTGGCAGGGATGCAGCTTACGAACATCCGTCTGCCTCGTCGTCAACCCAGCCTTACGGCGCGTCGCGCATGCGTTACTGTCCAGCTCGATTCCCACCGCTGGCACCCCGAGCCAACTCGCTGCAACATCCAGTCCCCCCGGTCCCGCGAACAGATCGATCATCTCTGCTCGCGCAGGGTCCACAGCATCGAAGGGCATCGTGGAATCCTAGCCGGCCGAGCAAATTTGCGGACACCGCACCGCCGAAGCCCTCGAGCAAGAATCGTCCACTGCTGCCAAGATCACGATGGGGACCATCCAACTCTGTGACACGGGCACTCGATCATCACCATGAATCTACGGCGCCGCGTGCTCGAACGTTCAGTTTTCGACAGCGGATCTGCCTTGTATGCCACTAAAAGCGATACAGGTCATACAGGTAGGAGACGGGACACTACCTCGGCCAACTGCTTGACGTTTCGGCACTCGTGCATGGTGATGTGCTCGGCGTAGACGTGGGCGGCGGAGTCGCCGGTGGACCAGGAGCGGGCGGGTTCTGGGTTGAGCCAGTAGGCGTGTTTGGCTCTGTCGCACATGGCCTGCAGCGCATCGAGGTTCGGGGCAGTGCGGTTGGTGCGGGCGTCGCCGAGGATGAGGAGAGAGGTGCGGGGGCCTAGGGCGTCGAGGTAGTTGTCGGTGAAACCCTGGAGGGCTTCGCCGTAGTTGCTGCTGCCGTAGCAGGCGACGTTGGAGTCGCGGATGATGTGGGCGGCTAGGCCTGGGGTTGGCGGTTCACCTGGGGTGAAGAAGTCGGTGATCTCGTCGCAGGTGTCTATGAAGCCGAAGCTGCGGACCTTGGTGAATTGGTCTTGGAGAGCTTGGATCAGCTGGAGGGTGAATTCGGCGAAGCCGGTTACTGAGCCGGAGAGGTCGGCTAGGACTACCAGGTCGGGGCGGCCGTGTTTGCGGGAGCGGAGGACGGGGGTGATGGGGACGCCGCCGGTGGACATGGAGCGGCGGAGGGTACGGCGCATGTCTATTTGGCCGCGGACGGATTTGCGGCGGCGGGCGGCTAGGCGGGTGGCTAGTTTGCGGGCCAAAGGGGTTACCAGGCGGCGCATTTCGGCTAGGTCTTGTTCGCGGGCGCCTAGGAAGTCGACCTGGTCGGGGCTGGATTCGACGCCGCGGCGGGCGATGTATTCCGTGCCGCGGAGTTGGGCGGAGCGGAGGCGGGCTTCGGTTTGGACGGCGGTGCGGAATTGGGTGAGGCGGCGGTTGGCTTCGATGGTGCGGACGGCGGCGTCGAGGGGGGATGCGGCGGTTGTGGCTGCGGTGATGCGGTCGATGAGGTCTTCTGTGCGTAGGGATCTCATGGTCAGGTAGGAGGACCAGCCTGCGCCGGAGGCGGTGGTGACGGGGGCGGAGGTTTGGCCGGTGCCTGCTCCGCCGTAGGCGCCGAGTTGGGTCAGAGCTTGGCGGGCCAGGTCGGCTGTGGCGGCGGGGTCGTCTTCGGTGAGGGCGGTGGTGAGGCGGTCTCGAAGCGACTCAATGGATTCCGGGGTTGCAGCAGGTGCTGGTTGAGGCTGTTCGGTGGTCAAGAAGTAGAGGTCGAAGAGTTGGTTGAAGACTGCGCGTTGGCCGTTGCGGCGGAGGAGGCAGGCGGCCATTCCGGACCGCAGTCGGTTGCGGTCGGATAGACCGAGGGCGAGCATTGCTTCTGCGGCGTCGATTGTTTCGCTGGGGCCGGCGTTGATTCCGTGGTCACGGAGTAGGCCGACGAATTCGACGAGGCGGTCGGTGATCGTGTCGGAAGGCTGTTGGGGGACAGAGTTACGGCGCGACGGTGTCATGCCGCGGTCCCCTTCCAGGCCAACACATTCGGAGCGGAGAACATGGAGCCGTCGGTGATCGTGGCGAATGCCTGCTGTGGAGCACGGCGCGACGGTGTCATGCCGGTGCTGCTTTCCGCGCCGCAAGGGTCAATGTGAATAGCACGAAGCGCTCGGTGCGGCTGATAGTCGCCTCCTCGGCCGGGACCAGGCGAAAATCCGACGCCGGCGATCGGAGTCGAATCCGGTGACGCATCAACATCACGGTCGGTCGATAGATGTGCGCACAGCGGCGGGCGGGATTCGGAACTCGCTGTCCGCTCACTCCCCCGGTCCCTCATCGGTATCCAAAGACAGACGCTCAGCCGCAATTCGATGGTCCGCTTGATACTTCAGCAGTACACCGAGGGTCGAGCGCACGACACCGCCGGTCAAGGAGCGGGTGCCGAGCGCTACGAGAGTTCTTGCCCAGTCGACGGTTTCGGCGATAGACGGCGGTTTGCGAAGGGACAGTTCGCGTAACGCGCCGACGACTCGGACTACGGGTTCGCCCAATGCCTCGTCCAGCTCCGGGACCTTCATGCGGACGATGGCTCGCTCCAATTCGGCTGTGGGGTAGTCGATGTGGAGGTAGAGGCAGCGTCGCTTGAGCGCGTCGGAGAGGTCGCGGTTGGCGTTGGAGGTGACGAGGACGAAAGGTTCGCGGACGGCGGTGATGGTGCCGAGTTCGGGGATGCTGACCTGGTAGTCGCCGAGGACCTCCAGCAGCAGACCTTCCAGCTCGACGTCGGCCTTGTCTAGTTCGTCGATGAGCAGCACGGTGGGGTTCGGGTTGCGGATGGCGGCGAGGAGGGGGCGGGCGAGGAGGAACTCTTCGGTGAAGACGTGGTCGCGGGTGGTGTCCCAGCCTTCGCGCTCAGAGGTGATGCGGAGGAGTTGTTTGGCGTGGTTCCACTCGTAGAGGGCGCGGGCCTCGTCGATGCCTTCATAGCACTGCAGGCGGACGAGGTCGGCGGTGGTCGCGGTGGCGACGGCTTTGGCGAGCTCGGTTTTGCCCACACCGGCCGGCCCCTCGATCAGGAGGGGTTTGCCGAGGTGCCCGGCTAGGAAGACGGCGGTGGCGATATCGAGGGACGGGAGGTACCCGGCCTCGGTGAGCCGCTGCGTGACTTCGTTGACGGAGCCAAAGAACTTACTCATCAGTAGACAGTGTAGATCGCCCGGCTACCAGGCCTTCGTCCCGCGACCCACATGTCCGACTTGAACTGAACAGCACTTAAGGTTTTATGGTCGGCCCATGATCTTTACCGACGTCGAACGCGCTTATCTCAGCGGGCAGGGGCTCGCCCGGCTCGCCACCGTATCGCCCAGCGGTGCACCGCAGCTCGTGCCGCTGGCCTTCCGCCTCAACCCGGACGACACGATCGATATCGGCGGGCCGAATCACGCGGCGACACAGCGCTATCGGAACATTCTCCAGAACCCGAAAGTCAGCCTGCTGATCGACGACATGACGCCGGATGAGCCCGGCGCGGTCAAGCCGGGTTGGGGCCGGGGCGTCGAGATCCGCGGCGTGGTGGAGACGCTCACGCTGGACTCTCCCCCGGTCGCCGAGTGGTTCTCCAACGATGTCATCCGGATCCACCCGCGCCGCATCAAGAGCTGGCACATCGACCCGGCTAACCCGGACGGCAGCAGCCGCACCGTCGCGTAGCGGGACCACGACAAGTCGGTCGCCCTCTCACGTTGATCATGAACTCCCGAGTTGAACCAGCCAGGATCCACCACCCCGCGTAAGCTCTGCGTTTGCTGTCAGCATGCCGACAGCAAACGCAGGAGGTCGAGGTCCACCAGGGCTGTCCGAATCGGGAGACTCATGTTAATTGCGATCGCCGCGACGATGACGGTCATCCTGGTCTGGTCATGCCTGTCGCGATCGATGGCGCGTTGGAAGGTGACCGCCCCACTGGCCATGGTCGTGGTCGGCGCGCTGATCAGTTGGGGCAGCGACCACTGGCTGGCCAACGCGATCAACACCGACACGGCGCAGCGGATCGTCGAATTCATCTTGGCGCTGTTCCTTTTCACCGATGCAACCGAGGTGCGCGACGGACTGTCCGGTCGTCGGCACACGGGCATCTTCCGGCTGCTGTTCATCGCCTTCCCGCTGAGCCTCGCCGCCGCGTATCTGCTGGGATTCGCGCTGCTGCCGGGTGTTTCGTGGACGGTGCTGCTGTTGATCGCGTGCATCGTGATACCCATCGATCTGGTGCCCGCCCAGGCGATCGTGCGGGATCTGCGTGTGCCGGAACGGGTTCGGCATGCGCTCAATGTGGAGAGCGGGTTCAACGACGGACTGGTCGCGCCGATTTTCCTGTTCGCGCTGGCGGCGGCGGAGGCCAGTGCCGAGTCGGATCAGGCGGTGCACGCGCTCGGGCAGGCGGTGCCCGCGGTGCTGAAGTCGATAGTGATCGGCCTGGCGGTGGGCGCGCTGGCCGGATACTGCATGTCCTTCGCCATCCGTAAACGCTGGACCGACGCGCGGGCGGTGCGCATCGGGACGATCGCGATCCCCGTGCTCACCTACAGCATCGCGGTATGGGTGGACGGCAACGGATTCGTGGCGGCGTTCCTCGCGGGCATCGCCTACAGCACCACTCGGCGCGAATTGCCTGGTGAGCCACTGCAATCGACCGAGGACGTCGCCGAATTCTGTGGGCTGGCAATGTGGTTCGTGGTCGGTAACGTCGCGGCGGCGAGCTTCGGCTGGCTCAGTTGGCAAGTGTTCGTCTACGGTCTGCTCGCGTTGACGGTGGTGCGGTGCGTTCCGGTAGCGATCTCGTTGCTGGGTTCACCTTTCACGCAACGTGAACGGCTCATGCTCGGTCTGCTCGGGCCACGTGGCGTGGCGTCGATCGTGTTCGCGCTGCTCGCTTTCAACGGACTGCACAAAGACGACGACGCGTACCTCGTGATCGGTGTGACCTTGGTGGTCGTCGTCGGCAGCGTCGTCCTGCACGGCATCGGCGCACCACTCACCGCGGAATACCTCGGAAAACGCCGCCGAGACAAAGCAATAGGCGACGCCTAGGGTCTGTCGCAAAATCCGGCCGGTTGCCTCCCGGGCGCTGGATCCGTCGCCTGGCAAGGCGGAGTAGTTGCCGGTACCGGGTTGTATCGGCAACGACGACAACGCGGCGATCCAGCCCCCGGAGGCGCCGATCAGACTTTGCACCAGCGTGAGTGGCACATGGTCGCGGCATACTTCGAGAAGGTCACTCCATGGTGTGCCACTCAACGCGAATCAGTCGGGTGCCGTTGCGTCAGTGGGGGTTAACCCCTAGTACCAAGGGTGGAAATCTTCCGCAGACCTGCCTGCACCCGTGACCTTTCGGGCGAAATGCGTAAGAGTGAGACCGTGCAGTCGGTGTTGTGCCGGGCGGGGGCCCGCAAAGCAGCGGCGACACAGTCGATCCCGACCTGCCGACGAGGTGCAGTACGCCACGTGGGCAGACCACAGCGGGGGATGGTGAACGAGCAGTTCACCGCAGAGTGAAAGGATCCACGTTGTTCTCCACAACCAAGTCCACGACTTCGCGCCGCATGCTGGCCCGAGTGGCTGTCGCCGGTGCGATCGTCGCGGTTCCGTTGACCGCCTTGGCCATTCCCGCATCGGCAAGCCCGAGCGTCGGCGTGCCCGGCGTCACCGACGTCCGGCATCCACACCACGATCGCAACTGCGACTTCGGCCCGTTCAAGAACTGGAGCTGCAACAACGGCCCGTTCGACCGCGGCCACCACGACGATCCGTTCTGGCAGTTCCGGCAGAACCGCCCGCACGGGTTGTTCGGCAGCAGCTAACACAGCGCGGCCCGGCATCACTATGGTGCCGGGCCGTTCCGTACCCACCGGCAGCCGCACACTTCCTGATTTCCCGCACCGGGAATCGCATGCGATTTCGTATGCGCGAAATCAGAAGGTGTGCGGGGTGGCCGTGCGAACTGCGCCTGACGATCGCAACGCCGAACCTGCCACACCTACCGACGACAACGGTCCGGCACCAATCGGTGCCGGACCGTTAACAGTTGAAACTCAGGCGGTCTCGGTGATCGGCCGGTCGACCCAGCTCATCAGCCCGCGCAGCTTGGCGCCGGTGACCTCGATCGGGTGCTCGGCGTTCTGCTTGCGCAGACCCTCGAGCTCCTTGTTGCCACCCTCGACGTTGGCGACGAGACGCTTGACGAAGCTGCCGTCCTGGATGTCCTTGAGGATGTCCTGCATGCGCTTCTTGGTGTCGGCGTCGATGACCCGCGGGCCCGACAGGT
This sequence comes from Nocardia ninae NBRC 108245, assembly GCF_007990755.1. Classification (GTDB taxonomy): domain Bacteria; phylum Actinomycetota; class Actinomycetes; order Mycobacteriales; family Mycobacteriaceae; genus Nocardia; species Nocardia ninae. The sequence continues at coordinate 149,632 of NZ_BJXA01000006.1, read as the reverse complement.
AGCCACCGAATTCGGCGGTGTCGGAGACCGAGTAGTTCATCCGGGCGATGCCACCCTCGTACATCAGGTCGACGATGAGCTTGAGCTCGTGCAGCACCTCGAAGTACGCCATCTCGGGCGCGTAGCCTGCCTCGACCATGACCTCGAAGCCGGTCTTGACCAGCTCTTCGGTGCCGCCGCAGAGCACGGCCTGCTCGCCGAACAGGTCGGTCTCGGTCTCTTCCTTGAAGGTGGTCTTGATGACGCCGGCGCGGGCACCACCGATCGCCTTCGCGTAGGACAGGGCGAGCGCCTGGCCCTCACCCTTCGGGTCCTGGTCGACGGCGATCAGGGCGGGCACGCCCTTGCCGTCGACGAACTGACGGCGCACCAGGTGGCCGGGGCCCTTCGGGGCGACCATCGCGACGGTGATGAACTCCGGCGCCTTGATCAGGCCGAAGTGGATGTTGAGGCCGTGGCCGAAGAACAGCGCGTCGCCGTCCTTCAGGTTGGGCTCGATGTCGTTGGTGAAGATCGACGCCTGCGCGGTGTCGGGGGCCAGCACCATGATCACGTCGGCCCAGGCCGAAACCTCGGCGGGGGTGCCGACGGTGAGGCCCGCCTCTTCGGCCTTCGGCCGCGACTTCGAACCCTCCGCGAGGCCGACCCGGACCTCGACGCCGGAGTCGCGCAGGCTCAGCGAGTGCGCGTGGCCCTGGCTGCCGTAGCCGATGACAGCGACCTTGCGGCCCTGGATGATCGACAGGTCGGCGTCGTCGTCGTAGAACATCTCGACTGCCACTTGGTTGGTTCCCTTCTGGATTCTTCTGTTTAGGTCTGAAAGTCGCGTCCCCGTCCCGGTTTTCACCGAAACGCTGTGGCGCGATCCTCGCGTCGAGCCCACATCGGTTGCGGGCGCACGCTATTCAACTGTTCTGCTGCGGTCGGCCCGAAGGCGCGATGCCGGCGAGCGCTATCGCGTCGCCGTGATCGACTTCGGTCCGCGACCGACGGCCACCACACCGGACTGCACGATCTCCCGGATTCCGTACGGCTCCAGCATGCGCAGCAACGCGTCGAGCTTGGACCGGGTTCCGGTCGCCTCGACGGTGAGGGCGTCCGGCGAGACGTCGATCACTTTCGCACGGAAGAGCGTAACCGCCTCGATCACCTGGGTCCGCACGCTGGCGTCGGCGCGGACCTTCACCAGGATCAGTTCGCGGGCCACCGAGGTGTCGGAATCCTGCTCCACGATCTTGATGACGTTCACCAGCTTGTTGAGCTGCTTGGTGACCTGCTCGAGCGGCAGATCCTCGACGGTGACGACGATGGTCATCCGGGAGATCTCCGGGATCTCGGTGCCGCCGACCGCGAGCGACTCGATATTGAAGCCGCGGCGGGAGAACAGCGCCGCGACCCGCGCCAGCACGCCAGGCTTGTCCTCGACAAGCACGCTCAGCGTGTGCGTAGTACTCATGCCTCCACCTCGCTAGCGCTCGGCTCCAGCACGAGCACTCTCGTAGCTGTGTCGATTGTTCGCTCGCTGCGCTCGCTCATTCCGTCACCTTGTTCTTCTCATGAGACATCGCTTCGTGGATAACGGCGGGCTCCGCGGCCTGCTCGTCGTCGTCGAACAGCGGGCGGATGCCGTGGGCGGCCATGATCTCGTCGTTGCTGGTGCCCGCGGCGACCATCGGCCACACCTGGGCGTCCTTGCCGACGATGAAGTCGATCACCACCGGCCGGTCGTTGATGGCCTGCGCCTCGCGGATCGCGGCCTCCACGTCCTCCTCGCGCTCGACCCGGATGCCGTGGCAGCCCAAGGCTTCGGCGAGCTTCACGAAGTCGGGGATGCGCAGGGTGTGCGTGCCGAGATCGGTGTTGGAGTAGCGCTCCTGGTAGAACAGCGTCTGCCACTGGCGGACCATGCCGAGGTTGCCGTTGTTGATCAGCGCGACCTTGATCGGCACGCCTTCCACGGCGCAGGTGGCCAACTCCTGGTTGGTCATCTGGAAGCAGCCGTCACCGTCGACCGCCCACACCTCTTTGTCCGGCGCGCCCATCTTGGCGCCCATGGCGGCCGGGACGGCGTAGCCCATGGTGCCGAGGCCGCCGGAGTTCAGCCAGGTACGCGGCTTCTCGTACTTGATGAACTGCGCGGCCCACATCTGGTGCTGGCCGACGCCGGCGCAGTAGATGGCGTCGGGTCCGGCCAGGCGGCCGAGCGCGTCGATGACGAACTCGGGCGAGAGCGAGCCGTCGCTGGGGGCGGTCCAGCCGAGCGGGTAGCTCTTGCGCACACCGTCCAGGTACTTCCACCATTCGGTGAGGTCGAGCAGTGGAGACTTGGCCGCCGGATCGGCCTTCAGGGTCTCGATCAGCTCGATGATCACCTCGCGGCAGTCGCCCACGATCGGAACGTCCGCGTGCCGGTTCTTGCCGATCTCGGCCGGGTCGATGTCGGCGTGGATCACCCTGGCGTCGGGTGCGAACGAGTCGAGCTGACCGGTCACCCGGTCGTCGAAGCGGGCGCCGAGGGTGATCAGCAGATCCGAGCGCTGCAGTGCCGCAACGGCTCCCACGGTGCCGTGCATGCCGGGCATGCCCATGTTCAGCTGGTGGCTGTCCGGGAACGCGCCGCGCGCCATCAGCGTGGTGACCACGGGGATGCCGGTCATCTCGGCCAGCTCGAGCAGCTCGGGCGAGGCGTCGGCCTTGATCACGCCGCCGCCGACGTAGAGCACGGGCGACTTGGCTTCCAAGATCATCCGGGCGGCCTCGCGCACCTGCTTACCGTGCGGCTTGGTCACCGGGCGGTAGCCGGGCAGGCGCATCTCCGGCGGCCAGCTGAAGGTCGTCTGCATCTGCAGCACGTCCTTCGGGATGTCCACCAGCACGGCGCCCGGACGACCGCTGGCGGCGAGGTAGAACGCCTCGGCGAGGATGCGCGGGATGTCGACGCCCTCGGTGATGAGGAAGTTGTGCTTGGTGATCGGCATGGTGATACCGGAGATGTCCGCCTCTTGGAAGGCGTCCGTGCCGATCAGGCCGCGGCCGACCTGGCCGGTGATCGCGACGATCGGCACCGAGTCCATCTGCGCGTCGGCGATCGGCGTGACCAGGTTGGTTGCACCCGGACCCGAGGTCGCCATGCACACGCCGACCTTGCCGGTGGCCTGCGCGTAGCCGGTCGCGGCATGACCCGCGCCCTGCTCGTGGCGGACCAGCACGTGGCGCACCTTGGTCGAATCGAACAGCGGGTCGTAGACCGGAAGGATCGCGCCGCCGGGAATGCCGAATACCGTGTCGACGCCGAGCTCCTCGAGCGACCGGACGACCGACTGCGCGCCGGTGACCCGCTCGGGCGGGACCTGGCGGCGGTTGGCCGACGTCGTCGAGCTGCCAGTGCTCGGCTGATTCGCCGAAGGCGCTGGCCTGCGGGCCGATGGCCCGGGCCGTGCGGTAGGTGCACTCACCGTCTTCGTTCCTAACTGCTTGTCGTTCTGACCCCGGATTTGTGTCTGACATGCGGTGTCTTGCGACTCGCCCATGCCGGACATTTGTCCGAACACAAAAAAGCCCCCGTCAGCCCATGGCTGATCGAGGGTGGCGCGTCGCAACGCGAGCTGACGTATTCGACTCAGATAGTCAGGCTCAACGCTGGACGCGCCGGCCGATTACGAGAAGCTCGTTTCGATTCACGCGCATGACGGTATGTGTGCGTGAGCCGAAGAGTCAAACAGGTCCCATTATGTGGGATAGTGCGGCTGCTTGGGTCCTTCACCAGGATGCGAGGATGGTGGTGTGTCATCACCGCATCAGTCCGTGCCACCGGCTAAATCGTCCCACACCGCGCCCGAGGGATCGGACACGGGTGGCGGCTCGGCCGCCACTGTGATCCGCATCCCACGCCTGGCCTTCCTAGGTGTGTTCATCCTGTTCATGTGCGTGTTCTTCATGTTCGTCGGCTGGCCCTCCGGACTGTGGTGGATGCTGCTGATCCCCATGGCGGTGAGCGTGTGGGTGCTGCGGACGCAGACGACGGTCTCCGAGAGTGGGCTGGATTTGCGGACCGTGTTCAAGTCGCGGCATCTCGACTGGTCTCAGTTGAAGGGGGTGCGTATCCCGAAGCGTGGATACGTGCGAGCCGATTTGGTCGACGGGACCGAGGTGAAACTTCCCGCGGTGAGTTATGACCGGGTGCGGGATTTGGCGATTGCGTCGCAGGGGCGGATTCCGGATCCGTATGCGGTGCCGCCGGGTGATGCCGGTTCGGCGAAGTCGGCGGACGCGAGTGCGGCGGGCGCTGACGCGGATTCGGCGAAGTCGGACGACGCGGGTACTTCGACCACCGACGCGGCTGCGACCGAGACGGACGACGCAGAGGCAACGACCGCCGACGCTACGGTGGCGGACAGTGGCGCCCAGGGCGCGACGGACGAGGCCGGGACTGACCGCGACGAGGGCGAAGCTTCCAGCAGCATTGCCGAAGACGATGACACTCGCGGCAAGGACAGTAACAAGCAGTAGGCGCACACGCGGGAGCAGGAACAATCGCCGACGCTAGGATGTTGTCGGCGATGTGTCGGCAGACCGATCTCCGACTCGCACAGCGCGGCCCGACGCCTCCGGCAACTCCGGTGACACCGTCAGCGTCGACGAGAACCACTCGCGGCGACACCGGCACGCGGCACCGACTGACACCAGAACGGACCGGGACGACGGCCACGAGCCGCGCTGACCGGCAGGCCGGCCGATACCCACGCGGGAGTACCGTGGAGCGGCCGCCGAGCTGACTCTGCGCAGTCGCATCCCAGCCCCCCGCGACCAGACCGAGGACCATCAATGCCACCGCTTCGTTCACGCACCACCACCGTCGGCCGCAATGCCGCAGGCGCCCGCGCACTCTGGCGCGCCACCGGCATGACCGACTCCGACTTCGGCAAGCCGATCGTCGCCATCTCGAACTCGTACACCCAGTTCGTGCCGGGTCACGTGCACTTGAAGAACGTCGGTGACATCGTCGCCGACGCGGTGCGCGCCGCGGGTGGCGTGCCGCGCGAATTCCACACCATCGCCGTCGACGACGGCATCGCGATGGGTCACGGCGGCATGCTGTACTCGCTGCCGTCGCGCGAGATCATCGCCGACTCCGTGGAATACATGGTGAACGCGCACACCGCCGACGCGCTGGTGTGTATCTCCAACTGCGACAAGATCACTCCGGGCATGCTGAATGCCGCTATGCGACTGAACATTCCGACGGTGTTCGTCTCCGGCGGGCCGATGGAGGCCGGCAAGGCCGTGGTCGTCGGTGGCGTCGCGCAGGCGCCGACCGACCTGATCACCGCGATCTCGGCGAGCGCGAATCAGGCTGTGTCCGAAGAGGGTTTGAGCGAGGTCGAGCGGTCCGCCTGCCCGACGTGTGGCTCCTGCTCGGGCATGTTCACCGCGAACTCGATGAACTGCCTCACCGAAGCGCTCGGACTCGCGTTGCCCGGCAACGGTTCCACGCTGGCCACCCATGCCGCGCGCCGGGCGCTGTTCGAGCGCGCGGGCACCGTGGTCGTCGACATCGCCAACCGCTGGTACCGCGAGGACGACGCGTCGGTGCTGCCTCGTAATGTCGCCAACGCCAAGGCTTTCCGCAATGCGATGGCGCTCGACGTGGCCATGGGCGGGTCGACCAATACGGTTCTGCACACCCTCGCCGCCGCGCAGGAGGGTGAGGTCGACTTCGATCTGCACACCATCGAGGAGACCAGCCGCCGGGTGCCCACCCTGTCGAAGGTGTCGCCCAACTCCGATTACCACATGGAGGACGTGCACCGGGCCGGTGGCATCCCCGCCATCCTCGGCGAGCTGCGCCGCGCCGGTCTGCTGGAGACCGACGTGAGCACCGTGCACACGCGCAGCTTCGACGAGTGGCTCGACACCTGGGATATCCGCTCCGGCAAGGCTTCCGAGGAAGCCATCGAGCTGTTCCACGCCGCGCCGGGTGGGGTGCGCACGGTCGAGCCGTTCTCCACCGAGAACCGCTGGTCCTCGCTCGACACCGACGCCGCCGGTGGTTGCATCCGCGACTTCGAGCACGCCTACACCCGGGAGGGTGGGCTGGTCGTGTTGCGCGGCAACATCGCTCCCGACGGTGCCGTGCTCAAGACCGCGGGCATCGACGAGGAACTGTTCACCTTCCAGGGACCCGCGCTCGTCGTGGAATCCCAGGAGGAAGCCGTCTCGGCCATTCTCAACAAGAAGATCAAGGCTGGTGACGTGCTGGTCGTCCGCTACGAGGGTCCGGCGGGCGGGCCGGGCATGCAGGAAATGTTGCACCCCACCGCCTTCCTGAAGGGCGCCGGGCTCGGCAAGCAGTGCGCGCTGATCACCGACGGCCGCTTCTCCGGCGGCACCTCGGGCCTGTCCATCGGCCACATCTCCCCCGAGGCGGCCAGCGGCGGCACCATCGGCCTCATCGAAAACGGTGACCAGATCCGCATCGACGTCAGCACCCGCACCCTCGAGGTCCTCGTCGACGATGCCGTCCTCGCCGAACGCCGCGCCAAAATGGAAGCCTCCGAACGCCCCTGGCAACCCCTCAACCGCGACCGCCCCGTCACCACCGCCCTGCGCGCCTACGCCGCCCTCGCCACCTCAGCCGACAAGGGTGCAGTCCGCTATGTGCCGTAGTGGTTGCGGGTTTCGCCCAGACCAGCTGACCGGTAAACCCTAGCTGGACTTTGACGGGGCACCTCCCCGTCGTTGGCCGCCACCATGTCCCGTTCGCCGCAACCAACCGCCACACGTAGCGGCGAACGGGACATGACGCAGCGCCCACCCGACATTCACCGCCACCACGTCCCCCAACTGCCCGCGCATAGCAGCGAGCGGGACCTGACGGAGCGGCCACTCGACATTCGCCGCCACCACGTCCCATTCGACCCCTCACGTAACGGCGCACGGGGACATGACGGCACGCCCCTCGACACTCGCCGCCACGATGTCCCGCTCGAGGCAACCACCTCACATAGCGGCGAGTGGGACATGGGGCGCGGCTACTTCGGCAACTGCCGCCAACGCGTCCCGCTCGACCCCTCATGTTGTCGCGAACGGGACATGTGGGCGCGCCCACTCGACATTGGCCGCCACCACGTCCCCCAGCTGCCCGCGCGTAGCAACGAACGGGACCTCACGGCACGGACACTCGAAGATCGCCGCCACCACGTCCCGGCAACCGCCCGCGCGTAACAGCGAACGGGACCTCACGGCGCGCCCACTCGACATTCGCAGCCCCCACGTCCCGCAACTGCCTCGCGTAGCAGCAAGCGGGACCTGACGGCGCGGTCACTCGACAACCGCCTCCGGTCGCGGCATGCAAACAAGACTGCGCCCCTCGGAAGTCCGAGGGGCGCAGGGGGTTCGGGGTCAGTCGAAGGGGCCGATGCCGGTCAATGGGTTGCCGCCGTGCAGGTACCAGTAGGTGAAGATGGCGGCGGCTATGGCCAGGAGCAGGACTACGAAGGAGCCGGCGAAGGGGCGGGTAGCCCAGCCGCGGTTGCGGTCGAGGGCCCAGCGGCCGGGACCGGTGAGGATGATGACGGCGGCGACGCCCGCCAGGATGCTCTCCATTTCGACGCCGGTCGGGACGGAGGCCTTGTATTGGAAACCGGGGATCATGCCTTGCTTCCAGGCCCAGGCGTCGAGGATGACGGCGAGGACGGCACCTGCGGCGAGCGGGGTGGCGAGGCCGAGGACCAGGAGTGCGCCGCCGCCGACTTCGCCGATGGTGACCAGGATGGCCGACACGGTCGGGTGGTCCCAGCCGCCTTTCTCCATCATGTCGCGGGTGCCGTCGAGGCCGGGGCCGTTGAACCAGCCGGTCAGCTTCTGCAGGCCGTGGTAGATGAAGGTGCCGCCGACGATCAGTCGCAGCAGGAACAGACCGAAATCCAATGTGCCGCGGCGGTTCTCGCCGTTGCGGCGACGCAGCCTGCCGGTGTCGGTCGGCGCGTTCGCGGCGGGCGGGATGCTGGCGTAGGCATAGGCGGGCGACGCGTCCGGCGCGGTGCCGCTCGCGCCGACCGGCGGAACATCGGGATCCAGGCCGAGCTCGTCGTCGGTGCGCGGCACGTCCTTGGACAGCCTGGGGAACTGCTCGGTCGGCGAATCGAACGGGCTGCTGACGCCTCGACCGGTGGACGACACCGCCGACTGCTCGGCCGTGGACGGCGCTGAACGCTGGGCCGCCGAGGGGTCGGATGTGTCTTTCGGCTTCTCGGTCACGGCCAATACCCTATGCTGCGCCGCGCAACAGCGGGCACCAAACACTATTGGCGTGTCAGTTCCCGACAAAATACAGGTGCGCGGCCGGAATTCGGGGGCGCACCGGACCCGGGAGCGGCGGTGTCGGACGGTTTTCCGTAACGTCTGAGCTATGAGGTTGGTTGTCGTGGGTCGCGTTGCGGCGAGCTTGGTGCTCGGGTCCGTGCTGGTGTCCGGCTGCGCGCGGTTCGATGATTCGGCGTCGAGCCCGTTCACGCCGGAGCCGACGCTGCACGGGGCGAACATCGACCCGAAGAAACCGGGACAGGAGCAGACGTCGACCACCCGGCCCAGCGGGCCGTGCATCGACCCGGATCCCGCGGTGGTGGCCACCTGCCTGGACACCACGGGTGGACTGGTCGCGCTCGGCGACGGCGCGCTGGTCGCCGAGCGGCGCACCGGCCGCATCCTGAAGGTCGCGCCGGAAACGCCGCCGAGCGAGTACGCGCGGGTGGAGGTGGACGGCTCCGGCGACGGCGGTCTCAGCGACCTCGCGCTCTCCCCGACGTTCCGGGAAGACGGCCTGATCTACGCCTACATCACCACGCCCAGCGACAACCGGGTGGTCCGCATCGCCCAGGGCGGCGGCCCGCCGAAGGACATCCTCACCGGAATCCCCAAGGGCGCCACCGGGAACCACGGCGCCATCGACTTCGTCACGCCCACCCAGATGCTGGTGCTGACCGGTGATGCGGGCAACCCCGACGCCGCGAACTCCCCGTCCTCGCTGGCGGGCAAGCTGCTGCGGGTCAACTCCCCCGCCCCGGGCGCCGCCGCGGAGATCGCGGTGTCCGGCATCGGCGTCGCCGGCGATATCTGCCGGGACAGCAAGGACAGCGTCTGGATCACCGATCGCACCCCCGTCGAGGACCGGTTGCAGCGGCTCGGCGGCGACGGTGCGGTCACTACGGCGTGGACCTGGCCGGACCGCCCGGGCGTCGCAGGCTGCGCCGCCGCGACCGACGGTGTCGCGATCGCGCTGACCAAGGGCAAGGCCCTCGCCATCGCGGCGGCCGACGCCAACACCCACGAGGTCACCTCGGCGCCGACCCTGATCGCGCAGGACAAGTACGGACAGCTCGGCGGCGCGACCGTCGGCGCGGACGGCGCCATTTGGGTGGGCACCGTCAACAAGACCGACGGCCAGCCAGGGCCGAATGACGATCGGGTAGTACGCATTCCGCCGCCGCAGTCCGGTGGGACCGGACCGGACTAGACTCCGGCGAACGGTAAACGGGCCGACTCCACGGAGTCGGCCCGTTTACATTGCGAAGGTGGTTGCGTCCGAACAGGTCCGGCGGATGAGCCGATCCCCGCGCAGCAGACGCAACGGAGAGTCGGCAGTGCCCGACTACAGCCCAACCGTTGCGAGGCAACGCAACCCGTCGATGCGCCTGACTGCCGCGCCGCCGAACCTTCGCGAGGCAACTCAACCAGTCGGCAGCCCACGTCGTGTCGAACTGCCTAGCGGCAAACCTCGTCAATGCCTGCAACCCCCTGCAGGCCAGCAGGTTCAGCTGCAGGCCGCCAGCACGAGCTCCCGCACGCGCGCCGCATCCGCCTGTCCGCGAGTCGCTTTCATCACGTCGCCGACGATCTTGCCCGCGGCCTGCACCTTGCCGGAGCGGATCTTCTCGGCGATATCCGGGTTCGCGGCGAGCGCCTTCTCCACCTCGGCCTGCAAAGCGCTGTCGTCGCTGACCATGCCGAGCCCCTTGGACTCGACGATCTGGGCGGGCTCGCCCTCGCCGGCCAGCACGAAGTCGACAACCTGCTTGGCGACCTTGTTGTTCACCGTCTTGGCCTCGACCAGGTTGATCACCTCGGCGACCTGGGCGGGGGTGATCGGCAGATCCTCCAGCGCGACCTCGCGCTCCTTAGCCTTCTCGGTCAGGTAGGCGACCCACCAGGAGCGCGCCTCGTTGGCGGGGGCACCCGCGTCGACGGTGGCGATGATGAGGTCGAGCGCGCCCGCGTTGACGAGGTCGCGCATCACCTCGTCCGACAGTCCCCAGTCGGACTGGATGCGGGACCGGCGCAGCCACGGGTACTCCGGGATGGTGCCGCGCAGTTGCTCGACCCATTCCGCCTCGGGCGCAACGGGTTCCAGGTCGGGCTCAGGGAAGTAGCGGTAGTCCTCGGAGGTTTCCTTGATCCGGCCCGGCGAGGTGGTGCCGTCGGTCTCGTGGAAGTGCCTGGTCTCCTGCACGATGGTGCCGCCACCGGCCAGCACGGCGGCCTGGCGGCGCATCTCGAAGCGGACGGCGACCTCGACGCTGCGCAGCGAGTTCACGTTCTTGGTCTCGGTGCGGGTGCCGAATTCCTTGGCGCCGATCGGCATCAGTGACACGTTGGCGTCGCAGCGCAGCGAACCCTGCTCCATCTTCACGTCGGAGACGTTGAGCGACCGGAGCACCTCGCGCAGCGCGGTGACGTACGCGCGGGCTACCTCGGGGGCGCGCTCCCCTGCGCCGGTGATCGGCTTGGTGACGATCTCGACCAGCGGCACACCGGCTCGGTTGTAGTCGAGCAGCGAGTGGCTGGCGCCGTGGATGCGACCGGTCGCGCCGCCGACGTGGGTCGACTTGCCGGTGTCTTCTTCCATGTGCGCACGCTCGATCTCCACCCGGAAGGTGCTGCCGTCGTCGAGCAGCACATCGAGGTAGCCCTCGGTGGCGATGGGCTCGTCGTACTGGCTGATCTGGTAGTTCTTCGGCTGATCCGGGTAGAAGTAGTTCTTGCGCGCGAACCGGCCCCACGGAGTGATCGAACAGTTCAGCGCGAGCCCGATGCGGATCGCCGACTCGACGGCCTTCTCGTTCACCACCGGCAGCGAACCGGGCAGACCGAGGCACACCGGGCACACCTGGGTGTTCGGGCCAGCACCGAATTCGGTCGGGCACCCGCAGAACATCTTGGTCGCGGTGGACAGCTCGACGTGGACCTCCATGCCAAGCACCGGCTCGAACCGGGCGATGACATCGGAGTAATCCATCAAGTCGAGTGTGGGTGTGCTCATGGCTGACATTCTATGTAAAGCCCCGCACGGGAACGCACGGGCTCACACCCACGCCTACTTCGGTTGGACCCGCTGGGTCAACCAGCCAGTGACATAGGTGAGTACCTCCGGCGAGACAGTCGTCTCGATCTCGCTGTACTCGTCGGGACGCCCGGTCTCGGTGGGTTGCATCAGGTGATTCAGACCAGGGAACACATGAACGGTCGCATCAGGGTTGGCGGCGAGGGCGGCTCGCATCGCGGGCTCGCTCTGGCCGGGCGGCACCTGCAAGTCCTTTTCGCCGAAGAACGCGAGCACCGGAACGCGCAGCGCCGACAACGCCGGGGCCGGATCGTAGGCGACCAGAGCGGCCAGGTACGGCGTGATCCCGGCGGTGACCTGGGATTCCGGGGCACGCTGGTCGGCGGGCTTGGCCTCGTTCTGCTTGCGCACCAACTCCTTCGCCCCCGCCAGGTCACCCGCTTTCAGCAGTGCCGCCAGTTCGGCGGTTTCCCGGACCTGTTTGTCGACGGCGTCGGCGGGGGCGCCGCTGGCGGCGGTGATCAGCCGGGTTTGCTCGACGAGCACGTCGGCACCCGAGACGCCCGGTCCGGCCATCAGGATGAGGAAGGCGACACCGCTGTCGGGCCGCGCGGCGACCATCGGCGCGAGGTAGCCGCCTTCGCTGTGCCCGAACAGGCCGACGCGGGCCGGGTCGATGTCCGGGCGACCACGCAGGAAGCCGACGCCCGCCGCGGCGTCATTGGACAGATCGGTGTAGTTCGCGTCGTCCAGCTTGCCGCCGGTGCCGCCGACGCCGCGGTCGTCGACCCGGAGGACGGCGTATCCCGCCCTGGTCAACGTGTCGGCGATCAGCAGGAAAGGCTTGTGGCCGAGCAGTTCTTCGTCACGGTCCTGTGGTCCGCTGCCGGTGATCAACAGGACCGCCGGGAAAGGTCCGGTGCCCTCGGGCTTGGTCAGGGTGCCCGCGATCGTCAGGTCACCGTTGCGGTAGGTGACGTCCTCGGCCTTGTACGGGAACGGCGGCTTCGGCTCCTGCGGGCGGACCGGCGGAGGCAGTTTGCCGCGCTGCAGCACGAGCCGGAACGTCTCGCCGCCCTGGAGGAAATCGCCGGTGATCTGGTCGGGGCCTTGTTCGTACTCGCCACGGAACTTCGGGTCGCCTGGGACATCGGCGATCGCGAAAGACACCCCGCTCCGATCGGACTTCACGTCCTTCAACTCCACCGACTTGACGCTCTGCGACGGGATGTCGATGGTGGCCGTGCCTTTGTCGGTGAACGTCACGCCGATCTGAGTCGGCCGCCCCGGCACCTCGATCGCACCGTGCCAGTCACCGGTTGTCGGCTCTGGTGGATTCGAGTCCGATCCCGAAGAGCAGCCCGCGACCAGCGTCGCAATCACGAACAGTGCCAACGCGATCAGTCGCCCAGTGCGCATGTCCCAACAGTACCGATCCCCGGTGACACCTTCGGCGTGGCGCGGGCGGACGACCAGACTCGTGCCAAGTCCAGCAGCTGGCGGAGTTCGGTGTCGAAGTCCTGCGCGGGCGGAAAGGGTTGCTGCACAAGGCCTGTGTTGGAGGGCGGAACTCCGGCCCGCCGGGCACCGGCCGCCAGTGCGAGGCGGTTCGCGTAGTCCCTCAGCTGTACGTCCTGGTGAGCCGCCGGAGACCTGATGTGCGCGGGAGGCAGGTAAGGCCCGAGATGCAGTAGCGCCGTCCCGTATCTCGACGGTCATCCGTAGGAGACGGGCGGTCGTGTCGCGCCGAGTCAGCCCGTCACCCGCGGGGAACATCACGATCTCCGGCACGGCCGCGGTGACGTCGCGCCACAGCGGACGCAAGCGACAGCAGATCCGTCCGTCACGGTCCAGGCCCGCGTATTCCAGCAGATGTCCGACCACCGGACCCGCGACGAGTGTGCTAGCGAGAACGGCCGCGAAGGTGAAGGCGATCTCCGCCCGGCCGACCGGTGGATACCCCAGGTCCCACCCGAGGACTATTTCGCCGGCCATGAGCACCAGTGCCACGTACGTCGGCACATAGGCCAGCAGCATCAGCGCACCAACCGCTTTCGCAAGCGGTTTCCGGTTTTCCCGCCGGAGTTCTCGAAGAGCCAGCCGGGTCTGCACCAGGGTTGTCGCCGCCAGGGGAACTCCCTGTGCGGCCCAGACGACGAGCCCACCCCAGTTCAGGTTCGGGTCGGGCAGTTGTTCGGCACGTCCGGCGGTCGGCCCGGCGATCAGTGTCAACACCGCCGCCAGCAAGCCGACCGCACTGTAGATCCGCTGACGCCGCCAGGTCACCGCCGGGTCGGCGCCGGGTTCCCACAACCGGGCGAGGCCGTAGAGGTGCATGACGAACATGACGATGCAGCCCAGCGCGAGCTGGTTCGCCACACTGCTGATGCTCGTGGTCTGCGTGCAGCGAAACAACACCAAGCCGCTCAGGCCCCACAGGAACGAACGATTGACCAACTGGTCGGAGATGGTGTTCCTGGTGAAGAGCAGTCTGCCCGCGCCGACGATGGCGATGTAGCCGATTACCGGCCACGCGATGAGCCCGGAGATCGGCGATGTCAACACTGCCCCTTACTGACCGACCAGTCCGTCGGGGGCGGAGTTTACCTACCGGTTCCGTACAGAGTCGACCGTACGGAACTCGTCATTCCCCGCGCGCGTAGCGGACCGAGGCGGCGACGGCGTCCATGTCGAGGTTCAGACTCGGGTCGCGATCCTGGGCCTCGTGGAATTCGAGCATGACGTCGTCGAAGGTGCTGCGTCGGGCGGAGGTGATCAGCGACTGGCGGACGTAGTCGCTGAGCGGCAGGCCGGTGGCGTAGGCGCGGCGACCGAAGGTACCGAGGGCGTCGGCGGGCAGGTCGTAGACGTCGATGAGGGCGACGGCGGCGGCATCGATCTCCGGGATGAGCTCGCGGCCTTCGGACTCCAGGAACTCCACGACCGTGTCGTCGGCGGTGCGCTTACGGGCCAGCGCGATGAGCTCTTCGCGCACGTAACCCAGCAGCGGGAGTCCGGCGGCGCCTGCCCGACGCCGCAGCACGGCGACGTCGGCGTCCGGCAGGTCGTTCACGTGTAAGTCGGCCATGCCCGCCAGCGTAACCCGGCGGCCCCGGCCGCACCGCCGAGCATCCGCTGATCGGCTGGGTCCCTGGCGAATTCGGGTCAGCCGAAGAAGGCCTCGGCCTCGCGATAACGCTCGTCCGGCACCCGCTTGAGCTGCTTGGTGGCCTCGGCCAGCGGCACCAGCTCGATGGCGCTGCCGTGCAACGCCACCATCTGCCCGAACTGACCCGCGTGCACGGCCTCGGCGGCGTGCAAGCCGAATCGAGTGGCCAGCACCCGGTCATATGGGGTGGGGCTGCCGCCGCGCTGCACATGGCCGAGCACCGTGGTGCGGACCTCCTTGCCGATGCGGCGTTCGATCTCCGCGCCGAGCTGCTGGGCGACACCGGTGAACCGTTCGTGCCCGAATTCGTCGATACCGCCCGCCCGCAATGCGAACCCGGAATCCTCGGCGGGATGCGAGCCTTCGGCGACGACGCAGATGAAGTGCTTGTCCCCGCGCTGGAAGCGGCGCTTGATCATGGCGCACACCTCGTCCACGTCGAAGGGCACCTCGGGCACCAGCGTCAGGTGTGCGCCCGCCGCCATGCCCGCGTTGATCGCGATCCAGCCCGCGTGCCGGCCCATCACCTCGACCAGCATCACGCGCTGGTGCGACTCCGCGGTGGTGTGCAGCCGGTCGATCGCCTCGCTGGCGATGCTCAGCGCCGTGTCGTGGCCGAAAGTGACGTCGGTGCAGTCGATGTCGTTGTCGATGGTCTTGGGCACGCCGACGACCGGCACCCCTTCGTCGGCCAGCCAGCTGGCCGCGGTGAGCGTGCCCTCGCCGCCGATCGGGATGAGTGCGTCGATGCCGTTGTCGTCCAGGGTTCGTTTGATCCGGCCGAGCCCGGCGCGCAGCACGTCGGGATTGGTGCGGGCGGTGCCGAGGATGGTGCCGCCCTTGGTGAGCAGCCGGTCGGTGCGGTCGTCATTGTGGATCTGGATCTTGCGATCCTCCAATAGACCGCGCCAGCCGTCCTCGAACCCGACGATCGCGTCGCCGTAACGTCCGTTCGCGGTGCGAACGACAGCACGAATGACCGCGTTCAGTCCGGGGCAGTCTCCGCCTCCGGTCAAGACTCCGATGCGCATGGCCGCTATCTTGCCCCGCCCGGCCCGGTTCGGCAGGCCGACCCCCGGGTGGGCCAACCTCTTTCGCGAAACTCAGTAGATGTAGACGATCGCGTTCTGCCCGCCGGTGCAGGTGACCAGGCCGTCCAGGGTGACGCACTCCATGGTGAAGTTCTGCCGCAGGGGCGGGCTGAACGCGGTCACCTGGCGGGTGCCCGCGGCGTCGGATCCCTCGCCGTAGGCCTTGCGCAGCTCCTCGGCGAACTCACACGAGGTGACCTCGGTGCCGATCGCCGAGTAGAGGAAACGGCCGGCCGGCGGATATTTCGTCTCGCAACCCCTGGCGGTGGCCGGGACCGGGGCGAGCGTCAGCGACGCAGGGCCGGAACTGAAGGAGCCTCGACCCAGCCAGCCGACGACACCGGTCAGCGCGAGCACGACGATGAGCGCACCGACCACCGGCAGCCACCTGCGCCGCGACCGGCGCTGCCGCGGCGCGACCTCCTTTTCCGGGGTCACTACGGATTTCGCGCCGGTATCCGCGTCGGGGCTCGGCTCGAGAACGCGATGTGGTTCGCGCAGCACGACTTCGCCGCGCGGGCCCTGCCCTCGATTCGGTTCCGGCCGCATGATCCGGCCGGCACCGGGCCGCCCATTGACCGGCGGCCGCACGATCGCGTCCGTCGGCAAGGCGTTCGGACTCCGCTGTTCCGGGCCGACATTCGGAAACACCACGGTAGGCGGCGCTTTCGGCAGCACGGCGCCCATCTGGTCGGTCGGCAACTCGGTGACCGCGACGACCGGCCGACCGGTGAGTGCCGACTTCGCCGCCGACGCCAGCCCGCCCGCGGTCGAGTAGCGGTCCGTCGGCCGCTTGGCCATGCCCCGCGCGATCACCTCGTCCAAGGCGGCGGGCACCCCCGCCCGGACCGCACTCGGGCGCGGCGGCGGCATCGAAAGATGTGAGTGGATCAGCACACTCATCGCCTCGGCCCGGAACGGTGTTGTGCCGGTGAGGCATTCGTAGAGCACACAGGCCAGCGAGTAGACGTCGGCGGTGCCGGTGACCGGACCGTTCTCGAAGCGTTCCGGCGAGATGTAGCTGTAGGAACCGACCGCGGCCTCGCCGGTGCCGGTCATGTTGGGATCGTTGGCGGACCTGGCGATGCCGAAATCGGCGAGGTACGCGAAGTCCGAGGCGGTGACGAGAATGTTGGCAGGCTTGACATCCCGGTGCACCAACCCCTCCGCGTGCGCGGCGTCCAGCGCGGCGGCGATCTGCTCGACGATGCCGATCGCGCGCGCCGGTGTCAGCGGTCCCTCGCCGCGCAGCACCGAGCGCAGATCGTGGCCGCGCACCAGCCGCATGTCGATGTACAGCACGCCGTCGATCTCGCCCCAGTCGTGGATCGGGATGACGTGCGGCTCGGCCACCCGCGCGGCCGCCTGCGATTCCCGGCGGAACCGCTGCTGGAACATCGGATCTTGCGCGAGCTCGGTCGGCAACAGCTTGACCGCGACGACCCGGTCCTTCACCGTGTCGTAGGCCTCATAGACCTCGCCCATGCCCCCGCGGCCCAGCAGCGAGCGCAGCTCGTAGGGACCGAATCGAGTTCCGATTCTGGTCCGCGGTCCGTCCACCCGTCACCTCCACCTCACATGCGCGACCCGGCGCACTGTAAGCCCGGTGGCCTACATCCGATACGTCGGGATTTTCAGGGGTTGCCGTTACCCGGTCGAACTCGGCTGATCAGGCAGGACAGCGACCGCCGGACAGCTCGTCCAAGTGCTGGGAGATAACGGTGGACAGCTTGTCCAGCATCGTCATCCCGTCGGAGAACGCACCGGAGTCCGGCTGTGCCGCGAATGCGATCGCGATCTGTCCCGACGGCGTCGAGATCAAGCCGAACTGCCGGACCAGGTACGCGCCCGAGGCGTCCGGACCCCAGCCACCCTTGAACTCGGCGCCGCTGAACGCGCCGAGGCCCCAGCGCTGGGCCGATTGGACCTGCTCCATCAGGTTGATCACGGTCGCGGACTGCGGCAGGCAGGGCAGTCGCGAGGCGAACCGAACCTGTTCGGCCAGTGACCATTCCGCCTGGCCGAAGGCCGAATGCTCGGACCTGGTTCTGGCGGCGGGCACGGTGGTCTTGCTGTCGCCGCCCTCCCGGAGCACCGACTGAACCGCCTGCGCCGCTTCCTGATTCGTGCCGAGCGATTGCCACAGCGTGTCGGCGGCGGCGTTGTCGGACGCGGTGATGGCGGCCGACACCGCGTAGGAGGCGTTACCCGGGTTGCGCCGCAGGGCGGCAATGGTCAACGGCACCTTCATGGTCGACCAGGCGGGGCCGGTGGTCCAGTCGCCGAAGCTGACCACCTGGTCGCCGCCGACCGGCATGATCGCCAGACCGAGGTGTCCGCGCACCCCGGCCTGTAGTTCCGCGACGCTCGCGGCCAGGGTGCCGGGGACGGTGATGGACAGGCCTTTTTGGTCCGCATGCGACGCGGCCTCGGTAATGCTGGTCTCGTCCGCGTCCGAACGGTCGGCGCCCGACCCGCATCCGGCCACCAGGAACATGGCTAATGCCGCACAGCTCAATGCTTTTCGGACACGAGCCGCGCGGGATCGATCAATATACATACACCACCGCATTTTCGCCGCCACTGCACGTGACGAGCTGGCCTTCACTGAGGCAATTCATCGTGTAGGTCCGGCCGGTCACCGGGCTGGTCGCCACCACGGTGCGCGGTGCGTTCCGCGAGGTGGTGCTTCCGGGGCTCGCCTCGGCGTATGCCCGCCGGACTTCCTCGGCGAACGCACACGTCGTCGCGGCGGAGCCGGTGGCGGACTTGGTGAACGCACCCGAGCCCGAATCGCCCTGGGTACACGGCTTCGCACCGGCGGGCAGCGGAACCGCCGTGGTCGTCTTGGCCGGGGCGGAGGAGGTGACCGGCGGTGCCGACGGACTGCCCGGCGCCTGCGGTTGCGGACTGGCCGTCGGTACCGGAGCGCCGGCCTGCTGGTCGGTGGGCTTCGCGACATTGGTGGAGGTGAACACCTGCCAGCCCACCACTCCGACGACCGCCACCACGACGATCACCACCACCGCGATCAGGATGGGCAGCACGATGGACCGGCGCTTGCCGGTCGAGTAGGGCTCTTCCTCCGGGTCGTAGTCGTCGTACTCCGGCGCGTAGCCCTGCTCCGGGTACTCGCTGCGGCTTGCATAGTTGCTCTGCGGCGGATAGTCGACGCGAGCGTGACCGCCGGGCTCGGAAAACCTTGCGGGATCGTAGTAGTCGTCCGGTGCGGAATAGGCTTCCGGCGGCGTGTACCCGCCCGGTGCCGCGTAGACCTCGGTGGGCTGGTGATCGTCGGGATAGTCGTCGGAGGGATAGTCGCCGGCGCCCGGGGGTCGCCCGAAGCCGGGTTCATCAGGGAAGCGCGTCGTCTCGTATTGCTGGGCGGCCGAGTATGCTTGACCGCCGACGAAGGGCTTGTCCTCCGAATATGCCTGCGCCCCAGGGTGTTCCGCATACGGCTGGCCGGGCTCGGCCGAATAGGCTTGCGCACCTGGATGCCCCGGATACGGCTGTCCCTGGCTGTCCGAATACGGTTGGCGACCCGGCTGACCCGAGTAACCCGGCCCCTCCGAAGGATCCGAGAACTGCCGCCCGCCCGGCTGATCCGAGTACGGCCGGCCCTCAGGTCGATCCGAGTCCGGCGGTCCCTGAGGCTGGTCCGGATACGGTTGCCGGCCGGGCTCGTCCGAGTACCTTTGCCCCCCGGCCGCACCTGAATAGGGCAGTGCTCCGGGCCGACCCGAATACGGCTCGCCACCGAGCGGCTCCGCGTCATTCCGGCCGGGCTGTTCCGAGTACGGCTGTCCGCCAGGCTGATCCGAGTACCGCTGCCCACCGGGCCGCTCCGAGTAAGCCGGTCCCCCGGCAGGACCCGGATACGGCTGTCCGGACTGATCCGGATACTCCGGTCCCCCACCATGCTCCGAATACACCTGTCCCCCGGACTCCTCCGAGTACAGATGCGCGTCGGGGAACGGCCGCACCGGCGGCAGACCCTGATCGGGTGTCCACCGCGGCGTCGGTCCGAGCGGCGGCGTGGGTTCCTGCGCGGACGACAGCGTCGTGAACTGGATCTCGGTCGGCCGCACCACGGTCGGCGCGCTGGGCAGGATCACGGCGGAGATCTCCCCCGTCGACTCCGGCGGCACCCCACCCGCGCCGGGCGCGCGAACCACCAGCATCGGACCGGTAGGCGGCGGTACGTTGGGCGCCCCGATCGGCGGCGACACATTCGGCGCACCCGCCGAATTCGCACCCGTCGACGGCGCACTCGCCTGCGGCACGCCGGTCGAGGGCGCACTGCTGAGCGCGGCCCGCGCCGCCAGCGCCATGGCGGATGCGGTCGGCCACCGATCGGCCGGATCCTTGGCCATGCCGCGGCTGATCACCGCGTCGAGTCCGGCCGGGATGCCCGCCTGCTGGGAGCTCGGCCGCGGCGGTGTCTCGGAAAGATGCGACCGGATCAGCACGTTCATGCTGGCGGCCGGGAAAGGTGAAGCACCCGTCAGGCACTCGTGTAGCACGCAGGACAGCGAATAGATGTCGGCCCGGCCGGTCACCTGGGCGACGTCGAAGCGTTCCGGCGCCATGTAGATGTAGGAGCCAACGGCCATGCCGACCATCGTGACGGCGCTGTCGCCTTCGGTGTGCGCGATGCCGAAGTCGGCGAGGAAGGCGTGATCGGCGGCGGTGACGAGAATGTTGGCCGGCTTGACGTCGCGGTGCACCAGTCCGCCCGCGTGCGCAGCGTCCAGCGCCGAGGCGATCTGTTCGACGATGCCCACCGCGCGAACCGGACTCAGCGGTCCTTCCTTGCGCAGCAGGGTGCGCAGATCGACGCCGGGCACCAACTGCATGTCGATGAACAGCACGCCGTCGATGACGCCCCAGTCGTGGATGGGCACGATGTGTGGCTCGGCGACCCGCGCGGCCGCCTGCGATTCGCGCCGGAACCGCACCTGGTACGCGGGGTCACCGGCGAGTTCCTCGTGCAGCAGCTTGACCGCCACCACTCGGTCTTTCACCGTGTCGTAGGCCTCGTAGACCTCGCCCATGCCCCCCTTGCCCAGCAGTGACCGCAATTCGTACGGCCCGAACCGTGTACCGGTTCTGGGCCCAGGTGCCTCCACCCCGTCAATCCTCCACATCCCGGGCCGGATGTGCACGCATAACTCTCACAACACCGGCCCGTCAAAGAGTGGATTCTCCGGGTGTCACCACCCCGTGGTCAAACGCAAAGACGATCGCGGCGGCCCGATCCCGCAGCTCTAGCTTGCCGAATATGTGTCCGACATGGCTTTTCACGGTCACTTCCGAGATACCCAGTTCGCGGGCGATCTCCGCGTTCACCCGGCCGCGTCCGATCAATTCGAGCACCTCGTACTCGCGCGCTGTGAGATCGGACAACCTCGCGCTCGTGCGTGTCGCGCTCGGCCGCACGGTGCGATAGGCCGACAGCACCCGTTCGGTGACCGACGGGTCGAGCCAGGCGCCACCACCGGCGACCATCCGCACCGCGCGAATCAGATCCTCGGCCGGCGAATCCTTGAGAATGAACCCCGCCGCGCCTGCGCGCAGCGCACCGGACAGCAGCTGATCGTCGTCGAAGGTGGTCAGCACCAGCACCGGCGGTGATCCGTCGCGCGAGCGCAGCAGGCGGGTGGCGTCGATGCCGCCGACGCGTTTCATCCGCAGATCCATCAGCACCACGTCGGGCCGCGCGGCCGCCACCGCGGCGACCACCTCGTCGCCGTCGGCGCATTCGCTGACGATGAATCCGTCCCGGCGGCGCAGGATCCGGCGCAGTCCGCCGCGAACCAACTCCTGGTCGTCGACTACCAGGACGGTCACCGCGTCTTCCGCGGGTGATGCCGCTGTCACAGGGCCTCCCGTACGTTGCGGGGAGCGCACCCCGTCTGTGGAGTGCGGCGGGCCGTCATCCCGCCTCCCGGTTCACCGCCGCGCCGCCGAGCGGAATGCCCGTCAGGAGGCACGCACCGCGCACCGGAGCCAGCGGGATGGACGCACGGACCGACCAGCCGCCGTCGCACTGGCCCGCAATGATCCGGCCGCCGAGCAGTTCGGCCCGCTGCACCATCCCCGACAGGCCCATCCCGGTGCCCGGTTGTGCGGGCAGGCCGGCGGGCAACGTGTTGTGCACCGTCAGTGTCACCGCGGCCGAGTCCACCACCACCTGCATGAGCGCGGACCCGCCCGGCGCGTGTTTGACGACATTGGCCAGCGACTCCTGCCCGATCCGATACAGCGCGAGCCCGACCGCGGGTGAGACCGCACGCAGGTCCTCGGCGCACACGTAGCGCACGTCCAGCCCGGCTCTGGCGAAGTCGCCGACCAACGTCGCGATGTCCTCCACACCCGGTTCCGGCACGTGTTTCGACGGTCGCGCGTCGAGCAGCCCGACGGTGCGCCGGATATCGGCCATGGCCTGACGGCCGAGTTGCTCGGCGTCGGTGAGCGATTCCACCGCCTCGTCGACCTCGCGGTCGGTCTGCAGCGCGTGCCGTGCCGCGGTGAGATGCAACAGCGTGATGCTCAGCGAGTGCGCGATCACGTCATGCACCTCGCGGGCGATTCGGCGGCGTTCCTCGTCGGCGGCCTGGGCCGCGCGGATGTCTTGGTAGCCGCGCTCCTGATAGAGGAAGCGCCGCTGATATTGCAGCAGCACACCGACCATCCACCCGAACGCAACGGTGACGAGATAGGTCGGCAAACCCTCCGACAGGTTCCCGTAGATGTCGAACAGGACCAGTTCGAGCATCATCGCGGCGGTCACCGGCACGCTGATCCGCTTGGCCGTGATCGCCGACACCTCACCAGCCGCGGCGACGAGCACGAAAGGTGCGAGATCCGGCGAGACCGGCTGGAGGAGAAACAGCGCCTCGGCCGCCATCGCGAACAACCCGAGCGTCACCGGCCGTGGCATCACCCCGAGGAACGCGTACATCGGGCCGAACGCGGAGGTCAGCAGCACGGCCAGGATCGGAAGGGCGGTCGGAAAGTAGCTGTGCCGCTGGATCGCCGCGCCGATGGCGACGATGACCAACGCCAGATCGACCGCGATGATGACCGACGGCGGATAGTCGAAGGGCAGTTCCTCGACCCGCCGCTGGAACGAGGTCACCGGTTGTCTGGCGAACTCGGCGATCCGTTCCCCGCTGCGGCGCAGACCGACAACCACGCGCCGCCACACGCGGGTCACCAGCCTCGGCTCGCCGGCCGGGGCGGAGACGCCGATCACACCCATGCGGTAAGGCTAACCGCCCGCTCGCGGCCCGTACATCGTTCCTGAAGCGGGTCGCTTCTCCTACCGTGGGCGGAGATCTATTCGGGTCCGTGGCACGAAGACAGGTGGACCGGCTCGTCCGTAACGTGAGTTGCAGCGTCACAGGGAGGCGAGGCTCATGTCCTGGAAAGATCAGCACGCCCGCACAGAAGTTGTGCACACCGTCCTGGCCCGGGCCGCCGTCGATCCGGGCGATCCGCACCTGTTCACCGGGATTCCGGAGCTGGAGCGGCTGTTCGGCGGCGCGGAGGGTTTGCTGCTCGCGCTGCGCTATCGCTGGAATATCCACCTCGACGCGAAGCTGGACCAGGCGATGGCCCAAGGACAGTCGGCCATCGATGCTTATCTGGAGCTGGCCGCCGAGCAGCCGGTGCTGCGCGCAGTCCTCGACGCACAGTATCGTCGCCGCCACCACGCGCCGGAGGCCATGGCGCGCTAGCGCGGCGGACGAACATCTGACCGACCGAACAGAGTGGGGGCAGCGATGCCGGATCCGGCGATGCTCGAATTATCCGACGTGACCAAGGAATACCGAGTCGGCGGGCAGGCGGTCCGCGCGCTGGACACGATCAGTCTGCGCATCGAGCCGGGCGAGTTCACCTCGATCATCGGGCCGTCCGGCTCCGGCAAGAGCACGCTGCTGCACCTGCTCGGTGCGCTGGACACTCCGGACGCGGGCTCGATCCTGTTCCAGGGCACCGAGATCGGCGGGATGGACGACGAGCGCCAGTCCGAGTTCCGCCGCCACCGGGTCGGTTTCATCTTCCAGTTCTTCAACCTGCTGCCCACATTGTCCGCGTGGGAGAACGTCGCGATCCCGAAGCTGCTGGACGGCACCGGGTTACGGAAAGCCAAGCCGCGCGCGCTGGAGCTGCTCGACCGCGTCGGGCTGAGCGATCGAGCGAGCCATCGGCCCGCCGAACTGTCCGGCGGTCAGATGCAGCGGGTCGCGGTGGCCCGGGCGATGATCATGGATCCGCCGTTGATCCTGGCCGACGAGCCCACCGGCAACCTGGATTCCAAGACCGGCGCATCCATCCTGGAGCTGCTCGGCGAGATCGCCGGTTCGGGTAATTCGGTGGTGATGGTGACCCACGACATGAGCGCGGTGACCTACTGCGACCGGGTGATCACGTTGCGCGACGGCAGGATCGGGTCCAACGATGCCGCCGAGCGGTCGGTCAGCGCATGATCGGCGCCGCATGGGATCGCTTGCGGCTGTTCAATATCGGGGAACTCCTCGTCCACCGCGGGCGCACCGCCCTGTCCCTCGTGGTGATGGGGGTATCGGCGGGGCTGCTCGTCGCGGTGCTGAGCATCTCCGGCTCGGTCACCGGGTCGGTGGATCGATTGACGCACAGCCTCGGCGGCCGGGCCGCGCTCGAGGTCACCGGCGTCACCGACGCGGGCTTCGATCAGCAACTGCTGCAACGTGTCGCGGCCACGCCCGGGGTGGACAAGGCGGTGCCGATGGTGCGCGCGCAGATCGGTTCGGGCGCGGACCGGGCCCTGCTGATCGGGGCCGATCAGAATATCGGCGCGCTGGGTGGCGAGCTGGCCGGGCCGATGACCGCGCACGTCGGCAAGCTGCTCACGGTGCCCAACGGTGTCCTGGTCGGTGCCGCCATGGGACATGCGGAGGGTGCGCGGTTCGCCCTGGGCTCCGAAACCGTCACCGTCGCAGGCGTTCTCGACGAGGAGACGTCTGAGCAGCTCAACGGCGGTCATCTCGTCGCCGCACCGCTCGGGCTCGCCCAGCAGGTCACCGGGCGGAGCGGCCGACTGGATTCCATTCAGGTCGTTCCGGCGCAGGGCATCTCGGTCGAGGCCTTGCGTGCCGAGCTCACCGAGGCCGTCGATGGTCGCGCGGTGGTCGCCGACCCGAGCCTGCGCACCGCCCAGGCAGGCAGCGCCGTGCAGCTGGTGCGGTACTCCACCATGATGGCTTCGGCTGCGGCGCTGATCGTTTCGGCCTTCCTCATCTACAACGCCATGAGCATGGCCATTGCCCAGCGCAGACCCATGCTGTCGCTGCTGCGGGCCATCGGCGGCAAGCGCGGGCCGATGGTGCGGGATCTGCTCGCGGAGGCCGCGCTGCTCGGCCTGCTCGGCGGCGCCGTCGGCGCGGTGCTCGGTATCTTCATGGGGCGCCTCGCGATCGACCAGTTGCCGGTCGCCATCATGTCGTCGGTGGAGGCGCGCACCGAGTATCTGGTGCCCGGCTACGCGATTCCGGTCGCTATCGCCGCCTGCGTGATCGCCAGCGTGATCGCCGCCGGGTTGGCCACCCGCCAGGTGTACAAGGTGGAGCCCATCGAGGCGTTGGTCCCGGTCGGTGTCAACAGTGCGGATACGACGAGCCCGCTGCTGCGCTGGGCCGCGGTCGTCGCGGGTCTCGGGCTGGCCGCGCTGGCGGTCGCGATCGCCACGGCGGACCTCGGCCGCTACTCGCTCGGCGCCATCTCGACCGCGTTCGTCGCGGCCATCGCGCTCTGTTTCGCCGCCACCGGTCCGCTCGTCCGAGCGGCAGCGACCATCTCGCGTGCGTTCGGTGCGCCCGGTGCGCTCGGCGCGACCACGCTGGAACGCGCACCGCGCCGGGTGTGGGCGACCGCGATGACCGTGCTGATCGGGGTTGCGGCGACCGTCGCGATGAGCGGGGCGTCGAACAATATGGTGGATTCGGCCACCACCACGTTCGACGACCTGGCCAGAACCGATCTGTACGTCAGCCCCGCCTCGAGGGCACAGTTTCCGACCGGCCCGCTGCTGCCCGCCGGACTAGCCGACCGGATCGCGGCGGTCCCCGGCGTGGCCGAGGTCAGTCCGGCCCAAATGGCTTTCGCCACCCTCGGCAGCGGCCGAGTGATGTTGCAGGGCTTCCCGCCCAGCGCCCGGCAGACCCGAATGCGCATGCTGGACGACGCGGTCGCCGCAGGGCTGTCCGCCGGTGCGGGCGTGGTGATCTCGCGTGACGTGGCGAAGTCGCTCGGCGTGGACGCCGGCGCCCAGCTGACCCTGCCCACCCCCACCGGCCCACGCACCGTCACTGTGCTGCAAGTGATTCCGTACTTCTCGGCGATCTCCGGCGTCGTGATGATGGATCTCGACCTGCTGCGCACGTGGTACGAGCGACCCGGCGAAACTATCGTCGCGGTGAACATCGCATCCGGCGCGGATCCCGCGGCCGTGCAGGCGGCGATCCGGCAACTGGTACCGCCGGAGATGCACGTGGACACCGGAGCCAACGCGGTCATCGCAGCCACCGCCAGCATCGAACAGGGCTCGGCGATGAGCAATGCCATCCTCTGGATCGTGGTGCTGGTGGCCACGGTGGCCCTGCTGAACACCTTGATGCTGTCGGTGCTCGAACGCCGCAGGGAACTCGGCGTGCTGCGGGCCATGGGCACCAGCCGCCAATTCCTGATGCGTTCGGTGCTCGCCGAGGCGGCGGGCATCGGATTGACCGGCGCGGCACTGGGTCTCGTCGTCGGCATCGCCGTGCAATACCTGGCTACCCTCGCCATGGCGCAAGCGCTCACCATCGACGTCGTCTACCAGCCGAGCCCGATGCTGCTGGTCTACGGAACCATCGCGCTCGCGCTCGCACTGCTCGGTTCGATCCCGCCCGCACTGCGGGCGGGACGGCTGCCGATCGTGGCGGCGCTGGCGGTCGACTGAATACCGTTGACTACAGCGGCAATCCGGTGAACCAGGTCTTGAACTTCTGCTGGGTCATGCCGAATCCGGATTCCGGCTGGCTGTCAGTGAGCGTCACCTTGGCGAAGAACAGGTAGTTCGACCGCGCCGGATCGGATTCGAAGCTCACCAGCAGGAACCCGTCGGGGAAGCCGCCGTCGGCCTTCTGCCACCGATAAGTGGTGTAGGACTTGCCGCCGTTGCGTTCGGTCGCCTTGGTGTTGGACGGCAGATCGCGCACTGCAGCCTTGGCATCCTCAGGCGTCTTGAAGGCGACCACAATGAAGTCCGGCTCGGCGATCGGCACGCCCCAGCAGTTCCAGCCCGTCTCCCACTTCGGGAAGGCGGGCACGTCGTCGTCGCTGGAGATCTTCTCGCCCGCCTTGGCGGTGTCCAGGAAGCAGGTCTTGTCGTGATAGCCCTTGCCGGTGCCGATTCCGTACTGGGTGTCGACGCCCTGCGGGAGGATCTTCGGGAAGGCCTTGGCGACGAGGGACGGATCGGCGGACGTGTCCGCCGTGGGGGGCT
This sequence comes from Nocardia ninae NBRC 108245, assembly GCF_007990755.1. Classification (GTDB taxonomy): domain Bacteria; phylum Actinomycetota; class Actinomycetes; order Mycobacteriales; family Mycobacteriaceae; genus Nocardia; species Nocardia ninae. The sequence continues at coordinate 122,501 of NZ_BJXA01000006.1, read as the reverse complement.
TACCGACGTCCAGCGGGGCCGCCGAGTCCGAATCCAGCAGTTTCATCAGCACAACCCCGGCGACCACCAGCACGACCACGACGGCCAGGGCGATCACCGCGACCAGGCCGGTGTTCGAGCGCCGGGCTTGCGGGCCGGGGTAGCCAGGGGCGGCACCCGACGGGCCGTAGCCCATCGGCGGGAAAGCTTGCCCGGCACCGGAATTGGGCGGATAGCCACCACCGGCCTGGCCCACCGGTGGAAACGACTGGTCAGCGCCGGAACTGGGCGCGTAGCCGCCGGCCTGACTCACCGGCGGGAAAGTCTGTCCGGCAGCGGAATTAGGCGGCGGATAGCCAACGCCGGCCTGGCTGACCGGCGCGAACGACTGTCCAGCAACGGACTGCTGCGGCGGCGTCGAATAGCCGGTTCCGGCGGACGGGAACTGTTGCCCGGCAACAGCACCCGCCGTGTACTGCGGCACAGCGTAGGTCGGGGCCGGGCCTGCGTACGAGGGTGGTGCCTGGTACGAACCCTGGCTCGGCGGCTGCGCCAGCACCGTCGGGGCAGGCGGCGCGGTGTACTGCACCGCGGTGGGCAACTGCGGCAGCTGCCCGGCGAGCGCTTGCTTTGCGGCAGTGGCGAAGTCGAGGCACGACGCGAACCGCTGATCGGGACGTTTCGCCATCGCCACCGCGATGACCGCGTCCAACGCGGGCGGCAGACCGGCCCGCAGCGCGGACGCGGACGGCGGCGGTAACTGCAGGTGCCCGCGGATGATGTCGGCCGGGGCGGGCGCGTCGAACGGCGCGACCCCGGTGAGCAACCAGTACAGCGCGCACGCCAGCGAGTACTGGTCGGAGCGGTGATCCAGGTGCGCGCCGGTCATCTGCTCCGGCGAGGCGTAGGCCAGGGTCGCGGTGAACATGCCGGTCTGCGTCAGGTGCGTGGAATCCTCGCGCAGCCGGGCGATGCCGAAGTCGGTGAGGAACACCCGCTCGCGATGCCCGCCGCTGGACCGGGCCAGCATGATGTTGGCCGGCTTCACGTCGCGGTGCAGCACGCCCATGCCATGCGCGTAATCCAGCGCCCCGGCGACGCCTTCGATGATCTGCACGGCCCGTTCCGGCGGCAGCTTCTGCGGCGTCACCGTCGCCGCGTCGATGCCGTCGACGTACTGCATGGAGATCCACAGCTGGTCGTCCTCGGTGCCGCGGTCGTACACCGCGACGATATTCGGATGATCGAGCTGGGCGGCCAGATCGGCTTCCCGCTCGAACCGCGCCCGCACCTCGGTATCGGTGAACAGCTCACGGTTGAGCAGTTTCAGCGCGGTCTGCCGTGGCAGCCTGGGATGGCGGGCCAGATACACCGAGCCCATGCCGCCCTGCCCGAGCAGCTTCTCGATGGTGAATCCGGCGAAAACCTCACCGCTGGTCAGCAACACGTTCCCTTCAGGTCGACCGCGGCCCCCGGATGTCACGTCCGAGCGCGTCACACAGAGCTTGGAGCATAACCGGTAACCCCGTGGCCACGCCGTTTCGAATTCTTACGGGAAATCGGTGAAACTATGGTGGAGACATCATGGTCACGTCAACGATCTATGACGCGTTCATAATGTCCGCACGCCCGGTTACCGATCGGGTCGACCGGATGAGCTAAATTTTGCACCGCCGACTGACAGCGATGACACGCAGAGCGGGTGGTGGGGAGGACGCGTGGTGAAGTCGACGGGAACCGGATCTGTGCTGCGCAGATTACTGCGCGGCACCGCCCTGGTCACCTTGCTCGCCTTGACCTCGTGCGCACTGCTCCCCGGCGACCGCAACCACAACGATCGGCCCGCTGTCGTCGTCGACACCGCCGGATCCTTCCGGCCCGGCCTCTCGGTGTCCATCCCCGATTCGCTGGCCGCCGACTTCACCCAGCTGCAACCGAGCCTCGGCGGGCAGGTCGGCCTGGCGATCATGCCGGTCGGCGGCGGCCGGATGACCATCTTCGGCGACTGGACCAGCGGCATCGCCTGGTCCACCATCAAGGTCCCGCTGGCCATCGCGGCGCTGCGGCACGACTCGGACCGCAGCATCCTCGAGGAGGCCGAGGCGGCCATCACCGTCTCCGACAACGATGCGGCCGAGCAACTCTGGCAATCGCTCGGCGACGGTCTGGAGGCCGCCCAGGCGGTGCAGGACGTGATCGACGAGGGCGGCGACTCCACGACCGGCGTGGCCGGGCCGCGAACCAGGTTGGACTACACGGCATTCGGGCAGACCGAGTGGACGCTGGCGAACCAGGTGCGGTTCGCCTCGCGGCTGCCGTGCCTGCCGCAGACGTCCGAGGTGACCGCGCTGATGTCGGAGATCACGCCCGAACAGTCCTGGGGGCTGGGCACTTTGCCGGGTGCCGCGTTCAAGGGCGGCTGGGGTCCCGACGACGACACCGGCATCTACACGGTCCGGCAATTCGGAGTGGTGCCGACGGAGTCCGGGATGGTCGCCGTAGCCCTTGCGGCGCAAGCCGATTCGGGGACCTACGACGACGCCACCGCCATCCTGAGCCGGCTGGCCGTGCTGCTCGGACGGCACCTGAACGAACTGCGCGGCGGCAGCTGCACGCCATGACCCGTCAGCCGGGCGTGACCAGTCCGGATTCGTAGGCCAGCACCACGGCCTGCGCCCGGTCGCGCAGGTTCAGCTTCGAAAAGACCTTGGAGACATGCGTTTTCACGGTCTGCTCGGCGACGAACAGCGATTCCGCGATCTCGGTGTTGGACATGCCCTTCGCGATCAACTCCAGCACCTCGCGCTCACGGGGCGTCAGCGAGGTCAGCGCGGGGGCCGGCTTCGCGCGGGCGGCGGAGCGGCGGCGGGTCACGTCGGCGATGAGGCGCCGGGTCACCGTCGGCGCCAACAAGGCCTGGCCGTCGGCGACCACCCGGACTGCACGCACCAACTCCTCGGCGGGCGCGTCCTTGAGCAGGAAGCCGCTGGCACCGATGCTCAGCGCCTCGTACACGTAGTCGTCGATGTCGAAGGTGGTGAGCATCAGCACCCGCACCGGCGGCTCGAACCCGGCGGCCAGGATGAGCCGCGCCGCGTCCAGTCCGTTCATCTCCGGCATGCGCACGTCCATCAGGACCACGTCGGGGCGCAGGCGCTTGGCCTCGGCCACCGCGATCTTCCCGTCCTGCGCGTCCCCCACCACGCTGATGTCGGGCTGGGCCGCGAGCAGCGCACCGAAGCCCTGCCGCACCATTGCCTGATCATCAGCGATCAACACCGTTATTGCCACCGCCCTACCCTAAGGGGAGGTAGTGCTCGACAGCGAGACGGTTCAGTTGGCGGCTTGCTCGACCAGGACCGGGTCCAGCGTCGTCGTCGGGTTGAGCGGAATCCGGGCGTGCACCTCGAAACCGCCGTCGGGGCGCGGACCCGCGGTCAGGTCGCCGCCGACGGCGAGTGCCCTGGCCTGCATGCCCGCGATGCCGTGGCCGCCGTTGCCGACCGGGCGAGCGACCGTGGCGGTGGGGCCGTTGCCGACGACAAGCTCCACGAGCGGGCCGACGCGCAGGTGCACCTGGACCGGCGCCTCCGGTGCGTGCCGTGACGCATTCGACAGCGACTCCTGGGTGATCCGGTACAGGGCCAGGCCTGCGCCGTCGGGGACGGTCTCGAGCTCGCCGTCGATCGTCCAGGCGATCCGCACCCCCGCCCGCAGCGCGCCCTCGAACAGGCTCGGCACATCGGTGGCCTTCGGCTGCGGGGTGTGCTCGGGCGCCTGGCCGTCGCTGCGCAGCACGCCGAGCATGCCGCGGATCTCGTTGAGCGCCTCGCGGGCGGTGGCGCCGATGGATTCGAATTCGGCACGAGCGGCCGGGGTTACGCCCTCCACCCGGTACGGCGCGGTCTGCGCCTGCACCACCACCAGCGACATGTGATGCGCGACCACGTCGTGCAGGTCGCGGGCGATGCGCGCCTTCTCTTCGAGGATCACCCGGCGGGCCCGCTCGACCTCGTTCTCCTCTTCCTGGCGCACCAACTGCTTGCGTGACTGCACCAGCCACCGCACGAGCAGGCCGAACAACACCACCGCGCCGAGCGCGATCGGCCAGCCCCACACCGAACTCGCCACACCGCCCTCGTTCGACATCGTGGTGCCGAGCAGCAGCGAGGTCGCGACCCAGGCGACGCCGATGATCGGCACCGTCGTCCGCACCGCCACCGCGAGCAGCAGCACGAACAGCGACAGGATGTGCACGACCTGCATCGGCATGTCGTTGTTCGGCTGGTGCGGGATCGCCAGGGCGATGAGCATGCCGGAGCCCGCCGAGATCGCCCAGCCCAGCGCCGGATTGATCCGGACCAGCAGCACCGGGAACGCGGCGAGCGCCGCCATGAACGGCTGCACCGCGGGCGGCACCGCATGGGTGATGTGCAGGGTCGGCCAGGCCACCGTGAAGAAGATGAGGGCGACGACCACGGTGGCGGAGTCGAACCACATCTGGGCGCTCATTTGCCGGACCCAGGCACGGCTCTGCTGCTTCATAGTTACGACCCTAGAAAGTCCAGCGTGCTACCACGTCATACCCCCGGGTGATTTCGCACCCCGTACCCAGGTGGGAGGGCATGGCCGGGCTCCCCCGGGGGCATGTCCCCGTAAACCGGTCTCCGGCGTGAGGCCCACGAGCGGGTCGGATTCCTAGCGTCTAGCTCATGAGCACACCGACCACCGCAGGACCCGCAACGGCGCGGTCCGCACAGGCCGCAGGCGCCCCCCGTTCTTCCTCCGCCGCAACCGGTTCCGTGACTTCCGCGACGCGGCGGGCGGCGGCACTGACCGCCGCGGCACTGACCACCATGGCCGCCGCCGTGTTCCTGGCGCCCGCACCGCACGCCGCGGCGGCGAGCGCGTCCGCACCGGTCGAGAACGCGGTGGCGGGTGCGGCGGTGGCCGACCTGACCTCGGGCGGTCCCGGTTCCCCCGCCGCCATGCCGGACGACTTCGCCGCACAATTCGGGTATCGGCCGAGCGCCGTCGACGGATTGCTGGCGAACCCGCAGGGTGACTGCTCATCGCCGGTGACCTTGCCCGTGGAGTTCGAGACGGCGTGCAAGGCGCACGACCTGGGGTATGACCTGCTGCGCTATGCCGAGCAGCGCGGTGAACCGCTCGGGCCGTGGGCGCGGCAGGCGTTGGACAGCACGCTCGATCGGCATATGCACGAGTCGTGCGAGAGCCGGGCGGATCCGTTCTCGCGGACCAGGTGCAATGCCATGGCGGCGATTGCGAGCACGTTCGTGGATCTGAATTCGCGTCGGCAGGGCTATGGGGCGCCCGTAGTGGAGTCGACGTTCGGTGCGGCCGACGCCGATTCGGCGACGAACTGGCAGTTGCTCGGGGTGGTCGGTGCCGGGGTGGCCGGGCTCGGTGCGGTGCTCACGATGCGGCGGGCGACGCAGACTGCCGGTGTTCCCTGGTCGATGAAAGCTACTGCGGTACAGGGGGTTCAGTGATGACCAGCACACTGTCGAGAGCTGTCGACACCGAAGTCATGGACGATGCGCTTGCCGACGGGGCAGTGCTGGGCTTCGATGACCTGCGGGCACGCAGGCGGCACGGTGCGGTCCGCCGGAAGTTGAGCACCGCGCTATCGGCTGCGGCACAACGGTTCTCGGTGCCGCGTGCCGGTACTACGGTGGCGATCGGCGTGGGCACGCTGGTCTCCCTCGCTCCGGGACTGCTGCCGCGGACGCCTGGGGCGCAGGCGATATTGACCGGATTACTCGTGGTGCTTTCGTTGGGTATTGCCGGGCTCGCTCGGTTCGTGGTGCGGCGCTCCGGTTTCGATGTCGATCACAAGCTGGCGCGGGCCCGGCTACCGTTGCTGATCGGGACCGTCTCGCTGGTTCTCGGCGCGGTAGTACTGGCCGGGGATTGGCAGAACTCGTTGCGGGCGGCCATGAGTACGGCGCCGATCGGGGCAGGTTACTGGCTGCGGTGGCTGATCGAATCGGTGCTGATCGTCGGCGTGCTGCTGGGAATCACCCGTTCGATCGGGTGGGTACTCCGCAAACTCGGCTGGGCGCGGGGGTTTTCGCTGGCCGTGGTCGTGGCGGGGTTCCTGTATCTCGTCGCGGCACCAGCGGCGGTGGGTTGGCGGCAGGCCGCCTACGCCGGTGCCAATGCCGCGCTGGATCCGGCTCTGGTGCAGCCGGACTCGGGCGCCAGGTCCGGTAGTGCGGCATCGGCCGTGAGCTGGTCTTCGCTCGGTGCCGAGGGACGCAAATTCGTCAGTGGTGCGCCTGCCGGGCCGCCCCGGGTATACGTCGGGGTGGAGTCGGCGCCGGATCTGGATTCCCGTGTCGCGCTGGCCGTTCGGGAGTTGGAACGCTCCGGCGGTTTCGAGCGGTCGAACCTGGTGGTGATGGTGCCGACCGGTTCGGGCTGGATCGACAGCAACGCGGTGCGCGGCTTCGATCAACGCTTCGGTGGCGACGTCGCCCTCGTCGGCTTGCAGTACTCCTACGCACCCAGCTGGGTGACCTTCGTCTTCGGCCGCGACGATGCCGTCGATGCCGCGCGGGCGCTGTTCACCGCCGTGGAGGACCGGATCCGCACGCTCGAGCACAAGCCCGAGCTCTACCTGTACGGGCAGAGCCTCGGCGCGATCGGCGGCAGCTCGGTCTTCGCCGACGACGCCGATCAGGATCGTCGCACCTGCGCCACGCTCTGGGCCGGACCGCCCGCCGGGCAGGTCCATCGCGCAGGCGCGACCGTGCTGGCCAACACCTCGGACCCGGTGGTCCACTGGTCCCCCGCCTTGCTGTGGCGCGCACCCGACCTGACCGGCGCCCGCACGGATGCGCCACTGCCCCAGTGGCTTCCGGTGGTCAGCTTCGTGCAGGCGACCGCCGACCTGCTCGCCGCACTGAACGCGCCCGCGGGACACGGTCACCGCTACGGCACCGATCAGGGCACCGCCATGGGCAGCTGCTGACATAGAACGTGTTCTAATTGGACATGGCCTTTGTCATCGACGCCACCGTGGACATCGACGCGCCCGCCGAGCTCGTCTGGCAGGTGATCACCGACTTTCCTCGCTACGGCGAGTGGAACCCCTTCGTCAGCGAATGCCGCAGCTCGCTGGTGCCCGGCGAGCCGATCGACATGGTCGTCCACCTCGGACCGCGACCGCGTCGGCAGCGCGAATGGATCCGCTCGCACACACCGGGGCACGAGTTGAGCTATTCGATGAAGCCGGTGCCGCTGGGCACGCTCAGCAGTCTCCGCTCGCACACGATCACACCGATCGACGGGGACCGCACTCGGTACGAGTCCCACTTCGAGCTGAACGGCTGGTTGCGACCGGTGGTGGTGGCGTTGCTCGGCAAGCACCTCCAGCGCGGTTTCGCCGGGATGACCGCGGGGGTCAAGGAGCGCGCGGAGTCTCTGCGCGCCAGCTGAACCCGCCCAGCACGGCCACATGGGGCCCGCTATGCCCTGCACTGGGTGGCCCGCAGAGCTCGCCGGACCTGACGCTCAGCGCGCCAGTTCGCGGAGCGGCCAGGCCGCCGAACTGCGGAGTCGCGAGACATTACCCCCGGCGCTCGGCGCAGTCAGGCGCGGAGGTGGGCGAAGGCCGCGGCGAGGGCGGCGTCGACGTAGGACTCGGTGAGGCCGCCCGAGGCCTAGGGACCAGCGGCTCCGGATCGGGCCGAGTAGGAGGTCGGTGGCCAAGGCGTCCGCGGTAGCCGGCACCGATTTCCGGGTCCTGCTGGATCTCGATGCACGCCGAGCGGAGGAAGATTCGAAGCCGGGCTCAGTGGAGGGCGGTGATCGAGCCGCACAGCTGGGCGCGCAGGTCGGCGGCGATGTCGCCGGTGTTCGGGAGAGCCAGACCGTGCGGGCCCGCGTCGAGTTCGAGCATGGCGTCGAAGACGACCGCGCCCTGTGCGGCCACCAGCGGTAGATGGCCTGTTTGCCGACGCCCGCGCGGGCCGCGATCGCCTCGACGGTGAGCTTCGCGTAGGACACCTCGCGAAAGTGCTCGGTGGCGGCGGCGATGATCGCGGCCCGAGCGCGTTCGCTGCGGCGGGTGGCGCTGGGTGTCCGGCATGCGACCAGGCCAACACGAACGAGACGATACGTCTCGTATTGACAACGTCGAATCGGCGATGCATTCTCTTCAAACGAGACGGAGCGTCTCGCGACGAAAGGATCTCCCCATGACCAGAACTTGGCTCATCACCGGCGCCAACCGCGGACTCGGCCGGGCCTTCACGCTGGCCGCGCTCGCCGAGGGTGACCGCGTCGTCGCGACCGCTCGCGACCCGCGGTCCATGGCCGATCTGGCCCAGGATCGACTGACCGTGCTGCCGTTGGACGTTCGCGGACGCGAAGACGTAATCGACACCGTGGACGAAGCTTTCGCACTGATGGGCACGATCGACGTGATCGTGAACAACGCAGGCTACGGCCTGGTCGGCGCGATCGAGGAATTGACCGAGTCCCAGATCCGCGATCAGATGGACACCAATTTCTATGGTGCCCTGTGGGTTTCGCAAGCAGCCGTGCCGCACCTGCGCGCGCAGGGCTCCGGCCACATCGTGCAGATCTCGACGGTCGGCGCGGTGGGCAGCCTTCCGCTGTTCGGCATGTACAACGCGAGCAAATGGGCACTGGAAGGATTCAGCGCGTCGCTCGCCGACGAGCTGCGTCCTTTCGGCATCGCCGTAACCCTCGCGCAGATGGGCGGTTTCGACACCGACTGGGCGAAGACGAGCATGAAGTTCGGCACCGCGCTACCCGCCTACGAGCAGGTGCGCACCGCGATCCTCGGCATGCCGGACTACCCGGACCCGAGCGCGCCGCCGCCGGCCACCGACTATGAATCCGAATGGCAGGAGGCCGCACCGGAAGTCGGCGCGGCGGGGCTCATCGAGCTGGTGAACATGCCCAACCCGCCGATCCGCAAGATCATCGGGCCCGGCGCGCAGCAGATGGTCTCGATGGCGTTGGATCAGCGCCGTCAGGACTATCTGACGGATCCCGAATTCACCTGGCCTGTCTAACTATTGAGCGCCAGGACTTCGCACACCCGGCAGCTGGCTGTCCGGTGTGCGAAGTCCTAGGCGGGTGAAAGCAGGTCAGGCGATGGCGCCGCGGGCAGCTTCGTAGGCGGCACCGACGCGGTACAACCGGTCGTCGGCCAGTGCGGGAGCCATGATCTGCAGGCCGACCGGCATGCCGTCGTCCTTGCTCAGCCCGGACGGCACCGACATGGCGGGGTGGCCCGCCATGTTGGTGGGCAGGGTGCACAGGTCGGACAGGTACATGGCCAGCGGGTCGTCGACCTTCTCACCCAGTTTCCACGGGGTGAACGGACTCGTCGGGGAGACCAGCACGTCGACCTGTTCGTAGGCCTTGTCGAAGTCGCGCGCGATCAGCGTGCGGACCTTGAGCGCCTGACCGTAGTAGGCGTCGTAGTAACCCGCGGACAGCGCATAGGTGCCGATCATGATACGGCGCTTGACTTCCGGGCCGAACCCGGCGGCACGGGTGGCCGCCATGACCTGCTCGGCGCTGTGCTGCCCGTCGTCGTCGACGCGCATGCCGTAGCGCATCGCGTCGAACCGGGCCAGGTTCGAGGACACCTCCGACGGCATCACCAGGTAGTAGGCCGACAGCGCGTAATCGAAGTTCGGGCACGACACCTCGATCACCTCGGCGCCGAGTTCCTTCAGCACCGCTACGGCGGCGTCGAAGGATTCGAGCACGCCCGGCTGGTAGCTGTCGGAGTGAAGTTCCTTCACCACACCGACTTTCAGGCCACTCAGGTCACCCTTGGCGCCCTCGCGAGCGGCGGCGACCACCGCGGGCACCGGCACATTGCGCGAGGTGGAATCGCGTGGATCGTGTCCCGCGATCACCTCGTGCAGCAGGGCCGTGTCCAGCACGGTGCGTCCGCAGGGACCACCTTGATCCAGCGAGGACGCACACGCGACCAGCCCGTACCGGGACACCGTGCCGTACGTCGGCTTCGTACCGACCGTGGCGGTGACCGAGGCGGGCTGCCGGATCGACCCGCCCGTGTCCGTGCCGATCGCCAACGGCGCCTGATGCGACGCCAGCGCCGCCGCCGAACCACCACCCGAGCCACCCGGAACCCGGGTGACATCCCACGGGTTGCGGGTCGGGCCGTAGGCGGAGTTCTCGGTGGACGAACCCATCGCGAACTCGTCCATGTTGGTCTTGCCGAGGATCGGGATGCCCGCCGCGCGCAACCGGGTGGTCAGCGTCGCGTCGTAGGGCGATACCCAGCCCTCGAGGATCTTCGACCCGCAGGTGGTCGGCATGTCGGTGGTGGTGAAAACGTCCTTGAGCGCCAACGGAACTCCGGCCAGCGGCGAGGCGGGCGCGGTGCCGGAGCCGATCGCGGAGTCCACGGCTGCGGCGGCTTCGAGAGCCTGCTCCCCCGCCACGTGCAGGAAAGCGTGGTACTCGCCGTCGACCTCGGAGATCCGATCCAGGTGCGCCTGGGTGACCTCGACCGAGGACACCTCGCCGCCGTGGATCTTGTCGGCCAATTCGGCAGCCGACAGACTGGTCAAGTCGGTCATTCGGCCTCTCCCAAGATCTGCGGAACCACGAACTTCTGCTCCTCGGCCGCGGGCGCGCCGGACAGCGCCTCCTGCGGGGTCAGGCAGGGCACGACCACGTCGGGACGGGTCACGTTGGTCGTCGGGTTCGGCGACGCGGTGGCCGGGACATCGGCGGCGGCGACCTCGGAAATGATCCGCACGTGGCTCAGGATCGAATCCAGCTGACCGGCGAACTGATCCAGTTCGGCTTCGGACAGCGCGAGCCGGGACAGCCGGGCGAGGTGTGCTACCTCGTCACGGGAGATGGCGGGCACCGCGGGACCCCTTTCGGCTTCGGTTTCAACAGTTGGGATCGCGTCACAGAGACGCAATAGGATACGACGCATCCGATCGGCTACATCTGATCCGATCCCACAGCCTAGCCACCGACAGCGCGGCCACACCGGCCGCCCATGTCTCGGCCAGCGAGATCGCGTCGCAGGGACGCAATACGATACGACGTATCCGATCGGATATGACCTATCGGATCGAGGCGGACCGACCATCGCGACAGCGGGACACCCGCCGCCGATGTCTCCGCCCAGCGGTAGGCTGGTCGGGCCTCCCACGGTGCTGATCCGATTACCGGATTCGACGACACGGTTTCCCAACTAGCTCGACACGCCGTATTGTCACGAAATCGCCGCGTGGCGTACATCACTGGCCGCACTTCCAGTCGATTACTGGGGCGGGGGAGTGTAAGGATTGCGTGACCCGGGTATTCGTTCAGAGCCTCGGCCGCTTTAGGAAAGGAACGCACGTGTCGTATCTGCTCCGCGTGCAACTTCCGGATCGACCGGGAAGCCTCGGCGCACTCGCGCTCGCACTCGGCTCCGTCGGCGCCGACATTCTCTCGCTGGATGTGGTCGAACGCGGCGCCGGTTTCGCCGTCGACGACCTCGTCGTCGAGGTGCCCCAGGGCGCGCTACCCGACACCCTCATCACCGCCGCCGAATCGATCGGCGATGTGCGGGTCGACTCCATCCGTCCGTACTCCGGCGTGCTCGACACCCACCGCGAACTCGAACTCATCGACCAGGTGGCCAGCGCCAAGGACGACCGGCTGCAGGTGCTCGTCGACGGCGTGCCCCGGGTGCTGCGCGTCGGCTGGAGCACCATCATCGACATGGGTCCGCAAGGCGCCTACCGCGTGGTCGGCAGCCCGAGTGCCCCGGAGACACAAGCAGGTTCGGCACCATGGATGCCGCTGGAGAAGCCCGCCATCCTCGACCCCGAATCCGAATGGGTCCCCGAGATCTGGCGCGACATGGACACCAAACTCGCCGCCGCCCCCCTCGGCAACACCGGCAAGGTTTTGCTCCTCGGCCGCCCCGGCGGGCCGGATTTCCGCCCTTCGGAAGTTGCCCGCCTCGGGTACCTCGCCGGAATCGTCGCCACCGTTCTGGGGTAGCTCCCGCGAGTGGCACATGGCTGCGGCGAAACGCGGGAAGCACTCAACATCGTGTGCCACTCACCAACCAGTTCAGCCCACAGGCAAACAGCGTGCGCGAGTACCACATGGCTGCGGCAAATCGCGAGATCCACTCACCGTGGTGCGCCACTCATCGGTTCAGCCTGTACGCAATCCACGCGCGAATGGGACGTAGCTGCGGCACAGTACGAGTAGCGGCGACCCGGCGCAGGAAATGCTGCGCCGTACGGGACATCAGGGCGCGGAAGTGCGAGTGACGATGACGTCATGTCCCGTTCGGCACCACAGCGCGCGCACCTCGGGACATGGGGGCGCGGACGTGTGGGTAGCGACGATGTGATGTCCCGTTCGGCGTCAGGGTTGCAGGTTTAGGCGGAGGACGTTGAGGAGTTCGCCTGCTTCGGTGCGCCAGTCACGGTCGGGGGTGGGGACGAAGCCGAAGCGGTCGTAGATGCGGCGGGCGTCGGACATGGCGGCCATGGTGGTGAGGGCGACGGCGCGGAAGCCTTCGGCCTCGGCCATGTCGATCACGGTGCGTACCAAGGCGGTTCCGGCGCCGAGACCACGGGCCGACTTCGACACCGCGAGCATCCGGAATTCGAGTTCGCCGGGGCGGGCGATCTCCGCGTACGGCGTGCCGGGGCGGGCGACGGTCAGCGATCCGACGATGCGGTCGGCGTGAATCGCAACCAGAATCTGCGCCGAGGCGCCGCGATGCGCGGTGTCCGCAAGGGCCGCCGCGTACGGACTCCCTTCTTGCACAAAGCCTTCGCCGACGTAGACGTCCACGGTCAGCGCGCCCACCGCCGCGTACTCGTCCGGCTCGGCCGTCCGGATGACCAATCCCGTGTCCTTCGCATCCATACCCGGCATCGTGCCATTCGCCGTAGAACGGTCTACGTCACACATGCCGTTGGCGCGGGTGAGGAGCCGGGAACCGAGACTCGGGACTTGCCCGGCATGGGCGCGCAGCACCAGCACCGATGGCTGGAACCCGGTTCGAGCAGGGGTTCGCGACACTGAGGACCGACACTCGCGATCCGCCGACACGCAGCGTCAGGAACCGAGACCTGGGCGGGCGCCGGGGTGCGCGATCTGCCAGCGTTCGGGCTTGCCCGACGGGTAGACGACGGTGAGCAGATCGCCGATGGACGGCCATGCGTTGACGTCCCAGGCGAACCGGCCGTAGACGACGGTGCCGGGTTCTGTCGGGCCGGTCAGGTTGCCGGTGATCGTCACGTATTGCTCGCCGACGGCGCCGTCGGGTGGCGGGCTCACGCCGGTGACGTAGAGGGTGCCCGTCTCGCCCTGTGCGGGGCGCATCTTGCCGCGCCCGCGCAGATAGATCATGGCGATGCCGACGGCGGCGACGATCATGATCAGCAGCATTCCGAACTCCAGCATGGCCCCATGCTATTGCGCCGGGCGGGCAAACCCGGCACACCGCCTACACCGTGGCGAGCTCGCTGGTGCCGTGCTCGGTCCGGCGGATCTGCCAGACCGCGCTGCGGGTGCGCGACGACCGCCCGTTGCCGCGATCGATCAGGGCACGATTGTTCGTGGTGTAGATCAATTGGGCGCCACGGGAATTGGTTTCCGGGTTCTGGAACAGCTGGATGAGCCGGTCGGTCTCCTCGGCGGGCAGGTGCGCGCCGATGTCGTCGACGGCCAGGACACGGCCGGAGTCGAGGGCGTCGAGCATGGTCGGCAGGACACGCAGCAGCGACTGTGTCGCGGTGGATTCATCGGTGATGTCGAACGGGTTGGCAATGCCGTCGTGGACCAGGCCGAGCCCGACGCCGCGCCGGGCCACCATCCGTGCGTACAGCGCGTCCCTGGCAGCTTTCAGATTGGTCAATTCGCGTTCCAGCAGCATCGGGGTGAAGCCGTTCTCCTGCAACAGCCGATCGGCGAAATCGGGCGAGGTGGCGCACAGTTCGATCTGCTTGCCGAGTGCGGCGATGTCGGCGTCCAGCTCGCGCAGATAGTCGGCGTACATCGGATCGTTCTCGGCGAGAAGCAGATCGGTGATGCCGAGGCCCGCGGTGCGCAGCAGCAGGAGCAGCCGCCCCGCGTTCTCCGGCGACCGCGAGAGATGACTGCCGAGCCGGTGCGCGATGGCGGCCGGATCGGCCGGGCCGAGCTGCACTTCCAGCATCGATTCGAACCAGCGGTAGGCGGGCACCAACGCGTCGGCGTACATCTGCCCTGCGAGGCTGAGCAGCAAGGCATTCGGGCGTACGAGCGGCACCAACGCGGCGATCCCGTAACGCGCAGCTTCGAACATCGGACCGATCTTTATCTGTTCGCCGTTGCGCTCGAACACGATTCGCTTACGCGAGCGCGGCTGGGTGTACAGCCACTCGGCGGTGACGTCGGCGTTGTCGAGCCGGAAACCGTAGGTGTAGGGCACGCCCTCGGCCACGAACCCGACGACGAATTCCGAAGGGCGGTCCGGGAATCCGAGGTGCGGTGCGCGGACCGGTCCGGCGTAGGGATCCCAGCCGGTGACCGAATGCAGCACGGCGTCGCGCATCTGCGCGAGCGCGTCGATCAGGTTCGTCTTTCCCGCCGCGGCGGCACCGTGGATCGCGGTCACCGGCACGGCCACCGGCCCACTCCCCTTCGTCAGCCGTAGTTCCTGCCCCTCGGCCAGCGATCTGTGATTCGTCACCTGAAAACTGCGCAGCATCCCGCCATCCTTTCGTCCCGGCCGCCACGCCGCGACGGCAGGGCTTATCCGCGCGCCGAACAGGTCGGAAACAATTCATAGCGAATGCGTATAGCGCGAGCGTCGGCCGGTGCTGCCCGCCGATCGCCCGACAAAGACGCTGGTTACGGGTTAGCATGCTGGGCGCCACGACTTGTTCGTGTGCCGTTATTGCTGGAAACGTTCGAAACTGATGGGTAACGATAGGTATGACGGTTCGTCGTATTGCAGTCCGAAGCTCCGTCGCCGCCGCCATCGCCTTGGGGTCGATCGTGGTCATCGCGCCACAGGCCGCCGCCGAGACGTGCGCCGACGGCTCCGCTCGCATCTTCTTCTCCAACAGCGAGCCCTCGTGCCAGACGGGCAGCGCGAGCTATAGCGAGCAGACGGTCGCGAAGGTGTGCTCGATGGCGGGCGCCGACGTGGTCGCCGAGGCCACCTACCTGAACGCCAGGAAGAAGACCGTCACCCAGCGGCTCGAACTGAGCAACGGGCGCTGCGGGCGATTCGAGATCGCCGGCCAGCAGAGCGCCACCGTCTCGGTCACCCCGAACTGAGTTAGCCGGCACAGCCTTCCGCGCAGCTCAGCCGCGCAGCAGCAAGGCACTGTCGCCGAATTCGTGCCAGAGGTATCCGGTGTCCAACGCCACCGAGTAAGCCGCGTGGACGGTGGTCTCCCCTGCCACTGCGACCAGCAAATCCAAATGTGAGGCGCCGGGTGCGTGCCAGCCGGTGATCAGGCCGTCGACCACGCGGGCCGGGCGATCTTCGCCGAGGACCAGTTCGGTCCACCCGTGCGCCGGATGAACTCGGCCCGACGGGTCGGCAGCGGTTTCCAGGGCTCGGGTAACCGTGGTGCCGACCGCGATGACGCGGCCGCCGGCGGCTTTGGTGTCGTTCACTGTGCGGGCGGTCGCATCCGGGACGGCGAAACGTTCCGGGCTCGGGGGTTCACCCGCTTCGGGCGAGGACACCCCGGTATGCAACGTGATCGGCGCGATCCCGATGCCCGCGGCAATCAGGTCCAGCACCAAGTGTTCAGTGAACGGTCTTGCGGCGCTGGGCATTTCCGCGCTTCCTAGGATGCGGCCGAAGACGGTTGAGTAGTAGGAAGCGGACCATCGTTGCGGCACATAGGAATAGGTGATCGGGTAGCCGTAGACGTCCAGTAGGCGGCGCGGATCAGTGGTGACATCGGCGATCCACAGGCGGCGGGCACCGGCCAGCCACGGTTCGCGCAGCGTCGCGTGCGCCCCCTCCGGCAGCTGAATCCGCATACCTGCCGAAAGCTCTTCTGCGGGAACGGGAGTGCGTGCAGTGGTGCGGAGCTCGACCACCCAACCACCGTCGTCCAGCCACGTCGCGAAATGCACAGCGATCGGCCCGCTGTCCATCCGCCCGTCGATTGCCGCCGCGAGGGTCGCCGAATTGTTCACCACCACGAGGTCGCCTGGTGTCAGATGCTGCGGCAGCTCACAAAAACGCGCGTGGGTCAAGCTATCTCCCGCCACGAGCAGCCGAACCCCGTCCCTTGCCAGCCCGCGCGCCTCCGGCGGGGCGACCGCATTGCGTTCGGGTGGCAGGACGAAGGACGGCTGCGCCAGCGTGACCGTCATGACGGGCGTCCGACCGCGAAATCGGCGGCGGCATACCGTCCGTTCTTGGGCTTCTCCGCCAGCAGCCGCAGCAGCGCGGGCACCACCGTGCCGGGTTCAGGACGGTCCGAGATGTCGTCACCGGGGAACGCCGCCTGATGCATCTCGGTGCGCATATCGCCCGGGTCGAAGGCATAGACCGACAGCTCCGGATGCTCTGCACCCAGAATCGCGGTCAGCTGATCGAGCGCGGCCTTCGACGAACCGTAGCCGCCCCACGCGGGGTACGGCTCGACGGCGGCGTCGGAGCTGATGTTGACCACGCCGGCACCCGGCGTCAGCAGCGGCAAGGCGAATTGCAGAATCGCCAGCGGGGCGAGGACGTTGGTCCGGTACACCAGTTCTAGCTCATCGAGCGGATAGTCGGCGAGCTTGCCGAGCGGGCTCGGCCCGAGTCTGCTCGCATTGTTCACGACCAACGCGAGTTCCCCGGGGCCGCTTACCGTTTCGGCCAGCAGCGACCGGTGCGCCGGGTCGGTCACGTCACCGGGGACCGCGATGAATGCGGCGCCGAGCTCCTCGGAGACCCGCGCCAACCGATCGGTCCGCCGGGCGGTGCCGATCACGCGCCACCCGCGTTCGACGAGTGCGCGAGTGAGCGCCAGCCCGAACCCGGCGGACGCGCCGGTGACCAGTGCGGTGGAACGAGCCATGAGAACCTCCTGGTAGTTACCTACCGCTCAATCCTCATACCTGAAGTGAGGTTCAGGTCAAGCCCTCACTATCGACCGCACACATCGATCACCGAAAACCGTTGGCTCGCCTACTCTTCCGCTTCAGCATCGGCGCCTGCCGCAGCCGGCGCGACCGCCTCCGGCCCCGATTCCAGCAGCAATCGGAAGCCGGCTTCGTCGAGAATCGGCACGCCGAGCTCCTCCGCCTTCGCCGCCTTCGTCCCCGGCGAATCACCGATGACCACGAACGCAGTCTTCTTCGACACCGATCCGGCGGCCTTCCCGCCGCGCAGCAGGATCGCCTCCTTGGCCCCGTCACGCGAGAACCCCTCCAGCGATCCGGTCACCACGATCGACAGACCTTCGAGCGTGCGCTCGATGGATTCGTCGCGCTCGTCGGCCATTCGCACGCCCGCCGCGCGCCACTTGTCCACGATCGCGCGGTGCCAGTCGACGGTGAACCATTCCGCCACTGCGGCCGCGATAGTCGGTCCGACCCCGTCGGCGGCGGCCAGTTCCTCTGCCGAGGCATCCTGGATCCGGTCGAGACTGCCGAATTCGCGGGCGAGAACCCGGGCGGCGGTGGGACCGACGTGCCGGATGGACAGTGCGACGAGCACCCGCCACAGCGGCCGATTCTTGGCCGTCGCCAGGTTCTCCAGCAGCCGTTTGCCATTGGCGGACAGGCCGCCGTCCTTGTTGACGAACAACGTGGTGGTGAGCAGCGTCGCCTCATCGAGGTCGAACAGGTCACCCTCGTCGGTGATCGCACCTGACTTCAGCAGATCGTTCGCGGCCTCGTAGCCGAGCGACTCGATATCGAACGCACCGCGGCCTGCGACGTGATAGACCCGCTCCCGCAGCTGCGCGGGGCAGTACTGCTGGTTGGGGCAGCGGATGTCGGCGTCGCCCTCTTTCTGCGGTGCCAGCTCGGTGCCGCATTCCGGACAGTGCGTGGGCATCACGAATTCGTGTTCGTCACCGGTGCGGGCGTCGACCACCGGGCCGAGCACCTCCGGGATCACGTCGCCCGCCTTGCGGATGGTGACCGTGTCGCCGATCAGCACGCCCTTGCGTTTGACCTCCGAGGCGTTGTGCAGCGTGGCCATCGAGACCGTCGAGCCTGCGATGGAGACCGGCTCCATCACCGCGAACGGGGTGACCCGGCCGGTGCGACCCACGTTCACCGCGATATTCAGGAGCTTGGTCGTCGCCTCCTCCGGCGGATACTTGTAGGCGATCGCCCAGCGCGGGGCTCGTGAGGTGGAACCGAGGCGGCGTTGCAACGCCATCTCGTCGATTTTGATCACCTGGCCGTCGATCTCGTGCTCGATATCGTGGCGGTGCTCGCCCCAGTATTCGACGCGCTCGATGACGGCGTCGATGCCCTGCACCAGCTTGGTGTGCTCGGACACCGGCAGACCCCACGCGGCGAGCGCGCGGTAGGCCTCGTGCTGCGAGGACGGGGTGTAGCCCTCGATCCGGCCGAAACCGTGGCAGATCATCCGCAGCCTGCGGCGCGCGGTGACCGACGGGTCTTTCTGTCGCAGCGAGCCCGCCGCGGTGTTGCGCGGATTGGCGTACGGCGGCTTGCCCTCGGCCACGATCGACGCGTTGAGCGTCTCGAAATCCTCGAGCCGCATGTATGCCTCGCCGCGCACCTCGAGCAGCGTCGGGAGGGGAAATTCGTCGGTGGGTGTCAGCTCGCCGGGGATGTCTTCGATGGTGCGCGCGTTGAGGGTGACGTCCTCGCCGGTACGCCCGTCGCCACGGGTGGCGCCGCGCACCAGCCGACCGTTCTCGTAGACCAGGTTGAGCGCGACGCCGTCGATCTTCACCTCGCACAGATAATGCAGGTTCGGTCCGGTCTCGGCCTCCACCCGGCTCGCCCAGGTGCGCAGCTCGTCGAAGTCGAACACGTTGTCCAGCGACAACATCCGCTCGAGGTGATCGACGGCGGTGAAATCGGTGGCGAACCCGCCACCGACCAGCTGGGTCGGCGAGTCCGGCGTGAGCAGATCGGGATGCTCCTCCTCCATCGCCTGCAACCGGCGCAGCAACGCATCGAACTCCCCGTCGGAGATGATGGGTGCGTCCCGCACGTAGTAGCGGAACTGATGCTCACGCACCTCGTCCGCCAGCCGCTGCCACTCGACGCGCTGCTCCGCCGTCGCCGGGCTCGCGTCTTTCCCTACCGCACCGCTCTCACTCACCCAACGCACATTAGCGCAGCCCACCGACATCCCCCGGCACTGTTCCCGCACGTCGCCGCACTGGATATGCAGTTGAGTCGTGCCGGCTGTCAGACCGGCCGGGTGCGTGTGAAGGGGTGGGTCAGGCGGTGCTCGAGGGTTCCTCGAAGGTGAGGGATTCGGGGTCTTCGGCGTAGGCGCGGGCTACCTCGGTGGCGAGGGTCAGGGCCTTGCGGGCCCAGGTGAGGGGGGTGTTGCCGAGGCCGCAGGCGGGGGCGACGAGGACTTGGGTGGCGAGGGTGGTGCGGGGGAAGCCGAGGCGGTCGATGAGGCGGACGCCGGGTTCAGCGATGTCGCGCCAGGTGGGTGGGGTCGCGGGGGCGGTGGTGGGGACCAGGCCGAGTACCAGATGTTTGCCGGCGTCGAGGAGTTCGCCGATGCTGTCGAGTTCGCGGGTGCCGATGGTGGCGATGTCGAAGCCGACGGCGGCTGCGGTAGTGCCGCGCAGGAGGGCGAGGGCGGGTGGGGCGGCGCAGCTGTGGATCAGCACCGGTGCGGACTGGGTGGCGATCACGGTGTTGAGCACGGTGAGTGCTTCGGGTTCGGGCATCGCGCGGACGCTGTCGAGCATGCTGACCGCGCTGAGCGAACCCTCGAGCACCGCCGACAGGGACGGTTCGTCCAGTTGCAGAACGACTTCCGCGCCGAGGCGTTTACGCACCTCGGCGACGTGGCTACGCAACCCCTCGGCGAGGGACTCCGAAAGGTCGCGCAGCGCACCGGGATCGGTGAGCGCGAGATGCCCGCTGGGCAGCTCGACCTGCGCGGCGAGCGTCAGCGGACCGGCCACCTGCAACTTGATCGGGCGGCCCGTGCCGGCCGAACCCGCTGCCTCCCAAGCTTCTTCGAGCGTGTCGAGGTCCGCGCGGAGCAGATCACGGGCCCGCCGGGACACGCCGCCGGGGCGTGGGGCGAGCCGGTATCCCCGGGTGGTGGTGTCGAATCGCATGTCGACCAGCAGCGCCGACATCCGCCCGATCAGATCCGCGCCGACGCCGCGGCCGGGCAGTTCCACCAGGTGCGGCAGGTCGGGCAGCTCACCGAGGATGGTCGCGGCCGATTCCCGCGGATCGGTGCCGGGCCACGAGCCGACTGCGGTCGCGGTGCCACCGCGCAACAGCTCGCTGTTGTCCGTGACGACGGAATCTTTATCCACTGTGCCGTCTTGCTTCACCGTAGTCCGCTCCGTTGGTCGATCGTCGTGCGCACCAACTGCCCGGATGCGCGCTGACCACTATGCGCACCAGGCAGATTCGCCGAGCCGGCGGAATCCGACCCGGATCACCGCGTCCGGACCGAATCGGTCCGGCTCACCCTCCCACACCGGTACACCGGCGCGGCTCACCGCGTGGCGGAACCCGCGTCGCTGCCCACCGGAGTGCTGTCGACGCCGCCGGTACCGGAGATGGTTCCGCTGCCGATCACCTCGTCCCCCAACGGATCCGGGCGATACAGCACGACCGCCTGGCCGCGGGCGACGCCGGTCAGCGGTTCGCGCAGGCGAACCGAGAGCCCGTCGCCGACCGCCTCGGCGATCGCGGGAGCGGTGCCGCCGTGCGCGCGCACCTGCGCGACACACTCGATCGGCCCGTCCGGCGCGGCGCCGGAGGTCCAGATGGCGCGCTCCGCCGTAACGGTCCACACCTGCAGGTCCTCGACCGAGCCGACCCGGACGGTGCCGGAGTCGGGATCGATCCCGGTCACGTAGCGCGGCTTGCCGTCAGCGGCGGGCCCGGGCAGCCCGAGCCCCTTGCGCTGACCGATCGTGAACCCGTGCACGCCTTCGTGATCCGCGAGCTTCTGACCATCGGCATCCACCACCGCACCCGGCCGGATGCCGATCTTCGCGCCGAGGAACGCCTGGGTGTCGCCGGACGGGATGAAGCAGATGTCGTGGCTGTCCGGCTTGTTCGCGACGGCCAGCCCGCGCTCGGCGGCCTCCTCGCGAATCCGCGGCTTCGGGGTGTCGCCGACCGGGAACATAGCGCGGGAGAGCTGCTCGGCGTTCAGCACGGCGAGCACGTAGGACTGGTCCTTGTCGGCGTCGACGGCCCGGCGCAGCACGCCGTCGTCGAGTCGCGCGTAATGACCGGTGACCACGGCGTCGAAGCCGAGTGCGCGGGCGCGGTCGGCGAGGGCGGAGAACTTGATCTTCTCGTTGCAGCGCAGGCACGGGTTCGGCGTCTCACCGGCCGCGTAGGCGGCGACGAAATCGTCGATCACGTCTTCCTTGAAGCGATCGGCGAAATCCCAGACGTAGAACGGGATGCCGAGCACATCGGCGGCCCGCCGGGCGTCGCCCGCGTCCTCCTTCGAGCAACAGCCACGCGACCCGGTCCGCAACGTCCCCGGCGACGCGGACAGCGCCAGATGCACGCCTACCACCTCGTGACCAGCGTCGACAGCACGTGCCGCCGCTACCGCCGAATCAACACCACCGCTCATCGCGGCAAGTACTCGCATCAAACACCTCCCTTCGCACCGGCCAGACCCGCGGCCCTGGCCCGATCAACCACCTGGGGCAGGACACCCAACAGCGCGTCCACATCGGCGCGAGTCGAGGTGTGCCCCAACGAAAACCGCAGCGACCCGCGGGCCTGCCACTGCTCGACACCCATCGCGATCAGCACGTGACTCGGCGACGCGACGCCCGCGGTGCAGGCCGACCCGGTCGAACACTCGATCCCCGCCGCGTCCAGCAGCATCAGCAGCGAATCTCCTTCGCAGCCAGGGAAAGTGAAGTGCACGTTGCCGGGTAGCCGCCGCTCGCCGGGTGCGCCGTTGAGTACGGCGTCCGGCTCGATGGCCAGCACACCGTCGATCAGCGCGTCCCGCAACGCGATCAGTTCCGGAGTGCGCGTCGGCAATTCGGTCACCGTCTGGTGCAGCGCGGTGGCCAGGCCGACCGCCGCCGCGGTGTCCGAAGTACCCGAGCGCAGGTCGCGTTCGTGTCCGCCGCCGTGCAGCAGCGGCACACACGGCACCTGCCTGCCGAGTAGCAGCACGCCGATCCCGTGCGGCCCACCGACCTTGTGCCCGGCGAAACTTGCTGCGGACAACCCGCTCGCGGCGAAGTCGATCGGCAGCTGCGCCGCGGCCTGGACCGCGTCGCTGTGCATGGGTACGCCGAATTCCTGTGCCACGGCAGCCAATTCACCGATCGGCTGGACGGTGCCGACCTCGTTGTTGGCCCACATGACGGTCACCAGGGCGACATCGTCGGGATTCGCCGACAGCGCGGATCGCAGCGTGCGCGGCGAGACGGTGCCCTCGGCGTCCACCGGCAACCAGGTCACCCTGGCGCCCTCGTGCCGCTCCAGCCACTCGACCGCGTCGATCACCGCGTGATGCTCGACCGAGCTGGCGATGATCCTGGTCCGGCGCGGCTCGGCGTCGCGGCGCGCCCAGTAGATGCCCTTGATCGCCAGATTGTCGCTCTCGGTCCCGCCGGAGGTGAAGATGACCTCCGAGGGCCGGGCGCCCAGATCGGCGGCGATCGACTCCCGCGCCTCCTCCAGCGTCCGCCGGGCGGCGCGACCCGACCCGTGCAGCGACGACGCGTTCCCCACGATGCCCAGCGCAGCCGTCATCGCCTCGATGGCGGCCGGGAACATCGGGGTGGTAGCCGCATGATCGAGGTAGACCGTATGGGCCGCCGCACCGTGGACCGGACCCGCAAAAGCCGCCTTCATGACCGATAAAGCCTATCCCACCGTTGACCTGCGCTTCTTTGGGGTAGCCCCCCGGTTTCTGCGAATTCTGCAGAACTTCGCTTACGAGTCGTAACCCGCTGAGCGCAGCGCGGTATTCCCGCGGCAGGGTGTCGCCTGGTTCGGCGCGGCGTGCAGGTCACCACCAGGACATCGCGGCACCCCGATGAATTCGGCTGTGTGTGCGCGCCGGGGGAAACGACGCAGGACCGTGCTTACCGGCTAGGTGAGCGACATTATTCGGGTGTCGGCTTCCGGAGTACCTCGATCAGCGCCGTGATGCTGTGCTCCCCGTGTCCCGCCGCGACCGCGCGCCGCAGCAGGTCATCCATCGGTTCGTGCCAGGACATGTCGACCCCCGCTTCCGCGCCGAGTTCGGCCTCGTTGCCGATGCCCTCGTGGAACAGGCCGACCGACGACCCGAGCTTCGTGTAGTCGACGGTGTCGATCTCGTCGGCCATGATCGGCAGCAACGACTCGATCATCTGCAACCATTTGGTCGCGTAGGGGACCATCGACCCGGCGGTCAGGCCGCGCGCTGTCAGTACGGCGGCACCCTCGAAGAAGCCCAGCAAGGCCGGAAGCAGCGTCGCTCCGACCGCCGACTCGTACAGTGCCGCGAGGTCGGGCTCCGGACCGAGGTGGACGGTGTCGCCGCCGAGTACGCGCAAGGTCGCCACGTGCTCATCGAAGGTCGTCCGGTCACCGCCGTAATAAAGCAGGGTGTCCGGCTTGCCTACGGCCGTAGGCACGTTCTTCACCGCGCCGGCAAGGTAGCGGGCACCGTGCCCGGCCACCCAGTCGGCGAATCCCCTTGCCGCTGCCGGGGTTCCGCTGTTCAACGTGACCACTGTCCGGCCGGACAACGCCGCACTCGCCGGGGCCAAGGCCGCCTGTGTAGCGGTGAATGTGGTCAAACAGGAGACGACGAGCGAGCTCTCGCGCACCGCGTCCTCGATCGTGGACCGGTGGATCGCTCCCGCGGCGATCAAGGGTGCCGCCTTGTCCGGGCTCCGGTTCCATACGGTGGTCGGATGCCCGGCCGCGAGGAACGCCTCGGCCAGCGCCCGCCCCATCGATCCCAATCCGAGAACTGTCACCGGTACCCGCGTGCCATCGGTCATCGTGGTCGCCTTCCAAATCGTTTGCCCCCGTGCGGGACAAGCCTCGGCGGCGCCGGAACAGCCGACAAGTACGCACTTTTCGGTCGAATACGCACGTCGAGGTAAGCAACCAGCTCGCCCGCTGCCCGCTGCCGCGCCGCATGATCAGCGTCACTCCGGGCGTGCTTCTCTCGAAGTGCATGTCACACCTCTGCAGGCTGTGTCGTCCATCAGGCGAACGGGCAGAAAGCCTGATGAGGAAAGAGGATTGCAATGAACGTCGCCTACTACATCGTCGGTGTGCTGGCTGCCCTGTGGATCGGGTTCTCCGGGTACTCGTTGTTCTCGCAGCAGCAGTTCGTGGTCGAACCGCTCGAGCAGTACGGGGTGCCGCGGGCGTGGTGGAACTGGTTGGCGATGGCGAAATCGGCTGGGGCACTCGGCTTGGTCGTCGGGTTCTTCGTGCCCGTCATCGGTGTTGCGGCGGCGGTCGGCCTGATCCTGTACTTCGTCGGCGCGTCGGCGACCGCTATTCGGGCACGCTCGTACCAGACTGCGGTGTTCCCGGTGCTGTATCTGGTGCCGGCGGCGGCCACGCTCGCGCTGCAATTGGCCAGATAGTCAGCGAACGACAGAGCAGCCGCAGGTCACTGACCTGCGGCTGCTCGTGTGTCGAAGATCAGGCGCTGCTATCCGCCGATTCGACCTTGCGACTGCGACCACGCAATACGGGCCGGAGGCGTCGAGAAGGTCTGCGAACCTCCGGTGCGTCCGAGGCCACCGTCGGGTCCTGCACTCGAGTCTTGCCCGCCTCGATCCACACCGTGGCATCGCGCACGCCGTGCCGCGACAGTTCGGTACCGCGCACCGCGGCCTCACAGCGGCGCGCGAGATCTCGCCGATCACTGCCCGGCTGCTGAACCTCTTCCAGCACGATCTCCGCGACCATGCCGCGCGAGCGAAGCACCCGGCGGGCGGACGAGCCGAACGAGTCCGCACCGACGAATCCCGGCACAGTGCACTGAGCCCCATGCCGATCCAGGTAGCGCAACCGCACCGGCTGCACCGGAGTCTCGGTATCGATCGCCGCCTGGAACAACGCGGGCCGCATGCTGCCGTACGCGCGGCCACACCAGGTGGTCCCCTCGGGGAACACCGCGATCCGATCGCCCGCCGTCAACCTGGCACCGATCTGCGCCACCACGCCGGGCAGCGCACGCAACTTCTCCCGTTCGATCGGGATGACTCGCATCAGCGTTGCCAGCTTGCCGAGCACCGGCCAGTCGACCATGTCCGCACGGGCGACGAAGCCGAGCGGCTGCACCGCGGCGAGCGCGACGATATCGGTCCAGCCGATATGCCCGACGACGACCATGACACCGTTTCCGGGCTCCCCGTAAACGGAACGCGCGGTGCTGCCCTCACCGACAGCACCGCGCGTGTTCTGGTCGATCCGGCGATCGACGATCCGCAATTCCATTCCGAGACAACTCAACAATGTGCGCGCGTACCCGCGCTGCACGCTTTCCCGTTTGCTTTGTGGCGTCACCAGATTCACCATCGGAAAGCTGATCAACAACCCGGCGACGCCGAGTAGCCGGCCGAGCACCCGGCCGGTGCCGACCTCATCGATCGACTCGATGCAGCCGGCCCCACACGGGCTCGACGGCATCCACGCGTGTGCGGAGGCCTTTGCGGGCGGCGCGTCGAAGACCATGGTCCTCACCGTCCCCCGTCGAAGGTCGCGGCGGCGTCTTGTAATCGGTTCAGGTAGCGGGTGTTGATGGTGTCCAGGCCGAGGATGGCGACGAAGTCGGCGACGCCGAAGTCCGGATCGTGCGCGGGTTCGCCGCAGATCTCGGCGCCGAGGCGCAGGTAACCGCGCAGCAGCGGCGGCAGCTTGGGGCGTGCGGGCGGGGTCATGTCGTCGAGGGTCTTGCCGTCGACCACCACCGGGCGCAGCGGGTGCACCCGCTGTTCGGGATCCGAGGCGTGCCTGCCGAGCAGCATGTCGCGGACGCCGCGCACGTTCACGCCGGGCTCGTCGGCGGGGCTGTCCTGCATCGGCACCGAGACGCAGCCCATCACCCAGTCGTAACCGGTGAGCTGGATGTAGTGCAGGATGCCCGCCCACATGAGCGTCAGCACCGAACCGTTGCGGTGATCGGGCACCACGCAGGCGCGACCCATCTCGACGATCCGGCGGCCTGCCGGATCCAGTTGGGTCAGATCGAATTCCGTGGCCGTGTAGTAGCCGCCCGCCGCGGCGACCTTGTCCGGCGGCAGCATCCGGTAGCAGCCGACGAAGTCTTCGGTCAGGTCGTCGCGGACCAGCAGGTGGTCGCAGTGGTCGTCGAATCGGTCGGCATCGAGGCCGGTGCCGTTGTCGGGGATATGGAACCCGGGCTCGCCGGCGAACACGCCGTAGCGCAGTCGCTGCGCCGCCGCGCGATGCTCTGCGTCGGACGAGACGACCAGCGAGTACCGTGACCGTTCCACCCCGGAGTCCGTCGAGCGCGCCGGGGCTGTCAACACGGACGTAATAGTCATATTGCTGATGAAGCCAGTCCGAGACTGCGCTGGAGCAACCTCGAAGTGTCTCGATGATGCCGACTCGGTGAACGAGGTAGGGATCACACCGTGCGTTCATCCGACCGTCGCGATGTGTTCGCGCGGTAGCGCCGAAATCGCGTTCTCCGGTTGATCAATGGCTTCACGTCGAATGCATTCCGAGCGCGAGTTGCCGCTGACCAACCTTCGCGGCGAGCGTACTCCACATGTGTCGTGCTGCCGATCAACCTTGTCGGCGAACGCATTTCGAGCGTGTCCTGGCGCCGATCACTCCTCTCAGCGGCGTATTTCGAGCGCCCGGACAGCGCGAAAGCCGCGTCGCACGGTTATCGCGACGCGGCTTTCGATGAGCGAACGGCGCTAAGCGGCCGTACGTTCGGACACCGGCGACAGCTTGGCTGTCTTCTCCACCTCGGCGAACCCGGGCCGCCCGGTGCCGATGAAGGCGACCAGCCACGACGCCACAGCGGCGAAGCGGTTACGGAAACCGACCAGGTAGAACAGGTGCACCGCGAGCCACATGAACCAGGCGATCAGCCCGCGGAAGGTGATCTTGTCGTTCAGCTTGGTCACCGCGCTGAACCGGCTGATCACCGCCATGCTGCCCTTGTCCCAGTACTTGAACGCGGTGCCCGCCTGCTTCTTTCGGCGAATGATGTCGGCGGCGTGCCTGCCCTCCTGCATGGCCACCGGCGACTGGCCCGGGTAGCCGTTCAGCGAGGTCATGTCGCCGATCGCGTAGATGTCGGCGTAGCCGCCGACGGTCAGGTCGGGGTTGATCAACAGCCGTCCGGCCCGGTCGGTTTCGACGCCGGTGGCCTCGGCCAGCACCTTGGCGAACCCGCCCACCTGCACACCGGCCGACCAGACGATGGTCTCGGCCGCGATGTCGCGTTTGACGCCGCTCTTGTCCTTGACGGTGACCTTGCCGTGCTCGATGTCGGTGACGAAGGTGCCGAGCAGCACGTCGACGCCGGTGCGGGTCAACGACTTCTTCGCGTACTCCGACAGCCCGCCGCCGAACGGTGGCAGCACCTCACCGGCACCCTCGACCAGGGTGACCGAAACTTCTTGGTGGTAGTACCTTTTCGCCAGTTCCTTCAGCTGCCCGGCCACCTCGACGCCGGTCGCGCCCGCTCCGACGACCACGAAGCTCAGCAGCCTGCGCCTGGTCTCCTCGTCGGCGCCCGCGGCCTCGGCGAAGACCCGCTGGATCTGCGCGCGCAGCAGTTTCGCGTCGTCGATGGTCTTGAGCGAGAAGGTCTTCTCGGCGAAATCGTCACGGCCGAAGTAGGACTGGCTGGCGCCGGTGGCGGCGATCAGCGAGCCGTACCGGATGCGGCGCTGCTCGCCGTCGTGCTCATAAGTGACGATCGCCTTGTCCGGGTCGATCGCCACGACCTTGCCGAGACGCACATCGGCCTCACGGTGACGGCGCAGAATGGAGGCGATCGGCGGCGCGATCTCCTCCGATGCCAGCACACCGGTCGCTACCTGGTACAACAACGGTTGGAACAGGTGCTCCGGCGTGCTGGAGATCAGCACGTAATCGATACCCGACTTGGCAAGTTGCTTGGCGGCGGAGAGTCCGCCGAACCCCGATCCGACGATGACGACACCCGCGGTTTCGATTCCCGCATCCACGTACTGCATGACAGCCTCCTTCTCTCATTACCAACCGTCATCGGGAAGCGAGATATTTCAGGTGTTAGGGCGCATAATGCAGATGACTCTTATCTCGATCCGTCATTAATCGGAGGCGCTGTGGAACTTCGGCAGCTCACCTACTTCGTCGCCGTCTGCGAGGAGCTCAGCTTCAGCGGTGCCGCCGCACGGTGCTTTATCTCACAGTCGGCGATCAGCCATCAAATCTCCCGGCTCGAGCGCGATCTGGGCGTCTCGTTGTTCGAGCGCTCCACAAGATCAGTCGTACCCACCGACGCCACTGCACGGCTACTTCCCCTTGCGAAACAGATGCTGAGCCTCGAGTCGGCCATCCGGGCCGCGGTACGCACCGTCGGGCCGCGCATCCGGCTCGCCGCGAACATGTCCTTCGCGACGAGGTCGCTCTCGGCGATCGCGGGCGCCCGCGCCACGCATCCCGAGGCGGAGATCGAGTTCGTGATCAAACCGTTCCGGCAGCGGATCACCGCGGTCGCCGACGGCGACTGCGATCTCGCACTGATCCGCGGCAGCGTCGATCAGCCCGGCCTCGAGGTCGAGCAACTGTGGGTCGAGGATCTGGTCATCGCCACCTCGAGCGCCCACCCGCTCGCCACCAGAGAAACCGTCACCCTGTCCGACCTCAGCCGGTATCCCCTACTGCTGCCGCCGGAGCAGGAACAAGTCTTGCTACACACCGTGATTCGGTCCGCGTTCGCCGAGCTCCCCACCGGCCCCACCTTCGGCCCCCCGATCCCACCCGACCACACCGCAACCATGGAACTCATCAACCGCCCCGACGCCTGGACGGTCCTCTACGCCGAAAGCCCCACCGAGGGCCTCGTCGTCCTGAAACTGGCCGAACACAAACTCCGCATCCCCGTCTCCGCCGTCCTCCGCAGCGACGCCCGCCGCTCCCCCATCCTCACCACCCTGCTCGCCGCCCTACACCGCACCTGACCCACCGGTGCGGGCGTGAGTGTCAGGGCTGGCGGTCTATGAAACTCGGGTCCACGCTGATGTCTCCGGTAAGCCGCCAAACACCACGTTCGAAGATCAAATCACCCGACACAACGATCGGTTGCCTGCTCTGGTGCGCACGAATCGCCCAGCCGTATTCCTGGCCCGCCAGTGGGACATGGACCTTCCGCGGGCGGCCGTCCACATGTGTCGACAGCACAATGCTGGTGGCTTCCTGATCCTCGTCACCGAGGTCATCCCGGTTGAGTGTGCGCACAGTGCCGAGCAGCGTCGTGTAGCGCGGCGGCTCCTCGCGTCGGACCAGCCGTTCCCGGACGCGAGGCAAGCCGGCCATTGCATTGCGATCGACGATGATTCGCGACGTGCTGACCTCCGGTGGCGGCTCCGCGGCCGCCCAATCGAACGATAGGTCAAGTGCGCGTAGCGTTTCCGGCTGAGTCAACTCCAGCACCGACTCCACCAAGCCGGCGCTGAGCCCCAGCTGCCCGGACCGGTCGAGCGCGCTCTCGTCCCAATCGAGCGCCAGCTGCTTGGTGGACTGCAGACCCGTGGCCAACGTTGTCATCACCTTGCGCGGGAAAGGTACGGTCGGCGACCCGTCTTCGTGTGGCGGCAGGACATCACCGAGACGGGTTACGACTGTGAATACGAAGCTGCCGGGTTTCGTGTGCCCGAGACGGACATCCTCTTCCAGGAATTCGGTGACCTTAGCCGACCTTCTACCGCGGTGCGAATGAGTCGGGTCGTCAGCAGTTGTCGCGGCG
Organism: Nocardia ninae NBRC 108245; assembly: GCF_007990755.1. GTDB lineage: Bacteria > Actinomycetota > Actinomycetes > Mycobacteriales > Mycobacteriaceae > Nocardia > Nocardia ninae. The sequence continues at coordinate 92,368 of NZ_BJXA01000006.1, read as the reverse complement.
GCCCGCATCATGATTAGTAATGCTTCCAGCGTCGCTTCTCCCTGCCGAAACGGGATCGTCCCGTCGGTCATTTCCTGGTCGAGCCGCACGAAGAAGAGATCGGCACGCGCTGCGGTGATGCGTTCCGCCAGATGCGCGGGATCCCAATCGTAGATCGCGGCCAGAGCTTGGAGGGTGTCCCGAAAACGCGTTGGAAAGTCGACGTAATCGGTAGCCAACGGCAGCATCACCCGACCGAGGAGGCCGTCCTCTCCCGGCAACCGCCAGATCTCCTTGACATTGTGGTCGCGAGCTTCCAGCTGCCAATCGTGGCTCGCAAGGTATTGGGACACGGCCGGAGGCGACAAAGAGGACGCGATCTCCTGGAGAGCATCGAGCGGGATCTTCCTCACCACTGACCTCCTTCGCCGATTACCTGCATGATGCCCCGAAGACTGCCCACGTCGAACAGATTGCTTCGGGGCAGGTGGACCGTTTTGCTGGCCTTCCCATCCTCGATCCCGCCGAGCTTCTTCGCATGTTCCCAGTACATGCGGCTCGAAGTGGTCAGGCCTGCCTCGGAAAGGTCGAGTAGTTGATCAGGATCCTCCGGTATGAGCAGGACGCCGAGTATCGCCGGCGTGAAGCGCTTGGGGCTCCCCAGTTTGAGGAAGTGGTCGCGCTTCATCGACCATGCCAGATGGTCGGCCTGGAGCAGCCGACTCTGCGTGGTGCACTTGAGCTGCATCTCGAATTCTGGACAGTAGTATCTCGCATATTCTGCGGACGCGACGATCGTGATGTCGACTCCGTCGTAGTCGGTCTCATGGCCCTTGATCGAACAGCCCGCAGCGGCGGCAACCATACGAATAAAGGCCAGACTGAATTGTTCCTGTCGAGCAGACATCGGCAGGCCACCGTCCAGTGTCGGTGCCGCCGACTCCGTTTGCAGACTTCCCCCGCCATCGACATCAACCATGCAGCCCTCCCCCGATGTCCGCAGAACCCGCGCAGCGCGTGCCCCCCGAAAACACTAGCTGCTCTCGTCATCGGATCACCCAGCAACGACAAGGTGGCCCCGACTGAATTTCAGTCGGGGCCACCATGTTCGAGCGAGCTGAGGTTATCTCAGCCCTTGTGCGACTTGACCGCTTCGGTCAGTTGCGGGGCGACGTTGAACAGGTCGCCGACGATGCCGTAGTCCGCGATCTCGAAGATCGGGGCCTCTTCGTCCTTGTTGACCGCGACGATGGTCTTCGAGGTCTGCATGCCTGCCCGGTGCTGGATGGCGCCGGAGATGCCGAGGGCGATGTAGAGCTGCGGCGAGACGGTCTTGCCGGTCTGGCCGACCTGGAACTGGCCCGGGTAGTAGCCCGAGTCGACCGCGGCACGCGAGGCGCCGACGGCGGCACCGAGCGAGTCGGCCAGTTCCTCGACGACCGAGAACTTCTCGGCGGAACCGACACCACGACCACCGGAGACGACGATGTTCGCCTCGGTGAGCTCCGGGCGGTCACCGGCGACGATCGGCTCGCGCGCGGTCACCTTGACCACGCCGTCTTCCTGCGCGGGCACCTCGACGGTGACCTTCTCGCCGGCACCGGCCTGCGCGGACGCCTCGATGGCACCCGGGCGCACCGAGATCACCGGCACGTCGCCGGTGGCCTTGGCGTCGACGGTGAACGCGCCACCGAAGATGGAGTGCACGGCGGTGCCGTCGGACTTGACGTCGATGACGTCGACCAGCAGACCGGAGCCGATGCGCGCGGCGAGGCGGCCCGACACCTCCTTGCCGTCGGCCGAGGCGGCGACGATGACGGCGGCCGGGGAGACCTGCTCGGTCAGCGCGGCGAGCACGTCGATCTTCGGGGTCAGCAGGTAGTTCTCCACGTCGTCGGATTCGGCGATGTAGATCTTCTCCGCACCGGCCGCGGCGAGCGCGTCGGCCAGCTTCTCGCCGGTGCCCGCGGTGCCGAGCACAACGGCGGCGGGCTCACCCAGGTTGCGGGCGGCGGTCAGGAGCTCGGTGCTGACCTTCTTGAGCGCACCGTCTGCGTGCTCAACGAGCACAAGTACTTCAGCCATTTGTGTTCTCTCCTAAGCAGTCTCGGACCGGCGAACTCAGATGATCTTCTGACCGACGAGGTACTGAGCGATCTTGGTGCCGCCGTCGCCTTCGTCCGCGATCTTCTCGCCCGCGGTCCGCGGCGGCTTCGGGGTGGCGCCGGTGACGGTGGTGCCCGCGTTCGCGACACCGACGGTCGACGGGTCGACGCCCAGATCGGCCAGCGTGAAGGTCTGCACTTCCTTCTTCTTCGCGGCCATGATGCCCTTGAAGGAGGGGAAGCGGGGTTCGTTGATCTTCTCGGTCACGCTGACGATGGCCGGGAGGGTGGCCTCCAGCTTGAAGACGCCATCGTCGGTCTCGCGCTCGCCGGTGACCTTGTCACCGTCGACGGTGAGCTTGCGCAGGTGGGTCAGCTGCGGCAGGCCGAGGTACTCGGCGATGATGGCGGGCACCGCACCGGCGCGACCGTCGGTCGCCTCGTTGCCCGCGATGACCAGCTCCACGCCCTCGACCTGGCCGAGCGCGCTCGCCAGCACCCAGGCGGTCTGCACGGCGTCGGAGCCGTGGATCGCCGGGTCGTTGATGTGGATGGCCTTGTCGGCGCCCATGGACAGCGCCTTGCGGATGGCCTCGGTGGCCCGGTCCGGACCGGCGGCCAGCACGGTGACCTCGCCGCCCTGCGCCTCCTTGATCAGCAGCGCTTCTTCGACGGCGCGCTCGTTGATCTCGTCGAGGACGGCGTCGGCGGCTTCGCGATCGAGGGTGTAGTCACCATCGGTCAGCTTGCGCTCGGACCAGGTGTCGGGAACCTGCTTGATGAGTACGACGATGTTCGGCATCGGTCTTCGTCGACCTCCTGTTCTGGTTACACGTATGGGCGGTCGCACGAGCGGGCCGTACGTCCGTGTGAGTAGCTCAGGGCGTGACACTACCCTACGTTAAGTTACTCATGGGTAACTTAGTCGCTTCTCTCTCACAACGCCAGTCCCGGCGATATCGTGCCGGGCTGGAGCCCAGCCTCGCGACCCCCGCATGACGGCGCATCGGTACTGGGTAGGGGTGTCCCGGTGACCGGGTGCGGGTATCCCGCGAACCTCCGGTACCAGTAACGTCGGAACGATGAGCGAGGCTGTGATCCCTGCCGCATTGCACGACTTGACGGGCATGACCGACGCCCCGGCGACGACCGGCGGTGCCGTCGAACCGCTGCCGTTGACCGGCGAGCGCACCGTCCCCGGCATCGCCGAGGAGAACTACTGGTTCCGCAGGCACGAGATCGCCTATGCCCGGCTGCTCGACCGCTGCGCCGGAAAAACCGTGCTGGAGGCGGGATCCGGCGAAGGCTACGGCGCCGACATGATCGCCACGGTGGCCACCAAGGTCACCGGCGTGGACTACGACACCGGCGCCGTCGAGCACGTGCGCGCGAGGTACCCACGCGTGGAGATGATCCAGGGCAACCTCGCCGCGCTGCCGCTGCCCGACGCCTCGGTCGACGTCGTGGTGAATTTCCAAGTGATCGAACATCTTTGGGACCAAGGTCAGTTCCTCCGGGAGTGCCTGCGGGTGCTGCGCCCTGGCGGCGAGCTGCTGATCAGCACGCCGAACCGGATCACCTTCTCCCCCGGCCGCGATACCCCGCTCAACCCGTTCCACACCCGCGAGCTGAACGCCGCCGAGCTCACCGAGCTGCTGGTCGAGGCCGGGTTCGAGGTCGCGCAGATGACCGGCGTGCACCACGGCCCGAGCCTGAAAGCGTTGGACGCCAAGCACGGTGGCTCGTTCATCGATGCGCAGATCGAGCGGGCCCTGGCCGGCGAGCCGTGGCCCGCCGACCTCACCGCCGACGTCGCGGCCGTCACCATCGACGACTTCGTGCTGATCGCCGAGGACATCGACGCGAGCCTCGATCTGGTCGCCATCGCGGTGAAGCCTTGAGTAAGGCGGTTCCCGGCCAGTTCACCCTGGTCCTGCACTCCCACCTGCCCTGGCTGGCGCACCACGGCCGCTGGCCGGTCGGCGAGGAGTGGCTCTACCAATCCTGGGCCGCCTCATACCTTCCGCTGGTCCAGGTGCTGAGAACCCTTGCCGCCGAAGGACGTTCACATCTGCTCAGCCTCGGCATCACGCCGGTGCTCGCGGCCCAGCTGGACGACCCGCACTGCCTGGCCGGGATGCACCACTGGCTGGGCAACTGGCAGCTGCGCGCCGACGAGGCCGCGATGGCGGGCAACATCGCCCTCGGCAGACACGAACATCGTTTGGCCACAGCGGCTTTGGCGGACTTCGAGCAGCGCTGGCGGCACGGCGCCGCCCCGGTCTGGCGCGAGCTCATCGACGCCGACACCATCGAACTGCTCGGCGGCCCGCTCGCCCATCCGTTCCAGCCGCTGCTCGATCCGCGACTGCGGCAGTTCCAGCTGGTCGAAGGCCTGGACGACGCGCAACATCGCTGGGGCCACACACCCACCGGCATCTGGGCTCCGGAGTGCGGCTACACCCCGGGCATGGAGCTCGGCTACGCCGCCGCCGGTGTGACCCATTTCATGGTCGACGGTCCCGCGCTGCGCGGCGACACCACCCTCGGGCGACCGGTGCGCGAGTCCGATGTGGTCGCGTTCGGGCGCGATCTCCAGGTGAGCTACCGGGTGTGGTCGCCGAAATCGGGCTACCCGGGCCAGAGCGCCTACCGTGACTTTCATCACTACGATCACGCGACCGGACTCAAGCCGTCCCGGGTCACCGGCAAGACCGTCGACGGTCCGGACAAGGCACCCTACGACCCGGAACTCGCGGCCGCGGCGATCGGCCGCGATGTCGACGACTTCGTGCAGACGGTGCGCCAGCGACTGCTCAGCGAATCCGAGCGCATCGGTCGACCCGCGCTCGTGGTGGCCGCTTTCGATACCGAATTGTTCGGTCACTGGTGGCACGAGGGGCCGCAGTGGTTGGCCCAGGTGTTGCGGGCGCTGCCCGAAGCGGGCGTCACGATCGGCACGCTGGCCGACGCGCGCGAACGCGGATTCGTCGGTGCGCCGGTGCCATTGGCCGATTCGTCCTGGGGCTCGGGCAAGGACTGGCGGGTCTGGGCCGGCGACCAGGTGAGCGACCTGGTGGAACTCAATGCCGACATCGTGCGGCTCACCCTCGACACGATCGACAAGATGCGCGCCGCCGACGGCGGGCCCGGCCTGCGCGACAACGTCGCCGACCAGTTGCTGCGCGAAGCCATCCTCACCGTGTCCAGCGACTGGGCCTTCATGGTCAGCAAGGACTCCGCCGCGGGTTACGCGCGCGACCGCGCACACCGGCACGCGCACGCCGTGCGGGAGATCGCGGCCGCCGTCGGAGCGGGCCAACTCGCGAAAGCACAGCAGTTGGCGGCAGGATGGGGGGCGGCTGACGGACTCTTCCCCGGTGTGGATGCGCGACGGCTCGGCGGCGCCGGGTCCGGAGGAAGCTTCGCCGTGGCTGCTCAGCACGCCGCGTCCAGCGCAGAAGGACATGCATGAAGATTTTGATGGTGTCGTGGGAGTACCCGCCGGTCGTGGTCGGCGGGTTGGGCAGGCATGTGCACCACCTGGCGACCGAGCTGGCGGTGGCCGGCCACGAGGTGGTCGTGCTGGCCCGGCGCCCCTCCGGCACCGACTCCTCGACCCATCCCACCCACTCCTTCATCGCCGAGGGCGTGCTGGTGGTCGCGGTCGCGGAGGATCCGCCGGTCTTCGACTTCGGCGAGGACATGCTGGCCTGGACGCTGGCCATGGGCCACGCGATGGTGCGGGCGGGCATCGCGCTCGGCAAGCCGGGCATCGGTGACGGCTGGGCGCCCGACGTGGTGCACGCGCACGACTGGCTGGTCGCCCACCCGGGTATCGCGCTGGCCGAGTACTACGACGTGCCGCTGGTGTCGACCATCCACGCCACCGAGGCAGGCAGGCACAGCGGCTGGGTCGCGGGCAAGGTCAACCGGCAGGTGCACTCGGTCGAGTGGTGGCTCGCCAACGAATCCGACGCGCTGATCACCTGCTCGGCCTCGATGCAGGACGAGGTGGAGCGGCTGTACGGCCCGGAGCGGGTGCCGATGACGGTGATCCGCAACGGAATCGACGTGGGCGCCTGGACATTTCGGCCGCGCGCGCCGCGCACCGGGCCGCCGCGGCTGCTGTATGTCGGCAGGCTCGAATACGAGAAGGGCGTGCAGGACGCGATCGCCGCGCTCCCGCGCATCCGACGCGCGCACCCCGGCACGACGCTCACCATCGCCGGTGTCGGCACCCAGTTCGAATGGTTGCGGGAACGGGCGCGGGTGCACCGGGTGGCCCGTGCGGTGAACTTCGCCGGCCAGCTCGACCACGCCGAACTACTCGGTTGGCTGCACGGCGCCGACGCGATCGTGCTGCCGAGCCGGTACGAACCCTTCGGCATCGTCGCGCTGGAGGCGGCCGCCGCGGGTACCCCGCTGATCACGTCCTCGGCGGGTGGGCTCGGTGAAGCGGTCATCGACGGCGTCACTGGCGCGTCCTTCGCACCCGCGGACGTCGACGGCCTGGTCGAGGCCGCGCGTGCCACCCTCGATGATCCCGTCGCTGCTCAGGACCGCGCGTACGCCGCGCGCGAGCGCCTCACCGCGGACTTCTCGTGGGACGTGGTTGCGGCCGAGACCGCGCAGGTCTACCACTCCGCCAAGCGCCGAGTCCGCAATCCGCTGGGCCGCCCGACCATCATCGAACGCCCGCTCCCGGAGCGCGACCCTAAGTAGTCGCACCGCGCGGGAGTCAGCGTCTGAGCTAAGTCGCGCGGAACTGACGCCGCGCGACAGTCAACGTTTCGAAGTAGATCGCGCCGAGCTGCGGGCGTGCGGGAGTCTGCGTCCCGAAGTAACTCGCGCCGTCCCGCGCCGGAGTCACCGCCTGAATCAGGTCGTCGCCGAGCCGATCTCGCGCCGGGGTCAGCGTTCGGGCTCGAAAACGAAGAGCTCACCGATGCGGGTGGCGACGACGACCTCACCCTGCGCGCCGACGGAGGTGCCGGTCGTGCTGCCCTGCGCCCCGGGCAGCACATCGGAATCGATGGTGGCACCGGTCTTGGTGTCGAAGGTGATCAGGTTCAGGCCCTCGCCGATCGCGGCGGGGGTATAGCCGGTACCGCCCGCGGTCTGCACCGGGACACCGCGCAGTCCCAAATCCTTACGCTCCCAAGCGAGTTCGGCGACATCGCCCTTGTCGCGCAGCGCGAGCAGATAGCCGTCGTCGCCGGACGGGATGATCAGGCCGTCGCCGGACACCGAAATACCGCCGCGCGGCGTCCATTCCAGCGGCTGCACCCACTTGGTACGACCGTCGGCGGCGTCGACGGCGATCAGCCGGTTGCTGTTGTCTCCCACGTAAACGGTCTTACCGTCGGGCGAAAGGGTCGGGCTGGTCGCGCTACCGCCGAACAGCAGGTCGGCGCTCCACTCCTGCTCGATCTTGTTGTCCGCGTAGCGAAGTGCGACGAGCGCGGCGGTCGGCTTACCCGGCTTCCATACCGTGACGAAGAAGCGTCCGCTCGCGGTGTCGACGGCCGAGATGTTCGCGACCGGGCACTGCGGTTCGCCGGCGTGGCAGTCGTCCAAGCCCTGTCCGGCGGCAGGCCAATCGAGGTTGGGGTTGTCCAGGAAGTCGGGCTGACCGAGCAGTTGCACCGTGGGCACGATGCGCTGGCCGGTCTGGCGCGAGAGCACGTCGATCTGGCCGGATTGGGTGACCGTCAGCAGGTTTCCGTCGCCGGTGAACTGCGAGGAGACCGGGGCACCGGCGACCGGGGTGCGCCACCTCGGTTGCCCGAGGTAGTTGAAGGACATGACCGCGCCGACGTTGTCCGTGTCGTCGCCGACGTAGACGTTCGTCATGCCGTCCACCACCGACGGTGTCGCGACGGCGGTCGCGCCGAGCGGAGTGCAGAAACGCTTGCGCCCGGTGGCCATCTGGAAGGAGAAGATCGAGCAGCCGGGCGCTCGGGTGGTGAGGAACATCTGCCCGTCGGGGCCGATGGTCACCGGCTCGGCGACCGGCCCACCGATCGGGCGTGACCAGCTCAGCGCGACTTTCTTGGCGCCGACCACCGGACTGCTGCCACCATTGCGGCCGTCGTGGTACGCGGCGGGCCAGCCCTTGCCCGAGCCGACCGTGATGTCGTCGACGTCGGTGCCGCACCCGGTCAACGCCAGCGCACCGACCGCGGCCAGCGACGCAACTACCCGCAGCCGGGACGGTCGCCACATGGAACTAGCCAGTACGCCGCTTCGCACCTGCTGCACTCCTGTCGTCGTTTCCGCTCGCACGAGACTAAAGCGTGCCGAACCACCGCGCTGGCGCGACCCGGTTCGGGTGTACGCGTGGTGGATTCGCCGGGCGCCGCCCGCGGCGCCGCAGTCACTGTACGGTAGGGGCCCGCGCGGGTGTGCGAGTCCCGCCGTTGCGCAGCGCGGGTTGCCCGCACCCGCGTGCGCGGATCGCCCTCGAGCGCGCCCGTTATGCTCTACCCGTCGCCCGCCGAGGCAGGCGACGAGCCGTTGGACCACGACAGGAGAGCCGTTCGTGACGAGCATGTGGGGCGCACCGTTGCGCTCGCGCTGGCGGGGATCGCGTCGCCGGGATCCGCAGCAGGCGCGCTTTCTGACCGTGGCGTCGCTGCGCTGGGTGCTCGCGAACCGGGCGTACACGCCCTGGTATCTGGTGCGCTACTACCGGCTGCTCAAGTTCCGGCTGGCCAACCCGCACATCGTGCTGCGCGGCATGGTGTTCCTCGGCAAGCGGGTGGAGATCCACGCGACCCCCGAGTTGGGCCGGATGGAGATCGGCCGCTGGGTGCACATCGGCGACGGCAACGCCATCCGCTGCCACGAGGGTTCGCTGCGCATCGGCGACAAGGTGGTGTTCGGCAAGGACAACGTGGTCAACACCTACCTCGACATCGAGATCGGTGAATCCACCCTGGTCGCCGACTGGTGCTACATCTGCGACTTCGACCACAAGATGGACGACATCACGCTGCCGATCAAGGATCAGGGCATCGTGAAGAGCCCCGTCCGGATCGGCCCCGACACCTGGATCGCCGCCAAGGTCACCGTGCTGCGCGAGACCCGGGTCGGCCGCGGCTGTGTGCTCGGCGCGCACGCCGTGGTCAAGGGGGAGATCCCGGACTACAGCATCGCGGTCGGCGCGCCGGCCAAGGTGGTCAAGAACCGCAAGGACGCCTGGGAGGCGAGCGCCGAGGAGCGCGCGAAATACCTTGCGGCACTGGAAGATATCGAGCGCAAGAAGAACGGCGCCAAAACGGCGTAGCGCGTCGGTTCGCGCCGACTGTCCGTGGCGTTGGGTAGGTTCCCCGATATGAATCGCTATGCCGCACTGTTGCGGGGGATCGCGCCGAGCAATCCGAACATGAGCAACGAGAAGGTGCGCGGCGTCTTCGAGGGGCTCGGGTTCGAGCAGGTCGCGTCGGTGCTCGCCAGTGGCAACATCGTGTTCCAGAGCGCGGAGACCGACGTCAGCGAGCTGGAGGCCCGGATACAGCAGGCGCTCAATGCGCAACTCGGCATCGCAGGCGGCACGATCATCCGCAGCTACGAAGAGCTGCGCGCGCTGCTCGACACCGACCCGTTCCCCGGCCTCACCCATGGACGCGGCACCTACCTGGTGGCCACGTTCCTCAAGAAGCGCAAGAAGGCCCCCGGCAAGCTGCCCGAACAGCCCGACCCGCTCACCCGGGTCGTCGGCTACGACAAGGCGTGCGACGCGTTCCTCGCGGTGGTCGACAACAGCGAACCCGGTAAGACCCCCGACTTCATGGCCTGGCTCGACAAGACCTACGGCAAGGACATCACCACCCGCACCTGGCTCACGGTGCAGCGCGTGGTCAAGAAGATGGAGTAGTAGGCGGCACCGGTGCGACAGCGGTGCACAGGAAAGCCGTCGGTGTGCGGCCGATCCGGGTGATCACCAGGGTGAAAGGTTGGCTGCCTTGGGGTTTGAGGGCGCGGCGGAGTTTGTCGGGGTCGACGTCGACGCCGCGCACCAGGATTTCCAAAGGCCCGCAGCCGTGGCGGCGCAGTTCGGTGCGGAGGGTTTTCTCGCGGTAGTCGAGGCGGTCGACGATGCGGAAGCCTCGGGTGCCGGGCGGGACGGCATTGCCGGTGAGGTACGCGATGCGCGGATCCAGTTGCCAGAGGCCATGTTTCGCGGCGTAGTGGCGGACCAGACCGGCCCGTACGACAGCACCGTCGGGATCGACGATCCAGTCGCCGGGTTCCTGTTCGGGAATGTCGTCGGAGTCCGCGTCGGTGAGGGTGAAAGACGTTCCAGCCGAGGACGTTACGGTCGCGCGACGGGCGACCGACGGACCGCTCAGGCCGGCCGACCACAGGCACGCCTCGCGAACAGCTCCGTCCAGGGAGACGACTTCGACCTCACCGGACCAGTCGAGTCGATCGAAATCCAGTCCAGGAGCGCACTTCACCGCGATGTCCCGACCGGGATAGGCGGCGAGCAGGTCCGGCAGCGGCGGTTGCAGTTTGGCCGGATCGTGCGTGCGCCTGCCGTCCGCTCGTCGGGCCGGATCGGCGACTACGACGGTGTCCCTGCTCACCGGCACCAGCGCATCCGCCTTGGCCAGCAATACATTTCGAGATCCGGCGAGGTTGTGCGCGGCCATCGACAGCCGCGCATCGTCCAGGTCGCTACCGAGCACAGCGGGACAGACTCGCGCCAGCTCGGCGAGCTCCGCCCCGATCGAACACGTCACGTCGTGCACCGCGCGACCGGCCAATCGGGCGGCCCGGTGCCGGGCGACCAGCGTCGGAGTCGCCTGCTGCAACGCATCGTCGGTGAACAGCCACTCCCCCGCGCCGACGAGCTTGGCACCCGCCTTGCGCCGCAAACGCACCGTTTCGACGAGCGCCGCCGCCCGATCCCCGTGGTCGCGCCGCACCCGCGCCAGATCGCGCAGGTGCGTCGCCTGGGTCAGCTCCAGCCGGTCTACCTCGGTCAGCGCGGCTGTGCCCGCCGAACTGCCGAGGTATGCGACATCCTCGCGACTGAAGCCGTAACCCACTACTTGGCAGACGTGCCCGGCTTCACGCCGGTGATCATCGCGTTGTAGAAGAACTGCCGCGGCACCACCCGGCGCATGATGTTCTCGTCCAGCCAGCTCAGTCGCAGCCACGCGTTGTACATGGCCAGCCGGTAGCCCATGGTCAGCTTCTCGTCGGGCACGGCCGCCTCGAAGGTGCGCACCGGCCAGCCCCACAGCGCGGCCGCGAACTCTTCGGTGGTCGCCTTGACGTCGACGGCACCGGCCGAGCTCGCCATCCGCTCCAGGTCGCTGGGGTCGAAGGTGTGCAGGTCGACGACCGCCTCGAGCGCCGCGGCCCGCGAGGACTCGTCGAGCTCGGTCTGCGGCCGCCGCCAACCGGCCAGCTGCGGCAGCTTGGTGACGGTGGTGGTGGCCTTCCAGGTGATCCGGCCGAGCCAGCGAGCGTAGAAGTTGCCCGCGGTGGTCGGCTCGCCGGCGAAAACGAAGCGCCCGCCGGGCTTGAGCACGCGCAGGCATTCCTTCAGCGCGAGCTCGACATCCGGGATGTGGTGCAGCACCGCGTGGCCGCATACGAGATCGAAGGTGTCGTCCTCGTACGGGATGGTCTCGGCGTCGGCGACCCGGCCGTCGACGTCCAGGCCGAGGTGCTCGGCGTTGCGCAGCGCGACCTTGACCATGCCCGGCGACAGGTCGGTGACGGAGCCGGTCTTGGCCACGCCACCCTGCATCAGGTTCAGCAGGAAGAAGCCGGTGCCACAACCGAGTTCGAGGGCCCGCTCGTACGGCAGCGGGGCGGGGCCGACGGCCGCGTCGAACCGGCCGCGGGCGTATTCGATGCAGCGTTCGTCATAGGAAATCGACCATTTGTCGTCATAGGTCTCGGCTTCCCAGTCGTGATAAAGCACCTGGGCGAGCTTCGTATCCTTGCGCGCTGCCTCGACCTCGGCCTCGGTCGCATGCGGGTTAGGCGCTGGGTCGTCGGGACGTACCGTCATGGAGGCTAAGCCTAGCCGACCCTTCGCTCCGCGATTTAGGCCATACGAGTAAGAGCCACGCCCGTCGTGCGGCGGACCGGCGGACCCGAACATGGTCCGGTTCGGGCGGACCCGACGAGTTACCCATGTACTGCCGAAACCCGTGGTCACCCCCGCATATCGACGGCCGACAACCCAGCCGTGGCGCGTATCCGGGACTCCGGCCGGAGACAGGAACGCGTGCCATTTTCAGCGCACCCGCGTGATCAACACCACACAGCTGTCGCGTCGGCCGCGAGCAAGGCTCAGCGGCCGACGAAGGCCGCCGAGCCGGGGCCGTCGGCCAGGTAGGACTCGGTCCCGATGCGACCATCTTCGGTGGCGAACAAAGCAGACCACTCGGTCTGGGCGCGGTCCAGGCCGTGTGGGCCCGCCTCGAAGACGGCTTTCGCAGCGGCCAGGGCGCGGGCCGGGCCGTCGGTGAAGCGTTGCGCCCAGGTGAGCGCTGCGGTGTAGACGTCGTCGGGTGGGACGACCTCGTCGACCAGGCCGAGGGTGCGGGCCTCCTCGGCTTCGACGAAGCGGCCGCTGTAGACGAGATCCTTGGCCGGGCCCGGCCCGATCAACAGGGCGAGGCGGCGGATTCCGGCGAGCGGGATCAGCCCGGCCTTGATCTGCGGCAGACCCAGCTTGACGTTGTCGCCGATGATGCGCCGATCCGCACCGAGCGCGAGTTCCAGCCCACCACCGAGGCAGTAGCCGCTGATCGCCGCGACCGTCGGCTGCGGCAGCCGGGCCAGGCAGCCGAAATCGCGCTGCACATCGGCCGCCATCGCCCGCGCCTGATCTTCGCTCAGGCCGGCCAGCTCGGTCAGGTCGTCACCTGCCGAGAACACCCGCTCGTCGCCGTAGAGCATGACCGCAGCCACCGTCGGGTCCGCGGCGACCGTCTCGGCCGCTGCCGCCAGCTCGCGCACCAGCTGTGCGTTCAGCAGGTTCATCGGCGGACGGGCGATCCGGAGGACGGCGACGCGGCGCGCGCCGGCACCCTCGAGCAGATCCAGGGTCACGAATTCGGCCATGGGACGCCACGCTACCGGTCGCCGGGCGACTTACTTGCGGACGGATCCCTTGAGCCTGCTCGCATCCGGGAGACCGGCGAAGTACTGATCATTACCCGGGAAGGCCAGCCCGCGCCGCCCCTCGCCTTCGCGCAGCACCGGCATGATCGGCTCGATCACCACGTCGGCGGCGAGAATCTCTGCGGTGGAGCCGAACTCGGCGAGTGCGAACAACTGCGACCAGGTGGGCGGCAGCAGAATGTCGGTACCGGCCCGCCATCGGTCCAGTGCCTCCGCGGGCGTGCGCCAGTGCACTTCCGCGGCCTCGGAGGTGGCACCGTCGGCCAGCTGCCCCTCGGGCAGTACGGCGACGAAGAACCTGGTGTCGTAGCGCCTCGGCTCGACCACCGGGGTGATCCAATTTGCCCACGGCCGAAGCAGATCCGCGCGCAGCACCAGCTTTTCCTGCGCGAGGAAATCGGCCAGCGAGAGCTCGCGCCGCTCCAGCTTGCCGCGCGACTCGCGGTAACCGGCGGTGTCGGAGACCACGCTGTCGGCGGTCGGACCGGCAAGCAGCACACCGCATTCCTCGAAGGTCTCGCGCACGGCGGCGCAGACCAGCGCCTTGGCCCGCGGCTCGGTGGTGGCGAAACGCGCTGCCCACCAAGCAGGTTCGGGCCCGGCCCACTCGATCTCGGCGGTCCCGTCGGAGGGGTCGACGCCGCCGCCGGGGAACACGGTCATCCCCGCCGCGAACGCCATCGCACCGACCCTGCGCTGCAGGAAGATCTCCGGCCCGGCAGCGCCGTCGCGCACCAGCATCACCGTCGACGCGTCCTTCGGCGCCGACGGCTGAGAGTCGGCCTGCGGGTTTGTCTCACTCACTCCTGCACACTAACCCGCGCACGGTGAGCGCCGTCACGGCGGCGGGTCAGCGGGTGCGGTGCTTGCCCGCGCGACGTGCGCGGCGGGCGAAGTAGCGGCCGTCCACCCGGTCGAGGGCGATCGACTGACGGAAGGCGTCGCTGAGGTTCTCCGAGGTCAGCACGTCGGTGAGCAGACCTTGCGCGACCACTTCACCCTCGTTGAGCAGCAGGCCGTGGGTGAAGCCGGGCGGGATCTCCTCGACGTGGTGGGTGACCAGGACGATGGCGGGTGAGTCCGGGTCGGCGGCCAGATCACCGAGCCGCTCCACGAGTTCCTCGCGCCCGCCCAGGTCCAAGCCGGCCGCCGGTTCGTCGAGCAGCAACAGCTCGGGGTCGGTCATCAGCGCGCGGGCGATCATCACCCGTTTGCGCTCACCCTCCGACAGCGTGCCGTAGGTGCGGTCCGAAAGATGTTCCGCGCCTAGGCTTTCCAGCATGTCCACGGCGCGGTCGGTGTCGATGTCGTCATAGCGTTCGCGCCAGCGGCCGAGCACCGCGTAGCCCGCCGACACCACCAGGTCGCTGACCTTCTCGTCGCGCGGCACCCGGCCGGCCACCGCGGCGGAGGACAAGCCGATCCGCGGCCGCAGCTCGCTGATGTCGACCTTGCCGAGCACCTCACCGAGCAGATGGGCGGTGCCCGAGGTCGGGTGCAGCTCGGCGGCGGCCATCCGGAGCAGGGAGGTCTTGCCCGCGCCGTTGGGGCCGAGCACGACCCAGCGTTCGTCGAGCTCTACCTGCCAGTTAACGGGGCCAACGAGGGTGTGGCCGGAGCGGCGAACGGTGACGTCGGTGAAATCGATGAGCAGATCGGGATCGGGTTGCGGCACGCGGTCCATCTTGGCCCACTCGACGGGCTGCTCGCCAACGCGGGCGGGGTGCGGGCAGCGTGTCGCTCGGGTCAGCGGCGACGATCGAGTACGAAGTCGTCGTGGAGCTGCTGGTCGTCGCCCTGATCGGGCTCCGGATGCTCCTCGCCGTCGGACTTGTGTAGCAGTCGGGCCACGAGAAGGGCCAGTGGAACCGAGAGGAGCACCCACAGGACGAGAATCACCAGCAACGTCGTCATAGCTGGTCCTTCCTTCGGTCGGCGAGGCCGCAATGCCTCGATACGACGAGCCTCCGCCTGGAGAGCTCAGCGCGGGTAGGGCACAACGTCCTCAGAGGAGTAGACCGAAGACATACCCCAATCGGCCCTGCGCAACGCGCATTCCATGCAGGTGATTTTCCGGTGTGCGGCAGTCGCGACCGGCAAGCCCGCCCAGCGGCCGCACGCATCCGCGACGCACCAGGGCTCCCCTCACCAGGATCGCGCGAGGACCGCGATCACGGTCATCGAGCCGGGCGCAACCTCGGTGAACCCGGCATCGCGCACCGCCACCGCCGTGCCACGCGCGACTTGATCGGCCAACGTCCGCCATAGTCGTTCGTCGGCATCCCGTACCGAGCAACGGAATTCCCGCTCGGCCCACCGCAGCGCCTGCGCCGCGCTCAACGCCCCCGCGAGCAACATGCTCGCGTGACCGACCTGCGCGGCCGCCTTGCCCACGGTCATGCCGAGCGCCGAATTCACCCACAGCACCGGCAGTTCCGGGTCGGCGGGGCCGGGGTTGTCGTGCTCGAGGTCGGTGCCGCCGATCTGCAACCGCTTGATCCGCGGATCCACCTCGCCGACCGGCCCCGGGACCAGCGCCCTGGCCTGCGCGCCCTCGACCTCGACCGTGACGCCGTCCACCTCGTTGGCCGCGAGCCACTGAGCACCGCGGGCACGCCTGCTCACCTTGCGAATACGTGAGCGCTTCCACGCCAGATAACGCTCCGCCCACTCGCCGCCGGGCCCGACCCGCTCGTCCAGGCACAGCGCCACCGACGCGGTCGCCGCCGCGGCCAGCACCGCGCTGCGCGGCGGCGGGTCCACCTTGGGCAGGTGCAGCACCATCTGCATGGCCTGCACCATGGCCGGGTCGTCGGGATCGCCCGCGCCGCCGTAGCCCTGCGCGAGTTCCGCGTGCCGGACGCGGAAGCCAGCCTCGTCGAACTCGGCCGGCTCGATCGGGTCTGCCACGGCGTCCCGGACTCCGGCACCACATTCCGGGATGCTCGACATCACTCCACCTTGATCGTCAACGAATACGTCTGTGCGGGTTCGACACCCTGTTCCCACGGTCGCAGATACTGCATCGAGAGCTTGGTGCTGCCCGGGGCCTTACCGGCGAAGGTCCACACCGAACTGCCACCGGCACCGGGGGCGACCGGCACGTTCGGGTCCGTCTCGAACCCTGGGTCACCTTGCGCCTGAAGCACATTCGCATCGACCTCGGAGATCTGCCACAGGTATCCGGTGGACGGATTCGCGGGCAGCGTCACCACCAGGTGCTGTCCGACGGCGAGCCGGCGTTCCTGACCGTTGTCGGCCTCGGTGGCCGTCACCGCGGCAGGCCCGGGAGCCGACGTCGGCGCGGCCGAGGAGGTCGCGTCCGCGTCGGTCGAATCGTTGTTGCCGCAACCCACTACAGACAAGCCGAGCAGCAGCACAAGCAGAGATTTCCGCAACGCACCCTCCGATTCACCCGACGATCCTGGTCGGCGCCAGCCTACCGACGGCGGCCACCGGACCAGGTCTACGACACCGGGTACGCCGTGGTCAGCTCAGCGGTACCCGGCGCAGCAATCCGTCACGGGCGTCGGCGGCCTCCACCTCGTGCCGGGTGACGCCCAGGACGTACAGCACCGCGTCCAGGAACGGATGCGACAGCGCCGCGTCGGCGATCTCGCGCAGTGCGGGTTTGGCGTTGAACGCCACCCCGAGCCCCGCCGCGTTGAGCATGTCGATGTCGTTGGCGCCGTCGCCGACCGCGACCGTCTGTTCCATCGGCACGCCCGCCTCGGCCGCGAACTTGCGCAGCGCGGTGGCCTTGGCCGCACGATCGACGATCTCACCGACGACCCGGCCGGTCAGCTTGCCGCCCTTGATCTCCAGGGTGTTGGCCTGCACGAAATCCAGCTCGAGTTCGTGCGCCAACGGCTCGATCACCTGGCGGAACCCGCCCGACACCACGCCGCAGCGGAAACCGAGCCGACGCAGGGTGCGGATAGTCGTGCGCGCGCCGGGGGTCAACTCGATCTGGTCGGCCACCTCCTCGATCACCGACTCGTCCAGACCCTCGAGCGTCGCGACCCGCTGCCGCAGCGACTCAGCGAAGTCGATCTCGCCGCGCATGGCGGCCTCGGTGACCTTGCGGACCTCTTCCTCCACCCCGGCGTGGGCGGCGAGCATCTCGATCACCTCGCCCTGGATGAGCGTCGAGTCGACGTCGAACACGATGAGTCGCTTGGCCCGGCGGGCCAGTCCGGCCCACTCCACCGCGACGTCGACCTGCTCGGCGACCGCGATCTCCGCCAGTGCCGTGCGCAGCCGTGCGTCGGTGTCCGCGCTGGTGTCGGCCGCGGTGACCAGCAGCTCCATTCCGGTGACCGGGTAGTCCGCGATGCCGCGAATGGAGTCGATATTGGCGCCGAGGGCAGCAAGCCGCCGGGAGACCGTGCTGAACGCGTGCGCGGTGACCGGCGCGCCAAGGACGACCACCGCGTGGGTGGACATCGGCTGCCTGCCGATCGCCGCGTCGACCTCGACGTCGACGTGCATGCCGACGGTAGTCATCGCCTCTTCGAGTTCGTCCTGCAACGACTCGGGGTCACCCGGACAGGTGACCAGCACGCCGAGGGTCAGCCGACCGCGGATGACGACCTGCTCGACGTCCAAAAGACTCACCTGGTGCCGGGACATCGCCGCGAGCAGTACGGACGTCACACCGGGACGGTCGGGCCCGGTGACGGTGACGAGAACGGTTGTGTCGGCCAACTGTGTGTACTCCAGATTCGAAGTTGCCGTAGCTGTTGCTGGACCTCGTTGTCACGCGCTCCGGTACTGCACAAACGAGTGTGCACCCGCTGGTCACCAGCAGGTGCACACTCGTCGTCGTTACTGATTCCTACTTCGTTGCCACTGCGCCTTCGTGCACTTCGGTGGCGTGCTTACCCGAACCCCAGCCGACGTGCGCCTCGGCGCGCATCCGGTCGATCATGTGCGGGTAGTGCAGCTCGAAGGCCGGGCGCTCGGACCGGATCCGCGGCAGCTCGTAGAAGTTGTGCCGCGGCGGCGGGCAGGTGGTGGCCCATTCGAGCGAGTTGCCGTAGCCCCACGGGTCATCCACGGTGACGACCTCGCCGTACCGGAAGCTCTTGAAGACGTTCCAGACGAACGGCAGCATCGAGGCGCCCAGGATGAACGCGCCGATGGTGGAGATGGTGTTCAGCACGGTGAAGCCGTCGCTGGGCAGGTAGTCGGCGTAGCGGCGCGGCATGCCCTCGGCGCCGAGCCAGTGCTGCACCAGGAAGGTGGTGTGGAAGCCGACGAAGGTGGCCCAGAAGTGCCACTTGCCCAGGCGCTCGTCCATCATCCGGCCGGTGATCTTCGGGAACCAGAAGTAGATGCCCGCGAAGGTGGCGAACACGATGGTGCCGAAGAGCACGTAGTGGAAGTGCGCGACCACGAAGTACGAGTCGGTGACGTGGAAGTCCAGCGGCGGGCTGGCCAGGATGACACCGGACAGACCACCGAAGAGGAAGGTGACCAGGAAGCCGATCGACCACAGCATCGGTGTCTCGAACGTCAACTGACCTCGCCACATGGTGCCGATCCAGTTGAAGAACTTCACACCCGTCGGGACGGCGATCAGGAACGTCATGAACGAGAAGTACGGCAGCAGCACGGCACCGGTGGCATACATGTGGTGCGCCCACACCGCGATCGAGAGCGCCGCGATACCGAGCGTCGCGTAGACCAGCGTGGTGTAACCGAAGATCGGCTTACGCGAGAACACCGGGAAGATCTCGGACACGATGCCGAAGAACGGCAGCGCGATGATGTACACCTCGGGATGGCCGAAGAACCAGAACAGGTGCTGGTAGAGCAGGATGCCGCCGGTCGCCGGGTCGTAGATGTGGCCACCGAGGTGTCGGTCGAAGGCGAGTCCGAACAGCGCGGCGGTGAGCAGCGGGAAGGCAAGCAGGACAAGCACGCTGGTGACGGCGATGTTCCAGGTGAAGATCGGCAACCGGAACATGGTCATGCCGGGCGCACGAAGGCAGACGACCGTGGTCAGCATGTTGACGCCACCGAGGATGGTGCCCAGACCGGAGACGGCCAGACCCAGGATCCACAGGTCGGCGCCGACGCCGGGCGAGTGCAGGATGTCGGTGAGCGGGGTGTAGGCGGTCCAGCCGAAGTCCGCGGCACCACCCGGGGTGATGAAGCCCGCGGTCGCCATCGTGCCGCCGAACAGGTACAGCCAGTAGCTGAACGCGTTCAGTCGGGGGAAGGCGACGTCGGGGGCGCCGATCTGCAGCGGCAGCACGATGTTGGCGAAGCCGAACACGATGGCCGTCGCGTAGAACAGCAGCATGATCGTGCCGTGCATGGTGAACAGCTGGTTGAACTGCTCGGGCGAGAGGAACTGCAGGCCAGGGCGCGCCAGTTCGGCCCGCATCAACAGCGCCATCAGACCACCGATGAGGAAGAAGCTCATCGCGGTCACCAGGTACATGGTGCCCAGGACCTTCGGGTCGGTGGTGGTGACCATCTTGTA
The DNA here is from genome assembly GCF_007990755.1 of Nocardia ninae NBRC 108245. Taxonomy (GTDB): domain Bacteria; phylum Actinomycetota; class Actinomycetes; order Mycobacteriales; family Mycobacteriaceae; genus Nocardia; species Nocardia ninae. The sequence continues at coordinate 72,634 of NZ_BJXA01000006.1, read as the reverse complement.
GAGATACGAACCCTTCGGCCCGGTCCGCGCCGGATACGGCCGAGTCGCTTCCAACTGCTGGACTGGCTGGGGCTCTACCGCAGTCACTGATCCTCCTGAAGGTGCCTTTAGGTCGCTCCGCAGGCTCCGCTGCTTGCATCCATCCCCATGTCGGAACAGACGACAGTTCGCTTGCGCTTCTGGAATCGTAAACCGTGCTGCCGCAGCAATCCGCACGGGTCCTACTCTGTGTCGTATTTCGTTGGTCCGGGTGGACCGGGCCGCCGCGATGAGTTTCGGGCGCGGCAGGCGTCTATATCGGTGATCAGTCTTCCACCCTTGTCCAGGAGACCAGCTATGACCGACCAGAACCAGCCCAAGCCCGGCGATCCCTGCTGGGTCGATCTCTACTCGTCCGACCTCGACCGCAGCATCACCTTCTACAGCGAACTGTTCGGCTGGACCGCCGAGCGGGCCGGCGCGGAGTTCGGCGGCTACGTCACCTTCCGCAAGGACGGCCTCGCCGTCGCGGGCGCGATGGGGCGGATGGACGGCGACGTCGACAGCCCGGAGCTGTGGACGATCTACCTCGCCAGCCCCGACGTGGAGGCCACCGTGGAAAAGGCGGTCGCACAAGGCGCTTCGGTGGCCTTGGCGCCGATGCCGGTCGGCGATGTCGGCAAGATGGCGGTCCTCGGCGATGTGGGTAGCGCGAGCATCGGCATCTGGCAGGCAGGCCAATTCGCCAGTTTCGAGACCCGAGCCTTGGTCAACGACGGGAAGTGGCGCGACCACGCGGGCGCGCCGTCCTGGTTCGAACTGCACACCCGCGCCTACGACGCCTCGCTCGACTTCTACCGCACCGTGTTCGACTGGCAGGACCCGTTCACCATCTCCGACGCACCGGAGTTCCGCTACACCACGATCCACTCGCAAAGCCCGATGCTCGGCGGGGTCATGGACGCTGCCGCGTTCCTGCCCGAGGGTGTGCCCGCGAGCTGGACCGTGTATTTCGGTGCCGAGGATGTGGACAAGGCGACCGCGAAGGTCGTCGAGCTCGGCGGCACGGTGCTGTCCGCGCCGCAGGACACCCCGTACGGCCGGATGGCGTCGGTCGCCGACGTCACCGGCGCGCGCTTCAGCATCGGCGGGGACAGCGCCTGAGGCAGCGGCACGGAATCCTTTGGCGCATCCAGGGTTCCGCGCGGCCGTCGGCGCGGCCATCGCTATAGGCACGCGGGCACGGTGGGCACTTCCCGCCGCGCTCCCGGCACGCATGTACCCTCACCCGCATGCCGCTGAGCGCCTACGTTCGCACCGGAAACCGCACAGCCTCTCCCCGATCCGGCACCGCCCGCGTGGCGCGGCGCCGGATCGGCGCCGTCGTCGCGTTGTGCGCGACGGTCGTCGTGGCGGGGTGCAGCAGCACGCCCGACGACGCGAGCAGCATCGTGCGCACCACCACGAACATCGCCGGCGCCGGCGTGGTCGGGCTCGAACGCGACACCAGCAAGGCCTGTGCGCTGCCGAGCGCGCCCGATCCGGCCAACGGCAGCACGCGCACCGTCACACACGCCGCGGGCGTCTCGGAGGTGCCCGCCGACCCGCAGCGCATCGTCGTACTCACCACCTCGGCGCTGGACGCGGTCTGCGCGGTCGGTCTGTGGGAACGCGTCGTCGGCGCGGTCACTCTGGACGGCCCGAGCCCGCAGCCCGCCTATCTCGGCACCGGCGTGCTGAAGATCCCGGGCGTCGGCTCCGCCGCGCAGCCCGATCCGAAGCTCATCGCCGACCTGCACCCGGACCTCATCCTCGGCGATATCCCCACTGCCACCGCGAGTTTCGACGCATTGCGGGCCATCGCGCCCACTGTGCTGGTCGGCGCGAACAACAGCTGGCAGGCCGAATTCACCGCGCTCGCAGCGGGATTGGGTCGGCGCGCGGCCGCGGACACCGCGCTCGACGACTATCGCACCCAGGCGACCACCACCGGCAACGACATCGCCGCCAATCAAACTCAGGCCTCGCTCATCCGATTCACCGCCGAGACCAACGAAGTTCAGGGCAACAACAGCTTCGCGGGTCAGGTCATCGGCGACGCGGGTGTGCAGCGGCCGACCGCGCAGCGCGGCGCCTCGTTCGATGTCACTCCGGACCAGTTCGCCACCAAGGTGGAAGGCGATCTGATCTACGTGCTCCTGGCCGGTGAAGAGGGCAAGAAGCGCGGCGAGACGGTGCTGCGCACCGAGGAGTGGAAAGACCTGGGCGCCGCGACCGACAAGCGGGTGTTCGCCGTCGAGGACACCGTCTGGCACGGCAATGGTCTCACCGCCGCCCGCGCGCTGCTCGCCGATCTGAGCGGCACGCTCAACGGGTTCGTCACCGACTGAGCCTGTCCAGCTCCGCAGTACCCCCTGGGGTGAAAATTTCCCCACCCTGGGAGGTACCTCGACCAGCGCTTGGGTTGCTGTCGAAGTTTCGCCTCGTAGACGAGATTTAGAGGTACGCAAGAGAACCTCTTCACCGAGACTTCGAGGAACAACCACCATGCATACGCTGACCGAATCGCTCGACAACATCCGCCTGCTGCCGCTCGCGCGGCCCGTCGCCGAGGTCGATCCGAACGCGGTTGTGGTGTCCACCGGCGACTGCACGCTCACCTACGCCGAACTGGACAGCTGGTCGAACCGGCTGGCTCGGCTGCTGCTCGGGCTCGGCGCCACCGCCAACACCCGGATCGCGATCGCGATCACCGATGAGATCGAGTCCGTGGTCGCCGAGCGGGCCATCGTCAAGATCGGCGCCACTCCCGCGCCGATCACCGACGACGGATCGTTCGCGCTGGGTACCGCCCTCGGTGTGACGACCAAGTCGCAGCGCGGCGAGCTCACCGACGCGATCTCCTGGCTGGTGCTGGACGACCGCTCGACATTGCAGCGCTACCTCGCGGGCTCCGATGCACCGCTTACCGCGGCCGAGTTCGCACTGCCGAAGTCGGCCTGATTTCCCCACGCGCGCCCCGGACGGTGTCCGTTCGGGACGCGCCTGTCGGCATGTTCGGACCGCATGTCGGCAATCGCCATCGGTGCACACGTCATCGGTTCAGAATGAATCTTGTCGCGAGCTGTGCGGCAAGTACTACCACTACCGCGGTGGCTCAGCGGCGGTCACTCCGCGGCAGCTGCGGGCGGTAAAAACGTAGGACTATTCATGCAACAGCCTCTCCCCTCGCCCACCGAATCCGGCAGCGCTCTGCCCATCGACGCCCGCGCCCTGCCCATCGACGCCTTCGAGCTGTCCGCGGCGCAACGCGGCATCTGGTTCGCCCAGCACATCGCCGGCGACACTCCGATCTCCATCGCCCAGTACGTCGAGTTGAGCGGACCGATCGACCTGGACCGGCTCGCCGATGCGGCGCGCCAGGCGGGCCGCGAGTTCGGCACCGGGTATCTGCGGCTCGTCGAGGTCGACGGCCATCCGTACCAGTTCGTGGACACCACCCTCGACGACACCCTGGACACCCTGGATCTGCGCGGTGACCGTGATCCGGTGGCCGCCGCGCACGCGTGGATGCGGGCCGAATACGACGCTCCGCTCGACCTGACCCGCGACCGGTTGGTACGCGTCGTCATGCTGCGGGTCGCCGAGGACCGCTGGTACTGGTACTCCCGGATCCATCACATCGTGCTGGACGGCATGGGCGCGCTGACCATGGTGCAGCGCACCGGGGAGCTCTACAACGCGGCGATCGAGGGCAAGGAGCCGCCCGCCGCGAAGGCCGAGGATCTGCGCCGGATCGTCGAGGCCGATGCGGCGTACCGCAGTTCGGATCGGTTCGGCACCGACCGCGAGTACTGGCTCGAGCATCTGCACGGGATGGCCGACCCGGTGAGTCTCGCCGGTCGCACCGCCGCTGTCGACGCGCATCCGAGTCGCGTCGCGGGTGCGCTGCCCGCGGCGACCACCGCGCTGATCGACGACGTCGCGAAGGCGGCCTCCTCCGGTGTCGCGCCGACGGTGGTCGCCGCATTCGGGGCGTATCTCGCCGCGATGACCGGTGCACCCGAAGTTGTGCTGAGCCTGCCTGTTTCGGCGCGCACCACGGCGGTACTGCGCCGGTCCGGCGGGATGATCGCCAATGTCGTTCCGCTGCGGTTGACCATGACGCCGACCACCACGGTCGGCGATGTCATCCGGGCGGCCCAGGGTGAGCTGACGGGGGCGCTGCGGCGGCAGCGTTACCGCCAAGAGGACATCTTCCGGGATCTGGGCTGGCCGATGGACGAGACCGCGTCGTTCGGGCCCTCGGTGAATTTGATGATGGTGGACACCAGGATTCAGCTCGGTGCGGTCACCGGCCGCTTGCACGTGCTGACGTCCGGGTTGATCGATGATCTGTTCGTCAACGTATATCCGGGCGTGGGCGGCGAGAGCACCCACATCGACTTCCAGGCCAACGGAAACCTCTACACCGACGCGGAATTGGCGGCGCACCATCGCCGGTTCCTGCTGTTTCTGCACGAATTCCTCGCTGCGGGAACGGAAGCCGCGCTGTCGACGGTGCCGGTGGTGTCCGACGACGAGCGGGCCGAGCTGATGCCCGCCCGCGGGCCCGCCGGGGTCACGCCTCGCACCCTGCCGGAAATCCTCGCGGCCGGTGCGGCACTCGATCCCGATGCGGTGGCGATCCGAGCCGGGGCTACCGCATTGACCTACCGTCAGGTCGACGAGTACACGAACCAGCTGGCCAGGGTGCTCATCACGAACGGCGCCGGACCGGAACGCGCCGTGGCGATCTCGATCCCCCGCTCGGCAGAGTCGGTGCTGGCGATGATCGCGGTGGCCAAGACCGGTGCGGCGTTCGTGCCGATCGATCCGACCTATCCCGCCGACCGGATCGAGCACATGGTCGGCGACAGCGGCGTGGTCGCCGGGGTGACCGTCGCGGCCGCCCGGAAGTCGTTGCCGGAGCGGGTGACCTGGCTGATCCTCGATGACGAGGCGACCACTCGCAGCGTGCGCGAGCAGGAAACGACGGCCGTCACCGTCGCCATGCATCTCGATCAGGTCGCGTACGTCATCTACACCTCGGGATCGACCGGATTGCCCAAAGGCGTGCTGGTTTCGCATCGCGGATTGGCCAACCTCGCGACCGGTTCCGGAGCCGGATTCGGCGTGACCGCCGATTCCGTGGTGGCGCATGCGGTCTCGCCGAGCTTCGACATTTCGGTCGAAGAGATACTGGTGACCTTGGCCTGCGGCGCCGCGCTGGCCGTCGTGCCGCCCGCCGCGTACGCGGGCGAGGAGATGGCCGAAGTGCTGCGCAGCCATCGCGTCACCCATCTCAATGTCACACCGACAGTTGTGGGATCGCTCGATCCGGCGGCCCTGCCGGAGCTGCGCACCGTGATCGTCGGCGGCGATGCCTGCCCGCCCGAGCTGGTGGCCAAGTGGTCCGGTCGCACCCTGCTGAACGGGTATGGCCCGACCGAAGCCACGGTGACCGCGACGTTGAGCGAAGGGCTCGTCCCTGGCGCACCGGTCACTATCGGCCGTCTGGTGCCCGGTGTCGAGGCTGTGGTGCTCGACCCGTGGTTGCGGCCGGTACCACTCGGCACCATCGGTGAGCTCTATTTGGCTGGTGCCGGACTCGCGCGGGGCTACCACCGGCGCAATGGGCTCACCGCGGAGCGTTTCGTGGCGAACCCCTATGCAGCCGGGGCGCGCATGTACCGCACCGGCGACCTGGTGCGCTGGCGCAGTCACGGCGGCCGCCTCGAGCTGGAGTACCAGGGACGCAGTGACTTCCAGGTCAAGGTCCGCGGCTTCCGCATCGAGCTCGGGGAGATCGATGCCGCGCTGCAACGGCATCCGGATGTCGACTTCGCGATCACGGTCGGGGCCGAGACGGGATCCGGTGCCACCGCGCTCGTTTCATACGTACTGCCGAAGCCTGACGCCGAGGTACATCCCGAGGCGCTGAAAGCAGCTGCCGGAGAGACTCTTCCGGCATACATGGTGCCTGCGGTGGTGATGGTGCTGGACAGCATCCCGCTCACACCGCTCGGCAAGGTGGACCGCAAAGCCCTGCCCACACCGGATTTCGGGGCGCGGGAGATCGTCAGCCGCGCGCCGTCCACCCCGCGCGAAGAGGCGCTGGCCGCGCTGTTCGCCGAGGTACTCGGGTTGGAGTCGGTCGGGGTCGACGAGAGCTTCTTCGCGCTCGGCGGGGACAGCATCGTGTCCATCCAGCTGGTGTCGCGGGCCAAAGCCGCGGGAATCGGGCTCAGTGCGCGGGATGTGTTCGAGCGCAAGACCGTTGCCGCGCTGGCCGCCGTCGCCACCGAGGTGCAGGCGCAGGTGGTGCACGAGCTGCCCGGCGGCGGGGTCGGCGCGGTCGCGCTCACGCCGATCGTGCACGCCATGCTGGATCAGGGCGACAGCTGGCGACGATTCGCTCAGGCGGTGCTCGTCGGACTGCCCGCCGGGTTCGAGCGGACTCGCCTCGTCACGGCGGTGCAGGCGCTGCTCGACCAGCACGATCTGCTGCGCTCGTCGCTGCGGCACACCGCGGGGAACTGGGAATGGGTGGTGGCCGAGCGTGGTTCGGTGGCTGCCGAATCTTTGGTGGATGTCGTCGCGGCCGGACCGGATATCGAGGAAACGTACGAGCGCGAGTTGCAGCGCGCCGCCGATCTGCTCGATCCCGCCGCAGGGATCGTCGCCCGCTTCGTGCTGATCGAGCACAGCGCTGCGGAGCCCGTGCTCTGGCTGGTGCTGCACCACCTGGTGACCGATGGGGTCTCCTGGCGCATCCTGCTGCCCGATCTGGCCACCGCCGCGCTGGGCGGCACCCTCGCACCGGTCGGCACCTCGTTCCGGCGCTGGGCCCACGGCCAGGTGGCTCAGGCGGGCGAACGGGCCGCCGAATTGCCGCTCTGGCAACGCATCCTGGCGACCCCCGATGCCGCGCTCGGTTCGGATATTCTGGACCCGGCCGTCGATGTCGTCGCGACCATGGCGCACCGGCAGACCGTCGTCACGCCCGATATCGCGCACACCGTGCTCAGCACGGCACCCGATCGATTCCATTGCAGCGCAGACGATGTGCTGCTCGCCGCGCTCGCCATGGCGATCGGGCGGTGGCGCGAGCGGACCGCGACGCTGTTCACCCTGGAAGGGCACGGACGGACGGAGGCGATCCTGCCCGGCGCCGATGTCGCGCGCACGGTGGGCTGGTTCACCAGCGTGTATCCGGTGGCCGTCGATCTGACCGGGATCGATCTCGCCGACGCGTTCACCGGTGGCGCCGCGGCGGGCACCGCCATCAAGACCACCAAGGAACAGCTGCGGGCGGTACCGGACAAGGGTGTCGGCTTCGGCATGCTGCGCTACCTCACCGACGACACCGCCGCCGTCCTCGCCGAAGGGCGCACGCCGCAGATCAGTTTCAACTACCTGGGCCGGGCGACCACCGGCGCCGACACCGGACCCTGGCTGCCGCAACGCTTCGCGGCCACCCAGGACGATCGGGCGCCGCTGGCCGCCGTCGTCGATATCAACGCGGTACTCACCGACACCGGCTTGGAAGTGACCTGGGCGTACGCATCTCGGCTGCTCGACGCGGCCGACGTCGAGCAGCTCGCCGAGCTCTGGACCGAAGCACTGCGAGCACTCGCGGCGCATGCCGAGTCCGCAGGCTCGGGCGGGCGCACACCGTCCGACTTCGAACTCGTCCCGATGACTCAGTCGCAGATCGACACCTGGGAACGCGACTATCCGAATCTCACCGACGTGTGGCCGCTCTCGCCGCTGCAATACGGCCTGCTGTTCCACGCACTCTACGACTCCGATACCGCCGACGGTTACACGGTGCAGTCGCTGCTCACCCTCGCAGGCACCGTCGACGCGACCCGGTTGCGGACCGCCGCACAGGCTTTGGTGGCTCGGCACGAGAACTTGCGGGTCGCCTACGTGGAAACCGACGACGGTCCACGCCAGCTCGTCCTGGCCGACGCCGAAATACAGTGGCAGGAAGTAGATCTGGCCGGCATCGACGATGCGGAGCTGCGGCAGCGCGAACTCGACCGGGTGATCGCGCTGGACGCCCGCACCCGCTTCGAGCTGACCCGGCCGCCGCTGGTGCGCTTCACGCTGATCCGCACCGCCGCCGACGCTTACCGATTCGTGCTCACCAATCACCATCTGGTGCTGGACGGTTGGTCGACGCCGCTGCTGGTGCGCGAGCTGCTCGCGCTCTACGTCACCGCGGGTCACGTCTCGGCCCTGCCACCTACGCACTCCTATCGCGAATTCCTGTCCTGGCTGGACGAGCGGGACGACGCCGAATCGATTGCCGCGTGGCGGGAATCGCTCGCCGGCATCGATACGCCCACCCGCGCGGTGCCGACCTTGGCGGGCATCGAATCGACCGAGACCGGCATGCTGTCCACCGAGCTGTCCGCCGCCACCGTCGCCCGCTTGGAAGCGACCGCTCGCGAATCCGGCGCCACGGTCAACACTCTCGTGCAGGCGAGCTGGGCGATGCTGCTCGCCATGCGCACCGGCCGCACCGACGTGGTGTTCGGCGGCACGGTCTCCGGTCGGCCGCCGGAGCTGGCCGGTGTCGAAGAGATGGTCGGCCTGTTCATCAATACTTTGCCGGTGCGGGTGCGCCTGGATCCGGCGGAGAAGGTGGTCGACCTGCTCGCCCGCCTGCAAGCCGAGCAGGCGCGGCTGATGGATCATCAGCATGTCGGACTGGCCGCCATCCATCAGGCCGTCGGCCTCGCCGAATTGTTCGACACCCTCACCGTTTTCGAGTCCTACCCGATCGACCGGGAGGCGCTGTCGCAGGCGCTGGACATCGCGGGCATGCGGGTGCTCGACGTCGAAGGCACCGACGCGACGCCATACCCGTTGAACCTCATGGTCATTCCGCTGCGCGGCCCGGACGGTCGCGACACCTTGCGCGTCAGCCTGAAATTCATGGCCGATCAGCTCGATGCCGCGGACGCGCGACCGCTGCTGGATCGCTTCGTCCGGTTGCTCACCCAACTCGCCGACAATCCGCGCGCCTTGGTCTCGCAGGTGCAGTACTGCGACGACGCCGAACGTGCCGCGCTGCTGCCGGTGCGGGGGCCGGAGTCGCTGCCCGTGCGCACGCTGCCCGACATCCTCGCCGCCGGTGCGGCCATCGACGGCGATGCCATCGCGGTCAGCGCGGGCGAGCTCACCATGTCCTATGGCGAGCTCGACGCCTGGTCGAACCGGTTCGCGCGGCTGCTGCTGAGCCGGGGCGTCGGGCGGGAGGTGTTCGTCGTGCTCGCGCTCACCCGCTCGCTGGAGTCGGTGGTCGCGGTGTGGGCGCTGGCCAAGTCGGGCGCGGCGTTCGCGCCACTGGACCCGCACTATCCGGTCGAGCGGATCGAGCACATGCTCACCGACTCGAAGGCGCCCATCGGCGTGACGGTCACCGCGACCGGTGAGACGCTGCCGGGCAGCATCGACTGGCTGCTGCTCGACGACCTCAACACCATCCGCCGGGTGATGACGGTGTCTGCCGATCCGATCACCGACGAGGAGCGCGGCGGCCCGATCGATGTCGATCAGACCGCCTACCTGATCTATACCTCCGGTTCCACCGGCAAGCCCAAAGCCGTGCTGCTCAGCCATCGGGGTATCGCGAATCTGGTCGCCACCCAACGGGACTCGCTCGCGTTGGATCCGACGGCGAGTGCGTTGCAGGTGGCGTCGCCGAGCTTCGATGCTTCGGTGTTCGAACTGCTGACCGCGCATGGCTCGGGTGCCAGGTTGGTCGTATCCCCGCCGGATGTCTACGGCGGTAGCGAACTCGAACAACTGCTGCGTATCGAGCGGGTCACCCACGCGGTGATCACGCCGTCCGCGCTGGCCACCATGGACCCGACCGATCTCGACCACCTGCGGGTGCTCTCGGTCGCCGGAGAGGCGGCCACGCCCGAGCTGATCGAGCGCTGGTCCGCCGGGCGGCGGATGGTGAACCTTTACGGTCCGACGGAGTTCAGCATCTGGGCCACCGGTCCCGCGGAACTCGTTGCGGGCGAGCCGATCACCATCGGCGGTCCGATCCGCGGCGCGGCGAACATGGTGCTGGACACCTGGCTGCGGCCGGTGCCCGTGGGGGTCGCCGGCGAGCTCTACTTGGCCGGACCTGCCCTTGCCCGCGGTTACTTCAACCGGTTCGAGATGACCGCGAGTCGCTTCGTCGCCGATCCGTTCGGCGAGCCGGGCGAGCGGATGTACCGGACCGGCGACATGGTGAGCTGGGTGGTCGGCCGCGATGGCGGTTACGAGCTGGAGTACCTGGGGCGCAGCGACTTCCAGGTCAAGATTCGCGGTCTGCGCATCGAGCTCGGTGAGATCGACGCGGTGCTCTCGCGTGACGAGCAGGTCGAGTATGCGGTGACGATCGGGCGGACCGGGCCGGCGGGCGCGACCGTGCTGGTGTCGTATGTGCTGCCCGCCGAGGGGGTCGAACTGGATACCGAGCGATTGCGCGTCCAGGTGGCCGCCGAGCTGCCCGGGTATATGGTGCCCGGCTATCTCGTCGTGCTGGACTCGATTCCGTTGACGCCGGTCGGCAAGCTGGACCGCAAAGCCCTTCCCGTGCCCGACTTCTCGGACACCAACCGGCCCTACCTCGCGCCGCGCACACCGGTCGAGCAGGCGGTGGCCGAGGTGTTCGGTGACGTGCTCGGCCGCGAGCGGGTCGGTGTCGACCAATCGTTCTTCGAGCTCGGCGGCAACTCGCTCAGCGCGACCAAAGTTGTCGCCCGGGTCAATTCGGCGCTGGGTTCGACGATCGCACTGCGTGACCTGTTCGACGCGCCCACCGTCGCCCAACTGTCCGGGCGCGTGGTCCCGGCGACCGACGGCAAGCCCGGCCGCTTCGCGCTCGCACCGCGGATCCGGCCGGACCGCATCCCATTGTCCCCCGCGCAGCAGCGGATGTGGGTGCTCAACCGGCTCGACCCCACCTCGTCGGCGTACAACATCGCGGTCGCGCTGCGGCTGACCGGCATGCTCGACGTGGACGCCATGCGGTCGGCCCTCGCCGACGTCGTCGACCGGCACGAAAGCCTGCGCACGATCTACCCGGCCGACTCGGATGGCCCCCGACAAGTAGTGATGAGCACCGAGATGGCCGCTCCTGCAATGACATTGGTCGATAGCGAAGACGGCGCGCCGCTGCGCGCGCGAATCAACGCATTGGCAGGCAATGGATTCGACATCGCCAAGGAGCCGCCACTGCGCGTCGGGTTGTTCCGGATCGTCACGGCGGACGCAGACAGCGCAAATTCCGCCCCGGCCTCGGCCAGCACGTTCGCGGGTTCCGCACCGATGGCGTCAAGTCCTTCCGCAGACGGCACTCCGGTCACGCCCGGTCCCTCGGCAGGCGCCGCACCGGTGACGTCCAGCCCGTCGGCGGGCGGCTCACCCGTGCCGTCCGGCCCATCCGCAGGCGTTCCACCCATCACGCCCAGCCCATCGGCAGGCGGCCCAGCCGTGGCGTCCAGCCCCTCCGCAGGCGGCGCACCAGTCACTTCCAGCCCATCAGCGGGCGTTCCACCGGTGACCTCCAGCCCATCGTCGGGCACCCCACCGGTATCGTCGGGCCACTCGATGGCCACAGCTCCGGTGGCAACCGACCACTCCCCCGGTACCAATACTCCTGCCGTGCACATCGTCGTCCTGGTGGTGCACCACATCAGCGCGGATGGCGCGTCCATGGCACCGCTGGCGGCCGATCTGGTCGCCGCGTATTCGGAGCGGGTCAGTGGCGCGGAGACGACCAGGGTTCCGATGGGCGTGCAGTACGCCGATTTCGCGCTGTGGCATCGCGAACTGCTCGGTAGTGAGTCGGATCCGGACTCGATGGCGGCGCGGCAGCTGCGGTTCTGGAACGACACGCTTACCGGGGCGCCGGATGTGCTGGAGTTGCCCAGCGATCGGCCGCGACCTGCGGTGCAGACCATGCGTAGTGCCGACGTCGAGTTCACCATCGACGACGAATTGCACCGCACCCTGGTCGAATTCGCGGCGGCGCACAATGTCAGCCTGTTCATGGTCGTGCACGCGGCGCTCGCGGTGCTGCTGGCGCGGCTCGGCGGTACCGACGATGTGGTGATCGGCACGCCGGTCGCCGGGCGCGGGGAGCAAGCGCTGGACGAGTTGGTCGGGATGTTCGTCAATACCCTGGCGCTGCGCACACCGGTCGACCCGGGCGCCGGCTTCGGCGACTTCCTGACCGCGGTGCGCGCCGTGGATCTGGATGCGTTCGCGAATGCCGACGTGCCGTTCGAGCGCCTTGTGCAGGTGTTGAATCCGACCCGCTCGACGGCGCATCATCCCTTGTTCCAGGTGTCGCTGACGTTGCAGAACTTCGTCGAGCCGGTGCTGGAGCTGCCAGGACTGCGGTTCGAGGTGGAGGACTTCGACCGGCGCACTTCACAATTCGATCTGACCCTCGATCTGCGCGAGCGCTTCGGCGAGACGGGTCCGGCCGGACTGTCCGGGGTGCTGACCTACGCAACGGACCTGTTCGACGCGGCAACGGTAGCGGCGTTCGCCACTCGATGGCGGCGCGTACTCGCGACCGTGCTGGCCGAGCCGGACACAAGGCTCGCCGATATCGACATCCTCGACGATACCGAACGCGCCACCCTGGTGCCGGTGCGCGGACCCGAGAGTGCCGGGACGGCAACGCTTCCCGAGCTACTCGCACGGACAATGGACCGGCACCTGGACCGGCCCGCCGTGGTCGCCGCCGGACACACCACGACCTATCGGGAACTCGACGCACACACCAACCGACTGGCCCGCCTGCTGCTGGAAGCCGACGTGGGCGCGGAATCCGTAGTCGCCCTCGGCCTTCCCCGTTCGGCCGAACTGCTGACCGGCATGTGGGCGGCGGCGAAGGTCGGCGCGGCCTTCCTGCCGGTCGACCCGAAGCATCCGGTGGAGCGCATCGACCACATGCTCACCGATTCCCAGGCCCGCGTGGGTCTCACGGTGGCCGCCTACCGGCCGCTGCTGCCGGACAGCACGCACTGGCTGGTGCTGGACGATGTGGACCTGGTCGGCCGCTGGTGCCAGGCGAGTGCGAGTCCGCTGGACGACGGAGATCTGCCGAGCCCGATCCGGCCGGACAACCCGGCGTGGATGATCTACACCTCCGGTTCGACGGGGACACCGAAGGGCGTCTCGGTGTCGCATCGCGGCCTCACCGACTTGATGGTCGCGCAACGTGAGTCGCTCGGACTCGATGAGCACTCCCGGGTATTGCAGGTGGCTTCACCGAGTTTCGACGCGTCGGTCTTCGAGGCGCTCATGGCCTTCGGCTCCGGCGGCGCCTCGGTGGTCGCGCCACCAGAAGTATTCGGTGGCAGCGCGCTCGCCGAACTGATTGCGGCAGAGCAGGTCACCCACATGGTGATCACACCGTCGGCGCTGGCCACCCTCGATCCCGGCGAGGTATCGAGTGTGCGGGTGCTCGCGGTGGCGGGTGAGGCGGTCGGCACCGAACTGGTCGAGCGTTGGGCCGCCGATCGCACCATGGTCAACCTGTACGGGCCGACCGAATTCACCATCTGGGCAACGGGTTCCGCGCCACTGGTAGTCGGCGAGCCGGTGTCCATCGGCACGCCGGTGCGCGGGGCCGCCACCCTGGTCCTCGACGATCGGCTGCGTCCGGTGCCGGTCGGCGTCGCGGGTGAGCTGTACCTGGCCGGACCCGCCTTGGCCCGCGGTTACCACGCTCGACCCGGTTTGACGGCGGGCCGCTTCATCGCCGATCCGTTCGGCGAAGCGGGCGAGCGGATGTACCGTACCGGCGACCTGGTCCGCTGGACGCGGACCACCTCGGGCTTGATGTTGGAGTACCTCGGCCGCACCGACTTCCAGGTCAAGGTGCGTGGTCAACGCATCGAACTCGGCGAGATCGACGCGGTGCTCGGCCGGGTCGACGGTGTCGATTTCGCGGTGACGCTCGGTGTCCCCGGCCCGACCGGTGCGACCGCGCTGGCTGCGTATCTGGTGCATACGCCGGGCGTCGAGCTCGATCTCGCGCAGGTCCGGGCCGTCGCCGCCGACACGCTGCCCGCCTACATGGTTCCGTCCGCCTTTGTTGTGCTGGATGCGATCCCGCTTACCGCGGTCGGCAAGCTCGACCGAAAGGCGCTGCCCGCACCGGAGTTCACGGCCGATCGCACCGAGTACCGTGCGCCGTCCACGCCGACCGAGGAGACCTTGTCCGGGATCTTCGCCGAGCTGCTCGGGCTCGACAAGGTCGGCGCCGACGACTCGTTCTTCGCGCTCGGCGGCGACAGCATCCTCGCCATCCAACTCGTCTCCCGCGCAAAGCAACACGGCGTGCACTGCACACCGCTGCAGGTGTTCGAGCACCGGACTGTGGCCGCACTGGCCGCGGCGGCCGACGCCGCGGGCGCGGTAGTCATACTGGACGAGCTGCCCGGTGGCGGTGTGGGCGAGCTGCCGTTGACGCCGATCGTGCGCTACATGCTCGAACGGGGCGGCGACTACCGCCGCTTCGCACAGACGGCGGTGCTGGAGCTGCCCGTCGGCATCGATCGAGCGCAGATCGTCGCCACGCTGGCGGCGGTGGTCGACCGGCACGACATGCTGCGTGCCCGGCTTTCCCCGGACGAGCACGGTGCGCCGTGCCTGCGGGTCGGCGAAGTCGGATCGGTCGAGGTGGACGCGCTCGTGCACCGCATCGAGTTCGACGCCGCCGCCGACTCGGTCGAGCTGCGCGAATACGCGGTGACCGAGCTGGATGCCGCGATGAACCGGCTCGATACGGCCGACGGTGTTGTGCTCCAGTTCATTTGGCTCGACCCGGTGGGCGATGGCGGAACCCGCACGCGCGCCGGACGTTTGATCGTCGTGGCACACCATCTCGTCATCGACGGTGTCTCCTGGCGCATCCTGGTGCCGGACTTGGCCGCCGCGTGGGCGCAGGTGTCGGTCGGCAACACCCCGGTGCTCGCCGAGACCGGTACGTCGATGCGGCGGTGGGCGCATGCCCTGGTCGACGAGGCGCACACGGACAAGCGGGTTTCCGAGCTCGGCTACTGGCAGGACGTCATCACCGGCGCCGATCCGCTGATCGGTTCCCGCCCGCTGGACCCCGCCGTCGACCAGGCGCACACGTTGCGCATGCTCGACCGCGAGGTCCCCCCGCAGGTCACCAACGCGCTGCTCACCACATTGCCCGGGTTGTTCCAGGGCGGGGTGAACGACGGGCTGCTCGCCACGTTGGCGATTGCGCTGGTGCGCTGGCGGTCTCGTGCCGCCGGAACCGCCGAGGCACTGATTCGGCTCGAAGGACATGGCAGGCAAGAGGAAGTGATCCCCGGTGCCGATCTGTCCCGCACGATCGGCTGGTTCACCAGCATCTATCCCGTCCGGCTGAGCCTGGATGGCATCGACCTCGACGACGTGCTCGCCGGTGGTGCGGCGATGGGCACGGCTATCCGCGCAGTGAAGCATCAGCTGCTGGCGGTGCCGGACAAGGGCATCGGCTTCGGACTGTTGCGCTACCTTAATCCGGCTACGGCCGAACAACTTCCGGCTGGACTGCCGGGCCAGGTCAGCTTCAACTACCTCGGCCGGTACTCGACCGGTGACATCCCCGCCGGGCTCGAAGGACTCGGCTGGCTGCCCACCGACGAACTCGGCGACCTACACGCCACCGAACACCCCACTGTGCCACTGCAATCGGCGATCGACGTGAACGCCGTGGTGGTCGGTGACCGGTTGCAGGCGAGCTTCGGCTTCCCCGCAGAGCTCTTGTCGCAGGACGAGGTCGCCGAGTTGGCCGATTTGTGGGTCGAGACGCTGCGTGCCGCCGCCGAATTCGCGCAATCCCCCGCCGCACGCACCGCGGCGGACGACGAGACCGCCGCCATCGCCGCGCAAGCCGCGGCACAGATCACCACGGCGGCACCCACCGGGCTCGGTCTGGACGTGGTGCTGCCGATCCGCCCCGACGGCGCCGAACCCGCATTGTTCTGCATCCACCCGTCCTCCGGGATGTCTTGGACCTATTTGGGATTGGCGGACGCGCTGCGGCCGGGCAGGCCGATCTACGGTCTGCAAGCGCCCGATCTCGGCGGCCACGAACCACCGGCCCGCTCGATCGAGGAGTTCGCCGACCGGTACGTGCGCGAGATCCGCGCCATCCAACCGAGCGGCCCGTACCACCTGCTCGGCTGGTCGTTCGGCGGACTCATCGCGCACGCCATCGCGGCCGAGCTGCAACAGGCGGGCGAGACCGTCGGCGTTGTCGCCCTGCTGGACGCCGACACCGCCGATATCGACGGCGACAGCATCGAACGGCTCAGCGCCGGCGCGTTCGTCAACTCCTTCGGCTCGGTCTTCGGCATCGACGACGTTCCCGCCGAGGCGACCGCACAGGAGGCCGCCGACCTGATTCGGGAACGGCTGGGCGGTGTTTCGCTCATCGACGCGGACACCATCGAGCGGATGGCCGCCTCCTACAACGCGTCGGCGCGGACCCGCACCGGCTATCGACGACCGGTATACGACGGCGACATCGTGTATTTCAGCGCGACCGTCGATACCTCCGACATCTTCGGTCCGGACGGCTGGCGGCCGTACGTGACCGGTGAGATCAGCAACCACGACGTCGAGGTCACCCACGACGAACTGACCGCACCGCACGTGCTGGCGATCATCGCGCGCGTGCTCGACGAACATCTGGGAGGCCGAGGATGAACCCCGAACAAGGAGTCGTCGTCGAAGGAATCGAGAAGTCCTTCGGCGCCGTAAAAGCTTTGCGTGGCGTCGATTTCGTCGCCGATCCGGGCGAGGTGCTCGGTATCCTCGGCCCGAACGGCGCCGGGAAGACGACCATGGTGAACGTCCTGTCGACGCTCATCACCCCGGATCGGGGACGCGCGGTGGTCGCCGGGCACGACGTGGTCGCCGACCCGGCGGCGGTGCGCCGGTCCATCATGCTGACCGGGCAGTACGCCGCCCTCGACGACATGCTCAGCGGTTACGAGAATCTGGTGATGTTCGGCAGGCTGATGGGTTTGCGCAAGCGCGCCGCCCGGGCCAGGGCGGACGAACTGCTCGCCGAGTTCGATCTCGTGGGCGCGGCGGGCCGCCGGGTCGGCACGTACTCGGGCGGCATGCGGCGGCGCATCGACATCGCGTGCGGGCTCGTTGTTCGCCCGGATGTGGTGTTCCTGGACGAGCCGACCACCGGCCTGGATCCACGTAGCAGACAAGGGGTTTGGGATCTGGTGACCAGCTTCAAGAAGGCGGGCATCACCACCCTGCTCACCACACAGTACCTGGAGGAAGCGGACGCGCTCAGCGACCGGATCATCGTGATCGACCACGGTGTGGTGATCGCGCAGGGCACCGCCGACGAGCTGAAGTCCAGGACCGGTGGAAGTTACTGCGAGGTGGTGCCGCTGGATCTCAAAGATCTGCCGGTCATCGCCGATGCACTCGGTTCGCTACTGCCGGAGGACATTCGGGCCGCGATGACGCCGGACTCGGACCGGATCGCGATCCCGGCGCCGGACGGTGCGAAGACCCTCGCGGAAGCGTTGCGCCGCCTCGACGGCGCGGACGTCGAACTGGTCGATATCGCGCTGCGCAGGCCGTCGCTCGATGATGTGTTCCTCCAGCTGACCGGTCATCTGGCCTCCACTGATGGAGCCGACGCCGACATGAAAGCTGTTGATGCGGAGCGGGTCTCATGACCGCAGGCACCTGGCTGACGCAGACCCGGGCCACGCCGGCGCGGGCACAGCAGTGGTGGGTGCTGACGACGCGACTGATCGTGCCGTCGGTGAAAACCGGTGAGGTGCTCGCCTCGATCCTGGCACCCGCGGCCTTCACGGCCAGCTTCTACATTCCACTGAAGACGGTGATGACCTTCGCGGGCACCGGATTCAGCAGCTATGCCCAGTTCATGATGCCCATCGTGGTGTTGCAGGCCGCCGCGTTCACGGCCATCTCGGCCGCGTTCCGGGCGGCGACCGACTCGGTTGCGGGGCTCAATCGACGCTTCGGGTCCATGCCGGTCGGGCCGCTGGTGCCCGTTGCCGCGCGCATGTCCGGCAATCTGTTCCGGCTGGCGATCGCGCTGGTCACCGCGGTTATCTGCGGTCATGTGATCGGCTTCCGGTTCCGTCTCGACACCGTGCACACCATCGGCTTCCTGCTGTTCGCAATGCTCGTCGGGCTCGCGCTGATGCTCGGCGCCGACGTGATCGGCACGGTGTCGCGCAGTCCGGAGGCGACGACCCAGGCGTTGGTGTTGCCGCCGTTGATCTTCGGCATGCTGTCGACGGGATTGGCTCCGGCCCATCAGTTTCCGGCCTGGGTGCAGCCCTTCGTGCGCAACCAGCCGGTGTCCCAATTCGCGATCGGGTTGCGCGCGCTGGCCGGTGACACGGTGGGCAACGCCGGCCAGGTGACCTGGTCGTTGATGGGGCCGCCGCTGGCGTGGGCGATCGCCATTCTCGCCCTGTGCATTCCGCTGACCATCCGACTGAGTTCGAGGAGGGCGTGATGACGCTGCTGGCTCAACCCACCACAGATACCCGCACCGGTTCGGAGGTGTCGGTCGCGTCCTTGGTGCAGCACACCATGATTCAGACCCAGCGGTTACTGCTGCGCTGGACGCGCAATCCGATCACCCTGCTGGAAACCCTGATCATCCCGTGCCTGCTGCTGATCATGCTGGAGACCGTCATCGGCGGCCAGATCCGTAAGTTCACCGGGGAGAGCGCACTCTTCGGTTCGGTACCGATGGTCACCCTCGTCGGTGCGCTGTCCGGCGCGGTCGCCGGTGGTGTCCTGCTCGGCCGCGAGCGGGACGCAGGTCTGCTCGCCCGGTTCTGGGTACTGCCGGTACACCGCGCATCCGGCCTCGCCTCCCGCATCCTCGCCGAGGGATGCCGCATCTTCGCAGGGACCCTCGCCATCATCCTCGTCGGCTACCTGCTCGGCTTCCGCTTCCACCAGGGCATCCTCGCGACGCTCGTATTCCTGCTCATCCCAGTACTTTTCGGGCTGGCCTTCGCCACCGTCGTCACTGCCGTGGCCGTCTTCACCGCCAAAGCCACCCTGGTGGAAGCCATCACCATCCTCACCTCCCTGATGATGTTCTTCAGCACCGGCTTCGTCCCCCTCGCCGCCTACCCCCAATGGATCCAACCCATAGTCCGCAACCAACCCATGTCCGTCGCCGTAGACGCCATGAAAGCCCTAGCCCTCGAAGGCCCCCTCGCCCGCCCCCTCACCCTCACCCTGCTCTGGTCCCTCGGCGCCATCCTCCTCTTCGCCATCCCCGCCACCATCGGCTACCGCCGGGCCAGTAGGCGCTGACACTGCCGCGATAACTCGACCGGCTACACAGCAGAGTCCCAGCGGGCACGCAGGCAGACCCGAGGTGGCGTTCCTATCGTCGGTGGAATGATCCGAAGGACAACCCAGTGAGCAGACATTTCGCACCTCGCGGCGACAACGAGGTACCCGAGCACGAGCGCGGGCTCACCCACGATCTGGGCGTCATGGTGTCGCGGCGGCGAGCAATGTTCTTCCTCGGTGCCGCCGGTGCCGCGACCGTCGCGGCAGGGTGCGCGCCGGCGACGACCACGGAGGTCGGCTCGACCACTGCGACCGCCTCCGGCGCGACGAACGGCACCGCGGCCGCGCCACAGGAGACCGCGGGACCGTATCCGGGTGATGGATCGAACGGACCGAATGTCCTCATCGAGTCCGGCGTGGTGCGCAGCGACATCACAACCAGCTTCGGCTCGTACTCCGGTACCGCCCAAGGCGTTCCGATGAACTTGCACATGACACTGCACGATCTGGCGAAGGATGGCGCAGCCGGTGCCGGCATGGCCGTCTATGTGTGGCACTGCGATCGAGCGGGAACCTACTCGCTCTACAGCGAAGGTGTCACCGACCAGAACTACCTGCGCGGCGTCCAAGTAGCGGATGCCGCAGGCAAGGTCGCCTTCACCTCGATATTCCCGGCCTGCTACGCCGGCCGCTGGCCCCACATCCACTTCGAGGTCTACGACTCCCTGCAAACCGCGGTTGCAGGCGAAAACGCCCGCCTCACTTCACAAATCGCCATCCCGCAAGACGCCTGCACCCAGGTCTTCGCCTACGACCCAGGCTACCAACAAAGCATCAGCAACCTGTCCCACATCACCCTCGCCTCCGACAACGTCTTCGGCGACGGATGGGACGCCGAACTAGCCACAGTCTCAGGAAATCCCGCAACCGGCATGACGGTCGCCCTGACCGTTGGTGTAGCGGAATAGCCGACAGATACCCAGTCCGGCAACTGCTCTGCCGGACAACCAGGTCCAGGCTCCGGACCCGTCGGCGATCGACCACCAACTCCCGGATAGAACCACACGTTGTCCCCCGCTGTGCTGAAATCCGTTGCTCGCGTCGCCCCGCCTCGATACCGTTGCGGCATGCCAGGTTGACGCTAGAGATTTCGATTCGTCCGGGGGCCCCGGGCTCCGCCTTTTCGTCCGTTCAGTCGCTGACCGATGGAACGAGACGAAGGGATTGCTATGGAAATCAGGCGGATTGCACGAGGTGAGGGTGCTGCGGTCGGCAAGCTGTGGGATCGCATGTGCCGGGAGTTGGTGGACGGCGGCCCGCTGACCGAGCGGGGATTGGTCGAACTGTCACGAATGCTCGATATGAGTGCGTGGCATCGGGACGCGTTCTGCCTTGTCGCGGTGGTGGATTCGACGATTGTCGGGTTCGTCAACGGGCGGGTCGACACAGGTGACGGGCTGCTGCCCGGGATGTGCGGCGAGATCGACTCGCTGTATGTGGTTGCCGGGCACCGCGGTTCGGGAATCAGCCGGGCGCTGGCGGAGGCCGCTGTCGCCTGGTTGCGCGACCGGGGCGCCGCCCCGATTCGCTATCTATCCTGCGCTGAGGCCCATGATGACCACCGCTTCTGGGTCGGTCTCGGATTCGAACCGGACATGATCTGCCTATCGCTCTATTCCAGCGAATAGTAGGCCGCAGTCGCTCGGCGAGTGGCACGTGGCTGTTTGGTTCACCGAGAAGACCTCTCCGTGGTGTGCCACTCGACGAGCAGGCGAGGACGTGAATCGGCCCCGGCACGCCGAAAGGGGTGCCGGGGCCGCGGGATTCGAGAGTTACCGGGCGGCGAGTTGGCGGGCCAGTGCCCAGATGACCAGGACATCGATGGCGATGATGACCAGCGCCCAGAAGGGGTAGATGGGGGCGAAGAGGAAGTTGTCCAGGATGCTGACCGACGCCATGACGATGCCGGCGAGGTAGCCCCAGGTTTTGCCGGTGACGATGCCGAAGCCGGCGATCAGCACGAGCACGGCGATCACCAGGTGGATCCATCCCCAGGCCGAGACATCGACCAGGAACACCTGATCCTCGGTGACCACGAAGATGTCGCGGCCTGCGATGGCGGCGACGGCGGTCAGCAGGTGCAGCACGCCGGTGATGAGGATCAGCACACCGGCGAAGATGGTCATGTCGTTGAGCACCGGGCCGGTCCGGACGGGGCCGGGACTAGTCATAACACACACTCCTTCCGAAACGCGTGGTACTTCTATCCGCCCAACGTAGCCCCTGATCAGGCAAAACCTGAGCAGGTGGGCGGGTGGGTCATCGGCGAGCGCTAACTACCGGGCCGGGCCGGGCAAACGTGCCGCGCCCCGATCAGGTCGTGGTGCCCCGCACGCGCCGAGCCACGGGCGGACGATTGGCAAACAATTGGCGATCTCACGCGGCGCGCCAGCACCGATGTGGCTGTTCGCGCGATCGTGCCGCAGAATAGGGGGCCGCACGCGATGGCTCCCGGCGTTTCTCGCCTCGGTGACACGCATCGCTGCGACACAAGGTGTTGTGCTGCACGGACTTGTCACCCACTAGGAGTAGTGTCCGGTGGAGAGAAGATCCGTCACGGCAGCGGGCTCGGGAAAGGTGTGGAGGCAGGATGAAACTGATCGATCGGGTATCGGCCATCAACTGGAATCGGGTGCCCGACGAGAAGGATGCCGAGGTCTGGGACCGGCTGACCGGCAACTTCTGGCTGCCCGAGAAGGTTCCGGTGTCCAACGACATCCCCTCGTGGGGCACGTTGACCACCGATGAGAAGCAGCTGACCATGCGGGTCTTCACCGGACTCACGCTGCTGGACACGATCCAGGGCACCGTCGGCGCGGTGAGCCTGATCCCGGACGCGCTGACCCCGCACGAGGAGGCGGTGTACACCAACATCGCGTTCATGGAGTCGGTGCACGCCAAGAGCTACAGCTCGATCTTCTCCACGCTGTGCTCGACCAGGGAGATCGACGACGCGTTCCGCTGGTCGGAGGAGAACCGAAACCTGCAGCGCAAGGCCGAGATCGTGCTGGACTACTACAACGGCGACGATCCGCTCAAGCGCAAGGTGGCCTCGACGCTGCTGGAGAGCTTCCTGTTCTACTCCGGCTTCTACCTGCCGATGTACTGGTCCTCGCGGGCCAAGCTCACCAACACCGCGGACCTGATCCGGCTGATCATCCGCGACGAGGCCGTGCACGGCTACTACATCGGCTACAAGTACCAGAAGGGTCTGGAGCTGGTCAGCCAGGCCGAGCGCGACGAGCTGAAGAACTACACCTTCGAGCTGCTGTTCGAGCTGTACGACAACGAGGTCGAGTACACCCAGGACCTCTACGACGAGGTCGGCCTCACCGAGGACGTCAAGAAGTTCCTGCGCTACAACGCGAACAAGGCGCTGATGAACCTCGGCTACGAGGGACTGTTCCCGAAGGACGAGACCGAGGTGAACCCGGCCATCCTGTCGGCCCTGTCCCCGAACGCGGACGAGAACCACGACTTCTTCTCGGGTTCGGGTTCGAGCTACGTCATCGGCAAGGCTGTGAACACCCAAGACGAAGACTGGGAGTTCTGAGCGATACCCCACTCGGCACGGCGGCGGATGCTTTCCGCCGCCGTTCCGCGTTTCGGGGATGGCGTGCGACGACGCAAACCCCTTGGCGTACCCCAGCTGCCGATCCACATCGGCGGCTCGAGTCGCGCCGCCGCGCGCCGGGCAGGCCGCCGCGGCGACGGATACTTTCCCGGCGGCATGCTCGGGCCGCACGAACGGGCGCGGCAACTCGACCTTGCCCGGACGGAAGCCGTTGCCGCGGGCCGTGATCCGGGAGCACTCGAGTACACCCGTTGGGGTTCGATCGACATGCCTGCCGAACGCGTCGACGGTCTCGCCACGGAAGGGGTGACCCGGATCGTCGTCGGCAGCACCGATCCCGACAACCCGTTCGACGAGCTGTCGCGCTTCGCCGAACGATTCGAGCTCGGCGGCTGACCCGCCGACCTCCCGGCCGCCGTCCTGCACCAGGGCGGCCGGGAGTTGGTGTGCACCGCGACGGTTTCGCCCCTGCCGCGCCTATGCCGAGTCGCGTTCCTCGAACCACCCCTCGCCGTAGACACTCCGGAGAATGTGCAGCACGTCCGCGCTGTCCGCGGCGAGGCCGTCGACGGCGAACCGGATAGCACCGACCGCGACGGTCAGCGAGCGCAGTTGCTCATCCATTCTTCGTGCTCGGTCGGCCAGTGTCGACAGTCCGAACTCCATGTGGGCCTCGCGATTTTCCATGGCTTCCAGTTGCCATTTCAGGTCCGCGTCCATCGTTATACAGCGCCTTTCCTGGAAGGAATTTATATTCTGGATTGTTCCTGTTGTGTTGTCGCACTGAGCAATTCGGCGAATCCGTAAACCTCCATTACAGTCTGCTGGTTGGATGAGCGCGGAAACCGATTCGCCGGGCGTAGGGGCTGGTCGGCTTTCCGAACACATGCAGTGCAACACCGCAGCCACACCGTCGGCACCCTTCCGAGACTGAGCTCTGTCGGTATTTCGGTGAGGTTCCACAGTCGCTGCCGCACTTGGGTTCCAAAATAGACCGCCATTCTTCAGCGACCCCTCGGAGATACAGCTATGACGACTGGCTCGACCCTTCCCCGTAGGCTATTGGCCCGCGAGCTCCGCCGAGCTCGCGCAGCGGCGGAGGTCAGCTCGGAAACCGCGCGGAACGCCATCGGCGTCAGCAAGCAAACGTTCTGGCGAATGGAGAGCGGGATTCCGATCAGGTTGAATCCGTTGTTCGTCAAACGGTTATGCGAGCTCTACGAGGTATCACCGGGGCTGACCCAGGTGCTACTGGCGCTGACCGAGGAGACGAAGACCAAAGGGTGGTGGCACACCTTCGACGAGTCGATACCCAGGGACTTCGGGCTGTTCGTCGGCTTGGAAGACGCGGCGCACCACATCATTTCGTATCAGACAACGTTTATACCTGGAATGTTGCAGACCGATGAGTACCGGCGCGCAATGATTTGGGTGGAATTTCCCAATATGCCGTCGCCAGAGGTGGAGACGACAATAAGGATTGCCGCACTGCGCCGGGACCGGCTGCACAGTGATACCAATCCCGTGACCCTGGATGTGCTGATCGATGAGTCGGCGCTGCGTCGTCCTACCGGCGGCACTGCGGTTATGGCCGGTCAATTGCGGCATCTCGCCGATGTCGCACAGCTGCCGAATGTTTCGGTGCGCGTGATGCCGGCATCGACTGGAACGTATCAGGGTTTGACAGTTGGAACATTCGTATTGCTGGAGTTCCCGCCGCACCCGACCGCGTATTTGACTGAGCCACCGGTGGTTTACGTCCAAGGTTTCACCGGAGATTTGTATTTAGAACGCCCGGAGGAGATTGCGGCGTATCGTGTTGTGTACACAGACCTCAAGCGTCTGGCGTTGGGTGAGACCGAAAGTCGCACTCTCATTCGAGAAATAGCAGAGGAGTTCTCCGCATGTACGATATGACTGACGCACACTGGTTCAAGAGCACCCACAGCAGCGCTGTGAAAGATTGTGTCGAGGTAGCACATCTCGACGGCGGATCGGTCGGCGTTCGCGACTCCAAGAACCCCACCGGCCCTGCCCTCGTCTTCAGCCCCGCCGCATGGGACACCTTCACCTCCAGCCTCGCGCAAGGTGATCTCGACAATCCGTAAATCCACCGTTCCACGAGACCCCCACTACCCGTGGGGGTCTCGCGCTGTGCGCTGTACACAGGCGTGCTCGCATCCCAAGTACCGACACATCTCGGCGATCACGTCTCGGTCCGCCACCACAGACCGCCCACTGAAGAGCGAGCCGCCGACATCCGAACCCTGCTGTCGCCGAGGTCAGATGCTCAGATCGTTCGCTTCCCGCATCGCATCGGCGGCGGCTTCCTGACCGTCGGCACCCATCCCTGAGATGACCCCACCGATGTCTGCGGCAGCACGGTTCTGGCTGAGCTTGAACTTGGCCTCCATGCGGGTGATCGACAATTCGATTCCGACAATGGCGTGCAACTGACCCGCGATGAACCGCTCCGGGGCGTCGTCGACCGACCATGGTTGTGGCCGCCCGGCCTCGTGGCGATCGGTAAGGTCACGGACAAGCCGCTCTACCCAGCCAGGGTCGTCGTGCACGGTGAGCTCCCCGTAAACGTGTGCCGTGACGTAGTTCCAGGTGGGCACCACGCGCCCGTGCTCGGCCTTGCTCGGGTACCAGGCCGGAGAAACGTACGCATCCGGGCCGCGCACTATGGCCAGCGCCTCGCCGATCACAGGTCGCCGCCACTGATCGTTGTTACGGGCGAGGTGACCACGAAGTTTCCCTGCTGCGCCGTCGTAGACGAACGGCAGCATGGTGGCGACCATGCCGTCAGGTGTCACGGTGATCAGATCCGCGGCACCCTGCTGGGTCAGCAGGGCGTCGACGGCCTGTTCGTCGGCGGCGAAATGTGCGGGTACGTACATTTTTCCAGCCTCATCCGCCGAGCTCCCCTACGCCAGTGCCGCTTCGACCACAGTGGACTGACGAATCGGTGAATCAGCCGATGGCGGCGAGGTATTCACCGTAGAACAGCATCAGCCCGACGGCGGCGGCGACGCCGGCCAGCAACCAGAAGCGGATGATCACGGTGGTCTCGGCCCACTTGCTGAGTTCGAAGTGGTGGTGGAACGGTGCCATCTTGAACAGTCGGTTGCGGGTGGTGCGGAACACCACGATCTGGAGGAGCACCGACAGGATCTCGGCGAAGAACAGGGCGCCGACCACCGCCATCAGCAACTCGGTACGGGTGGTGATGGACAGACCGGCCAGCAGGCCGCCCAGCGCCAGCGAACCGGTGTCGCCCATGAAGATCTTGGCCGGAGCGGCGTTCCACCACAGGAATCCGGTGCAGGCGCCGACACCGGCGGCACAGACCACCGCCAGATCGAGCGGATCGCGCACGTTGTAGCAGCCGGCGCCGGGCGTGACCGCGCAGGCATTGGTGTACTGCCAGAAGGTGATGATCACGTAGGCGCCGAGCGCGAAGCTCATCGATCCGGCGGCCAGTCCGTCCAGGCCGTCGGTGATGTTCACCGCGTTGGACCAGGCCACCACCAAGAAACTGACCACCAGCAGAAACCCGATCACGCCGAACGACACGGTGGCCACGTCCCGGACGTAGGACATGTGCCTGCTGCCCGGCGTCAGACCCGAACTCGCGGGGTAGCGCAGCGCGAGCACACCGAAAACCACTGCGGCGGTGAGCTGGCCGATGTACTTGCCGGTCGCGGTCAGGCCGAGATTGCGTTGCCTGCGCAGCTTGATGAGGTCGTCCAGGAAGCCGACCACGCCCAGCGCGGTGGCCAAACCGAGCACGAGCAACCCGGAGGCGGATACCCCCTCCCCGTCGTGCCGGATCCCGATCAGATGCGCCCCCAGGTATCCCGCCCACATGCCGACCAGGATCGCGATGCCACCCATCGTGGGCGTGCCGCGCTTGGCCTGGTGGCTGACCGGTCCGTCGGCCCGGATCTCCTGCCCGACATTTCGCCTGGCAAACAGCATGATCAGCAATGGTGTCAAGGTGATGGAAACCGCCAGCGCGATCATCGCCGAGAACAAGATCTGTCTCATTCGCCCCTCATGCGGCCGTCATCGAACTCTTCGTTCATTGAAACATCAACGCGCGGACTCGCTTTCACTGCCCAGCCGCCCGGCCACTGCTGCGGATCGCACCGCACAGCGCCGAGCGTCCAAGATCGCCCTCGCGAATGCACGACGTTAGCAAGCGTGCGAGATATGTGCTGTCACGTGAAGTTCCGCTACATGCCGAAGCCGCGGCCACCTTGGTACGGGTGGCCGCGGCTTGCCTGGGAGATCCGGTCAGCGCGAGTCGAACATGCGCCGACCAGCGCTCAGATACCGAGGACCAGCTTGGCGGTGGTGAAGTAGATGATGAGCCCGGTGGCGTCGACCAGGGTGGTGACCATGGGTGCGGACACCACTGCAGGGTCGATCCGCAGCTTCTTGGCGAGCAGCGGCATGGTGCCGCCGATGGTGGCGGCCCACCCGCAGATCAGCACCAGCGTGATGCCGACGACCAACGCGACGCGCAGGTCGACGAACAGCCCGCCGATCACCAATCCCGCCGCGGCGAGCATGGATCCGAGCACCAACCCGACCCGGCACTCGCGCCAGATCACCTTCAACAGGTCGGTGACCCGCACCTCGCCGACCGCGAGCGCCCGCACACAAGCGGTGGCGGCCTGGGCGCCCGCGTTGCCACCCGCGCCGATGAGCAGCGGAATGAACAGCGCGAGATGGGCGGCCTGCTGCAGCGTGCCCTCGAACATGTCGGTGACGCTGACCGTGAGGGTGGCGGCGAACAGCAACAGCAGCAACCACATCGCACGGTAGCGGGCCAGCTGGAACACCCCCGCCGCCATGTAATGGCCCTCCCACGGCGCCGAGCCGGCCTGCCTGGCCACGTCCTCGCTGTCCGCAGCCTCGATGACCTCGACGGCGTCGTCGATGGTGAGCAGGCCGACGAGCCGGTTCTCGCTGTCGACGACGGGCATGTTGATGTCGTTGGTCTCGCGCATCAGCCGGGCCGCCTTCTCCGCGGAGTCGGTGGCGCGGGCGCAGACGGGTTCGGTGACGACCAGCTCGGCGATCATCGTGTCCGGCTTGCTGAGCACCAGCTCACGCAGTTCGACGATGCCGGTGAGCCGCCTGCCCGCGTCCACCACGGGCAGCGTATAGACGGTTTCGGCGTTGGCACCCTTGGCGCGCACCATGCTCAGCGCCTCGGCGACGGTCAGGTTCTGCGGCAGCGCGACCACCTCGGGGGTCATGTACTGGCCCGCCGAACCCTCCGGGTAGCCGAGCAGCGCGGCGGTCATCCGGCGCTCGCGCGGGCTCAACCCGGCGAGTACCTTCTTGGCGACCTTGGCGGGGGCCTCGCGCAGCATGCGGGCCCGGTCGTCGGGCGCCATGCCCTCGATCAGGTCGCGGAAGCTCTGGTCGCGCAGGCCCTGCAGGATCTGCTGCTGGTCGACCGGTTCGAGTTCTTCGAAGACGGCCAGCGCCAGGTCCTTGTCGAGCAGCCGGAACGCCATGCCCGCCTGGACGGCGTCCATCCGGGCCAGCTGGTCGGCGATGACGTGCGGCGGATGGGTGTCGAGCCAGGCCAGCGCGGCGTCGACGCGGTGGGTGTCGGCGATGTCCTGCAGCGATTCGGACAGCGACGGACGTACTTCGATGACATCGGTCTGCGACATGGGGTGTCCTCAGCAATAAGCGTGAGTGAATGGGAGCGCGAAAATTCACACCGCGCGGGCGTCGGCCCCCACCGTCGCTGACTACTCAGGAATGCGAAGGGGCGACGCCGCGCGGCCTTCGACTGGGAGGTTCGCTGCGCATGGCAACCCCACCTCCTTCTCGTCGCTGCCGCAGACCTGACGTGTCCGCACCATCACTGAAACGTTGATCGGATGCGAAAGCATCCCTGTGCAGGATACAGCCAATCGGTTGAAGTGCTCACCACGAACGATCGTGCTGGTCAGTTGACCACTCCGGCGTGAGCGTGGCGGTGACGGCGGTCTCCGTGGCTAGCCAAGTGGGCACGTGATGCACCCAGTCGGGCACCGGACCTGCCTGCGCGCCGAAGAGGAAGAGGTGTGGCACGTGGTCACGCAGATGGTTGTGTACCTCGATGCGGTCATCGATCATGTGTGTGATGCCGAGGTCCGCGCAGTGCCCCGCCTTGTCGGCGCGCTTGCGGCAGAAGCGCAGGTTGTCGCGCGGGATTCCGGTGTGGTCATAGAAGTCGTGGTGGTCGAGCCATTGCCGGGTGCGCTGTTCGATCCGCACCCCGCACTTGGAGATCACCCACGCTCGACCTCCGAAGCGCCGGACCAGCCGGGGCAACACGTCGAAGGCGTCGGGGCTGGGCGGTGTGCGCAGTGCCTCGCCGAGGCCGCCGGAGAGGAATACCGTGTCGTCATCCCCCGGTCGCAGGGCTGCCCCCTGGATGACTCGGCCGAAATCGACGCCGAGTCGAGGTTGTTTCGCTGTTTTCATGTGCGTTCGAGCATGACTCGGACTACCCGGCCGACGCCAATGAATTTCGGGCCGCAGCGACGGCAGCGGTTCATCGACAGCAGCGGTCCGTGAAACCGACATGCCCAGCACGGGCAGCCAGTGATTTGCTGAGGACGAGTCATGCGTTCGAGGACTTTGCGGACCATGCGCCTCCTCCGCCGACAGCCAACAGACCGACTACTGGTCAAACGGTCGAAAACCGGTCTCATCAAGCGCAAAGTCCTCATCAAACCACATGCAACGATCCGGCTCTATGGCCGATAACGCATGGCCAGACGGGTGACGAAGCTATTAGCTACAAGTTAGCCTGTCGTATGACCAAAATACTGGCGTTCACGTCACCGGCCAAAGGACACCTGTATCCGGTCGCACCGGTTCTGGCTGAGCTGGTATCGCGCGGCCACGAGGTGACCGTGCTGACACTGCCCGGCAGCCGAGAGGCCTTGGATCCGTTCGGCATCACCGTGCGCGAACTGCCGCCCACGCTGGCGGCGAACACGCTCGACGACTGGGCGACCACGTCGCGGATCCCGGCCCTGCGCGCAGCCGTCCGCGCGCTGGTCGCCCGCATCCCGGACGAGATCCAGGCCCTGCGCAGCGCGATCATCGCCGAGCGGCCGGACGCGCTGCTGATCGACGTCACCGCACCCGGCGCGCAGATCCTGGCCTCGGCCAGTGGGCTGCCGTGGGCATCGTGGGCCGCGATGCTGCTGCCGATCCCCTCGCGCGACTCGCCACCGTTCGGACCTGGGTTGAGACCGCAGACGGACCTGCTCGGCCGGGTCCGCGACCGCAGCTTGCGCTGGTTTCTCACCCGGCGATGGAACGAAGTGCTGCCGCAGCTCAATCACATGCGCCAGTACTACGGACTGGATCCGCTGGACAACACCGAGGACTACCTGCGCCAGCCCACGCTGACGCTCAACTTCACCGCGCCGCCGTTCGACGACGTGCACAGCGACTGGCCGCCGACGGTGCACCAGATCGGGCCGGGCCTATGGGCGCCGGACGCCGAGCCACCGAGCTGGCTCGACGAGATCGACCGGCCGCTGGCAGTGGTCACCTGTTCGACCGAGTTCCAGGACGACGGCAGACTCGCGCAGGTCGCGATGGACGCGCTGGCCGACAGTGGGCTGTACACCGTCGTCACCGCGGGCGCCGTCGACGCCGCGACGTTGACTGTTCCGCCGAACGCGCGGGTCGAACAGTTCGTGCCACACCATCTGTTGCTGGATCGGGCTGCTGTCGTGGTCACACACGGCGGTATGGGCATTACCCAAAAGGCTTTGGCCGCAGGGGTTCCGGTGTGTGTGGTGCCGTTCGGGCGGAGCCAGTCCGAGGTCGCGCGGCGGGTGGTCACCAATGCGGCGGGCACCTGGCTGTCCGCCAAGCGGCTCACTGTCGCGCACCTGCGCGCCGGGATCGAAAAGGCGATGACCTGCCGGGACGGTGCGGCCCGGGTGGCCGCCGGATTTGCCGCTGCGGGCGGCACATTGCGCGGTGCCGAGCTGCTGGAACTGCACTTCGCCGGGCACGCGATCGAACACACCGCGTGGACCGGAACTACGCCGACGCACAGTTCGCACGTTTATCCGACGAACGAGGTGGCGCCGGAGATCACGCCCGAGCCGGACCCGATTGTCCTGCCGCCCAAGGATTCTCCGCCTACCGATGATCAGTACTGGACGACTTGGCAGCGTCGTGATCGTTGATCGGTCGGGATCGAACGCATAGTCGCACACCGCTGACCGTTCGGCGCGCTGCGATGTAACCGTATGAACCTACTGCCCGTTCGGCGGCCGCTGCACGCAGTCGGCTCGCCACACCGACGACATAGCGGTCGGCACACCGACGTCGCGGGGCGAGTGGATACCCGCGAGCCGGGCACCCTCGACACGACCGCGTGAAAAGCACGTGCGCCGTGCGCATTCGGCGCGGTACGTTCCGGCTATGGACGATCACTTCGGCGAGCAGGTAGCGGCACGGTACGACGAGTCGTCTGCAGCGATGTTCGAACCGGACGTCGTCGGACCGGCTGTCGACCTCCTCGCGGAGCTCGCCGACGGCGGCCGAGCCTTGGAGTTCGGCATCGGCACAGGCCGCATCGCGCTACCGCTCGCGCGCCGCGGCGTCCCGGTGCACGGCATCGACCTGTCGCAGGCGATGGTCGCCCGGCTGCGCGCCAAGCCCGGCGGCGACGCGCTCGATGTCACGATCGGCGACTTCGCGACCACCCGCGTGGACGGCCCATTCTCCGTCGCCTACCTCGTGTTCAACACCATCATGAACCTGACCACCCAAGCCGATCAGGTCGCCTGCTTCGCCAACGCCGCAACCCATCTCGCACCCGGCGGCTGCTTCGTCATCGAGGTCGGCGTTCCCGACCTGCGCAGTCTGCCACCCGGCCAGACCATGGTCCCGTTCCAGCGCAGCCCCACCCGCTGGGCCTTCGACCACTACGACGTCGCCACCCAGCAGATGAGCTCCAACTACATCGAAGTGATCGACGGCCGCGGCGAATTCCGATCCATCCCGTTCCGCTACGTATGGCCCGCCGAACTGGACCTGATGGCCCAACTCGCCGGCCTCCGCCTACGCCACCGCTGGACAGACTGGACCCGCACCCCCTTCACCCACGAAAGCCGCAAGCACGTCTCCGTCTGGGAGAAACCAGCAGCTTGATCAACCGGCCGACCGCTCCCCCACCCCGTCCCGCGCGACCAGCGTTGCGCCTGTCACCGCGCCTCGGTCGGCCCATCACGGGATGATTGGTTAGGTTTGGGGTACATACACGAAGGAGAAATCTGTGCGCTTCGGCATCTTCATCCCGCAGGGCTGGCGGCACGACCTGGTTGGTATCGAACCGGCGGAGCAGTGGCGGGTGATGCGGGACCTCGCGCAACGCGCGGACGCCGGTGACATCTGGGAGTCGCTGTGGGTGTACGACCACTTCCACACGGTTCCGGTGCCGACCGAGGAGGCGACGCACGAGGCGTGGACGCTCATGTCGGCGTTCGCGGCGTCCACCTCGCGGATCCGGCTCGGGCAGATGTGCACCGCGATGAGCTACCGCAATCCGGCGTATCTGGCGAAGGTCGCCGCGACCGTCGACCTGATCTCCGGCGGCCGGGTCGAGATGGGCATCGGTGGCGGCTGGTACGAACACGAATGGCGCGCTTACGGTTACGGGTTCCCGACGGCAGGCGAACGGCTCGCCCGGCTCGACGAGGGCGTGCAGATCTTCCGGCAGGCCTGGACCGAGGGCAAGGCCACGTTGAACGGCGTCCACTACCAGGTCGACGGTGCCATCGTGCGGCCACTTCCGTTGCAGGAAGGCGGGATTCCGCTGTGGATCGCGGGCGGCGGTGAGAAGAAGACGCTGCGGATCGCGGCGAAGTACGCCCAGTACACCAACTTCAGCAATGTGCCGGAAGAGTTCACGCAGAAGTCCGAGATCCTGCGCGCCCACTGCGCCGACGTCGGCACCGATTTCGACGCCATCGTGCGCTCCTCGAACTTCAACGCGGTGCTCGCTGCCACGGAAGCCGAGGTCGAAGAACGTCTTTCGGCGATCCAGGCAAAGTTGGTCCCGGCGATCGGCGACGATCAGGCCAAGGGTTACGTCGACGGCATGTTCCGCACCTCCGCCGCCACCGGCACCCCGGAGCAGGTCATCGAAAAGCTGTCCGCCATACGGGATCTCGGCCTCGGCTACGCCATCTTCAACTTCCCCGAGTCGGCCTACGACACCTCGGGTATCGAGCTGTTCGAGCGCGAGGTCGCGCCCGCTCTGCGCTGAGTGTGTGCGTTAGGCGGTCGCCCCGGAGGTGACCGCCTAACGCGTTCGCGCGACGAGGCAAGAGCAGACCGTCAGGAATGTGACGCCGGACACATTCTCCATCGCCATGGAACCGTCTCGGATGCTGCACGTCTAAAGCCATGAAAGACAACAGCATTCGAGACAGGAATTTCTATGAGACTCCGCACGGCCATCGTCGTCGCGTCCGCCGCGATCATGGGCTCCGGCCTGATCGCCGCCGGATCGGCCGCCGCCACCCCCGCCGCACCAGGTCTGCACGTACAACTGGACCAGCAGGCCGCCCCGTCGAACAACGGATGCGTGCCCCCACCGCTGGGCGCCGACGGCAAGCCCCTGCCCCCACCCCTCGGCCCCGACGGCCGCCCGCTGCCGCCCCCGTCCGACCTCGACGGCAAGCCCTGCCCGCCCCCTCCTGCCTGAGTTCCTGACCGCAACCGCTAGCGGGGGAAACAGGCGTGCCCCGGCCGTTGGCTCACGGCCGGGCCGCACAATTTCTCCGCCCAGGTAGGTTTCTCCACTCGTGCGCGGGAACGCTCAGGGTCGCGGGGTCTTCGCTCCGTGGACACGGAGGTACTCGATCGCCAACCAGTCGGCGAGGTCGTCGATGAGGAGATCCAGAACGGCGCAGTCGGCGGTCGGAGTGCGTGCGGTGGTAGCAGCAAGCCGCATCTGCGTTCCGCGTTCCGGGTAGTAATGGGCGAAGATCTCGGCCGATAGTTCGAGATCACTTGTCCAGCCGCCCCATTGCGGCATCACCAGGGTCAAGCCGGTGCGCACGATTCGGCGGGCGGCGGATCGGCTGAGACGCAAGGACTGGGCGGTGGTAAGTCCTGCGACGCGCTGGTCGCGCCAGGACGCGATCGCGTCGGGGAGATCCCCGTTGGTCTCCCGGGCCAGCATCGTGGTCGGCCGATATCGAGGAAGTTGCCGGGCAAGATCCTCGCCGAGTAGCGGAGTGCACAAGCACGCGACGAACCAACCAAGGTTGTACCGTTCCAGCTCACTCAACAACTTCGACGTGCTGGCGAGCTCTATTCCGACGCCATTGATCTGAGAGAAGGCATCGAGGGCTACGGCGAGATCGTCGGCGGCCGAGCGGTCACCGTCAGTGGGTTCGTCACGTAGCGCGATCAGCAGATCGAGGTCCGAGAGTGCCGGTATGGCGGTGCCGCGGGGGACGCTGCCGTACAGGTAGGCGCTGTGCATCCGGCGAACGCTGAAGCTCTCGGCAATCAGCGAACGTGCCCGATCCACGACCGGGACGAACTCAGGCTGCACCGCGCTCAGCGACCCTTCTCGCACAATGAATCCCGCATCGTCCACCCCTACCGCTCGCACATTGTCACCATGCAGGTGATCGTCTTTCCAGGCAACCGTATTGATGTGTCCAGACCCCGGTAACCGAGGCATGGAGATCACGGGAAATCACCATGCATTGGCACTGCTGAGTGGCGGCCAGGCGCGGCCATGACGATCGTAGTTTTTGACTGGCGGTATTCGAGAGACCCTGTTGGACAGGGGATCACGGCCTGGTGGCGGCGCCGTGCCACCACCAGGTCTCCGTGATCGGTCGACCGACGGCTCATGGGTTCGGTGTGCTGCCCAGCCGTGTTTCCGCTGAATTCCTCAGCGCGACATGCTGCTCAGTGCGGAACCTTCTGCGTCAGTGCCGAGAGGGAAGGTGGGGGTGGTTTTCTTGCTGTCACCGAGGATAAGGAAAGCACCGCATAGCAGGAGGGCCCAGGCGGGGGACGCGGGGACTGCGGTGGTCAGGAGTAGGGCCCAGATGAGGATTAGCCAGCCGATCCATCCTGGTACGCGGTGGTTTTGGCGGGCTGACCAGAGGATGTAGCAGCCGAGGACGAAGATGGGGACGCCGAAGCTGGCGAGGGAGATCCAGAGTGCTTCGGAGCGTTCGTATTGGGCGAGGGTGGTCGACTCATCGAGGGTGAAGGTGTTCCACCAGCCGTCCGACACGGCCTGCGACCACGTGTCGCGGACGCCCACCGGGGAGAGAACGATGTGCACGGCGCCGAAGGCGGTGGCTATCCAGCCGGCGACCTTGGTCGATCGCATGCCTCTCCAGCCGGCGGAGATGCGCTGTTCGGTGAGTTCCATGTGTCCTCCATCTGTCTGACCAGGCAAACGCCGCGATCAGATACGAGACTGTCAGTATCGATACTGACAGTCTCGTATGATGCCAGCATGTCGAAACCGAAACAAGCGGGAGGGCGTCCTCGGGATAGTCGGGTAGATCACGCCATCGCCGCTGCGGTCCGATCGCTGCTGGCCGAGCAGAGTTACGCGACGCTCACCGTCGATGCCGTGGCCGCGCGCGCCGAGATCAGCAAGGCGGCGATCTACCGCAGGTATGCGACCAAACAGGAGATGATCTTCGCTGTCCTGCTGCACGACCTGGACGAGGCCCCACCGGCCGATACCGGCTCACTACGCGGCGACATCACCGAGTTGGTCACCCGAATCAGCGACCAGCTCGCCCAGTCCGCCGCCGGTGTGATGGCCGGGCTGCTCGCCGACATCCACGCCGATTCGGCGCTGGCGGTCCGCTTCACCGATTCCTATCTCGCCGTGGAACGTTCGGTCATCACCACACTGCTCGACCGTGCGGTAGCGCGCGGCGAACTACCGCACCGCCCCGACCCCGCCCTCGTGCACGCCCTGCTCTTGGGCCCGCTCTTCGCCTGGCAGATCATGCTGGACGAAGACCCCACCCGCACAACAGTTCTCGCCAACGCGGTCGCACAGTCCGCCACCGCTGCCTTGACTTCAGGTGCCTTACCACCCAGCTCTACCTAGCGCCCGTGCCGAAATCGACTGGCAGGATGTCCACGACGGCGGGCTAAGGCAGGCATGAGGAAAGGTTGAACGTGGGCTGGAAAGTGAACGGCTTGATCGTCGAGGGATCGTTGGATCCGGCTCGGCTACCCGGACAACCACAGGACACCGGTGAAACCGTCGACCTGGACACCGTGCATCGGCGACCCTGCGACTATGGCATCACCGAGCTCGACGGCTGGACCTTCATCGCCGATCCTGCCCTTCGCGCGGCCTTCAATGATGAAGCAGCACTGGCACTTACATCCACCGGCCGCACGCTGGCCTGGGTGACGAACAGTGTCGCGACATTGCACGGCTTCGCGTGGTACGTCGACGGGAAACCCGTGCGCCGAATCATGTATGCCGAAGGCGTGCCGGTCGACGAGTTCGGCGACAGCCTCTCCGAGGAGGTCGCGGCGCCCGCCCCGCTCGGTGAGGACTACGTCTTCGAGATGATGCAGCGACTGACCGGGCGGGCGTGGGGCGACGCAGCGGACGCTCCGTACCACGTCTGGACGTGCACCGCATAGACCGTTCGACCGCGAAAGCCTCAGTGCGGCAATGGCACTGAGGCTTTCGCGAGTTACGGATCGGGTGTGTCTCCTACAGCATGCAGGACACGCAACCCTCGACTTCGGTTCCCTCCAAGGCCATTTGGCGCAGGCGGATGTAGTAGAGGGTCTTGATTCCCTTGCGCCACGCGTAGATCTGCGCGCGGTTGAGGTCGCGGGTGGTGGCGGTGTCCTTGAAGAAGAGGGTCAGCGACAGGCCCTGGTCCACGTGCTGGGTGGCGGCGGCGTAGGTGTCGATGATCTTCTCGTAGCCGATTTCGTAGGCGTCGTCGTAGTACTCGAGGTTGTCGTTGTCGAGGTAGGGCGCCGGGTAGTAGACGCGGCCGATCTTGCCTTCCTTGCGGATCTCGATCTTCGACGCCACCGGGTGGATGGAGCTGGTGGAGTGGTTGATGTAGGAGATCGACCCGGTCGGCGGGACGGCCTGCAGGTTCTGGTTGTAGATGCCGTGCTCCATGACCGAGGCCTTGAGCTCGAGCCAGTCGGCCTGCGTCGGGATCTGCACCCCGGCGTGGGCGAAGAGCTGGGCCACCCGCTCGGTTTTCGGCTCCCACACCTGATCGGTGTACTTGTCGAAGTACTCACCGCTGGCGTACTTGGACTCGGGGAAGCCACCGAAGTAGGTGCCGCGCTCCTTCGCGATCAGGTTCGACGCCCGAATCGCGTGGTAGACCACGGTGTAGAAGTAGATGTTGGTGAAGTCGATGCCTTCTTCGGACCCGTAGTGCACCCGCTCGCGAGCCAGGTACCCGTGCAGGTTCATCTGGCCGAGGCCGATGGCGTGCGACTCGTTGTTGCCCTGCTCGATCGAGGGCACCGAGTAGATGTGCGTCTGGTCCGACACCGCGGTGAGCGCCCGGATCGAGGTCTCGATGGTCTGCGCGAAGTCGGGTGAGTCCATCGTCTTGGCGATGTTGAGCGACCCGAGGTTGCACGAGATGTCCTTGCCCACCTTGGCGTAGGACAGGTCGTCGTTGAACACCGACGGCGTCGACACCTGCAGGATCTCCGAGCACAGGTTCGAGTGGGTGATCTTGCCCGCGATCGGGTTGGCCCGGTTCACCGTGTCCTCGAACATGATGTACGGGTAACCGGATTCGAACTGCAACTCGGCGATGGTCTGGAAGAACTCGCGCGCCTTGATCTTCGACTTGCGGATCCGCTTGTCGTCGACCATCTCGTAGTACTTCTCGGTGACGTCGATGTCGGCGAACGGCTTGCCGTAGATGCGTTCCACGTCGTACGGCGAGAACAGGTACATGTCCTCGTTCTTCTTCGCCAGCTCGAAGGTGATGTCGGGGATCACCACGCCGAGCGAGAGGGTCTTGATGCGGATCTTCTCGTCCGCGTTCTCCCGCTTGGTGTCCAGGAACCGGTAGATGTCGGGGTGGTGCGCGTGCAGATACACCGCGCCGGCGCCTTGGCGCGCGCCGAGTTGGTTGGCGTAGGAGAACGAGTCCTCCAGCAGCTTCATGATCGGGATGACGCCCGAGCTCTGGTTCTCGATCTTCTTGATCGGCGCGCCGTGCTCGCGAATGTTGCTGAGCAGCAGCGCGACACCGCCGCCGCGCTTGGACAGCTGCAGCGCGGAGTTGATGGAGCGCCCGATGGACTCCATGTTGTCCTCGATGCGCAGCAGGAAGCAGGACACCGGCTCGCCGCGCTGCTTCTTGCCCGAGTTGAGGAAGGTCGGGGTGGCGGGCTGGAAGCGGCCGTCGATGATCTCGTCGACCAGCTTGCCCGCGAGCACCTCGTCACCGGCGGCGAGGGTGAGCGCGACCATGCAGACGCGGTCCTCGAACCGCTCCAGGTAGCGCTTGCCGTCGAACGTCTTCAGCGTGTACGAGGTGTAGTACTTGAACGCGCCGAGGAAGGTGGGGAACCGGAATTTCTTGGCGTACGCCTGCTTGAACAGCTGCTTGACGAACGGACGGCTGTACTGGTCCAGTACCTCCGGCTCGTAGTAGTTCTCCTTCAGCAGGTAGTCCAGCTTCTCCTCCAGGTTGTGGAAGAAGACGGTGTTCTGGTTGACGTGCTGCAGGAAGTACTGATGCGCGGCCTCGCGGTCCTTGTCGAACTGGATCTCGCCGTTCGGGCCGTACAGGTTCAGCATGGCGTTGAGGGCGTGGTAGTCCATGACCTCGGCGGTGTCCGCACTGCGGGCGGCAGACTGCTCTAAGCGAGCCGTTTTTCCGGCCGGTGCTGTCGTTGTTGTTGCCAAAACAATCCCAATCCTTCTCGGACGCGCTCGACGTCCTCGGCGGTTCCCATGAGTTCGAAGCGATACAGGTACGGCACGCCGCATTTGCGGGAGATCACGTCTCCCGCGTAGCAGTAGGTATCGCCGAAGTTCGTGTTTCCCGCCGCGACCACGCCGCGCAGCAGGGCGCGGTTGTGCGGGTCGTTGAGGAACTTGGCGACCTGCCGCGGCACGAAATCCTTGTCGGATCTGTTCCCACCCAGAACGTGCCGACCGCCCCCGTAGGTGGGGACGATCAGCACGAAGGGTTCGTCGACGCGCAGCGAATCGGCGGTGTGCAGTGGAATGCGAGTTGCCGGGAGACCCAGCTTCTCGACGAAGCGATGCGTGTTCTCCGAGGCGCTGGAGAAGTAGACCAGTGCCGGAGCGGCGGGACCGTAAGCATTGTCGTCGGACACGGTCACCTCTCCTCTCGGAGGACGGAGTGCGCGAGCGGTCAGGCCGCCACGGTGGCGAGCGACTTGATGCGATCGGGCCGGAAACCGGACCAGTGATCCTCACCGGCCACGACGACCGGGGCCTGCAGGTAGCCGAGGGCCATGACGTAGTCACGTGCCTCGTCGTTCTCGGAGATGTCGATCACCTCGTAGTCCACCCCGGCCTTGTCGAGCGCCTTGTAGGTGGCATTGCACTGGACGCAAGCGGGCTTGGTGTACACGGTGACGGTCATTGGTCTCCCTCTTCTCCTTGTGCCTGATCCACAGCCTGTGATCCGTATGTGCACGATCCGACCTTGCTGCGCAAACTCCTGGATCTGGCCGCGAATCCCCTGCTCAGCCCTTTCGGGCCGAGGCTCGCAGAGCGGGGTGTCATGCCGTCTTCCAGTACCGAAGACACTACACCTAGTGGCCGACAGATTCATCCGACACGACATGTTGCGAGTCACATTGGTGAAATTCGAACGCGGTAAGTACCTGGATGCTCGATTCGCAACCCGACACGACCGTGGTGCAGATCACAATTTCGTACCGTAGCTGATTTCCAGCAAACTCCCTGCGCAGACGAAGAGGGCCACCTCCACCGCGTGGAGATGACCCTCGAGAAGACCGGAGCGGAAGCTTACACGGCGGCCAATTCACCGCGAGTGGCCTGGACCAGCTCGTGCACGGTGGCGGCCAATTCCGTGAGCGCTTCGGCATCCTCACGCGGGTGTGTCGTGCCGAATCGCTCGCCGATCGTGGCGAAGTGCAGGTGCGCGGACTCCACCACGCGGGCACCCGCGACGCCGAGCACCTTGACCGTGTCGCCGTGCGCCCACTGCGCGGCGTTCGGGCTGATCGACGCGCTCACCACGGCGGCAGGCTTGTCCTTGATCGCGCCGACGCCGTACGGACGGGAGACCCAGTCGATGGCGTTCTTCAGCGCGCCCGGCAGGCTGCCGTTGTATTCGGGAGTCACGACGAGCAGACCGTCCGCTGCGGCGACAGCGTCACGCAGCGCCTGGGCCGCGGCGGGCACGGAACCCTCGGCATCGATGTCCTCGTTGTAGAAAGGAATATCGGCGAGACCTTCGAAGAGGGTGATCTCAACGCCCTCCGGCGAGGTTTGCACAGCGGTCTCGGCGAGCTGACGGTTGATAGAAGCGGCACGCAGGCTTCCGACGAGAGCGAGGATGCGGGTCTGACTCATGACGACTCCTGGTGTACTGAGTGGGTAGTGTCCGAACTTTCACTGACAGATAACCGGACCACGGTCCGATTACTTCCCGCGGAGATTGCGTGAGTGCTGTGAGCTACCCCATATCGGATCTCCCCGCCCCAGGGGAGCGTCCGCTGCTCGGCATCGGCGCGCCCCTTCCCGGCACGTCCGAACCCACCGAACGCGCCGACGCGGCACGCAACCGGCAGTTACTGCTCGACGCCGCGCAACAACTGGTGCGCGAGCAGGGGGTCGACGGGCTCACGATGGACGCGCTGGCCAAGCGGGCCGGGGTCGGCAAGGGCACCGTCTTCCGCCGGTTCGGTAGCCGGTCCGGACTGCTGATGGCGCTGCTGGATCACTCCGAACGCAAAGCCCAGCAGGCGTTCATGTTCGGGCCGCCGCCGCTGGGACCCGGTGCGGAGCCGGTGGAGCGGCTCGTCGCGTTCGGCCGCGCCCGCCTGCTCGACATCGATGTGGAGGGCGAGCTGTACCGAGCCGCGGAGATCGGCGAGGCGGGCGACCGCTACTCCGGCGCGCCCTACATGCTGCTCAAGGCGCACGTGACGGTGCTGCTGCGCGAGGCGAAAGTGCCCGGCGAGCTCGCGCTGGTCGCCGACAGCCTACTCA
Source organism: Nocardia ninae NBRC 108245 (assembly GCF_007990755.1). GTDB lineage: Bacteria > Actinomycetota > Actinomycetes > Mycobacteriales > Mycobacteriaceae > Nocardia > Nocardia ninae. Next base: position 31,325 of record NZ_BJXA01000006.1, on the reverse strand, counting down.
GCACACTCAGTGCCGCGCTCGTCATGCATCAGATGCGCGCGCAGGGGTATAGCCGCGATCAGATCGGCGACAACTGGGAAGCAATCGTTCGTCGCGTTGTCTCACGGTGAATCGACAGTAAAGTGGGCTGCCATGCGGAACCTGCGCGAACAGATCATCACCGAGTTGGGCGTTCAACCGAGCATCGAGCCGAAGGACGAGGTACGGCGCCGGGTCGATTTCCTCAAGGACTATCTGAACGCCACTCCCGCAAAGGGTTTCGTGCTCGGCATCAGCGGCGGGCAGGACAGCTCGCTGGCGGGCCGGTTGTGCCAGCTCGCGGTCGAGGAACTGCGGGCCGACGGCGCGGACGCGACGTTCGTCGCCGTGCGCCTGCCTTATGGCGTGCAGTCCGATGAGGCCGATGCGCGCGCCGCGCTGCGCTTCATCCAGCCGGACAAGACGGTATCGGTGAACGTGCGGCCGAGTGCGAACGCGACCGCGGGCGAGGTGGCCTCCGCCCTCAAGATCGACAAGCTGCGCGATTTCGTGCGCGGCAACATCAAGGCGCGCGAGCGCATGGTGATCCAGTACGCGATCGCCGGGCAGCAGAATCTGCTCGTGGTCGGTACCGACCACGCCGCGGAGGCGGTCACCGGTTTCTTCACCAAGTACGGCGACGGCGGCGTCGACCTCACCCCGCTGACCGGGCTCACCAAGCACCAGGGTGCGGCGCTGCTGCAGGAGCTCGGCGCTCCGGAGAGCATCTGGTCGAAGGTGCCCACCGCCGACCTGGAGGACGACAAGCCCTCGCTGCCCGACGAGGAGGCCCTCGGCCTCACCTACCGCGAGATCGACGACTACCTGGAGGGCAAGGACGTCACCGCCGAGGTCGCCGAGCGGATCGAGTCCATCTACCTCAACACCCGGCACAAGCGGACCGTCCCGGTCACCCCGCTCGACACCTGGTGGCGCGACTAGCCGACAACCGCACCACTTCTGATGTCCCGCACCGGGAATCGCATGCGATTGTCGGTGCGGGACATCGAAAGGTGTGCGGCTGGTCCTATCGCCTGCCGACGGCGGGTACGAAGCGGCCGACCTCAGCGACGTAGGAGCGGTAGTGGTCGCCGTGGACCTTGTGCAGGTACGGCTCCTCCACCACTCGTACCTGTAGTTCGATCGCGCCGACGAGTAGCAGGAAGCCCACCACCGCAACAGGATTGGGCACCATCAGCGTGACGCCTACCGCGAAGGTGAACATTCCGGTAAAGATCGGGTTGCGGACCAGGCCGAAGACGCCGGATCGCACCAGGGTCGTGCGCTCCGTGGCGTCGACGCCGATTCGCCAGGACTCCCCCATGTCTCGCTGCGCGTACAGCGTGCCCACGATGCCGGCTACTGCGACAACGACCCCGACCCAGGACACGAACTTCTTGTCCAGCAACGGAATCGGGTCCAGCACGTCCGTCAGCTGAAGTATCGGTGCGGCCAGCCCGACGGCGAAGGCCACGACGACCCCCACGCCGGCCAGCCATTCCAGCGAACCCGGGCGACCGCCGATGCCACGGAACCCGGTCGACCCCGTGCGGCGCCACTGCCACCAGCTCCGCCAGCCGAACGCCGCCGCGGCGAAGACCACATACAAAATCAGTGCGCCTACTGCCATCGCACTCTCCCTCCTTGTGTCGCCACCAGGATATATAGATGAATGCGCATGTGTCTATGGCTTTGTAAGATCTTGTCCCGCAGCTGTTTCTACTTGGGCGAGGCGCCGAGACAGGAAGCGGCGGACTTGCTCGTTGGCCGTGCGCTCCAGTGCGACGCGATAGTGCGTCACGGACTCCGCATGGCGCCCCGCGCGGCGAAGCAGGTCGGCGCGGGTCGCGGCGACGAGATGCGAGGCGACCAGGCGCGGATGGTCCGCGATCTCGTCGAGTGCGGCGAGACCGCTGTCGAACCCGCGCAGGAAGCCGACGGCGATCGCCCGATTCACCGCGACCATCGGCGAGTCCGAGTATCCGAGCAGCTCGTCGTAGCCGGATACTATTGCGGCCCAATCAGTTTGCTTCCACGTCGGCGCGGTGGCATGTGCGGCAGCAATCCTCGCTTGGGCAAGGTAGGGACCGGTACCGTCCGCGGCGGCGGAGACCAGACAGCGCAACCCCGCGGCGATCTGGGCCCGATTCCACGCGGACCGGTCCTGGTCCTCGATCGGCACCAATTCTCCTCCGGCACTGCGGCGTTGGTCTCTGCGGCTGTCATTGAGCAGCATCAGCGCGAGCAGTGCCCGCGCCTCCGGCTCGTCCGGCAGCAGCCCGCACAACAGTTTGCCGAGCCGAATCGCCTCGTCACACAGTTCATCTCGGACAGCGGCCGGTCCCGAGGTGGCGAAGTAGCCTTCGGTGAAGACCAGATAGACGCATGCCAGCACCACGGGCGTGCGTTCCGCCAGCAGGTGCGCGGGCGGCACCCGCAGCGGAATACCGGCCGACCTGATCTTCGCCTTCGCGCGGGTGAGACGTTGGGCCACAGTATGTTCCGGCTGCAGGAAACCTCGGGCGATCTCCGCCGTCCGCAGCCCGCACACCAGCCGCAGCGTCAGCGCGACCTGCGACTCGGGCGACAGCGCCGGATGGCAACAGGTGAAGATCATGCGCAGCTGATCGTCGGCCACCGGCGACACGTCCATCTCCTCGTTCGGCGCGCCGAGCGGACTCGGCGCGGTCAGCAGCACGGCGTCCTGCTCTTTGCCACCCCGGAGCGATTCACGCCGCAGCCGGTCCAGCGCGCGATTGCGCGCCGCGGTGGTGATCCAGGCGCCCGGATTCGACGGCACGCCCTGGCTCGGCCAGCTGCGCAGTGCGTCGGCGAACGCCTCGTGCACCGCGTCCTCGGCCAGCCCGATATCGCCGACCAGCCGGGCGAGCGTGGCCACGGCCCGGCCGAATTCGGCGCGGTAGACGCCGTCGATCGATGCGGCCGAGCCAGGCACGGTCAGAAGCCGACGTCGACGATGCGGCGAACTTCGGTACGCCCCTTCGCCCCGCGCGGAATCTCGGCCGCGATCTCCACGGCCTGTGCGGGGCCGGTCGCGGTGAAGACGTAGACGCCGTCGACTATTTCCGCGCCCTCGGTGTACGGCCCGTCGGTACGCAACAGTTGCCCGTCGCGCATCCGCACGGTGACCGCGGTCGCCGGTGGCCGCAATGCGCCGCCGCCACGGATCACGTCACCGACCTGTTCGCCGAACCGCTCGTGTTCGGCGACCGCAGCGGCCCATTCGGGGGTGTCCGGTTCGATCACGTCGCTCTCCCACAGCAGCGCGGTCCACCAGTCGGCGCCCGGCTGCTCGTGCGGCGTCCACATCGCCATCGGACGCACCTCGACCGAACCCCGCGCGGCCGTCGGAATCCGACCGGCGAGTTCGACGGCCGTGTCCAGATCCGGGCAGTCGAAGACATAGAAGCCGCCGACCACCTCCGATTGCTCGGTGAACGGCCCGTCGGTGACCAAGAGTTGGTCCCCGTCGCGCCGGACATTGATCGCCGTGTCCACCGGGAACAGCGGCGCGCCGCCCGCGATCGCCGCCGCGGCCTGCTCCTGGAATGCCGCGTACTTCTCGACACCTGCGGCGAACTCGGGTGTGCCCGGCTTGTTGGCGGGGTCTGACTCGCTGCTCACGATCGTCGCAAAGTAGTGCATGGTCGCCCAACCTTCCTCGAATAGAGGGGTCCGATACCCGTCCCTACCCAGACGACGAACGGTGCGTGCATTTTTCTACTTGCCCTACGCCGCGCAGGTAGACCGATCGAGACGCGCGGCCGGAACCGTCGAAAAAAATCGGCACTGTCACTCTTCGAGGTCGACGAGGTGACGCAGTTCCACCCGTCCGGTCGCGCCACACGGAATCCGGGCGGCGATCTCGGTCGCCTCGGCCTGGTCTTTCGCCACGAACATATACAGTCCGTCGATCACCTCGGCCTCGGCGAAGGGTCCGTCGGTGAGCAGCAATCGGCCGTCCCGGACCCGCACCGTGGTCGCGGTTGTCGGCGGCTGCACCGCGCCGCTGCCGCGCAACGCCGCCGCAGCGGCCGTACCGAACTCCTGATGCAGGGCCACCGCCGGATCCCATTCGGGTGTGCCCGGCGCGATGACGTTCTCCGGCCGCTCCCAGAGCAGCGCGAGCCACCAGTCCGCGCCCGGCAGGCCTTGCGACTGCCACTGGATCATCGGTCGCAGTTCGACCGCACCCTGTTCGGCCGCGGGTGCCTGGCGTGCGAGCTGGATGGCGTCGTCGAGATCCTTGCAGTCGAACACGATGAAGCCGCCGACCACCTCGGCCTGCTCGGTGAACGGACCGTCGGTGATGAGCGTGCGGCCGCCGGCGTGCCGGATGTTGACCGCGGTCTCCACCGGATACAGCGGAGCGCCGCCGGCGATCGCCGCACCCGCGTTCGCCTCGAACACCTCGTACTTCTCGACCTCGGCCACGAACTCCGGCGAGCCGGGCTCCACCTCCGGCTCGTCGCCGCGTCCTACCAATGTCGCCAGGTAGTGCATGATCGTCATCCTTCCCGGAATCCGAGGAGTCCGATACCCCTCGCTACCTGGACGACGAACGCGACAGTGGTTTCTCTACATGCGGTACCCGGTCACCCGCCTGCGAACGGTGGCAGCACATCCACCTGCGGCGTCAACGCCATCTTCGGATCGCGGGTCAGCTCGTCACCGACCAGATAGGCGCAGGCGGACAGCATCTTGTCCAGATCCGGCCCATACGAGGCGGACAGCATCGAGCGCAGGTCGGCGACGGTGGCGCCGACCGGGAACTCGAGCGTCTCGCGGTCCTTGCCGACGGCGTCGGCGATGGCGGCGAAATAGCGGATCTCAACCACCGATAGCTCCCATCGTGCGTTCCGGCGGGACGAAGCCCTCGGCGTCGATGCCGTGACCCGCCCACTTGTTCCACATCGCGCCGCGCCACAGCGTGGCGAGTTCGGCATCGTCGGCGCCGGCGCGCAGGGCCTGGCGCAGGTCGTATTCCTGGTCGCTGAACAGGCAGGAGCGCAGCATGCCGTCGGCGGTGAGGCGGGTGCGGTCGCAGGTATCGCAGAACTTGCGGGTGACCGAGGCGATGATCCCGACGGTGCCGGGGCCGCCGTCGACCAGCCACGTCTCGGCGGGAGCGGACGGGTCGGCGCGGCCTGCCGCGGTGAGCTCGAAACGAGCGCCGAGCACGTCGAGCAGTTCGGCGGCGGTGACCATGTTGGCGCGCGCCCATTCATGGTCGGCGTCGAGCGGCATCTCCTCGATGAACCGCAGCGCGCACTGCTCGTCCAGGCACCATTGCAGCAGATCCGCCGCGCCGGACAGCGTTTCGCGCATGAGCACGGCGTTCACCTTGACCGGGGCCAGCCCGGCATCGCGGGCGGCCCGAATGCCTGCCAGCGCGGAGCCGAGCCGGTCGCGGCGGGTCAGCTTGGCGAACCCGGCCCGGTCGACCGTGTCCAGCGAGACGTTCACCCGGTGCAGCCCGGCGGCGGCGAGCGCGCGGGCGCGATGCTCGAGCCCGACGCCGTTCGTGGTCATCGCCAGCGGCGTGTCCGGCACCTGTTCGTGACAGCCCGCGATGATCTGTTCGAGGTCGCGCCGCATCAACGGCTCGCCGCCGGTGAACCGGACCTCCTGCACCCCGAGCTCGCGGACCGCCAGGGTCACCAGGCGCACGATCTCCGCGACGGTCAGCAGCTCGTCCTTCGGTATCGCGGGCAGCCCTTCCTCAGGCATGCAGTACGTACAGCGCAGCGAGCACTTCTCGGTGATGGACACGCGCAGATCGCGGGCCACCCGGCCGAATCGGTCCAGCAGGAAGGGCGTATCGGGGCGCCCATCGAGCGAGGGACGCCCGGAACGCACGGCAGGTATCCCCATCTCGACCAGAGTCACCTGTCCATTATGACCTTTGCTCGCCGTTGGTCAGTCGCGGAAGGTACGGAATCGCGCACTGCACGCACCTTGCGATTGTGAGGTTCGCACAAGCCGGACAGCCTATTGACGCCGTTGCACGGACGTTACGCTTGCCGAATGAACCCTCGGCCTGCCAGCGTCTCGGCCCGGCCCGTCGACGAGTACCGGGACAGCATCGAACAGCTGCTGCGGCCACTGGCCGCGCGCTCGGTCGAAGCCGCCTCGGTACCCGCCGCACTGGGCAGGCAGCTCGCCGACGATGTCCGTTCGCCGGTCGACCTGCCGGTGTTCCGTAATTCGGCGATGGACGGCTACGCGGTGCGCGCCGAGTCCGTGGCGGCCGCACCGGTAACGCTGCGGCTGGCCGGGATCGTCGCGGCGGGCAATGCCGGACAGACACCGCTGCCGCCCGGCGCCGCGATCAAGGTGATGACGGGCGCGCCGATCCCACCCGGCGCGGACTGTGTGGTCCCGGTCGAAGACACCCACGCCGACGACGGCACCGTCACCATCGAACGTGGGCGCGGCACCGGCGAATTCGTGCGCGAGGCGGGCACCGATGTGCGAGCCGGTGACCTGCTCATCGACGCGGGCACCAGGCTCGAGCCGCGGCACATCGCGGCGCTCGCGGCGGTCGGCTTGCCCACCGTGTCGGTGTTCAGCGCGGTGCGCGCGGCGGTCATCACCACCGGCGACGAACTGGTCCCGGCGGGAAGTGCGCTGCGCCCCGGGCAGATCTACAACTCCAACGGCATCGCGCTGGCCGCCGCGCTCACCGCGAACGGGGTCGACGTCGTCTCGGTCGAGCACAGCACCGACGATCCCGACCAGTTCCGCAAGCTGCTGGGCGCCGCGACCGACTCCGCCGATGTGGTGTTCACCTCCGGCGGCGTGTCCAAGGGCGACTTCGAGGTGGTCAAGGATGTCCTCGCGCCGCTCGGCGGACTGTTCGGCTCGGTCGCCATGCAGCCCGGCGGGCCGCAGGGGCTGACCGTCGTCGATGGTGTTCCGGTGCTGAGTTTTCCCGGTAATCCGGTGAGCACCATGGTGTCGTTCGAGGTGTTCGCCCGGCCGATACTGCGTCGCCTCGCGGGGCTGGCGCCGGTCGACAGCTACGAGCTGCCGCTGCGCAACGAGGTGGCCCGCTCGCCGGAGGGCAAGCGACAGTTCCTGCGCGGCAAGCTGATTCGCGCGAAGTCCGACCACCTCTGCACGCCGGACGCGGTGGAGTTGGTGTCCGGGCCCGGATCGCATCTCGTCGCGGGGATGGCCTGGGCGGACGTGCTCATCGACGTTCCGGCCGAGGTCACCGCGCTGCCCGCGGGCAGCGCTGTGCGAGTGTGGTCGCTGTGATCCGCCGTGTCCCAGGAGTATTCGATGAGTGAGTTGTCCCATGTGGACGGCGAAGGCCGGGCCCGCATGGTCGACGTGAGCGCCAAGTCCGACACCACCCGGATCGCGGTGGCCGCCGGAGAGCTGCTGACCACCGCCGAGGTGATCGCGCTGGTGCGCGCCGACGACATGCCCAAGGCCGACGTGCTGTCCACCGCACGGATCGCGGGCATCGCCGGTGCGAAGAAGACCTCGGAACTGATCCCGCTGTGTCACCAGCTGGCGCTGTCCTCGGTGAAGGTCGAGTTCGGTTTCACCGACAGCTCGATCACCATCGAGGCGACCGCGAAGACCAAGGGGCCCACCGGCGTCGAGATGGAGGCGTTGACCGCCGTTGCGGTGGCCGGGCTGACGCTGCACGACATGGTGAAGGCGGTCGATCCGGCGGCGACGCTGAACGGAGTGCGGCTGCTCACCAAAGAGGGTGGCAAGCACGGGCACTGGGTGCGGCCGGATTCCGATGCCGATGATGCCGACTCCATCGGGCATGTCGGCAAGGCCCGCGAGTCCAGTTCCGCAGCAGGCGGCCATCATTCAGCTCCCCCGACCTCGGAGTCCGCCCAGAGTGCTTCCAGCCCAGCACATCTGGCCGAAACCGAAGTCGAAGCGAGCGATGCGAAAACCCAACCTGCGCAAAGCTTTATCGAAGCCAACTCGCCCTCTGCCGTCGTCCTCGTCGCCTCGACCGGCGCCGCCGCGGGCACCCGCATCGACACCACCGGCCCCGTGCTCGCGGAATGGCTTGCCGGACTCGGCTTCTCGGTGCGCGGACCGCTGGTCTACGCGGACGCCGACATCGCCGTCGGTTTGGCCGACGCGCTGCGCCTCGAACCGGCGCTGGTGATCAGCACCGGCGGCACCGGCGCCTCCCCCACCGATGCCACCCCCGAGGCCACCCTCGCCGTGCTGACCCGCGAACTGCCCGGCGTCGCCGAGGCCATTCGCCAGCGCGGCACCGCGAAGTTCCCGCTGGCCGCGCTCAGCCGCGGCGTGGCCGGACTGGCCGGTCGATCTGTGGTCGTCAACCTGCCGGGCTCCCCCGGCGGCGTCAAAGACGGCATCGCGGTGCTCGAACCGCTGCTCGATCATCTGCTCGCGCAAGTCGCCGGAGGCGGAAACCATGACAACAACTGAGCCCACCGTCCGGCTGGCCCGGATCAGCGACCAGCCGCTGGACCCCGCTGCGGTCGAGGCGGCGGTGACCGGCCCGCACTACGGCGCCGTCGTGGTGTTCACCGGCAAGGTGCGCGACCACGATGGCGGACAAGCCGTCTCCGCGCTGGAGTACTCCGCGCATCCCGATGCCGAGCGCTTCCTGCACAAGATCTGCGCCGAGCTGGCCGAGTCCTCGGGTGTACCGGTGGCCGCCGTGCACCGGGTCGGCGCGCTGACCATCGGTGACGCGGCGATCGTCGTCGCGGTCGCCGCCGCACACCGCGCCGAGGCCTTCACCGCCTGCGCCGAGCTGGTGGACCGGATCAAGCACGATGTGCCGATCTGGAAAAGGCAGTTGTTCGCCGACGGGCTATCCGAATGGGTCAACGCGTGCGGTTAACCAAGCCGTGACATGAACCCCATGACGAATCAACACGCTGGCGATAGCGTTGCCGCACACACAGTTCGGCGGCGGCGCGGGAGGACGCGATGGGCACCGATCAGGTTTTGCTGCACCGGTTCGTCATCTCTCAGCTCAGCGCGGCCGGTCTCGATCGAGATCGGCTGATCCGCGAGACCGGGCTGCCCGAGTGGACGATGGCCGGGGCCGACGTGCACCTGCCGAGCCATACCTTCTCCCGGCTGTGGGAACTCGGCGAGCACGGCCTCGGCGATCCGGACGTCGCGCTGAACGTGGCCCGGCGCTATCAACTGCCGACCCTCGGCCTGTACGACTACCTGTTCTCCACCGCCCCCACCCTCGGCGCGGGCCTGGCGACCTGCGGGCCGTACGTCACCGCGGTCACCACCAACCATCGCTTCGACCTGATCGCCGAGAACGACGGCGAAGTGACGCTCTATCTCGACATGATCCGAGGTGAGGGCCGCGGCCGCGACCTCACCCAGCTGTGGGGCTTGGCCGCCGTGCTCAGCCGTGCTCGACGGGTGGTCCGCGAGCCGGTTGTCCCGCTGCGGGTTTCGCTGCGCCAGTCCGCACCCGCCAGAGTGGACACGTTCGTGGAGGTGTTCGGCACCACCGCTATCGATTTCGACGCTCCGGTGGACGCGATCGTCTTCCGCGCAGCGGACATGGAGCTGCCGCTGACCACCAGCGATCCGGTGCTCGCCGCGATTCTGCAGCCGCTGGCCGAGGCCTTGCCGCCACCGCCGCCGCTGGCCACCGCCTGGCCGGAGCGGGTCGCGGCGGCGCTGGCCGACGCGCTGGAAACCGGTGACGTCTCGCTCGATCAGGTGGCGCGCAGGCTGGCCACCAGCCCGCGCACGCTGCAACGCAGGCTGATGGAGGCGGGCACGACGTGGCGGCGGGAACTGGATCGGGCGCGTACGGCCCGGCTCAGCGAAGCGACGTCCGGCGGACCGCTCAGCCGATCACGTCAGGCCGAGTTGCTCGGCTACTCCGATGCGGGGTCGATGCGGCGCGCGGCGCGACGGTGGTCCCTGACGCCGCGCGTGCGGCAGGCTGCCGCCTTCGACTAGGCGGCGATCCAGGCCCGGATTCGACATAGGGCCGACCGGCAATTCGACACAACCCGGCTGGGAGTCGGCGCAGCGCCTTGTGCTCTCACGACTTCAGGAAGCGCGCCACGATCCCCCAGAACGTGGCGTTCTCGATCGCGCGGAAATTCCAGCTGTTGGCGACGGCATGTGACTCGGCCACGATCCCCGGAACGTCGAAGTCGTCGCGCGTGGCAGTGCCTTTGGCCTCCAGCACTTCGATCACGTACGCGGTGGCGCTCTCCAACGAATCTGACACGGAAAACTCCCATCGGTCGCAGAACGAAACGTCTCGATCATGATTCGGTGCGCCGACCCGACACCACGCACGGCAAGTTCGCACCATTGCGCACGTGCCGACGCGGCGGGCACCAGGACAGTCTCGTGTCCGCCCGGCGCCGCCGCCAGCACCGAACGCGCCAGTTTCGGACCGAACGCGCCAACCTCGTCGGTCAATGCGGCGTATAGCGCCACACACCCAGCAAGGTCTGCGGATCGAGCGGGTCGTCGTCGAGGTACACGGCGTCCTGCAACCGCTTCAGCGCAAGGTCGATGTCCAGGCCGGCCCCGATCAGCACCAACTGGGTCGTGCGGGATTCGCCGCGCGCCCAGTTCTCCGGCTCGAACACCAGGTGCCTGCCGACCAGGTGGAACACGAACTTCCGGCGCTCATCGGCGATGGGGAAGGCGACGAAGCCCTTGGCGCGGAACAGGCCGGGCGGCGGATCCTCCAGGAAACCGATCAGGCCGCGCGGGTCCAGCGGGCGTTCGCTGGTGAAGGAGACGGTGACGTAGTCGTCGTGCAGATGGTGATGCTCGATGTGGTCGTGATCGTGGTCGTCGAGCAGCTCGTCGAAGCTCAATTGCTCGGCGACCCGTGCGGTTTCGCGCATCGGCTCGTCGAACAGCAGGCCGGGCTCGATGCGACCGTGCGTGGTCGCGTACACCGGCACCTGCCCGATCAGCTCCGCGATGTCCTGCCGCAAGGTGTTCACCTGCGCGGCGGGCACCCGGTCGGCCTTGTTGACCATCACCAGGTCCGCGAGCCGCAGATGCGTGGTCAGCTCCGGATGGCGCGCACTGCTCTCCGGGAACTGCTCGGCATCGACCACCTCCACCAGCCCGCCGTATCGGATGCGCGGATTCTCGCTGCCCACCACCATCCGGATGAGATTGCGCGGCTCGGCCAGCCCGCTGGCCTCCACCACGATCACGTCGATCTTGGCGCGCGGCTGCGCGAGCCGAGTGAACAGGTCGTCCAACTCGCCGACGTCGACCGCACAGCAGACACAGCCGTTGCCGAGCGAGACCATCGCGTCGACCTGACCGGCGACCAGCATCGAGTCGATATTGATCGCGCCGAAGTCGTTCACGACCACGCCGATTCGGGTGCCGCGGCTGTTGCGCAGCAGGTGGTTGAGCAGCGTTGTTTTCCCGGAACCGAGAAACCCAGCGACGATGACAACAGGAATCCGGTCAGCCACGCCGACCACCCTACTGCGCGGCGCGACGGCCTCGGGAAAGCCGAACGTCACCCTCGGCGAGGGTGACGTCCGGTCGTTGCTGGGGTTACTTGGCGGGAGCGATGAACTTCGCCGCCAAGGCGTAGGCGAGGTTGATCAGCTCGGCGGTGACCATGTTGTTGTCCACGCCGAGCGCCTTCGCCAACGGCATCAGCATGGTCAGCACCATGTCCATGATCTCGCGGACGGCGGACATGTCGGTCGACTCGTCCACTGGTGGTTTGGTTCCCGGCAGGCTCGGGTTCTGCTGGGTGCCCGGTGTGGTCGGCGACTGCTGGGTGCCCGGCGCGGTCGGCGACTGCTGGGTGCCCGGGCCCGGGGTGAACGGCGAGGACTGACCTTGCGGTGCGGTCTGCGCCTGCGGTGCCGGTGCGGACTGTCCGGGCGGATCAATCGACGCCGGAGACGGTTGCCACTGCGGCGAGTTCGGTTGCGGAGCGGCCTGCGGTGCCGGCGCCGATTGCGCGGGCGGCTCGGTCGATGCCGGATGCGGCTGGAGCTGCGGCGAGTTCGGTTGCGGAGCGGCCTGCGGTACCGGCGCCGATTGCGCGGGCGGCTCGGTCGCCGCCGGATGTGACTGGAGCTGCGGCGGATTCGATGCCAACTGCGGTTCGATCGCTGGCGGAGACGGCTGCGACGGTGAGTCGGCCGGTGGGAGCGCCAGTTCCTGCGGTGCCGTCTGCATCGGTGGTACGGCCTGGGCCTGCGGGTCCGGTACTGCCTGCGGTACAGCTTGGGCCTGCGGGTCCAGCGCGACCTGCGGCGCCGCCAGGGCCTGCGAGTCCAGCGCAGCCTGCGGCGCGGCCTCAGCCTGCGGGTCCAGCGCAGCCTGCGGTGCCGCCTCAGCCTGCGGGTCCAGCGCGGCCTGCGGTACAGCTTGTGCCGGCAGGTCCGGCGCAGTCTGCGGTGCGGGTTCGACCGCGGCAGGCTGTGGTGCTGGTATCCCAACCGCAGGCTCGGTCGCCGCCGGCTGCGGCACGGGTGCCGCGACAGGCTGCTCGCCCGCCACATTCGGCGTCACCGCTTGCGGGCCGAGCAGATAACTCACGAGCCCGGTGGTGATGGCGACGGCGTGCCTGAGCTGTCCTTCCTGGCTCTCCAGCAGCGCGGCGTCCTCGGCGTTGGCCCCGTTACCCATCTCGAGGAACACATCGGGTACCGCGGTGAGCGCGGGCCCGGCGACATCCCGGCGCGACTGCAAACCGTGCGGGCTCGCGTACGCCGCAGGCACGAATCCGGCCTGCACGTACGCGTCGCGCATCGCGGTCGAGGCGGCCAGCCCGGCAGTGGACTGGATGTGGTTGATCGTCGGGTCGGGAATGGGCAGCTCGGGCACGATCAGATGGAAGCCGCGCTGGTCGGCGGGCGCGCTGTCGGCGTGAATGCTCACCGCGACGGCGGCGCCGGATTCGTTGGCGGCCCTGGCACGGTCGTCGATGCAGCCGCCCCAGCCCACGTCGTCCTGGCGGCTCAGCACCACCTGCGCGCCGAGTTGCTCCAGCGAGGTCTTCACCAGCTGCGCGACATTCCAGTTGATGGTGTGCTCGGGCACGCCGTGCACCGTGGTCATGCCGGTCGTCTGGCAGTCCTTCATGCCGCCGCGTCCGTCGCTGACCTGCTTGACGACGTTCTCGCCGTGTCCGGATCCTTGATGGCCGGGATCGACGAACACGGTCTTGCCCGCGAGTTTGGTCGCCGCCTCCGACTGCGCCGGAGTGGCGGTAGCGGTGCCCGGAACCACACCGGACAGCGTCACCGTGACCGCGGCCGTGACGGCGGACCCGAGGCCGGCCCGGACGATGCCTGATTTCGCAAAGAACGCCTGGTAGATAGACAAAGCAGCTCCCTAGTCCCGTGATGGTCCCGTGAGCCGTTCCAGCCCGTCGAGCTAAGCGGAATCGCTCTCGGTGTTACTGCTGGTGCTGTTGTTACAGGAGAGCATAGCGTCTACCGGCTGGCGAGTCCGCGACTCGTGACCTCGAAGAGATGCGCATGCGCCTTCCCCAGGCAAGTGACGAACAAGTCGCTTCGGCACGGTCTTCGCAGCGGCGTCGGCATCAGCGCGGACGGGTACTGCCGGCGAACGTCGGGCCCGCGAACGAGTCGAAGATACCGATACGAGATGTCTTTTTCGACTTCTCATCAATACACAGGCCGATACGGAATAGGTTCGCGAACTGGATCGAACTATCGGTCAACCCCCGGAAAGTGTTGTCTATAAAGGCTCTTCAAATGCTGCTAACGTTTCGAGCTAGCCTGGTCACCAACCCAGCGGAGGGCAGTGGCGCACCTCGGCGCAGGTCAGCGGAAGAAGATATACATGCATTACCAAGCTTCCGGCAGTTTATCTCGCCAGGAATTCGAGATGCTGCGCGCGCTATCGACCGGCAGCCGGGATGAAGTCGTCGCACGGACCATGAATGTGAGCGTCCGAACGATGCGGCGGCGGTTCGCCGAAATCATGGACGATCTGCAAGCGCACACACGCTTCCAGGCGGGATTCATGGTCGCCCGAGCAGGGTGGTTGCCCGGCTACGGAGTCGAATGCTCCTTCACTTTGACAGATTCACACCTCGACCTGCGCTTCCATGAGTTCTAGCTACTGCAGAGGGTCGTAATGCAATCATCCGGCTGCAGGAATGAATCGCACAGGCAATTCAGCGAGACTTCGCACGGTAGCCGTACGCTTACGGATCGGAATGCCGGCCAGTTGCAACTCCGCAGGATGACGCAGCAACGTACGTATCAGCACCTGAAGAACTATTTTGGTGAACAGGTTTCCGATACATGAGTGCGGACCGCGGCCGAACGAAAGATGCTTGTTCGGCGACCTGTCCAGGAGTAGCGTGTCCGGATCCTGGAACTCCGCTGGATCTCGATTCGCCGATCCGAACAGCATGAGAACGATCTGACCAGCCTCTACCACGGTATCGTGAATCAATGTCGTTTCCGTAGCTGCCCTACTGGTGCCCTGTACCGAGGAATCGTATCTCATCAGCTCTTCGAACCCGGTGGAGATTATTTTGGGATCACGCATACGTTCGATAGATCCGGGATGCTCCAAGAGGGCGAGCATCATGTTGCCCGCGCCGGCTACGATCGAGCTGTACCCGGATTGGAAAACGATTCTCGTCGTATTCCTGATATAGGGCTCCGGCAGGTCTGTGAAAACCTTTGTTCTGGTTACTTCCGACAGCAGTCCAGGTCTGGGATCGGCCGCGAACCATGCATCGACCAGTTCGTTCAGCCGGGCACGCGCCGCAACGCCGGCCGACTTGACCGAGGGATCCAGCCCGGCGTCCATGCTGCGCACAATGGCGTCGGAGATGGCGTCGTACAGGTCCAGGGCCGGGCACGGGGTCCCGACCAGGTCGGACACCGTGCGCAACGCCAAGGGGGCGATAATGCGGTGGATCATGTCGAACTCCTCGCCCGCTGTCACGGAGTTCAGCAAGGACTCCGCGGTGTTCTCCGCTCGACGCGTGAGGCCTGCGAGATCTTGTGCCCGCAGCGCATTGGTGAACAGGCTTCGCAGTGGGCCATGATCCGGTGGATCGAGAAGTTGCAGGCCGAGTTGGGGGTCCGGCACGTCCTTTCCGATTCGTCGCCAGTCGGAGGCGAAAACGCCGTTGTTGCGCAGAACAGCCTGGCAATCACTGTAGTGGGTGAGGACCCAGCAGTGCATCCGTTCATGCCAGAATATCGGGCCGGCGGACCGGAGTTCCGCGTACACGGGATAAGGATTATCCAGCACAGCGGGATCCAGTGGATCGTACGCGAGTATTTTCGTCACACCAGCTCCTGAGGTGGCGAGTAATGATCTTTTACCTATTGCGACGTCGATAAAGCCGGACCCGAGGTGATCGGGCCCGGCTGCGCTCATTCTCACTCGCTGTACAGCATGCCGCCACCCCCTCGAATGGTGCTGGTTCCCGATTTGTTGCCTCACCGAGTCTGCCAGCGCTACCGAGCGGGGATCAACCGCATCGCGGATGCTGGCATAAAGTTGCCAGTGTGGTCTAGTCCCATTGTCCGATGTTCCCACAGCGGAGCGCGACGCAGTATGATCGAAAATCGCATCGGCAATCGCCAGACCAACGGATATCGGATATGGTGAAGAGTAAATCTGCGACTACCGGGCACGCAGACGATTCCCGGTTACGATATCGCGATGCGTTTGCGGTGCCCGAGTTCCGGGTCCTTTTCGCTTCGCACGTCATTTCCATGCTGGGCACGGTGATAGCCGAGTTTTCGCTGAGCGTTCTGGTTTATCGGCGCACCGGCTCTCCGCTGCTTACCGCGCTGGTCTTCGCGCTGGCATTCACGCCGCACCTGTTCGCCGGAGCATTGTTCTCCTCGCTCGTGGACAGGGTTCCGGCGCGACGACTGCTGGTGTCCTGCAACCTGGCCACCACACTGCTGGCGGCCGCGATGGCGATGCCGGGAATGCCGGTCTTCGCTTTGCTGTGCCTGGTGTTCGTCATGGGCTCGATAAGTCCGATATTCGCAGGCACCCGAGCAGCCACGCTCGCGGAGATTCTCCCGGATGCCGCGTATGTACCAGGCAGAAGCCTGTTTCGCCTGGTCGCCCAAGGAGCACAGATCGTCGGTTTCGGCGGCGGCGGCCTACTGCTCGTTGTCATGTCGCCGTCGAGCGCACTCTGGATCCAGTCGGCCATGTTTCTCGTCTCGGCGGTGCTGCTACGGCTGGGCACTGCGAGGCGTCCCGCCGGCGGCCGCACCGACAGTTCCCTGCTGCGGGACTCGATCACCGGCCTCCGTGGGATTCTGGCCATCGCGCCGTTACGGCGGATCTTGTTTCTGGGCTGGGCGGTCCCGGCCCTGTCCGTCTTCGCCGAAGCGTTGGCCAATCCCTATGCCCACGCGCACGGTTTCACCAGCGTCGAGCTCGGCATCATGATGGCCATGCTCCCCTTGGGGACCGTCCTAGGGGAGTTTCTGGCCATGTGGCGGCTCACCGCGAGCCGGCAGCGCGGACTGGTGCCCTATCTCGCGGCGTTGGTCTTCGTACCGGTGCTGAGCTTCTGGTTCCAGCCGAGCTTGGCGATCGTCGCGCCGATCCTGCTGTTGTCCGGGATGGGCTTCGCCTATCACCTCGGGCTCGACCGACTGTTGATCGAAGTGGCCCCGGAACACTTACGGTCTCGTGCCCTTGCGGTGCAGACCGCCGGCCTGATGTTCTGGCAGGGGCTGGGATTCGTGACCGCGGGGGCTCTTGCGCAATTCGCGCCCGCCAGCGCGGTTGTCTCGGTCAGCGGAGCAGTCGGCCTGCTCGCCACCCTCTGCCTGCGTCCCCGAACCGAAGACACGCAGCCGTCGCGTCCGACCGCCGTCGGCAACCCTCGGGATCAAGCGCCGCGCGGGAGGCTGCGCAGCGACCGCAGGGCGTAATGCACCCGCGTCTTCACCGTGCCGACCGGGACCCCGAAGTCATCGGCGACCTCTTGATAGGCGCGATCGCGCAGGATCACCTCGACCACGGCGTCGCGCTGCGGTGCGGGCAGCCGGGACAGCAGGTCCGCGACCAGCAGCCCGTCCACCAGGCCCTCCGTGAAATCGGGGTGGGCGTAGCGGATGTCGCTGAGCTCGCCCACTTCGTCCCAGCCGGTGTCGCCCGGCCGCGCGGCCCGCGCGCGGATCATGTCGATGAGGACGTTGCGCAGAATCGTCAGCAGCCAGGATCGGACGCTGCCCTTGGTCTCGTCGAAGAACGCGCACGAACGCCAGGCCCGCAGCAGTGACTCCTGCACCGCTTGCTCGGCCAGCCCGCTGTCGTTCAGCGCACGCATCGCTCGCCAGTGCAGCAGGGCCCGGTCCGTCGCCAGCAACGCGGCCAGTCCCGAGTCGGTGCACAAACCCGCGCACTGCGCGTCGCAGGACCTCGGCCGTCGAATCTTGCGGCCGGACCCGAGCTGAGCACATGTCATACCTCGGATATCGCGGCGGCCCAGGTCGATGACAACATCGTGCGCGATTTGGCTATGCACCGACACAAGAAAAGTGAATACGCCCACATTCTTCCGAGGTGTCTGGTAGATCTTGGCCCCGGAGATTCGGGGATCCCCAGGTCAGCCGCTGCGTGGCGGTTGCAGCACGACTCGAGGAGAACGTCGCCATGCGTGCACATGCCTTCCTGATCGCCGGCGCCATGACGTCCGCGATGACCCTGCTCGGCGCCGCGACGGCGGCGGCCGAGCCCGCGAACACGATGCCCGAGGACGGCCTCTACCTGGTCGGGATCGACATCTTCCCCGGCATCTGGGAGGCGCCGGGCACGCCCGACCCGGCCTACGCCTGCGATTGGCGCAGGCTCTGGAAGGTCGAGGGCGACAACACGAATATGCAATACATCATCGGCAACAACTTCACCCGGCTCGGTCCGATCCGCGCCGAGATCAAGGCGACCGACGTGGCCTTCAAGACCGTGAATTGCGGCCCGTGGCGCCTGCTGCCCCCGCAGCCGAGCACCGGATCGGCAGGCGGCTGACCCGGTCTTCTCGCTAGGTGTCGAAGTCCGGCCGGATGCATCCGGGGCTGGATGGGACTTCGGCCCAGGGCCTAGGGTCAGCCCATGACGAGGACGAAGATTCTGATCACCGGTGCGAGCGCGGGTCTCGGCGCCGGCATGGCGCGCGACTTCGCGAGCAAGGGCCGAGATCTCGCCCTGTGCGCTCGACGGCTGACCGCGCTCGAGGCGCTGCGCGACGAGCTCGTCGCGGCCCATCCGGGGATCACCGTGGCGATCCGCGCGCTCGACGTGAACGAGCACGCGGCCGTGCCGCGGGTATTCGGCGAGCTGCGCGACGAGCTCGGCGGACTGGACCGGGTCATCGTCAATGCGGGGCTCGGCAAGGGCGCGGTCATCGGCAGCGGCCGGGCCGCCGCCAATATCGCCACCGCGACAACGAATTTCGTCAGCGCGCTCGCGCAGGCGGAGGCGGCGCTGGAGATCTTCCGCGCACAGAACGCCGGGCACCTGGTGCTGGTGTCGTCGATGAGCGCGGTGCGCGGGCTGCCGGGTAAGAAGGCCGCCTACTCGGCGAGCAAGGCGGGCCTGGACGCGCTCGGACAGGCGCTGTCGACCGAGCTGGCCAAGTCGCCGATCGCGGTCACCACGCTGCTGCCCGGGTTCATCGCCACCGACATGGCCGCCAAAGCGGGCGATGCGCGCCTGGTGGCGCCGCTGGACAAGGGCGTTGCCGCGATGGTCGGTGCGATCGAGAAGGAACGGCGGCGGGCGTTCGTGCCGGCATGGCCGTGGCGACTGCTGGGTCTGGCGCTGCCGCTGCTGCCCGGTGCGGTCGTCGGCCGCATCAGCTGAGCCGCTGCATCCATTTGTGCAATAACGTGTCGCGCGCCACATTAATAGATGCTGAGAGTTAGCTAAATGTCTGAATTTATGTTTCTTTAACACAGATCACTTCTATTTGACGCTTTCCTGGCGCCTCCTGTTACTTGTTTGAAACAAAGGGCGACGAGCCTGTTCAGAGGTTCGTATTGATGGGCCGCGCCGGCTCGAGCCCCCTGCGGGCCGACGGTGCTCCTGCTGAGGAAAGTGTCTGAAAAGTATGAGGGTCAAGAAGTTTGCTGCCGCGTCCACCCTGGTCATCGCGGCTATCGGGATCACGAGCGGCACCGCGTACGCGGAACCTGCCGCGCCGGCCCCTGCCCCGGGGTCGACCGTGCAAACCGACATTCTGCCCGGCATCCACTACACCGCGAATGTGGTCGACAAATCGGTCGTGTTGAAGACCGACGCCGGGTCACTGACGACCCAGGGCACACAATTCCAGGTGCTGGACAATCAGGGCCGCCTGGTTGCTGGCATGCCGCTGACGTATCTCAAAGACGGTATGGAATGGCCGATTGCGGCTCAAATCGACGGTAATACCGCTACTTTCACCCCGAGCACCGATGCGGCTGACGCCCACCCCGCGTCGATGCTGCAGCCGGTCGCCGCGAAGGATGTCGCGGGCGCCGACTTCAACACCGCGCTGAGCACCGCCGCCACCCAGTTCGGCCTGGCCACCGCCATCGGCACCCTGGTCGGCACCATCGTCGGCGGCGCGCTCGGCTGCGTCGCGGGTGCGATCATCGGCGCTCCGCTGGTCGTGCCGACCTTCTTCGCCGGTCCGATCGGCCTGTGCATCGCGGGCGCGGGCGTCGGCATCGCGCTCGGCGCCGCGGCGGGCATGATCGTGCTCGGCGTTCCGGTCGGCATCGCCAGCGCGATCCAGTTCTACAACTCCGTGTACGAATAAGCAGCAGCGCACACCGCAGAAGCCCGGCAGGCGACGTGTCCCCCACGTCATCTGCCGGGCTTTGTCGTATCCGGGCAGCGCATTCGCCCGGGTCACGGGAATATTCATCCGCCAGGGGTCGTTGAGCTGGTAGCAGACGATGGTGTGTGGCTGCAGCCGCCCGTCCGGAGCCCGGTGCACGACACCATTGCGCGCCGAAGATCGAACCTGTACTCTCGGCCACGTCTTCTACTTGTGGATGTAGCTAGTTCTCCCGCAAGAATTCTGAGATCCCCCCTTCCGACCCGGTCGACAGAGCCGTTCCGGAATACCCCGAGGATCTTGCTCGCGACGCTCGTCGTCGCCTTCACGGCTGTTTCGCCGTACTCACTCCTCTGTAAGGAAAACCCATGAACCCCCACACAATCAACGACAACCCCACCGAAGCCGGTGCGGCCGAACAAGACCCGGCCCGCACCGTCACCGGCATCCTCGACCTCACCGACAACCGCGGCACCCTGCGCCTCGACGGCTATCTGCCCGGACCGAGCGACATTCCCGTGCCGCAACGACTGATCCGCGAACACCACCTGCGCCGCGGCGACTTTCTCACCGGCACAACACAATCTGCCGGTGGCAACGGCAAACCCGCACCGCTGCGCACCGTCGACACGGTCAACGGGCAGCACCCGGACAAGATCGCCCACCGACCCGCCTTCAACGACCTGGTACCGATCTACCCCAACCAACGCCTCCGCCTGGAAACCGAGCGGCACGCCATGACCACCCGCGTCACCGACCTGGTCATGCCGATCGGCAAGGGCCAGCGCGCGCTGATCGTCGCGCCGCCGAAAGCGGGCAAAACTTCTGTGCTGCAAGCGATATCGCACGGCATCGCGAAGAACCACCCCGAGTGCGAGCTCATGCTCGTCCTGGTCGGCGAGCGCCCCGAGGAGGTCACCGACCTGACCAGGGCCGTCCCCGCCGACGTGGCCGCCGCTACCTTCGACCAACCCGCCCGCGAACACATCGCGGTCGCCGAGCTCGCCATCGAACACGCCAAACGGCTGGTCGAAATGGGCCGCGACGTCGTCGTCCTGCTCGATTCGCTGACCCGCCTCGCCCGCGCCTACAACCTGGCGAGCCCCGGCTCCGGCCGGGTGCTGTCCGGTGGCGTGGAAGCCTCCGCGCTCGCCCCGCCCAAGCGGTTCCTCGGTGCCGCGCGCAATATCGAGAACGGTGGCTCGCTCACCATCATCGCCACCGCCTTGGTGGAGACCGGCTCACTGGCCGATACGGTGATCTTCGAGGAGTACAAGGGCACCGGCAATGCCGAGCTCAAGCTCGACCGCGCCGCCGCGAACCGCCGGGTGTTCCCCGCCGTGGACATCGGTCAGTCCAGCACCCGCAAGGACGAACTGCTGCTCGCACCCGACGAGCTGGCCGCGACCCACACCCTGCGCAAGACCCTCGCCACCCTGGACGCCCCACAGGCGCTCGACCTGCTGCTGGAGGGGCTGCGCAAGTCCGAGACGAACGCCGAATTCCTCGCCCCGATGCGCACCGGGCGCGGCTGAGCGGGTTTTCGCCCTGGATACGGTGGTGGCGTAAACCCGCCGGATCAACGGTCGACCCGCTGGTGAACTGGGCGCCGTGTCCACGGTTTTCGCACCTCCTTCGGTATCCCCCCGCAGCACGCTGACCGGCTGGCTCGCCGTCGTCTCGGTGATGCTCGCGATCTTCTCGATCGTCACCGCCGAGATCCTGCCGATCGGCCTGCTCACCTCGATCGGTGCCGACTTCACCATCTCCGATGGTATGGCCGGGCTGATGATGACGATGCCCGGACTGGTCGCCGCTGTCGCCGCGCCGGTCGCGATCGTCACCGCCGGACGGATCGATCGGCGAATCATGTTGTGCCTGTTCATGTTTCTGCTTGTGCTCAGCAACGCGCTGGTGGCATTCGCACCTGCGTACTGGGTGGTGTTGGCGTCCAGGGTGCTGGTCGGCATCTCCATCGGCGGGTTCTGGTCCATCGCGGCCGGGCTGGCCCACCGGCTGGTGCCCGAGGTTGCGGTGAGCCGAGCCAACGCGGTGATCTTCGCCGCGGTTCCGCTCGGATCCGTGCTGGGCGTGCCGGCAGGCACGTTTCTCGGCGAGATCGCGGGCTGGCGAACGACATTCGTGGTGGTCGGGATGCTCGCGACCGGAGTGCTGGGCATGCTGGTGATGTTTCTGCCGCCGCTACCCGCTCAACAGACGACCCGAGTTGCCGTATTACGCGGGCTACTTCGCGGCGTAGACGTCCGATTCGCCTTGCTGACAACATTTCTCGTAGTGCTCGCGCATTTCGGCGCCTACACCTACGTCACTCCGTTTCTCGAACAGGTGACTCATCTCGGGCCGGGCATGGTCACCCTGCTGCTCCTGATCTACGGTGCCGCAGGCATTCTCGGCAATTTTTTGGGCGGCGCGGCGATCGAGCAGCATCCCCATGCCACCTTCGGCGGTGCCGCCGCACTTTTGGCGGGTGCCACCCTGCTGCTACCCCTGCTCGGCCAGTGGCAGGCCGGCGCGCTGGTGCTCCTGATCGTCTGGGGTATCGGGTACGGCGCGGTGCCGGTGTCGTCGCAAGCCTGGTTCGCCAAGGCCGCGCCTGATACACCAGAGGCGGCCTCGGTGCTGTTCACCGCTTCCTTCCAGGCAACGATCTCGCTCGGCGCGCTGGCCGGCGGCTTCGTGGTGGACCGCGGCTCGCCCACCAGCGTCATGCTGTACGGCGGGCTCACGGCGACCCTGGTGATAGTCGTAGTGGGCACCCACGCCGTACGACGCAGCCGATCGGACCGAGAAGGATTACCTCGCGGGTAATCGACCGGGCGCACCCGGTCGGGCAGGATCGCGAACATGATCGATGAGACGGGCACCGAACTGTTCCACCAGACCATGCCGTTCACCGAACGGCTCGATATCGAGGTGCTCCAGCACGGCCCCGACCTGGTCCGCAGTCGCATCGCCCGGAACGAATCCCTGTGCACGCTGGGCGGTGTACTGCACGGCGGCGTCCTGATGTCACTGGCGGACGCAACCGGCGCGGTGTGCGCCTACCTGAATCTGCCGGAAGGCAGGGCAGGCACCACCACCGTCGAATCGAAAACCAACTTCGTCAGGGCAGTTCGCTCCGGCTATGCCACCGCCTCGTCCACCCCCTTGCACGCGGGGCGTTCATTCATAGTGGTGGAGACCGAGATTCGCGATGACGCGAACAAGCTCGTCGCCAAGGTGACACAAACCCAAGCCGTGCTGTAACCCTGTTGTCGCCGGCCAGGCGCGATGCATTCTAGGTCTGCGAGCCGCTTCTTGACGGATGACCGAACCGGCTGGAACTGCTGATGCCGACTGGCGGCACCGGAGAAGGCCCGCCTGCGCAACGTCTTTCGTTGCGCAGGCGGGCTTGTCCGGTGCTCAGGCGAATAGGACCACACCCAGCGACGCGATGAAGAGAACCTGGACCAAGGCGCGCAGCGGTAGGGGCATGGTCTTGATGCCGAGGTCCGCTTTTGCGGCGCGAATGTTGGCTGGGAACAGGGAGATCAGCAGGAGGATCAGGGCTGCGGCGGCGAGTTTCGCGGTGGCGGGGATGAGCAGTCCGGCCGCGCCGGCCAATTCGAGGACGCCGGTGAGGGCGACCAGGGCGGCTGGGTTGGGCAGGTTCGGCGGCACCATCGCCACCAGTGCTTCGCGGCGCGGCGAGAGGAAGTGGGCGCTGGCGGTCAGCGCGAACATGGCTGCGAGACCGAGCGCGACGGCGTGGGGCCACGAGTCGAGCCAGTCCGGTCCGGCCAGCCGGCCGATGAGGCGGGCCAGTGCGGTGACGACGGCGAGTACAACCAGCGGTGCCATCAGGGTCTCCTACGTTCTAGCGATCAATCTTGACACTGGAAAGATAAGGTCCGACCCGCCAACTTGTCAATGACTAGATTCTCGGGCACCATCGAGGCATGGCGAAAAGCGGCTATCACCACGGCGATCTGCGGGCCACCATCCTGGCCGCGGCGGCCGACCAGATCGCGAGCGACGGGGTCGACGCGGTGTCCCTGCGCGAATTGGCCCGCCGGGCCGGGGTCTCGCACGCGGCGCCCGCGCACCATTTCGGCGATCGCGCGGGGGTGCTGACCGCGCTGGCCATCGACGGATTCGAACTGCTCGCCGCCGAACTGACGCAGGCCGGTGCCGACTTCCGCGAGGTCGCCGTCGCCTATATCCGTTTCGCGCGCGAGCACCCCGGGCATTTCGACGTGATGTTCCGGCACAGCCTGCTGCGGGCCGACGATCCGCGCCTGGCCGAGGCGCGCACGAAGTCCGCTGCGGCGCTGCGCTCCGGCGTGTCCGCCAACCTGCCCGGCGACGTCGAGCAGCAGCAGGCCACCCAGCTGGCCGCCTGGTCGCTGGTGCACGGTTTCGCCGCGCTGTGGCGCGAAGGGGCGCTGGATAATTCGAGCCTCGCCGACGGGGCCGACCCCGAACTGCTGGCTCGCCGTATGCTCGCCACCGTGCACTTCGACCGTCCGGCAAACTCTGCCGTCCGATAGCAAATCCCGGACAACGCGAGCAGCCGCCGCGCGCGTACGGCACAGTGGGGCACCAGGATTGCGGAAAGGAGTTGGCGCCACCGCCGGTGGCCGCCGTCGACACCATGGACATCCATGCTTACCCGACCGAGTGCACCACCCCGGTGACCCTCGCCGAGGCCGAACGCCTCACCGAGCGCTACCTGTCCTTCGACGACGACGCCGGGCGCGGGATCACCAATCGGATCACCGAATTCGACAGCTGTTTCGTCGTCGTCGCCATCTTCACGCCACCGCCGCCCACCGAAAACCGCACTCCGCCAAGCCCGCTGCCCATCGGCGGCACGGTGAGCACCATCGACAAGGCCAGCGGCGCCATCACCCTCTGGCCGACGTACCCGGCCGACCTGGTCGCCGAGCACCACGCGGCCGCGGTGCGCGCCGGCCGACTGATCATCGAGGAAAACTGGCCTGCGAGCGGCTGATCAAGCCAGCGCGGCGGTGATGCGCCTGCGGTCGTCCTCGGTCGACGGCAACTGCACGACCAGGAGCAGGTCCGGGTTCTCGACCAGCCTGAGCTGGAAGAGCTCGAGGTCGAGAGCGCCCGCCGTGGGATGGTCGATGCCGATGGTGGCGGCGCGGAATTCCTGGACCGGGTACTCCGACCACCAGGTGCGGAATTCGACGCTCACCTCGTTCAGCACCGCAACCAGCGCGGCCAGCCGCTCGTCGTCGGGGCGACGGCCGACCACGGCGCGGAACTGGCTCAGCACCGCGCGGGCGGCAGGCTCCCAACGGCGCATGGCTTTTCGGTTCGTCTCGTCGGTGAACATCATCCACACCATGTTGCGGCGTTCGGGCGCGAGCTCGGCCGGGTCGATCCGGATGCGTGCGTAGGCGTCGTTCCAGACAACGAAATCGAAACGGCCGTCATGGATTCCGGCCGGGCTCGGCATCATCGAATCGACCAGCCGTTGCAGCCGCGCCCGCTCCTCGCCCGGCTGCGGGGCGGCGACCGGATCGGCCAGCCCTGCCAGCCTGCGCAGGTGCCGGTGCTGACCGGTATCGAGGCGCAGTGCGCGGGCGAGCGCGTCGACCACCTGCGGGCTGGCCGCGATCTTGCGGCCCTGTTCGAGCCAGGTGTACCAGGTGAGGCTGACGCCGGCGAGCTCGGCGACTTCCTCGCGGCGCAGACCGGGGGTGCGCCGCCTGCCCGGTTCCATATCGGGTGGCAGTCCGACGTCGGCGGGCTGCACCCGGGAGCGCTGTGCGCGCAGGAATGCCGCGAGTTCGGCGCGGTGGTTTTCGGTCATCGAATTCCCTTTGTGGGTAGCAGTATTGGTAACAGGACCAGACCGCCGCCCGTCTCTAACGTCTTACTCAACAGGAGAACACCCGAAGGAGTTTGACATGAACAGCAACAAAGGACCGGTTCTGGTCATCGGCGCCACCGGACAGCAGGGTCGGGCGACCACCGTGCAACTGCTCGAACGTGGCTGGGAAGTGCACGCTTTCGTTCGCGATCTCGACGCACCGGCGGCCCGCACGCTGCGTGCCTCCGGGGCCAACCTGATCGAAGGCGACCTGGACGATGCCGATTCCGTGCGAGCGGCCATGGACGGCGCGTACGGCGTCTTCATGATGTTGACGATGATGACCGGCGTGCACATCACCAGCGCGGGCATCGAGGCGGAGCAACGACGCGGCAAAGCGGTGGCCGACCTCGCGAAAGCGTCCGGTATCGAGCATCTGGTGTACAGCTCGCTCAAAGGCGCGGACGAGAACTCGGGCGTCGAATATTACGCGGCGAAGACGGCCATCGAGGCGCACATCGCCTCGCTCGACCTGCCTGCCACTGTGTTGCGCCCGGTCTTCTTCATGGAAAATTTCAACGCTTTCAATCGACCCATTGTCGACGAAAACGGTGAACTGGTGCTGAATCTCGCGGTCCGCGCCGATATCCCGCTCTCGCTCGTCTCGGTACAGGACATCGGCGTCTTGGCCGCCCTCGCATTCGACCGTCCCGCCGACTACCTCGGCCGCGCCGTCCCCCTCGCGGGCGACCGCCTCACCCCACCCCAGATCGCCGAGACCTTCGGCCGCGTCGCAGGCCTGCCCGCCCGCAGCAACCAGGTGCCGATCGAGCAGGTCCGCGCCTTCGACGAGCAGGTGGCGCAGATGTTCGCCTACTTCAACGACGGCCCCGACGAACCCATCGACACCGCCGCCCTCCGCAAAAATCACCCCGCCCTGCAGACCCTCGAAACCTGGTTGCACACCACCGACTGGAAGCCGTGACCCGGTCAACGGACGCGGGAACAGTTTCTGGCCGAGCAGGTGGGCTGATGAGCACCGAAGTGGCTGCGGCCCAACCTCACCCGTAGGGATGAGGACGGTATCAGCCTGGAGAGTGAGGCGACGAAGCTCGCGGGCCGACCAGACTGAGCGCTTGTGAGGCTTACCAGCCCGGCGACCCGGGGCGTCATCGAACGGTTCCCGCCCCACGCGGTCGATGCCGTACTGACCGTGGTGATCACCGTGGCCGGCGTCGGACCCGAGACCTCAGCGAAAGTGTTGGTGCGCACCATGTTCGATGTCGACGAATATGTCTACGATGCCCTGCGGGCCGGATCCGGCGGGTTCCTGCGCGACGATGTTCGCCGCGACGAGCTGGCCGACGCGGTGCGCGTCGTCGCCGCCGGCGAGGCTCTGCTGGCGCCGACGGTGACCAGGCGCTTGATCGCCGAACTCACCGAGCGCGGACGTCCACGGCCCGAATTGGCCTGCCGTCTGGACGAACTGACCGAGCGGGAGCGAGACACGTTGCGCCAGCTGGCCCGTGGCCTCTCGAACGCCGAGGTCGCCGCGGCGCTGACGGTCAGCGAGCACACGGTGAAGACCCATGTCAGCTCGGTGCTGTCGAAACTCGGTCTGCGCGATCGGGTGCAGGCGGTGGTGTTCGCCTATGAAGCAGGTTTGGTCAAGCCGGGGGCCGCCGCGGCAACCGGGTGACCCACCGGATGCGCGAGACCGAACTCGGCCACCGGCGGCGCGAAGAGGGCGACCACGCAGAGTTCGGCGACAGAAACGTGCGCGAGGTGTTCACCGAGCCAACGCTGGCGATTTTCGGTCCGTTATCAATTCGTGACCATCCTCACAACCACCCCCTCCTCCGCAGGTCGCAGCACTCGTAAGAGGTGGGCACACCGGGATGCCCTGTTTGCGTCGGATGAAACGTGGGTATCGGTCTATTTCGTGCCCAGTCTCTGGTGTCAGGACCCGGAGGCGGGCCGAAACGAGGTCCGTTCAACGGGCTGGAGAGGACGCGCACGTGAGTGATGGGGACCCGGGGAGTTTTCCACTACGGCGATCGGTCGCCGCTTCCGCAATGGGCAATGCCACCGAATGGTTCGACTACGGCGTGTATGCCGCGACGGCCACCTACCTGACCGACGCTTTCTTCCCAGGCGACTTGGGCACGCTCGGCACCATGCTCGGCTTCGCCATCTCGTTCCTGCTGCGCCCGCTCGGCGGCATGGTGTGGGGTCCGCTCGGCGATCGGATCGGCCGAAAAGCGGTGCTGGCCACCACGATCCTGTTGATGGCCGCGGCCACCGGCGCCATCGGCCTGCTGCCGACCCATTCCCAAGTCGGTGTGCTCGCGCCGATCCTGCTGATCGCGCTGCGCGTCGTGCAGGGCTTCTCCACCGGCGGTGAATACGGTGGTGCCGCAACATATCTGGCCGAATGCGCCAGTGACAAGAAGCGCGGCTTCCTCGGCAGTTTCCTCGAATTCGGCACGCTCGCAGGCTTCGTCGGCGGGTCGGCGACGGTGCTCACCTGCCAGCTCGCGTTCGGCTCGGCTGCCATGCACGACTGGGGTTGGCGCATCCCGTTCCTGCTCGCCGTGCCACTCGGCCTGGTCGGTTGGTATCTGCGGTCGAAACTCGACGAGAGCCCGGTGTTTACCGAAGTCGCTGAGGAGGAGAACCAGCCGCCCGGCGGCCTGCGTGGCCTGCGCGAGCTGGTCACCACCTACCGGCGCGAGCTGCTCACGCTGGCCGGTCTGGTCGTCGCGCTCAACGTCGTGAACTACACCCTGCTCACCTACCAGCCGACCTACCTGCAGAAAACCATCGGCATGGGCGAGTCCGACACCACCGCGATGATGCTGATCGGCCAGACGGTGATGATGCTGGTGCTGCCGTTCTTCGGCAGGCTGTCCGACAAGGTCGGCCGCCGCCCGATGTGGCTGTTCTCGCTGGTCGGCCTGGCCGCGCTGGCCGTCCCGATGTATTGGCTGATGGGGCAGGGCACCGTGTGGGCCATCACCGGCTTCGTGGTGCTCGGCCTGCTGTACGTTCCGCAGCTGGCGACCATCAGCTCCACCTTCCCGGCGATCTTCCCGACGCACGTCCGCTACGCCGGCTTCGCGCTCGCCTACAACCTCTCCACCGCCGCCTTCGGTGGCACCGCCCCACTGGTCAACGAGGCCGTCATCGAGGGGACCGGCTGGTCGCTGTTCCCGGCCGTCTACATGGTCGGCGCGAGCCTCGTCGGCCTGGTCGCCTGGTGCTTCCTCCGGGAGACCGCAGGCACCTCCCTGCGCGGCACCGAGGTGCCCGACGCGGGCGACAACATCGCGCTCGGCGCGCTGGTCCCCGCGAAGGCAGCCATAGCTCCGTAGTTCGACACGGAACGGGACATGACCGGGCATCTGTTCGGTCATGTCCCGTTCATTGCCAATGATTTCGGTTGCGGGGGTTTAATTATCCGCCGTGGGGGAACAGGCGTATCCGGTGTATTGGTAGGCGCCATACCAATTGGAATTACCGGTATGTGGGCTGGTGCGCGCAAGCGAAAGGGACTTGCCTACGGTACCGACGTCCTGCTCATTTCGAAGGATCACCATTAACGTGTTGAACGTTTGATCAGCATGTACCACTTCGAAACGAGAAGGGGCTACACATATGATTTGCAAGATCGGAGCCGCGGCCGCAGGGCTGACCGCGACACTATTGCTAGCCGGTGCCGCCGGGGCGAATACATTCCAGACCGAGGATTCGGTCGGCGGATTCACGAGGGTGAGCCAGACCGCACCCAAGGAGTGCCCAGAGAGCAAGAGCGGTACCGAAGACCCGGCCAAGAACAAAAAGAAGCCGAGCGAACCCAGCACCAGCGAGAGCGACCCGAGCGGTGCAGGCAGTGACAACGGCACCAGCGGCGACAACGGGGCCGACAGCGACAACGGCACCAGCGACGAGAGCGGCACCCAGCCGGATGGCGCGCCAGCCGGCTTGCCCAGCTCCGGCAGCGCCGGCCTGCCCGCCAAAGACGACGAAGCGCCTGCCGAGTCGACCGAGCCGGCAGAGTGCCCGAGCACCGGCGCTGATCAGGACGCAGACAACGGCGGCACCAGCCCGGGCGCAGGCACCGGCACCACCCCAGGCGCAGGCACCAACACCAGCCCAGGTGCAGGCGGCGCCCCCGGCGCGGGCGAAGGCACGGGCACGGGCACGGGCACGGGCACGGGCACGGGCACGGGCACGGGCACGGACGAAGGGACAGGCACGGGGACCGGCACCGGAGCAGGCGCCGGCACGAGCCCGGGCGCAGGCACCGGCACCACCCCAGGCGCAGGCACCGGCACAGTGGGCTGAGAACAGCCCTGAACCTGGCAATTTCGCATTCTCCGTGCAGACTCACCGCGGTGCAGTCTTGCGACTGAGCAGTCGATCGGCTCGCCCGCGGCGTTCACCCCAATTCGCGTAATAACCTTTCCGCAGTAGGGGTCGGACGTCGCGGCAAACCGCACTGTTCGGCGTCGCCGCCACGCTTCGGCGCGGCGGCGACGCGCACGGGCTTCGGCTCCGCTGTCCGACGCGTCGAGCCGACCGGCATTCCGGGCCGTAACCGCCCGACAATTCGACTTTCCTGCCGCAAGACGACGTCGGCGGGCCTCCCCGAAACCGACCGAATTCCCGACTTCGATCCCATTTCATACCGACCAGTTTTGCTGATTGTGATCTGAGCCACTACTGTGTTGAACGTTTGATCAGCATGTACGCATGTACCACTTCAACACGAGAAGGGGCTACACACATGAATCGGATCATCGCAGCCGCGGCCGCCGCAGGAGCGACCGCAACACTGCTCTTCACCGGCGTCGCCGGTGCCAGTGCCTACCAGCCCGAACCGCCGGCGGGGGGCGCACAAGGTGGCGCTCAGGGCGGAGCACAAGGCGGGACGCAAGGCGGCGTCCTGACCCCGCAGGGTGGCGCGCAAGGCGGGGCTCAGGGTGGCGCACAAGGTGGTGCCACGGCTCCGCAGGGCGGCGCGCAGGGCGGCGCAGAAGGCGGCGCACAGGGCGGCCTCCAAACCCCGCAGGGCGGGGCGCAAGGTGGCGCTCAAGGCGGCACGCAAGGCAGCACGCCACCATTGCCTCAGGTTCCAGGCATGCCCTCGCTGCCGCAGTTCCCAGGCGTACCGCCGTTGCCCCAGATCCCCGGATTCGGATAGTCCTCGATAAGGCCTGGTGCCTTCCGAGGTGAACAGCCGATCGGTTCACCGACGCATTCCTCGACACACCGCCGCTAGGTGGTCGAATGGTTTGTCCGATGCCGAAGCGAAACCCGAACTGTTCGTCGTCGTCGCCGAGCCTCGCGCTCGGCGACGACGACCACCAGGCACAAGTCCGACGGCGGAATACGTGAGCCCCAGCAGGGGCCGATCCCCGATCAGTACGGTGTCGAAGGGCTTGCTCGCGGTCATGCGCGCTCAGCGCGTCGAAGATTCGAACTACCTGGACCACTTCGAGATAAGAAGGGGCTCTACATGAAACGCACGATCGGAACCGCGGCCATCGCAGGCCTGACCACGACACTGTTGTTCGCCGGCATCGCCGGAGCCAATGCCTTCCAGCCAAACGGGACCGCGCCTGGTGCACCGGCAGCACCTGC
>NZ_BJXA01000005.1 GCF_007990755.1 Nocardia ninae NBRC 108245 | reverse complement strand
GCTGTTGATCGGCGGGGCCTTGGCCGCCGCGATCGGCGTGCCACTCGCCGCGCTCGGTGCGCTGGCCTTGCTCGCGCTGCCGGTCGTGCTGATCGGTGGTGCCCTGATCGGCTTGACCGCCCTGATCGGCGTCCCGCTCGCCGCAGTGGGAGCCGTTGCGCTGCTGGCACTTCCGGTACTCCTGATCGGCGGCGCACTGGTTGCAGCCGTTGGCATCCCGCTCGCGGCAATCGGCATTCCGGTCCTGCTCGCCGGAGCCGCCCTGGCCGCTCTGGTCGGCGTGCCGGTGCTGTTGATCGGCGGTGGATTGGCTGCCCTCGCCGCCGCCTTCATCGCAGTGAAGCTACTGATCTGCCTGCCACTGACCCTCGGTGCGCTTGCGCTGCTTGGCCTTCCAGTGCTGCTGGTGGGCGGTGCGTTGGCCGGGTTGGTCGCACTGGTCGGTGTGCCGCTCGCCGCAGTGGGCGCGCTTGCGCTGCTCGCGCTTCCGGTATTGCTGGCCGGTGGAGTGCTGGCCGGGTTGGCCGCGCTGGTCGGTGTGCCGCTGGCAGCGGTCGGCGCGCTTGCGCTGCTTGCGCTCCCGGCCCTGTTGCTCGGCGGTGGGTTGGCAGCGATCGTCGGTGTCCCGCTGGCAGCGGTCGGCGCGCTTGCGTTGCTTGCGCTTCCGGTTCTGCTCGCCGGTGGGGCGTTTGCAGCGGTCGTCGGGCTGCCGTTGGCGGCGCTGGGGCTGTTCGCGCTGATCGAGATCCCGAAACTGCTGCTCGGTGGTGCGCTGGCCGCGGCGGTTGCTGCCGCGCTCGCACCCTTGGCCGCGCTCGGTGTGGCGGCGCTGATCGCCGCACCGCTGGTCGGGCTCGCGGCGTTGATCGGTGCGCCGCTTGCCGCGCTCGGGGCTGCGGCGGCGGTGGCGCTTGCCGTAGCGATTGCCGTGCTGCTCACGCCGGGGGCGCGGGTCGGCATCATCTCCGCCATCCGGGCCGCGCTGGATCGCAATGGGCCCCTCGGTGCTTGGGGTGGCGGGACGGCGGCGACCGGAACGCAGTTCCTCG
This sequence comes from Nocardia ninae NBRC 108245, assembly GCF_007990755.1. GTDB lineage: Bacteria > Actinomycetota > Actinomycetes > Mycobacteriales > Mycobacteriaceae > Nocardia > Nocardia ninae. The sequence continues at coordinate 176,826 of NZ_BJXA01000005.1, read as the reverse complement.
ACGACATTCCCGACGACCCGAGCCTGGAGCAACTGGCGGCTTCGTTGCAGCAGCTGCTCGCTCCACTGCCGAGCGAACCCGCGCCGACGCCGGTCGCGTTCGCCGACCTGCCCTACTCCGGAAAGGGGGCTGCCGAAGCGGTGGCGCACGATCGCGCCTCGCGGCTCGTCAGCGTTTCGCTGTGACGAAACATCCACAGTGCCAAGCCATCCGACGAAGGAGATCAGACATGACGCACACACCGGAAACCCTGCACCTGGAGTACCTCTACGGCCCGCAGTGGCACCAGGCCGTCCGCATCATCGAACGCTCCGGCCAGCTGACCGCCGAGGAGCGGGAGAAGCTGAACGCCGCCTCGAAAAAGCTTATCCAGGACAAGGTTTCGGCCCTGTCGAACGGCTCCGGCCTCGAAGGCGGGCTCAGTGGACTGCTGGCCGGCCTCGGCATGGGCGCGAATGCCCAAGCGGTGGCGGCACATCCGCTGAATATCGCGACCGCGACCGCCAAGGCGTTCGGGCGATCCCGCAACGTGCAGCTCGCGGGGATGATCGCCGGTCAGGCCGTCTCGCCGACCTCGGTGGGCACTGCCGGCGACCTCAGCGGCCTGTTGGAGTCGTTCGGCTCGATCGGCGCGGTAGCCGTGGTAGGTCAGGCCGTCACCGCGACGGTGCTGAGCGACCTGATCGGCCAAGGCGAATTCACCCAGGCCGTCTACGACGAGCTGATGGAGCCGTGGAGCAGCACCATCGACGTGTAACCGGCGACGAATACGAAAGGGGTTGGCACCATGTTCGATTCGCGAAACATCGGCTCCGGTGGGCTCAGCACCGATGCGCTCGGTGGTCTGCTCGATGTCGGATCGGCCCCCGTAGCGTTCGGCTACTACGAACGTAACGAGGTCGCCGTCGCCACCGGCGTCGAGTGGAATACTCGGTCCCGCACCGCCCCGATCGGGTGGTGGAATCGGCACCGGCAGGTACAGGCCGGGTTCGGCATGGCATTGGTCATGACCCTCGCCTTCGTGCCTGCCGTGCAGAACGCGATCCTCACGGTGCTGACCCATGCCGCATAACGCGCGTCGCAACGGCAGGCCGGCCCGCCGAGGGATCACCGCCCTCGGCGGCCCGGCCGTGGCCGCGCTGTTCGTGCTCGTGGCCGTGCTGCTGAGCGGGTGTTCGAGCTCGGGTTCGCCGGACACGGTGCGCAACCGGGTTGCCGATGCGGGCAAGACGGACTGCGCCCTCGGTGGCCAAGCCGTCGCCGGTCTGCGAGATACCTTCCGGCAGCTGTCCGAGCAACTCGACGGCCTGAGTCCGGCTGCGGCCCGTGGTGATTTCGGCGAGGTGAAAGCTCGTGTCACCCAGGGGATGTGGCTGTCCCATCAGGTCTCGAACACCATCAATCCGGTGGTCGACCGGATGGGCTCTCCGTTGATCGGCAGCGCCTACGGCGACGTGGCGACCGCAGGCGGCCGATTGCACGACTCGCTGTCGGATTTCGCCGCGGTCCTGGACAACGGCCACCCGGCCCAGCCGGTCGCCGACTCGGTCACCGCCGCCCTGACCGACCTCAACTCCTCGATGGACCGTATGCGCCGCGCCTGCCCGAGCGTCTTCGCCGAACCGAAGGGCCCGCAGTACGGCCCACCGCTCAGCGTGCGCTGACGAATCAGGCGTTCGTTGAACACTTTCGAGTCTCGATCCCCCCGGGGTCGGCACGTTCCGCACCGCTGGATCACGACGAAGGAGATAACCGATGATCAAGACCACTTTTGCCGTCACCACCATCGCTTTGGGCCTCGTTGCCGCCGGTTCCGGACTGGCCGCCGCCGAGGAAGTGCAGGTCGAGGGCAACTATGCCACCGCGACCGCCTGCCAGGCCGACGGGCCCAATGTGGAGGTGGAACGCGACAATGCCAAATGGACCAAGTGGGAGTGCCGTCAGGGTAATGACGGCCTGTGGTACCTGTATCTGTCGAACTGAGGCAACGCTCGTCCGGGAATCGAGCCCGCCGGGACACGCTATAAGGCGTGTCCCGATGGCGTATCAGGCGCCCGCCGAACGTCTTTCGAAGAGCCGATCCCTGGCCACGGAGAGGGCACGGGAGACGGCCCCGGTGAGTACCCCGTCGTCGCCGAGCGTGCTGGCGACGATGCGGGGGTGCAGCGGACCGAGTTCGGCCATGCGGCGCTCGATGGCGTCGCCGAGCAGTTCGAGGTTGTTGCCGATCCCGCCGCTGAGCACCACGAGTTCCGGATCGAGGATCGCGGCGACGGCGGTGATGAGCGCGCCGATCCGGCGGCCCTCGGACTCGACCACCGCCTCGGCCCGTGGGTCACCCGCGGCCGCGGCGGCGAAGATCTCCTTGGCGGAGGCGCCGGGCAGTCCGGCCTGTTCGGCGGCGCGGGCGACACCGCCTGCGGCGGCGACGGTTTCGGTCAGGCCACGCTCGCGGGCATCGAGCGGGGGAGCGTCGACCTCGCTGGCGGGCAGGAACGACACCTCGCCCGCCGCACCGCTGTTGCCGACATAGAGTTCGCCGTTGATCACGATGCCCATGCCGACGCCGGTGCCGATCGAGATGAGCACGAAGTTGCGGATGCCCGCGCCCGCACCGAAGGTCAGCTCGCCGAGCGCGGCGAGATTGATGTCGTTCTCGATGGTCGACTCGACCCCGAGCGCGGCCCGCAACTGGGTAACCAACCCGGCGCGTCCCCAACCGGGCAGATTCTGCGCGTAGTCGAGGCGGCCGGTGGTCGGGTTGAGCACGCCGGGACTGCCGATCACCGCGTAATGCACCGCGGACCAGTCGATTCCGGCCTCCTCGGCGACCTGGTCGGCCAGCGTGCGCACCCGGCGCACCAGATCGGCGGCCGACCGCGCGGTGTTGCGCACGTCGCGACGGCCGATGAAATCACCGCGCAGATCGGCGATGGCGAGGCGAATCCAGTTCCGGCCGATATCGACTCCGGCCACCACGCCCGCGCGTACATTCACGTCGTAGAGCGCGGTGGTCGGTCCCGGCCTGCCGCTCAACGAACCGACCAGCTGCACCAGACCTGCCTGCTCCAATCCCGAAAGTGCCGCGGACACTGTCGGTTTCGACAAACCGCTGGCCTTGGCCAGTTCGCCGCGCGAAGCCGGGCCGTCCACCCGCAGGTAGTCGAGCAGCAGCCGCTCGTTCATCGTCCGAAGGAGCTGGGGATTGCCGACCCTACTCATCAATCCTCCTGCTCGTACCACTGGACACCTCCGTGTTAGTAAACTACCTTTCTTACCAACGCTCAACCGGGCGCTCTCACTCTCCTCTCGGCACGGTGACCTCATGCGTCGAATTCAGCTCCTCACCGCGGCGGCGGCCGCACTCGTCCTGGCGGCAGGCTGTAGCTCCGGCGACAGCACCAGAGATGCGAAATCGGGCGGCGACAACCCGACGATCGCGCTGCTGCTCCCGGAATCCAAGACCACCCGCTACGAAGCCTTCGATCGCCCGCTGTTCGAGGCGAAGGTCAAGCAGCTCTGCGAGAAGTGCAAGGTGCTCTACTTCAACGCCGATCAAGACGCGGCAAAGCAGCAGGGCCAGTTCGAATCCGCGCTTACCCAGGGTGCCGACGTCATCGTGTTCGACGCGGTGAATGCCGATGCCGTTGCGCCGCAGGTGAACACGGCGAACCAGAAGAACATCCCGGTGATCGCCTACGACCGGTTGATCTCCGGCATCACCTACGACTACTACGTGTCGTTCGACAATGTGAAGGTCGGCAAGGTGCAGGGCGAGGCGCTGCTGGCCGAGCTGACCAAGCGCGGCACCCTGGACAAGGGCCAGCTCGTGGTGATCAACGGCTCGCCGACCGACCCCAGTGCGGGCGACTACAAGAAGGGCGCGCACGAGGCGCTGGACGGCAAGGTGAAGATCGGACGCGAATTCGACACGCCCGATTGGTCGCCCGACAAGGCGCAGCAGCAGATGGAACAGGCCATCACCGCGCTCGGCAAGGACGCGATCGTCGGGGTGTACTCGGCCAACGACGGCATGGCGGGCGGCGCGATCGCGGCGCTGAAGCGGGCGGGCTATGCGACGCTGCCACCGTTGACCGGGCAGGACGCGGAACTCGCAGGCGTGCAACGCATCCTGACCGGCGAGCAGACCATGACCATCTACCTCGACTACCGCGCCCAGGCGGAGAAGGCCGCCGAACTGGCGGTGGCGCTGGCGTACGGCGAGAAGCCGGTGGCGCCCGCGAAAACCAACAACGGCGTGACCGACATCCCGTCGTACCTGCTGGAAGCGATCGCGGTCGGCAAGGACAACATCAAGGACACCATCGTCAAGGACGGGCTGTACACCGTCGCCGATATCTGCACGCCCGATGTCGCGGCGGCATGTCAGGCCGCAGGTATCAAATGACAGCTCCCACAACGGTTCTCTCGGCGCGTGGGCTGAGCAAGCGCTACGGCGCGGTACAGGCCTTGGCGGGCGCGGACCTCGAGGTGCGCGCCGGGGAAGTGGTGGCGCTGGTCGGTGACAACGGTGCGGGCAAATCGACACTGGTGAAGGCGATCTCGGGCGTGACCGTGGCCGACGAGGGCGAGATCGTGTTCGCGGGGGAGACGGTGCGGATCAACCGCCCGCAGGACGCCCAGGCCCTGGGTATCACCACGGTGTTCCAGGATCTCGCGTTGTGCGACAACCTCGACGTCGTCGCCAACCTGCATCTCGGTGCGGAGGCCCAAATCTGCAGCGTGCTGGACGAAATCGAGATGGAGCGCAGCGCCCGCGATCTGCTCGCCTCGCTCGACGTGCGAATCAAGGACGTGCGCGCACCGGTGTCGGCGCTGTCCGGCGGGCAGCGGCAATCGGTCGCCATCGCACGGGCACTGCTCGGGCGGCCGCGGATGGTGATCCTCGACGAGCCGACCGCGGCGCTCGGTGTCGAACAGACCGCGCAGGTGCTCGCGTTGATCGGCCGACTGCGCGAGCGGGGCCTCGGCGTGCTGTTGATTTCGCACAACCTGGTCGATGTGCGGTCGGTCAGCGACCGCGTTGTCGTGCTGCGGCTGGGCCGCAATGCGGGGGAATTCGAGACCGCCAACGCGACTCAAGAAGATATCGTGGCAGCGATCACGGGAGCAGCTGCATGAGAGAGCGTAGCGAACGAATGATGGAGCCGAGCGCCAGCGAGGCCGAGTCATGAGTGACATCGTTGTGAAAAAAACTGTCTGGCAAGGAAATCAGGGGCGCGGGTTGGCCGATGCCGCATTGGATCGACTGCGCCGGGGCGAGGTCGGCTCGGTACCGGTCGCGATCGGGCTGGTGATCATCGCCGCGGTGTTCTACCGGCTCAACGCTCATTTCCTCTCCGCGGAGAACCTCACCAACCTGGCTTTGCAGATGGCCGCGACCGGAACCATCGCGCTGGGCATCGTTTTGGTGCTGCTGCTCGGCGAGATCGACCTCTCCGCAGGCTCGGTCAGCGGTTTGACGGCCGTGGTGATGACACTGCTCTACGTGCGCCACGGCTGGAACGTCGTCGTCGCGGTGATCGCCGCGGTGGCTGTGGGCGCCGCGATCGGCCTGCTGCACGGACTCATGCGCACGATGCTGAGCATGCCGTCGTTCGTCGTGACGCTGGCCGGGTTGATCGGCTGGCAGGGGCTGATGCTGTATCTGCTCGGCAAGGAAGGCACCGTCAACCTGCCGTTCGACCGCGGCATCGCCACCATCAGCGATACCTGGCTCGCGCCCGCGCTCGGCTGGCTGCTCGTCGCGCTGCTCGCGGGCGGACATCTCGCCGCGAGCCTGGTCACCCGGCAGCAACGCGTGCACGCCAAACTCGATGTCGCGGCACCGATCTGGATCGTGCTGCGCTCGGGCGGCCTCGCCGTCCTGCTCGGCGCCACCGTCGCGGTGCTGAATACCGATCGCGGCGTTCCGCTGACCCTGGTGATCTTCGGCGGTCTCGTGCTGGCCCTCGACCTGATCCTGCGCCGGACGGTGTTCGGCCGCCGCATGTACGCGGTCGGTGGCAACGCCGAGGCGGCGCGCCGGGCAGGCATCAATGTCACCGGGATCCGCATCGCCGCCTTCGTCGGCTGTTCCGCCCTGGCCACCCTCGGCGGCATCCTCGCCGCCTCCCGCCTGGTCGCGGTCAACCAGAGCTCCGGCGGCAGCGACATCCTGCTCAATGCCATCGCCGCCGCGGTCATCGGCGGCACCAGTCTGTTCGGCGGGCGCGGCCGCGCCTACGCCGCCCTGCTCGGCATTCTGGTCATCCAATCCATCACGAACGGCATGCTGCTGCTCAATGTGGACTCCTCGGTGCGCTTCATGGTCACCGGCGCTGTCCTCGCGATCTCGGTCGCCATCGACTCGGTCGCGCGGCGCGGCGCCGAGGGAGCGCGCTGAGCTACGGGCGATCCCGATCGCCCGGCGGAGGGGCGCCTGAACGCGAATCGGGTTGTCTCGCGTTCAGGTGGTCCCGCAGGTTCGACCTGCGTCGGAGGTTGTGATGAGGCCGTCGCAGCAGGACCGGTGTGTGCGATCGAACACCGCGACCGGGTAACGCAGCTGGACGAATGCCCGACACGCTGGAAGTTGGGTACGGGTTCGCCAGTCGTGTGGGTCGGGGTTTTGGGAGTGTGTTCGTGGATCGCAGATCGACGTGGAGGATTCGGGCTCGCGCGGTAGTACTCGCGGCGGCACTGTGTCTCGGTGTCGGCACCGCCGCCGGTGCGCAGGCTGAGGCGCCGGCTTCATCGAGCGCGGCCTGGGTCGGCACGCCCGCCGCCCCGGACGGTTCGGTGATCGCGCGCGTCGAAGAACCCGACGGCCGCAATATTCGTATTTGGGTGCGGTCGGCGGCGATGGACGGCGCGACCTTCCCAGTCGACATTCAGCGCCCCGCCGACACCACCCAGCCCCGGCCGACGCTCTATCTACTGAACGGCGCGGGTGGCGGCGTGGACGATGCCAGCTGGCAGTTGCGCACGAACGTGCTGGACTTCCTGTCGGACAAGAACGTCAATGTGGTGCAGCCGGTGGGCGGTCAGTTCAGCTATTACACGGACTGGATCAACTACGACCCGGTGCTCGGACCGAACAAATGGAAGACCTACCTCACCGAGGAACTGCCGCCGCTGATCGATGCTGCACTCGGCACCAACCAGGTGAACGCGATCGCCGGTCTCTCGATGGCGGGCACCTCGGTGCTCGCCCTGTCCATCGCCAAGCCCGAGCTGTATCGCAGCGTCGCGTCCTACAGCGGCTGCGCCCAGACCAGCGACCCGATCGGCGAGGCGTTCGTCCAGATGACGGTCGAACGCGGCGGCGGGACCATCGCCAATATGTGGGGCCCGCCCGGCAGTCCGCTCTGGGCGGCCAACGACCCGCTCGTGCACGCGGACAAACTGCGCGGCGTGAACCTTTTCGTCTCCAGCGGCAGCGGACTGCCCGGCCCGCACGACACCCTCGACGGACCGTTCCAGATCAAGCCCGGTGTCTCGCAGTGGGCTGATCAGCTGGTGGTCGGCGGTGCGATCGAAGCCGGCATCCGGATGTGCTCGGTGAATCTGCAGAATCGGTTGAACCAGTTGGGTATTCCGGCCACCTTCGACTTCACCCTGACCGGGACGCACTCGTGGGGCTACTGGCAGGACGCGTTCGTCGCGTCGTGGCCGGTGCTCGCCAAGGGCTTGTACAGCTGATCTCCCCAGCTGGCCGCAGCCATGTGATCCAGGTCATCCCACGTAGTAGGCTGCGGTCGGCATAGGGTCGGCTAAGGTGGGTAAACAGATGCAGATATGCGCATACGTGGCGGTGATGAAAGCAGGCGGCTAATGGGACATGAACACGAGCACGGACACGGCCATGGCAACGGCCACGCACACTCGCACGGGGTGTCCGGTGACGCCGATCGCCGCTGGCTGACGGTCGCGCTGGCGCTGATCGCCGGGTTCATGTCGATCGAGGTCGTGGTGGGTCTGCTGGCGAATTCGCTGGCCTTGCTCTCGGATGCGGCGCACATGCTCACCGATGCGGCATCGATCGTGCTCGCGCTCACCGCGATTCGGATCGCCGCCCGGCCCGCGCGCGGCAAATATACCTATGGCTTCAAGCGGGCCGAGATCCTGTCCGCGCAGGCGAACGGCATCACGCTGCTCGTGCTCGCGGGCTGGCTCACCTACGAGGCCATCCGGCGTCTGCTCGATCCGCCGGAGGTGACCGGTGGGCTGGTGGTCGTCACCGCGCTGGTCGGCATCGTGGTGAATGTGGTTGCGGCCTGGGCGATCAGCAAGGCGAACCGCTCCAGTCTCAACGTGGAGGGCGCGTTCCAGCATGTGCTCAACGACCTGTACGGCTTCATCGCGACCGCCGTCGCCGGAGTCGTCGTGCTGCTCACCGGATTCGCCCGCGCGGACGCGATCGCCACACTCGTCGTGGTCGCGCTGATGGTGAAGGCGGGCCTCGGTCTGGTCCGCGAATCCGGCCGTATTTTCTTGGAAGCCGCACCCGCCGGCGTGGATCCGGATGCGCTGGGCCGCCGCCTCGTCGAGATTCCCGGCGTCGACGAGGTACACGACCTGCACGTCTGGCAGATCACCTCCGGCAACGTCGCCCTGTCCGCACACGTACTCGTCCAACCGGGCGCCGACTGCCACGGCCTGCGCCAGCAGATCGAACGCCTCCTCGACCACGACTACGAAATCACTCACACCACACTCCAGGTCGACCACTCCCAACTCGTCGCCGCTGCCGCAGGCCCCGCCGCCGACCGACTACTCCCGGTACTGGAGGAACACTGCGACGACTCTCACGGCCCCATCCACCGCGAACGCCCCGGTTCCGGCCACCCTTAGGCCCGCGCCTGTCGGCCGTGCATACCTCTCGCGGGACGTTCGACGCCGTGCGAGGAATGCATAGCCCACCGATCACGGTGCCCGAGTAGCCTTTCGGCCACGACGGCGACTGTGCCGAGGGCCTTGTTTGCGAGCAGGTGGTGCGTGGTCGCAACCCTCAACCGAGCCTGGAGTACGGCGGGGTCGGTCAGCGAGACCCAGCTCCCCGCGTAAGCGAAGTGTTAACAGCCTCGAGCAGCACGTTAAGGATCCTATAAGAAGGAAACAGGTTCAGGTCCCTAGCTTTTGTAGGTGCCAGCCTCCAAATATCAAGGGGCGAGCAACATTCGAATATTCAGGTTCGAATGATTCAAGTAGGGGAGGGATTACATTGCTTACTCAACGTGTTCGACTCATCACCGGACTTGCCGCAGGGGTACTCGGTGCGGCGTTCTTGACGGTGGGCGGTGCGGGATCGGCGTCGGCGGCCACGGCGCCTCAGACCTGTATCGACGCGTGGGACAGCGGCCGAGTCATCGCCTGTGTCTTCCGGAATGAGCAGGAATGCCGAGCCTGGGTGGCCGGATCCGTCGCCGCGGGTGAAGGTAGAGAATCGGCGGCAGGCTGCTTGTGGAACGACGCCGGGAGCCACCTGCCGCAGTGGAACAACAAAGCAGGCTACATCGGTGGTGTCCTCTACGTGTACTAGCCGATAGCGGCAGCTACCGCTGGGCAAGCCGGTCCACTTCAATTGAAGTCGGCCGGCTTGCTTCTTGTGGGATTGTGCTGCGGCGGCGGGCTTTCGGTCCGGCTAGCCGACCAGGCGGGGGAAGGGGTTTTCGGCTTCGAGGAGGTAGGCGAGTTCGAGGAGGGTGCGTTCGTTGCCGCGGGTGCCGGCGAACTGCACACCGATGGGCAGGCCGGACGGGCTGAGGCCGGCGGGGATGGTGATCGAGGGGGTGCCGGTGATGTTGTTGATCGGCGTGAACGAGACGTAGGTGCGCAGGCGGTCGAGCAGTTCGTCGAACGGCACTGTGGGACTGAGATAGCCGAGCTCGGGGGTTTCGTGGCCGAGGGTGGGCAGCAGGACCGCGTCGTACGGTCCGAGGGCGCGCTCGTAGGTCGCGGCCGCGGCGCGTAGTCGGTAGAGGGTCAGCGGGAGACGCCATGCGCTGCGCAGGAAGTGGCGGCGCAGGCCGAGGGTGAGATCATCGAGGCGGCCGGCGTCGAAGCTGCGGTCGGCGATCTTGCCGGTCGAGGCGACGAACGTGGCGAGCAGACCCCAATAGTGCAGAAACGCCGTCTCCAGCGCGGCATCGAACGGCAGCGGCACCGACTCGACCCGGTGGCCATGGGATTCCAGGGTGGCAGCGACCTTTTCGACCGCCGACCGAACCGGACCCGTCGGCACCGGGCCACCCACGTTCTCCAGCAGCAGCGCGATACGCAGCGGTTTGGACCCCGGGCCCTCGACACAACCGATCGGCGGCAACGCCGGGTTGCGCCAAAACTCTTCCACCGCAGCGGTATACGCCGCAGTGTCACGCACCGTTCTGGTCAGCACCCCTTCGCTCACGATATTGATCGGCAGCTTGCGCGCCATCGCCGAATCGATGTGCCGACCCCGGCTCGGCTTCAGCCCGACCAGCCCGGCGCAGGCCGCCGGAATACGAATAGACCCGCCGCCGTCGTTGCCGTGCGCGATCGGCACCACGCCCGCGGCGACCAGCGCGGCCGACCCGCCCGACGAACCGCCCACCGAATAACCGGTGTGCCAAGGGTTTCGGGTCGGCGGGGCGAACGGTGGCTCGGTGGTGGCGTTGAACCCGAACTCGGGCAGTGTGCTCTTGCCCAGCACCGTCATACCGGCACTGAGGAATTGGCGGGCATACCCGCCGTGCTCCCGCGCGGGCTTGCCCTGAAACGCCTGGGTGCCATGGTTGCTCGGCATCCCGACGATATCGGCATTGTCCTTCACGAACGTCGGGACGCCGTAGAGCCTGCCGGTCGGTTCGGCGGGCAGCAGCGGCTGCTCGTAACTCTCGTACGCGACGGCCGCCAACTCCTCGACCGCGCGCGCCCGGTCCGCCGCCGCGGCGGCCAGCTCGCGCGGGCTGCGTTCCCCGTTGCGCACCAGCTCGGCCAGCGCGACCGCGTCGTGCTCGCCGAGCGCGTCGTCGGCGAAGGAATGGATGCGGGTGGTCTGAGCGTCAGCGGTCACTCCACGAATCTAGCCACGCGCGGGCACCGGGTCGACTGTCCAAGTGGCGGCCGTCACCCGCAGGTCGGCGGTCTACGGTGGAGCGGCAACCCCGCTGGACGACCAGGAAGGAAGTTGATGGTTTCGTCGGTCTCCGACCCGGTGCCGCCGCAGGGGCGGATCGGCGCCCTGCTGTTCGCGCTGCCGCCCGCGGGCCGTCGGTGGAGTCCGGGCCTGCGGTCCGCGCTGGCCTTTGCGCTGCCCGCCGCGGTGGTCGTGGCGCTGGGGCAGCCGGAGCACGCGCTGTTCGTACTGTTCGGCGCTTTCGCGGTGATGTACGGGGAGCGCAGGGCGTACCGCATGCGGGCGGGTGTGGTGCTCACCGCGGGCCTCGCCCTGCTCGCGTGCTGCGGCGTCGGTGCCCTGCTCGGGCACGGGCTCGCCGGTGGACTCGGCGCCTCGCTGCTGACCGTGTCCTTGCTGACGATCGTCGCGGTGGTCGCCGTCTACGTGATCGACGCGTTGCGGCTCGGTCCGCCCGGCGCACTGCTGTTCGTGATCGCCTGCGGCGGCGCGATGATGGCCGCCGAGGCGGGCATCTCGACGGGAGTGCTGTTGTCCTGCACCGCATTCGGCGTCGGCGCGTCGGTGCTGGCGTCGATGGCGGGCGTGCTACGCGACCGGCGCAAGCCCGAACGGGTCGCCGTCGAAGCGGCGATCAACGCCGTCGATGCCTATCTGTCGGCCCGGTCAGCGGGCCGGCCCGCCATCGACCTGCGTCATCAGGCGGGCGGCGCGGTCGCGGAGGCTTGGGCCGCGGTCTACGACGCAGGCCTGCCGAGCCGCACACCGGATTCGGAGCTGCTGGCCGAACTGGTTACGGCCCGCCGCCGGCTCGCGGGTCCGGCCTATGACGACACCAACGAGCTGGTGGTCGACCCGTTGATCTCGTTCGTGCGCCCGGGCGTCTGGTTCCGGCTGCGGCGCGCGCTGTCGTTCGACTCGCACCCGACCATCAGCGCCTTCCGGGTCGGCGTTGCCTGCCTGACCGCCGGCGGACTCAGCGCGCTGCTCGGTCAGCCGCGCCCGCACTGGGCGGTGTTCACCGCGCTGATGGTGTTGCAGATCGGCCCGGACCGGGTGCGCGGCAAGGTGCGCGGCATCCACCGGTTCGTCGGCACGATCGTCGGCCTGGCGCTGTTCGGGGTGGTGCATCAGCTCGCGTTCACCGGTTACGCCCTCGTCGCGTTGGTGGCCGCGCTGCTGTTCTGCATGGAGCTGTTCGTGCCGCGCAACTACGCGCTGGCCGCGATCTTCATCACGCCCATCGCGCTGCTCGCGGTGGGCAGCACCCCCGACGGCGCCGTCGCGCCGTTGATCCGCGACCGCTTCATCGAGACCGTGCTGGGTGTGGGTATCGCGGTGCTCGTCCCGCACGTCGTCGTCCCGCGCGCACACCGGCGCACCTTCCGCTGGATCGAGCGGCGGGTGGGTGCCGTCGCCCGCGACCTGCTGGAACTGTCGCGCACCGAGCCTGCCGGTGCCCCCGCAGTCGCGCTGACCCAGCAGTTGCAGTTCGAACTGGTCGGCGTCGCACGCAGCGGAATCGACTCGGCGACCGAGGAACCCGCGTGGACCGCCGAGCACTGGCCCGCGCACGCCGCCACCGCCCACCTCGGCTACGACCTGCTCGCCGCCTACTGGGAGCTGCCACCCGGCGCGCTGCTGGCCGATCCGGACCGCTGGGTTGCCGAATTCGACGCACTGACGCCGGTTTCCACACACCCCTAACGAGTGCTTACTCCTGCTAGCGTTCGAGCATGCAGGACAGTGTGACAGTGCGAATGGCCGCGCCCGCCGACACGATCTGGGAGCTGGTCAGCGATATCACCAATACCGGGCGCTTCAGTCCGGAGACCTTCGCCGCCGAATGGCTCGGTGGCGCTACCGGCCCCGCCGTCGGGGTGAAGTTCCGCGGACACGTGAACCGCAACGGCTGGGGTCTGAAGTATTGGACGGTGTGCCGGATCGACGCCGCCGAGCCGGGGCGTGAATTCGCCTTCACGGTGCTCGGCCCCGGCAATATGCCGATCAATACTTGGCGCTATCGGTTCGAGCCGGTCGAGGGCGGCACCGACGTCACCGAATCGTTTCAGCTGCACAGCAACCCGGTTTTGCGGGTGTATTGGCTGCTGGCCGGTCGGGCGCGGCGCAAGACGAACGTCAACGGGATGCGGGAAACGTTGAACCGCATCAAAGCCGTAGTCGAACAGGCGTAACCCCGCGCCGTCAGTTCACGCAGGGGACGGTGCTGCCGATCGTCGTCGTGATCGGCTTGCCCGTGTCGGGGGCAGGTTCGGTCGGGGTGGTTGGTGTGACCGTTGTCGGCGCGGTCGACGTGGCCGAGCTCGCGGCCAGTTCGTCGGGCATGGTGAAGTCGCTGCCGAGGACGACCTGGACGTGTCCCGGCGCGACGCTCGATCCGGCGGTGGCCGTGAGTCCGCCGAGGGTTTCGGCCAATTGGGTGGCGTCCGCCTCGGCGCCGGTGCCATAGGTCACCGTGGTCGTGGTGGTGGCACTGCCGCGGTTGCCGACCGTGCCCTCGCGGTAGCCGCGGGCGGTCAGCGCGGTGGACAGCTGGCCCGCCATCCCGGCCACGCTGCCGGCGTTCAGCACGTCGACCGTGCTTGTCGGCGGGCGCGCCGGGGTGGTGCTCGGCGTCTCGACCCCGAACGCGGACCGCACCTCCTTCTTGATCGCGGCCGGGTCGATGATGTTGACGTCCTGGCCGTTGATCGTGTCGTAGCGCAGCACCGGCAGCGTCCGGAACTCGACTCCTATCGAGCCCGCGGCACCGAGGCTGCTGGCGAAGTCGAGCAGGTCCCAGCCGTCAGAGAGCACCACGTCCTGGTGCGCCACCTTCATCAGCTCGTTGAGCTTGCCGAGATTGGTCAGCGTTCCGGAGTCCTTGAGCGACTTGGCGACCGAGGTGAGGTAGGCCTGCTGTCTGCGCGTCCGGTCGAGGTCGCCGTTCTCCAGGTTGTGGCGCTGGCGGACGAAGGCGAGCGCTTCGGAACCGTTGAGGTGTTGCGGCCCGGCGGGGAACACGGCACCGGAGTAGTAGCTGTCGTCGACCGCCTTGTTCAGGCACACGTCGACACCGCCGAGCGCCTCGGCCAGGTGATAGAAGCCGGCGAGGGCTACCTCGGCGAACCGGTCGATCGGCACTCCGGTCAGGTTGCGAACGGTGGACACGATGGACGCCCGGCCCGCTTCCCGCCCCGCGCGTTCCAGGGTGAGCTGGTCCTTTTCGCCGTTCGCGATCAGTTTGGCTTCCGTGGCCGCCTTCTTGAGCCCGTACGCCTCCTTGATCTTGATTTTGTCGTAGCCCGGGATGCCGGACACCGAGACGTAGCTGTCGCGCGGGATGGAGAACGCGACGATCTTGCGCATATCCGCCGGAATGTGCAGCAGGATCAGCGTATTCGCGTTGTAGCCGCCGTCGTCGCTGTCGCCCGCGTGCAGCTTGTCGAGGATCTCTTTCGGCAGGTCGTTGCCGTTCTGGTCCTTTCGGGTGTCCAGGCCGATCAGCAGAATGTTGAGGTCACCGCCCAGCGAATGCGGTGCGTCGGCGCCGATCGCGTCGGAGCGGTTGAACCCGTTGTTGAAGTCGACCTTGGCCGACCAGGCGAACCCGGTACCGGAGAGCACCGCGAAGGCGGTGACCGAGACGAGCACCCGCACCGCGTTCTTCGCCACGCTCCGGGACCGGCGCGGGGGTGCGGCTACGCGGCGGGCTTTCGGGGCGGCGCGGCGGTGCCGTGCGCGGCGTGCGGGCGGGTCGGTGACCTTGGCGAACTCGACGGTGTCGTCGTCATCGCTCATCGCTGCGGACGCTCGGTCCATCGCCGCGGACGCTGGGTCCATCGCCGTGGACTCAGTGCCTTCCGCCTTCTTCGGCACTCGTGCCACGGATTGTTCCTCGCCGTCTCGATCGCTGTCCGACTCCGTCGAGAGTACGCACGCGCGCGTAATACCCAGATCATCGCCGGTTATGTAGCGGTGACGCGGTCTAGGCTCGAGCCCATGTCTGCTCCCGTGCTTCTCGTGCTCGGCGCCGGTCCCGGTGTCGGATTGGCCGTTGCCCGACTCTTCGCCCGTGACGATCACGCGGTGTTCCTGGCCTGCCGGCTGCCGGAGGAGGCCGAGCCGCTCGCCGCCCAGTTACGCGGCGAGGGTTTCGACGCGGAGGGAGTCGGTGTCGACCTGTCCGATCCGGCCGACGTGACCCGCGTGGTGACCGAGGTGGGGCAGCAGCACGGCCGGATCGACGTGCTGCATTTCAACCCGAGCATGTTCCGGCAGGCGGACCCGTTGCAGCTGTCGGTGCCGGAGCTGATCGAGGACTTCACCATCGGTGCCGCCGCACTGCTGCCCGCCGTCCAGGCGGCGCTGCCGTTCTTCGCCGAGGGCGCGCGGGTGCTGGTCACCGGGAGCGCGGCGGCGGACAAGCCGTGGAATCAGGCCGCGTCGCTCGGCGTGCAGAAGGCGGCGGTCCGCAATCTGGTCACCAGCTTGGATACCACGTTGGCGCCCAAAAGTATTCGGGCCGTCGCGGTGCAGATCAACGGTGTGCTCGGCGAGGGCGCGTTCACCAGGGACCGGGTCGCCGAGGCACTGCACGCTGCCGCGCTCCGGCCCCTCGACGCATGGACACCGCACACGTCCTACGACGGCTGACCAGGGCGCTGGGTCGGCACGAGAGTGCGTTCGGTCTGTCTCCGATCGTCAACCGGGGTCATTCCCGGAGTCGAGCACCGGACTGAGCGTTCTCACCTGGTCGGTTGGTCGGCGGGTGCCAGACCGAGGATGCTGGTGAGGTCGCGTAGGCATTCTTCGAAAACCGGTTCGAGGTCGGAGTAGGCGAAGTCGAGCTGGTGCAGGACTTCCATGCACAGCAGGCCATACAGCCTGATCCAGCAGGACAGGAAGACGTGCGCGGCCTCGGGCGGCAACTGGTTGTCGAGCGCGGCCGAGTAGGTGATCAGCTGCTCGCGCAGGGATGGGGGCAGCTCGGATGGATCGGGCACCGGGAACGGGCGCGTCTGCCAGAGCTCGATCGTCAGATCCAGCAGCACCCGTTCGAAACGCTGCCCGGCCCGGTGGCGTTCGGATTCCGGTCGCATGTTCGGTGGAGTGATCGGGGCGGCGAAGATCCAGCCGAACTCGGCCGGGTGGGTAATCGCCCACGTGCGCATGGCGCGGCAGACCGCCAGTATGCGCTCGCCGACCGGCGCGTGGGCACGAGCGTCGCGGACCTGTTCCATCGCTGCGGCCAGCTCGTCGAAGAAGTCTGCGGTCACCGCGCCGACCAGCGCGTCGTGACCGGCGTAGTAGTGATAGAGCGACGGACCGCTCATCCCGACCTGCCGGGCAACCGCGTTGATGGTTACCGCCGCCGACCCCTGCTCGACGAGAAGCAGGCGTGCTGCCTCGTGGATTTCCTTCAAGGTGGCCTCGCGTAGCCGCTCGCGCCTTCCCCCGGTCTGTGTCGACATCGGCACCCTTCTACTGGCTCGTAGCACTCGTTGACACCCTAGAGCATCTATGGTCATCTAGAGCCTCTAAATAATCTAGATCCTCTAGGGGTGACGTGAAGCGTTGGTGGTGGGCACTTCCGGCGGTTGTGCTGCTCGTGACGGCGGTGTGGTGGCGGCAGTCCAGATCGGCTCGGATGCGCGACGGTATCGGGTCGGCCTGCGATCGCAGGGGTAGGCGATGAAGGCGCTTGTCTTGGGCGGCGGTATCGGCGGGCTTGCCGCCGCGGTGGCGTTCCACCAGCGTGGCTGGCGGGTAGAGGTGCTCGAACGCGCGCCGGAGATCACCGAGATCGGTGCGGGGCTGTCGATCCAACCCAACGGGCTGCGCGCCCTGGACACGCTCGGCCTGGGTGACCTCCTGCGCACCAGCGGACAGGCCGGTCCGCCGCAAGGCATCCGAAGCGCCAACGGTGCCTGGTTGATTCGCAACGACACTCGGGAACTCGAACGGCGCTTCGGCCCGTGGGCAATCATTCACCGGGCGACCCTGGTGGACATCCTGCGCGCGGCCCTCCCCGCGCATGCCCTGCGACCGGGAACCACCGTGCGGCGAGTGCTGCCGGACGGCACAGTGCACTACGAGGGCGGCACCGCCACAGCGGATCTTGTGATCGGCGCCGACGGGGTGCACAGCGTGACCCGACACTCGATCTGGCCGCTGGCCGCCGGCCCACGCTATGTGGGATACACCACCTGGCGCCTGCTCACCGCGCCGCACGCCGTTGCGGGAAGCGTCGAAACCTGGGGTAGGGGCGAACGATTCGGCTACATTCCGATGCCCGACGGCCGCGTCTACTGCTATCTGATGGGTAACGCTCCAGCAGGATCCCGCACCGGCCTGGCTGGGCTTCGCGAGCGGTTCGCGCGCTGGCACGACCCCGTCCCGGCCCTACTCGATGCCGCACCCGCGGACGCAGTCCTCCAGCACGACACCTTCGAGCTACCGAATCTGCCCACCTACGTCTCAGGAAAAGTCGCAGTACTAGGGGACGCCGCGCACGCCATGGCCCCCAACCTCGGGCAGGGCGCCTGCCAGGCCATTGAGGACGCTGTCACACTCGCTGCGGCTGTGGACACCCTCGGCGCCGAGGCGGGATTGCAAGAATACGACCGCCTGCGCAGGCCCCGCACCCAGATGATCGCCCAGCTCTCGCGCCGGGTCGGTGCACCTGCGCACTGGACCTCACCATTGGCAACCGCGCTACGCGACACCGCGCTGCCGCTCCTGCCCGGCGCACTATTCGGTCGTTCGATCACACCGGCCTATACCTGGACGCTCTGACCCTGCCCGAAAACACCCAACCCACCCCCGAACGACGAAAGGTCCGGCCCTATGCCCATACCCCGATTCGTGATCGCCGCTGTCGCGGTGATCACGATGGTCAGTGCCGTACTCGCCGACCTGGTCATCCCAGACCTGGCCGCACAGCACGCCTTCAACCCGAACTGGCCGCCGCACGCGAAGTTCCACGACGCTCAATACATGGTGATGACGGTGCTCCTCGGCATCATCGGTCTGACGCTCGCCCTGCGGCCCGGCCGGGACGCACGCGGCCGGACGCTGTGCGCCGCAGCAGTTGTGGCCATCCCCTGGCTCGGAATGGCCGGTGCGCTGCTGTTCCCCGATACCGCCACCTACGATCCCGAGTTCGCCGATCAGACCCTTTTCATTCTCGGCCTGCACGGACAAATATTCCTGGCGCTGATCCTGCTCGCAGCCCTGCTCGGCGCGAGCGCGGCGTCATGGCAGCGTGCGGATTCGGCCCAGTAGTGGCGGGACGCTGTTTCATTGAGGTCAGGGCCGACTAGCGCGGCAGGATCGCTGCGAACTCGACCGGCATGTGCGCCGGGCCGCGCAGGTTCACGTGCTCGCGGTAGATCGGCGGATCCGTGGTGAGACGGGGCGTTTCGACACGTTGTGCGAAACGGGTGAGGGCTATTCGCGCCTCCAGCCGGGCCAGCGGAGCGCCGAGGCAGGAGTGGGCGCCGAGTCCGAAGGCGAGATTGCGGTTGTCGCGGGCCGGGTCGAAGCGGTCGGGGTCGGGGAATGCGGTGGGGTCGCGGTGGGCGGCGGCGATGAGCATGACCACCAGATCGCCGCGGTCGACGGCCAGGTCGCCCACGGTCAGATCGGCGGCGGCGATGCGGGGAATCAGCTGCACCGGCGGGTCGAAGCGCAGCGTCTCCTCGACAACGGCCTGTGCCCGTTCGGGATTGGCGCGCAGTGCGGCGAGTTCGTCGGGGCGGCGCAGCAGGGCGAGGGTGGCGTTGGCGATGAGGTTGACCGTGGTCTCGTGCCCCGCGACGAGCAGCAGCGCGCAGGTGGAGATCAGCTCGTCGTGGCTGAGCATGTCCCCGGCGTCCTCGGCGGCGAGCAGCTCCGAGAGCAGGTCCGGTCCGGGGGTGGCGCGGCGGCGCTCGGTCAGCTGCTCGAAGTAGTTGCTGAGTTCTGTTCCGGCGCGCTGTATCTCGGCCGGGTCGACGCGGCACTCGGTGGCCTGCTTCGAGGTCGGGTCCAACGTGCGGGCCAGCAGGGCCGACCAATGGCACAGCCGCGCTTCGTCTTCCAGCGGCACGCCGAGCAGTTCACAGATGACGGTCACCGGCAGCGGATAGGCGAATGCGCTGACGGCGTCTAGTAGACGGACGTAGTCGGCAATCGACTGATCTGCTGACGTCATGGGACTCCCACCTGCTGGATCCGGCGATACCGGCTGGGTCCAGCATGCGCCCAGGCGACCGGCTCGCGCCATGGCAGTGGTCGGCTGATCAGGACAAGGCCAGGGCTGCTGCGGTAATGGCCTTGGCCGCCCGGTCCACGTCGGCGTCGGTCGTGCGCCAGTTGCTGAACGCGGCACGCAGCGCCGGTTGGCCCTCGTAAACGGTTGGCGTCACAAAGGTTTCGCCGGTCTCGGCAATGGCATCGGCCAGCGCGTCGATCCGCTCGGCGGTGGCCCGGTCGGCCAGCGTGAAGCAGACGACATTGAGGCGGACCGGCGCAACGAGCCGGAGCAGTCCGGTCGCCGCGAGCTGCTCGGCGAGGTTGTTCGCACAGGAGATATTGCGCCGGACGATGTCCTGGTGACCATCGCGGCCGTACGCGGTCAGCGAGAACTAGGCGGCGAGCGCGCGCAGCCGCCGCGAGTTCTCCGGGACCAGGTGCCCGAAATCCGGGGTGTCGGTGGGCGCGGTCAGATACGCGGCGGAATTCAGGAAGACGCGCAGTTGCAGATCCCGGTGCCGGGTGAACTGGACCGCCGCGTCATACGGCACGTTGAGCCACTTGTGCAGGTCGACGCAGACCGAATCCGCCGCACCGAGACCGTCGACCAGCGCCGCGTGCTCCGGCGAGAGCGCCGCGAACGCACCGAACGCACCGTCCACGTGCAGCCAGAACGGATAACGCTGGCGTAGTGCGGCAATCGCGCGCAGGTCGTCGAAGTCGACGGTGTTCACCGTACCCGCATTGGCCACCACGATCGCCGGCTGACCGTCCAGCGCCGCGAGTGCCTCGCCGAGCTCGGCCACGTCGACAGCTTCCCGGCCCGGCAGGGTCGGTACGAGTTGCACACTGTCACGGCCGATTCCGAGCATGGACAACGATTTGACGATGCTGGCGTGCGGCGTCCCCGACAGCACGTGCACCGGCCCGAGCGCGCCGACTCCGGCCTGCGCCACCGAGATTCCGCGCTGCTCGCCGAGCCACTCCCGCGCGATCGCCAGCCCGACGAAGTTCGACATGGTTGCCCCGCTGACGAACGCCCCGGTGTGCTGGTCCAGCCCGAACAGCTGCCCGATCCAGTCGACGGTCTGCTGTTCGAGCTCGACGGCCGTGGAGTCCTCGCCCGACATCGCGTTCTGATCGAGCACCCCGGTGAGCCAGTCGCCGGCGACCGAGGCCGGGGTGGCGCCGCCGGTGACGAAGCCGAGGTAGCGCGGTCCCGCGCTGCCGGAGAACCCGGGCTCCCAGCGCTCACGGAACAGCGCGAGCGCCCGGCGCAGGCCGACACCGTGCTCCGGAAGTTCTTCGAGCCCTACCTCTTTCGGTGCCCGCGCGACCGGTCGCGTGTCGATGCCGGTCAACAGGTCCGTCGCCGACGCGCGCACCGCGTCCAGCAGTGCGGGTAGCTCGGCCAGGTCGTTGGCAAGGTTCTCGTCCACCCTGCCGACGCTACGAGCCGGGCACCCGTCTTGTCCGGAGCCAGTCCGAAGGTGCTGGCCTTGCCGCTACTTCAGCGCGCTGCCCTGCAGCCACTGATCCCAGGGCACGCCCCAGTCACCGTTCTGCCAGACCTCGAGCGGCGCGCCGCCGGTATTGCGCACCTCGACCACATCGCCGGGGAGCGAGAAGTCGTAGAACCAGCGCGCGTTCTCCGGGCTGAGGTTCAGGCAGCCGTGCGAGGTGTTGGTGTTGCCCTGCGCCCACATCGTCGAGGCGAGTTCGTGCAGGTAGATGCCGTCGGTGCTGATCCTGGTCGCCCAGTTGATGGTCTCCTTGTAGCCGAGCCGCGAGTTGACCGGCAGCCCGAAGGTGGAGGAGTCCATGATCACCGGGTTGGCCTTGCTCATCACCGTGTAGACGCCGGGCTGGGTCCAGAAGGTGATCGTCTTGCCGCCCACGGTCTCGCTGCCGCCCATGCCCATCGAGGTCGGCATGGAGCGGACGAGTTTGCCGTTCTCGTAGACCTGGACCTGCTTGGTGTTGTCGTCGGCGATGGACACGTGCGCGGCGCCGATGGTGAACGACGCCTTGCTGTCCTCCTGGCCGTACAGGCCGTTGCCGAGGTCCACCGCGTAGATGTTCGCCGCGACATTCACCTTCGTGCCCGGCGGGTAGTACTCGCGCGGCCGCCAGTGCGCGCGGCGATTGTCGAGCCAGTACCACGAGCCCTCCAGCTGCGGGGTCGTGGTCACCGACAGCCGTTTCTCGGCCAGCGCCCGGTCCGGGACGTCCTCGTCGAAGTGGGCGACGATGACGGCGCCGACGCCGTAGGTGCCGCCGTCGAGCAGCCCGCCGCCGGTGTTCTCGAAGTAGACCTTGGTCTGGTTGTTCGGCGTCAGCGTGGCGAACGTCGAGGTCTGCGGGCCGCTGCGGCCGGTGATCGTGAGACTCTCGGCGGTGATGGTGTAGGTGTGGCCGTAGCCGAGCGGTTCGGTGGGTTTCCACGCCGTCTTGTCCGGCGTCAGGATGCCCTCGATCTGCTTGCCCTGCTCGTTGGTCATGCTGACCGAGGTCAACATGCCGTCACCCGCGCTGACCTGGACCGGTGTGGTCGGGTCGATATCCTTCGCGCCCGCTGCCGGGGTGAAGGAGATCGCGGGCGGCGCGGGGTCGGCCGCTCCCGGCTGCTTCGACTCCGACCCTGAACAACCGGCAACCACCAGTGCGATGACCAGGATGACAATCCCGGCCACGCTGGATCGGAAGCGGCGACTCGACATGATTTCTCCTGTGTTCGCCGTGCGCTTCCCGCTGCGCACCTCTCTCGACTTTTGTCCCGTTCAGAAGTTTACCGGCCCGCGGGCGGCACACTTCTGGCCGCATCCGAGTCGGGCGAGGGTGCCGAGGTCGTCCGATATGCGCTTATCGGCTGGTCAGTTGGCGCGATATTAACGGTAACCGTCATTGACGACACTTGTTTGCTCATGATTTGCTGGCACATCATTGAGCGATCAACCGGCACGATAGGAAGGCTTGTGATGATCAGCATGACAACCGCTCCGCTGGACCGGAGACGTGTCGGCAACCGGAGCAGCGGCTCCGCCGGACTCCCCGACGCGGCTGTCGAACGCGCCGCGCTCGAACGCTTCTACGAACTGCTTTTCCTGCAGGACCACGAACAGGTGCTGGACCTGGTCACCGACGATGTGTTGTTCCACGCACCGTGGCAGCCACCGGGCCTGCCCACCATCATCGAGGGGCGCGCCGAGCTGCACGAGAGCATGCTCTGGTGGAGCACCGAACTGTGGAGCCCGGGCAGCCTGTCCCGCATCACCGTCCGCCCGTTCGCCACCGCGCACGCCTGGCTCGCCAAGGTCGAGGGTGAATTCACCGCGCTGGAAAGCGAACGGCTCTACCACGCGATGGTGCTCAGCGAGGTCCGCTTCGACGGCGGCGCGATCGCCGAGGTGCGCCAGTACCACAACACGCTCAACCAGATCATCGCGTTGGGCGCCGACGTGCCGGGGATCAATGTGCCCGGCTACGGCGTCGGCTCGAACCGCGGCCAGGACGAGGCCGTCGCCTGATCCACCGCGGGCCGCAGATCCAGCAGTTGTTCGAAGAAGCCGCCGATACTGTGCGCGCGATCCACCAGGTGGATCTCCAGAATCCAGTGGCAGATCCGGCCTTTCGGATCGAGGCGGCGCATCGGCACCGTCGAGCCCGCCGCGACATAGGAGGTGAGCTCGGTGCCGGAGATCTGCTTGTGCGGGAACTCACCCACCAGATGGCCTGCGATTTCCGCGGTCAGTTCCCACCCTTGCTCGGCGGCCTGGTGGGAAACATAGGTGTAGAGCTGGTCGCCGGTGATATCGGGATGGGCCTCGAAGTAGGCGCGGCCCTGCTCCCAGAGCGGTTCCAGCGCGTCCCGCAAGGCCAGCTTGGCCGGATCGTCGCCCAGTACGAAGGTGCGCCCGAAGTCGGCTTCCCATTCGGCGAAGATCGGCCCGAAGTCCAGGAAACAGATGTCGTCCGCGCCGATTTCGCGGTCCGACGGGTTCGCGCTGTACGGCTCGAGGGTATTGCTCCCGGATCGCACGATCCGCTTGTGCCAGTACCGCCGCGTGCCGAACATCTCATCGGCGAGATCGCGCACCGCGTCGCTCACCGCTGATTCGCGCATCCCCGGTGCGATGATGCCCCGGCGGACCACCTCGTCGAACAGCGCGACAGCCTTGGCCTCCGCCGCCAGCAGCGCGGAAACCCGCTCGGCCTCCGCCACATCCGTCTCCATAACTCGACCTTAAGGGCCTGTCGCAAAGTCCCATCCGGCGCCTCCGGTGGCTGGACTTTGCGACAGGCCCTAGATCATCTGGTCACGACCGGTTTCCGTGCGGATTGGCCGGGTACGGCGATAGCGGGACGACAAAGGAGGTATGGCACATGGCCATCGATCAGGAGACCGGTGCGATCACCGGCACCAAAGACAAGAACTACAACCTCATCTGGTTCACCGAACAGTGCCTGAGCAACGCCCTGCGCATGGAGCTCTACGCGCAGGACGCCGAACGCGACGGCGACACCGAGCTCGGCGAATTCTTCCGCCGCGCCCAGCACGAAAGCGTGAAGGGCGGCGAACAGGGCAAGGCCCTGCTGGCCAAGCGGCTCTGACCCTGAAATAAGACGTGCCGCGAATGCCGCCGAGGCGGACAATTCGCGGCATGCCTCTGCTGACGGAATATTTGGTCGACGCCGAAAGATTCACCCGCGCAACCCAGCCCGTGCTCACCACGGGCGACGGTCTGGTCCTGCGGCCGTGGACGGCCGATGACGCGCAGGAAGTCCTGGAGGCTTTCACCGATCCGCTGATCCAACGCTGGCATGTCCGTCACGCCGCGCGCGGTATCCGCACTCACCACATGGGCTTTCGAGACCGGCTTTCATCGCTTGGAGCTGACCCACTCGATGGCGAACCAACGGTCGTGTCGCGTGGCGGCCAAGCTCGGTTACGCCCTGGAGGGCACGAAACGGAGCGCGGGGTTGCACGCGGATGGCTGGCACGACATGCACCTGCATGCTCGGATCAACGGCGGGTATCCGGCCGGCATGAGTGGAGCAGAGAAGGATCGGACGACGGCCGAGGTGCAGCAGGAAGAGGCGGACTTCGCCGGGGAGCATTCGAAGCCGACGCATGCGGAGGAGCATCCGAAGGGAGCCGAGTTGGAGACCGATGAGTCGACCCCGGACGGGCACGCCGGAATGGATGGTTAGACGCGGCGGATTCGGGCCTGCCACGCCACCAGGTCGATGATGCTGCCTTCCTGCAAGCCGAGGTCGGGCCGCTGTTCCAGTGCGGGTTGGGTGACGCGGCCGCGGTATTGCGACGGCTGGATGTCTTCCAGTTCCCAACCCTCGGTGAATGATTCGCGAATAATCGAGTCGCTGATCTGCGGCCCGAAGCCGGGGCCCGCATCGGACAGCGCGAGAATATTGACCAGCCCGCCCGGCTTGCACAGGGCGTGCAGGCTGCGTACGTAGGCTGCGCGGGCTTCGGGTTCGGTACCGAAGACGTGGAACAGGGCGCTGTCCACGATCGTGTCGAAAAGCGGTACAGCCTCGGCAGTGCCCAGCGCGATGGCGTCGGCCACCTCGAACTCGGCTGCCGGAACCTCTTGCGCGGCAGCGTTCGCGCGGGCGAACGCGATCGCGCTGGGGGACAGGTCGATACCGAGCACGTCGTAGCCCAGCTTCGTCAGCAGGATCGTGTGTTCGCCTGCCCCGCAACCGGGGTCGAGCACCCGCCCCCAGATACATCCGTCGCGCTCCAGAGCGATGATCGCAGGCTGCGGTTCACCGATGACCCAGGGGGCGATGTCGTTGTCGTAGGCGGCATTCCAGAAATCGGCAGGACGAGTCATATTCTCGATGATCCACCCTGAACAGGGGTTGAGGTCAACGGTTCGGTACCCAGAACCCGGAGGGCGCCCGGCGAACTCGATCCGCGGCCGAAACAGCGGGCCTGAAACAGGATCGAGCTCACCGGGTGTCGCGTTGTCAGGCGACGGCGACCAAACGCGCGGCGTTCGCGGCCTCGTCGTCGGCAGCCTGGTTGGCGGCCAGCTCGGCTTCGACCCGGTCCCGGTAGCGGCTGAGCTCACGCTCGGCGTCGGCGGCATCCCAGCCGAGCCGGGCGCCGATCAGGAAGGCCACCTCCGGCGCGGCGAGCAGACCGCGGTCCGACGCCTCGATGGAGATCCGGGTACGCCGGGTGAGCACATCGTCGAGATGCAGTGCGCCCTCGTGGGTTACCGCATAGACGACCTCGGCGGCGAGATACTCCTCGGCACCGGCCAGCGGCTCGCCCAGCGTGGGATCCTCGGCGATCAACTCGAACAGGTCGTGCACAGCGGAGCCGTAGCGCCCGAGCAGATGCTCGACGGTGGCCTTCGACAGCCCGGTGCGCTGCGCGAGGCTGTCGAGGTCGGCGGCCATCTCCTGGTAGCCGACCGCGCCGAGCAGCGGGAGCTTCTCGGTCACCGACGGGGCGACCGCGCGACCGAGGCCCTGCACGGCGGCGTCCACCACGTCGGCCGCCATCACCCGGTAGGTGGTGTACTTGCCGCCCGCGATCACGAACAGGCCCGGAACCGGTTCCGCCACAGCGTGTTCGCGCGACAGCTTCGCGGTGTCGCTGGACGCGCCGGAGACCAGCGGGCGCAGTCCGGCATAGGTGCCGACGATGTCGTCGCGGGTCAGCGGATCCCGCAGTACCGCGTTGACGTGATCGAGGATGTACTGCACGTCGGCGTTGCTCGCGGCCGGATGATCCTTGTTCAGCGACCAATCCGTGTCGGTGGTACCGATGATCCAGTGCTGGTGCCACGGGATCACGAACAGCACGCTCTTCTCAGTGCGCATGATCAGCCCGGTGTCCAGGTCGAGGCGCTCGCGCGGCACCAGGATGTGCACGCCCTTGGAAGTGCGCACGTGGAACGGGAATTCGACGCCGGTCATCCGGTTCATCTCGTCGGTCCAGACGCCGGTCGCGCTGATCACCCGGCGGGCCCGCACGGTGTGCTCGCGCCCGGTCTCCAGATCGGTGACCTGCGCGCCGATCACCCGCTCACCGTCGCGCAGCAGCCCGGTGACCTTGGTGCGGGTGAGCACGGTCGCGCCGTGCTGGGCCGCGGTGCGGGCGATCGTCATGGTGTGGCGCGCGTCGTCGACCTGTGCGTCGAAATAGCGGATGGCGCCGGTCATCGAGTCCTCGCGCAGCGCGGGCGCCAATTCCAGTGCGCGCGTGCGGGTCAGGTGCCGGTGCATCGGCAGCGCCCGGGCGCCACCGATGGTGTCGTACAGGGCGACGCCCGCACCGATGTACGCGCGCTCCCAGACCCGGTGTTGCAGCGGCAGCAGGAACGACACCGGGCGCACCAGGTGCGGCGCCAGCTTGTTCAGCAGCAGGCCGCGTTCCTTCAAAGCCTCACGCACCAGCCAGAAGTCGAGCTGTTCGAGATACCGCAGCCCGCCGTGGATGAGCTTGCTGGAGCGGCTCGACGTGCCCGCCGCGAAGTCCCTGGCTTCCACCAGGGTGACGCTCAGGCCGCGCGAGGCCGCATCCAGTGCCGCGCCCGCGCCGACCACGCCACCGCCGATCACCAGCACATCGATCTCGTCGTCGCCTAGTGCCTCGACCGCGGTGGCGCGGTAGGTGGGGTCTAATCGTGCTGACATGAATCTCTCCTTGTTCCAGTGATATTCGCGTCGGCGACTCAGTCGTCTACGTCAATCCAGTCGAGGGTGCGCGACACGGCCTTCTGCCAGCGGGCGTAGCCGCGTGCGCGCTGCTCCTCGGTTCCGGTGGGGTTCCAGCGCTTGTCTTCGTGCCAGTTCTGCACGAGTTCGTCGGTGTTGCTCCAGAATCCGACGGCCAGCCCGGCCGCGTAGGCGGCGCCGAGCGCGGTGGTCTCCGCGACCACCGGTCGCGACACCGGCACGCCGAGGAAGTCGGCCTGCAGCTGCATGCACAGCTCGTTGGCGGTGACGCCGCCGTCCACTCGCAGCACGTCGAGCTGCACGCCGGAGTCGGCCTGCATGGCCTCGACGACGTCGCGGGTCTGGTAGCAAATGGATTCCAGCGTCGCCCGCGCCAGATGGGCGTTGGTGCTGTAGCGGGACAGCCCGACGATGGCGCCGCGCGCGTCGGAGCGCCAGTAGGGCGCGAACAGTCCGGAGAACGCGGGCACGAAGTACACGCCGCCGTTGTCATCGACCTGCCTGGCCAGCGATTCGCTTTGCGACGCACCGGAAATGATGCCGAGCTGATCGCGCAGCCACTGCACCGCCGAACCGGTGACCGCGATCGAACCTTCGAGCGCGTACACCGGCTTGTCGTCGCCGAACTGGTAAGCGACCGTGGTGAGCAGCCCGTGCTGCGAGCGCACGATCTCGGTACCGGTGTTGAGCAGCAAGAAGTTTCCGGTGCCGTAGGTGTTCTTCGCCTCGCCGGGCCGGAAACACACCTGGCCGACCGTGGCCGCCTGCTGGTCGCCGAGCACACCGGCCAGCGGCACCTCACCGCCGAAAGGCCCGTCGGCCCTGGTCTTTCCGAACAGCTCGGGGTTCGACGACGGCGCGATGGTCGGCAGCATGGACCGCGGAATGCCGAAGATGGACAACAGTTCGTCGTCCCAGTCGGAGGTCTCCAGGTCCATCAGCATGGTGCGGCTGGCATTGGTCGGGTCGGTGACGTGCACGCCGCCGTCGACCCCGCCGGTCAGGTTCCACAGCAGCCAGCTGTCGGTGGTCCCGAAGATCGCCTCGCCGCGCTCGGCCGCCTCGGCGACACCGGGCACGTTGTCCAGGATCCAGCGCAGCTTGCCGCCGGAAAAGTAAGTGGCAGGGGGCAATCCGGCCTTGTGTCGAATGGTGTCGCCGTGGCCGGCCCGCTCGAGTTCGGCCGCGATGCGGTCGGTGCGGGTGTCCTGCCAGACGATGGCGTTGCAGTAGGGACGCCCGGTGCGGCGGCTCCACACCACGGTGGTTTCGCGCTGGTTGGTGACGCCGACCGCGGCCAGGTCGCTGGCGTCGAGATCGGCCTTGGTGAGGGTGCTCTGGATGACCGCCCTGGTGCGTTCCCAGATCTCGGTCGGATCGTGCTCCACCCAGCCCGCGCGCGGCAGGATCTGCTGGTGTTCGAGCTGGTGGCGAGCGATCTCGTTGCCGTTGTGATCGAACACCATGAAGCGCGTGCTAGTGGTGCCTTGATCGATGGCGCCGACGTACTGGCTCATCGTGGTCCTTTCGAAAGAAAAACTGCTGAGCGAGAAAGAGATTCAGAAAAGGACCTGAGAGGCCAGCCCGGCGAGCACGCCGCCCGCCAGCGGACCGAGGATCGGGACCCAGGCGTAGCTCCAGTCGGAACTCTTGCGATTGGGACCGGGCGAACCGGTGTGTTCGGGCAGTCGTTCGGCGGAAGACCCGCCAACACCCGCACCCGCGGGCTCACGAACCGGCGCGGCGGCCACACCCTTGCTGACCGGCAGCAGCGCATGCGCGAGTCGCGGCCCGAGATCACGAGCCGGGTTGATGGCATACCCCGTCGGCCCGCCGAGCGAGGCACCGATGCCGACCACCAGCAACGCCGCCGCGAGCGGGCCGAGACCGGTCGCGGTGTGGCCGATGGACAGCAGCACCAGGACGAGCGCGAAGGTGGCGATCACCTCGGTGGCGAAGTTCCAGCGCAGCCCGCGGATCGCGGGACCGGTGGCGAACACACCCAGCTTCTTCGCCTCGTCGGTCTCCTCGTCGAAGTGCCGCTTGTACGCCACATAGGCCAGATTCGCGCCGATGAACGCGCCCACCAGCTGGCCGGTGATGTAGGCGATGGTGGTGGCGACAGTGATGTCGATGTCGGGGCCGTATTGATCGGCGCCGCTGAACAGGACGCCGATGGTGTAGGCGGGATTGAGGTGGCCGCCGGTTTTATAGGCCACGTACACCCCGGCCAGCACGCCGAAGCCCCAGCCGAAGTTGATCAGTAACCAGCCACCGTCGAATCCCTTGGATTTGGTCAGCAACACATTCGCGACCACGCCGACGCCGAGTAGCACCAGCATTCCCGTGCCGAGTGCTTCACTCAGGAAGATCGAGCCGAAGTTCACCGTTGAGTCTCCGTTCGCCCTGCGGCCGCCGATGCGACCCTGCGGACCTCGACGTTACGACCGGATCGAGGAACCGGACATAGGGCACGTTCGACAATGCTGAACGGTCGGGGTGGTTGTGGGGGGCCGCTGCCGCTACTGTCGGGCGCCCGAGGGGGTCGACATGACGCACGTCACACCGGCGCGCCGGATGTGTTGCTCGCCGTTCACCATATGTTCGACATTGTCGAATCGAGAGGTTAGGTTTCGGTTCATGCCCGGTCCGATCCAATCGATCGAACGAGCGGCGGCCATTCTGCGGCTGCTCGCCCGCGGCGCGGGCCGCTTGGGCGTCGGCGAGATCGCTGGTGCGCTCGACCTCGCCAAACCCACCGCGCACGGCATCCTGCGCACCCTGCAGGGCGTCGGGTTCGTCGAACAGGACGCGGCGACCGGCAAGTATCAGCTGGGCGCGGCACTGCTGCACCTCGGTACCAGTTATCTCGATGCCAACGAGCTGCGCTCGCGTGCGATCAACTGGGCCGATGCGCTGGCGGCACGCACCGGCGAGGCGGTCCGCATCGGTGCGCCGGTGGACGGCAGTGTCGTGGTCGTGCACCACGTCTTCCGTCCGGACAACACCGAACAGGCCCTCGAACTCGGTGAACTGCTGCCGCCGCACGCGACCGCGCTCGGCAAGGTGCTGCTGGCCTTCGACGCGGAACTCGCGGCCACGGTGCGCGGGGGCGAGCTGGCCTCGCTCACCCGCCGCACCATCGTCGATCGTCCCGCCCTCAATCGAGCGCTCGCCGCGGTGCGGCAG
Organism: Nocardia ninae NBRC 108245; assembly: GCF_007990755.1. Lineage (GTDB taxonomy): Bacteria > Actinomycetota > Actinomycetes > Mycobacteriales > Mycobacteriaceae > Nocardia > Nocardia ninae. The sequence goes on along the minus strand of NZ_BJXA01000005.1, from coordinate 146,564 downwards.
GCAGGCTGGGCCGGGGACACCGAAGAATTCCGGCCCGGCGAAGCGGGCATCGCGGCACCCATCCGTTCGCACGGCGGACTCGTGGTGGGCGCCATCGGCATCAGTGGACCGGTCGACCGGCTCTGCGACCCGCAATTACGGCATCGCCCCGCGCTGATCGGCTTGGTGCGCGACGCTGCGCACGCGGTCTCGCGGGACCTCGGCGCCGGACATTGACACCTATATATGGCACGAGAGGACACGGATGACGCAGCGGTTTGTGCTCGCGATCGACCAGGGCACCACCTCCACCAGGTGCATCCTGTTCGATCAGCGCGCACGCCTGGTCGGTGTGGCACAGCGCGAGCACCAGCAGCACTATCCGCGGCCGGGCTGGGTCGAGCAGGACGCGATGGAGATCTGGCGCAACGTCGACCGGATCGTGCCGCAGGCGCTGCGCGACTCCGGTATCACCGCAGATCAGGTCGCCGCCCTCGGCATCGCGAACCAGCGGGAGACCACGGTGGTGTGGGATCGCCGCACCGGCACGCCGATCCGGCGGGCCATCGTCTGGCAGGACACGCGCACCGAGGAATTGGTCCGTGACTTCGAGGAAAAGCCTGGCGCGCAACGCATTCGAGAGATCTGCGGGCTGCCGCTGGCCACCTACTTCGCCGCGCCCCGGCTCCGCTGGCTGCTGGATACCATTCCGGGCCTGCGGGATCGGGCCGAACGCGGCGAGGTGCTGTTCGGCACCATGGAAACCTGGTTGATCTGGAATCTGACCGGCGGCGTCGACGGCGGCCTGCATCTGACCGATGTCACCAACGCCAGCCGCACCCTGCTGATGAATCTCACCACGCTGACCTGGGACGCGGAGCTGCTGAGCTTCTTCGAGATCCCCGCGGCCATGCTGCCGCGCATCCAGCCTTCGACGGCGTCGTACGGCACGACCCGCCGGGTGGTGCCCGGCATCCCGATCGCCGCCGCGCTGGGCGACCAGCACGCCGCGCTGTTCGGCCAAACCTGTTTCGCGCGTGGGGAAACCAAGTGCACGTACGGCACCGGCGGGTTCCTCATGATGAACACCGGCCGCGAACTGGTGCAGTCCTCGCACGGCCTGCTCACCACCATCGGCTATCAGATCGGCGACGAGCAGCCGGTGTACGCGCTGGAGGGACCGATCGCGGTGACCGGCTCGCTGGTGCAGTGGGTGCGCGACAACATCGGCCTGGTCACTAGCGCGCCCGAGATCGAAACCCTCGCTCGCACAGTACAAGACAACGGCGGCTGCTATATCGTGCCCGCGTTCTCCGGTCTCTACGCGCCGCACTGGCGCAGTGACGCGCGCGGCCTGATCGCCGGCCTGACGTCCTATATCACCAAGGGCCACATCGCCCGTGCCGTCCTGGAGGCGACCGCATGGCAGACCCGTGAGGTGGTCGACGCGATGAACGCCGACTCCGGTTTACAGGCCCGCGCACTGCGCGTCGACGGCGGCATGACGTCGGACAACCTGCTCATGCAGATCGTCGCCGACGTCCTCGACGTGCCCGTCATGCGCCCGTTCAACGCCGAAACCGTCTCGCTCGGAGCGGCTTACGCCGCCGGGCTCGCCGTCGGCTACTGGCCGGATCTAGAGGGGCTACGCAACAACTGGCGGCTCGCCGCGCAATGGATGCCGCAGATGGATCCGGTCCACCGCGCGGACGAGTACGAGAACTGGCAGCGCGCAGTGCAATTGACCTTCGGCTGGTTGCGCTCGAAACGACATCGGCAAGGAGCCTGACGCGCTTCTTGTCCAGCGCGTGATGGGCTACAGGTAGATCGGCTCCGGCAGCTCCGGGCACTCACCGCACCCTGCGTCGTGCGCGTCTGCCCAGCAACCGCACGAGCAGTACGCATGCGACCTTCCGTCGGTCGATACGCACTTGTCGATGGGTCCGGCCATCAGGAACTCGGCCGGCGCCTCCTCGACCACGGAGTCACAGTGCCCCTGGTGTCCACTGCAATGACACGCTCCGGGACATTTCTTGCGGCAACAGGTGGCCTCGGTCCCGCCGCCACCTCCTTCGGCGTCCCAATCCTGCTGGGGCAACAGGTTCGTTCCCCCGAAACCGCCGTTCCGGTCGACGGTCCGGTAGACGCGTCCGGTGCGGCCGAGCGACTGTTCCGCGGTGAATCCTGGTGTTCTCATGGTGCTCTCCTCAGTAGGTGCTGGTGCGGTCGTAGTAGGGGCCGAGGCTGCCGATCAGGAACGGGAACCGCTCGGTGACGTCGACGGCGACGAAGTACTTCTCGGTGAACGAGGTGCGCCGGTCGGTATAGGAGAAGATGCAGTCCACGATGGACCGGCCGCCGCCCAGCGAAGACGGTCGGACATCGACGCCGGTCAGCGAGAAGTTGGCTTCGAATTGCGTTGCGGTGCGCCGGTATATCTCCGAGTAGCGCATCGCGAGGTAGTTCAGGGCGCGATGCTCGTCGGTGGCGCCCGCGTTGTCGGCGATGTGCAGGATGCGGTCGAGCACCAGCTCGGCGGCGGCCGTGAATTGGTCGTCGCCGACCCCTTCGGAGCGCGGGAGCGCACCCATCAGCTCGGCCCGGTCGAAGGAGTAGAGCTGGTCGAAATGCACCACGGGGACCACCAAGCCGTTGCACATCGCTGGTGCGGCCAAGGGACCACGGGTGCCGATGACCACGTCGAGGTCGCCGGGACTGGGACGGGGGCGCAGCGCCTCGATCAAGCGGTCCAGGTCGCTGGGATCGCGCGGGAGCACGATGTAGGTCTCCAGCTCGCGAATGGTCAGCACCCAGCACAGTGCCCGTGCGAGATAGCGGTTGTCCGGATCCGACAGCACGGTGGCGAAGGTTTCCCGGTCGGTCTGGCCGTCGGTGACGGCGCGGCCGATCGACTGGGCGAACTCCTTTTCCACAGCGAGCGAGGGGAATCGGGCTTCGATCCGGCCGATCGCGTACACGTCGGACAGCCGCAGTGCGGCTGTCTGGCCCGAGCAGGTCGGGCACGGGACCTCATGGGGCGTGTGCGCGGGTTCGATGCGATCGAGGTGGGTGTCGGCGGGGCTGTCCAGCTCCGCCGTAGCGGGGGCGGTATCCATGATCTCTCCGGAGCGTGGGGGAATTCGGGCTCAGCCGCGCGACGAGCGACGCGGTGAGAAGACGATGCGACGATTGAGCGCCGCGGCACGACGGTTGCACCCGCCGCACGGCGTGACGCCCAATCTGTTTGTGACGTGCTTGATTACGTCGCCGAGCCCGGTTTCTTCGCTGACCACGAAGCCGGGTAGCCGAACGCGCCGGGCCGATGGTTCCGGTGGCTGCTCGGTGTCCGGTGGTGTTTGTTCATCCGGCATGGATCAACTCCTTCATCTGCTGGTATGCCGCCTCGGCGTCGAGCAGCGGCGGGATCAGTGCGCCGCGCCTGCGGCGGCCCAGCACCGCGGCGCGGATCTCGGCCGCCGAGGCCCGGGGGAACAGCGACCACAGCAACGCGATGGTTCCGGTGACAAGCGGTGCGGCGAAGCTGGTTCCGGTGAGCGTGGCCAGGCCGTTGCCCGCGGTGAAGCTGGTCAACCCACCCGGCGCGGCCAGGCCGTTGCGGCCGATGGACGGCCCGAGGGTGGATTGCCGTGCAGGCCGCCCGTGCGCGTCCACCGCGACGACGGGTACTACCCAGCGATGCCGGGTGAGCGTCGAGGTACCTAGGTCGGTGGTGTTTCCGGCGGCGGCGACGACGATGACATCGCGGCGCGCGGCGGTGTCGAGCGCCTGGGCGAGCAGCCGGTTGTCGGCCATCGAGGGTGCGGGCGGACCGGCACTCACGTTCACGACGACCGCTCCGGCCGCCATACATTCCAGCAGCGCACGGGCGAGGTCGTCGTTGGTGGCCGACGGCAGCCGGGCGAAGGTTCGATCGGAGAAGATCGGCCGTAGATAGACGGCACAGCCGGGACACAGTGCGGGAGCGGGTGAATTACGGCTGCCGGACAGGATTCCCGCCACGAAGGTGGCGTGCGTGCACGCGGTGGCTTCGGGGACCGCGCAACCGTTCGCGTGTCCGCGCAGCAGTGCCGCCGCCAGTCCGGAGTGCGTGGTGTCCACCGGGCCGTCGATCAGGCCGATCATGATCTTCGGCGAGCCCGTGGTGCGTGCCATCAAGCCGTCGAGTCGAACCATGTCCAGCGGCGTCATACCGCACCACATCCCCGGAGGCCGGTCGTGTGGACGGTTCCGCCCGCAGGGTGCGGACGATGTACCTGCCGGTCGACAGATCGACCTCTGGCAAAACGGTAGCACTCGATTTTCGCTGGCCGAGCGGGATTTCGGCGACGCGATATCGATGTGGGGGTGCCGGGGTGCAATCAATACCCGAGGTCGGGTTTGCGCTGGTCCGGCGCTTGCGGGCCGATGTCGCGCGGCCGGTTACGGGCCGAGACGCCCCGACCGTATTACCTATCCGGCGCCGGCCACCGGAGCGCGCAGCGACCCCGCGATATTCGAACGGACCCGGGCGGCGGTCCGGCGCAGCCGGCCCCCTTTGAGTCCGGCCTCGAGTTCCAGCCGCACGCGACCATTGTGCAGCGCGGTGCGCAAACCTGTTGTCACACCGGAGATCTCCGGGACGGTGAAGGTGGTGCCGGTCTGGAACTTGCGTTCCGAGGCGGTCTCCGGCGCGTCGTCCGACGTGGCGATCAGGAAGCGGTCCGGGACTGCGAGCTTGTGGATGGTCCGCATGGTGAGCAGGTACTGGCGCAGCAACGAACCGCTGGTGTAGGGCAGGTCGTATTTGTCGCAGAGCGCGCGAACCCGGACGGCGATCTCGGCGTAGCGGTTGCTGGGCAGGTCGGGGAAGAGATGGTGTTCGATTTGGTAACACAGGTTTCCGCTGGCGAAGGCCAGGGTCGGGCCTGCGTCGAAGTTCGCGGTGCCGAGCATCTGGCGCAGGTACCACTCGGACTTGGTCTCGTCTTCCAGCGCGGCGGGCGTGAACTTCTCCGCGCCGTCGGGGAAGTGGCCGCAGAAGATGACCACGTATGTCCAGGCATTGCGCACCACATTGGCGGTGACGTTGGCCGTCAGTGCACGGCGCCAGCGCTTTCCGCTCAGCGCGGGGAAGAGCACATAGTCCTTGAGCGCCTGCCGGGAAATCTTCTTCAGGAAAGCCTTTGTCACAGCAGACTTTTCGGCCTTCGTCTCGAAGCGGTCCCGGTCCGCGTACAGCCCGTGCAGGCCGATGCCCCACTCGAAGGTGGTGGCCAGCAGCAGATTCTGCACCGGTTGGAAGAGATGGCTCGGCTGCCACGGCTGGTCCCTGGTCACCCGCATCACGCCGAAGCCGATGTCGTCGTCCATGTCCAGCACGTTGGTGTAGAGGTGGTGGCGGAAATTGTGCGAGTACCTCCACTGGCTGGACAGCCCGACCATGTCCCACTCCCAGGTGCTGGAGTGGATCTCCGGGTCGTTCATCCAATCCCACTGGCCGTGCGAGACGTTGTGCCCGATCTCCATGTTCTCGATGCATTTGGCCGCGGCCAGCGCCGCCGTGCCGAGCAGCCAGCTCGCCTTGTTCCGGTTCACCGCGATGAGCAGCCGCGCGGCGGTGTCGAGGACGCGCTGGAACCGGATGGTGCGCCGGATGTAGGCGGCGTCGCGGCCGCCGAGCGATTCACTGACGTCACGGTGGATGGCGTCGAGTTCGGTACCGAGCGCCTCGATGTCTTCCTTGCTCAGGTGCGCGTACACAGCAATGTCGGTGATGGCCATTGGTCCTCTTCGGATGGATCGGCTGCGCAGGCGCAGGGAAGCCCGGTCGGGCCTCCGACACGGGGAGCGATCGGCGTTGCTCAGCTGAACCGAGCTGGAAGGTCGGCCGATGAGAAAGGCCGACGAGATTCTTGGTCCGACGCTACCAGCGCTTCCGATACCGCCAGGTCAACAGCGGGCGGCCGCCGGAACAACGGGGCGTGGCCGCGCGGAATCGCGACGTTCCGGACACGACAACATCCCAGTTCGAGCGGGATCATGCGCGGTCTGCGCCGCGGACAAGGTTCAATAGAGGGGATTGGCTATTCGCGGCCGATCGGAGGAGGCTCGACGAATGAGTCAGGAAAGCGGGCAAGGGTCCGGGCTGTTCAGCCATGACACCATTCCCATTCAGGTGTATACGCCTGCCGAGAGCAGTGACGTACATCATCAGCCGGTATTCAGTAGGGCCGAAGACGGCTCCGGGTCTGCTGTCGGGGAGGTCACGCCGCCGCACGCCTGACGCCGGACATGACGCGAGCCCCCGCATCTCGACGAGAGATGCGGGGGCTCGGGTCGTTTACGGGGGCGGTCTGCCCCTGGGTAAGTGAATCGTCAATAGCGAAATGAACCTCGCTGACCAGTGTGTTTGTCCATTTTGCTCCTGCTTGCACCGCGCTGCTGTTCAATAAGTGAACGGCCGCTAGTTGCCGTGATGGAACCTCGGAAAAGGACAAGCAGCACATGGGAACTCTGGATGGCAAGGTCGCCATTGTGTCGGGCTCCGGCCGCGGTATCGGACGGGAGATCGCGCTGAAGCTGGCGAGCGAGGGGGCCAGGGTCGTGGTGAACGATCTGGACGCCGAGCCGGCCGGGGAGACCGTCGCGGCGGTCGAAGCCGCGGGCGGGCAGGCGGTTTCGTGTGTCGGCAGCGTCACCGAGGAGGGGTTCGCGGAACGCTTCGTGCAGACCGCGGTGGACGAATTCGGCGGCCTGGACATCATCATCAACAATGCGGGCTACACCTGGGATTCGGTGATCCAGAAGATGACCGACGAACAGTGGGACGCCATCCTCGACGTGCACCTCAAGGCGCCGTTCCGGATCTTGCGCGCGGCGCAGCCGGTGATCGCGGCGGCCGTGAAGCAGACCAAGGCCGCGGGTGAACCGGTGCCGTGCCGAAAGGTCGTGAACATCTCGTCGCTGGCGGGCACGGGCGGCAATGCGGGACAGGCGAATTACTCGTCGGGCAAGGCGGGCATCCTCGGGCTCACCAAAGCGCTGGCCAAGGAGTGGGGCCGCTACAACGTCACGGTGAACGCGGTGGCGTTCGGGCTGATCAAGACCAGACTCACCGAGACGCCCGCGGGCACCGGCGGCACGATCGACGTGCAGGGCAAGGAGATCAAGGTCGGCGTGAACCCGAACCTGCTCGCGGCCATGGAGCAGATGGTGCCGCTCGGGCGCGGCGGCACGCCGGCCGAGGCCGCGGGCGCGGTGTACCTGCTGTGTATCCCCGAGTCCGACTATGTCAGCGCGCAGACCCTGGTCTGCGGCGGCGGCTTCAACATCTAGGACCCGCAATGTATTTGACCCAATCCCTGCACCGCAACCTGCAGCAGAGCCCGGATCGTCCGCTGACGATCTACGGCGACCGGGTGCGCACCGTGGCCGAATCGGCCGATCGCATAGCGCGATTCGCGGGTGCGCTGGCCGCGCTCGGGGTCCGGCCCGGCGATCGGGTCGGCATGCTGGCGCTCAATTCCGATCGCTACTACGAATATCTATACGCGGTGCCGTGGATCGGGGCGGCGGTCAACCCGGTGAACATCCGCTGGAGTCCGGCGGAGATCGGCTACTCGCTGCGCGAATCCGACACCAGGGCGCTGCTGGTGGACGACGCCTTCGCCGCCATGATTCCCGCACTCCGGCAACAGTTTCCGGAGTTGGCCACGGTGATCTTCTGCGGCGACGGCGAACCACCGGCCGACGCACTGCACTACGAGACCCTCGTCGCCGAGCACGCACCCGCGGAGGACACCAGAACCGGCGACGCGACCCTGGCGGGGGTCTTCTACACCGGCGGTACCACCGGGCATCCCAAGGGCGTGATGCTCAGCCACGACAACATGATCATTTCCGCGCTCGGCAGCACCGCGGGCGGCGAGTTCGTCAGCCGGGGCGGCACCGTGCTGCACGCGGCGCCGATGTTCCACCTCGCCGATATCGCCATGTTGACGGCGGGCAATCTGGTCAATTGCACGCACGTGATCGTGCCGATGTTCACCCCGGCCGGTGTCATGCGGGCGATCAGCGAACACGGCGTCACCAATCTGTTGCTGGTGCCCACCATGATCCAGCTGCTGGTCGACGATCCGGCCGTCGCGGACTTCGACCTCAGCGGCGTCGAGACGGTGACCTACGGTGCGTCGCCGATCGCCGAGGCGGTGCTCGGCCGAGCCCGCAAGGTCTTCCCGGCCGCGGGCTTCACCCAGGCCTACGGCATGACCGAACTGGCGCCCGTCGCGACGCTGCTGTCCCCGGCTGACCACGACGATCCGGCGCTGCGGCGTTCGGCGGGTCGCGCCATGCCGCATGTGGAGGTCCGCATCGTCGACCCCGACGACAACGAGGTGCCGCGTGGCGAGGTCGGCGAGGTCGTCGTGCGCGGCGACAACGTCATGCTCGGCTACTGGAACCGGCCGCAGGACACCGCCGCCGCCGTGCGCGACGGCTGGATGCACACCGGCGACGGCGGCCGGATGGACGAGCACGGCTATGTGTTCATCGTCGACCGAATCAAGGACATGATCATCACCGGCGGCGAGAACGTGTACTCCGCCGAGGTGGAGAACGCCCTCGCGGCGCACCCCGCGGTCGCCGCCTGCGCGGTGATCGGGGTGCCGGACCCCGAATGGGGCGAGCGCGTGCACGCCGTGGTGGTGCTGCTGCCCGGCACGCAGGCCACCGAGGAGGAGCTGCGCACGCACTGCAAGGCGCTGATCGCCGGGTACAAGACCCCGCGCACGGTGGAGTTCACCGACGCTTTGCCTATATCGGGCGCCGGTAAGATCCTCAAGCGCGAACTTCGCAAGAAGTACTGGGATCCCAGCGACAGCCAAGTTTCCTGAGGGAGCGGTATCGAATGGTGAACGGGCCGGGCGTGGTCCGGCCGGCCCGTGGCACCCGGCCGGCGAATCGGCGGGCGCTGATCGTCGCGGCGGCCGCGGAACTGTTCTGCCGCAACGGATACGCGAATGTGGGCATGGGTGCGGTCGCCGAGGCGGTGGCCATCGGACCGTCCGCGCTGTACCGGCATTTTCGTGGCAAGCAGAACCTGCTGGCCACCGTCGTCGACGAGGCGCTGACCGCATTCGCGGCCGCGCTCGATGCGGCGGCGAGCGAGCCCGCCGACATCGCGGGCACGTTGGCCGCGACCGTGCTGGCCCGCCGTGACGTCGGGGTGCTGTGGCGGCGCGAGGCCAGGCACCTGTCCGACGACGATCGGGCCGCGTTTCGGCAGCAGGCCAAGCAGATCGGGGCCCGGCTGGCCGAGGTCGTCGCCGCGCGCCGCCCCGACCTGGATACGGCGGCGGCCGACCTGCTTTCCTGGAGTGCCTTGGCCGTCGCCAATAGCGTGTCTTTCCATGGGCTTTCGTTGCCCGAGCCGGAATTCGGCACGCTGCTCGGCGAACTCGTCGGCGCGGTGCTGGCCGCGCCGGTGCCGCAGCTGGGGCAGCGATCGGATCCGCCTGCCGTGGCGGTGCCGCTGGCTGCGCGGGCTCGGCGGGAATCGATCCTCACCGAGGCGATCACGCTGTTCGCCGAACGGGGTTTCGCGAGCGTCAGCGTGGACGAGGTCGGTGCCGCCGTCGGCATCGCCGGGCCCAGCGTCTACAACCACTTCGCCGGGAAAGCGGACATTCTCATGGCGGGCATCGTCCGTGGCGACGAATGGCTCCGCATCGATCTGAATCGTGCTCTCGCGCACGCCGCCGACCCGCGCGATGGACTCGAACGCCTACTCGCGGGCTACGGGGCTTTCGTCTTCGAAAACCCTTATCTCATGCAGATTCTCGTGTCGGAGGCCAGGCACCTGCCCGGCCCGGACCGCGCCCGCGCGAAGGCCGCGCAGCGGGCCTATATCGCCGAGTGGGTGCACCTGCTGCGCAAGGTGCACCCGGACTGGGACCCGATCCCCGCACGCATGCGAGTGCAGGCCGCGCAGTCGATGCTGAACGACCTCGCGTTGACTCCGCATCTGCGCGCGCTCTCCGGCATCGTGCCCGCGGCCGCGGCGATCGGCGCCGAAGTGCTCGCCCTCGCTTGATGCGTCGCACACCACGACCGTGGGGCATGCGAGACATCAAGGGCTGTGCGGGATTATGCGGCAGCGGTGGATAACAGTGCCATCGGGCGTACCGCGGTGGCCTCGACGCCGCGCGGGCGCAGCTCGCAGGTGAAAACTACGGGCTGGCCCGCAGAAAGGGTTTTGAAGCCGGGGGAGTCGATGCTGGAATACTCCACAAAGACCCCGTTCGGGTATTCGGGGGATTCGAGGAAGCCGAATCCTTTGGCGGTGTCGAACCACCGGACGGTGCCGTGCACCCAGTTCTCGCCGTCGGTCATCGCGCGACCTCGAAGGCGCTCGCGCGCTCGCCGGACCCGGATTGCATCACCTGCTGCCACCAGGAGGCGAGTGGGCTCGGGTCTGGCCACACGACGGCGGGACCCGATCGGGCAGTCTTATGCGTGGATACTTTCTGCGAAGCTCTGAACTTGTCTGAACGAACCACGGTCGGACGATCTCCTCGGAGTCGGTACATTACGCGGGCATCCCCGCGTACGCCGGATGCCCGCTACTGCGTTACTCAAACTGTAAGCACCCGAACGGATATTCGCCCGAATTCCGCTTCCACTCGGTACAACGTCACATTCCGTCGTCGGCCGAACTCGGCCGCCGGAAAACAACCGGCCGAGCCCCGTGCGGGCCCGGCCGGATGTGCGGTGCGAGGGTCAGGAGGCCCAGGGGCCGATGCCGCCGACCTTCTCTATGCGGATGCGGGTCAGCAGACCGGGCGGGGCGTCGGGCGGCGGAAAGCCGGCGTCGGGGCTGGCCAGGGTCTTAGCCAGCTCGGCAAGGAGCTCGGGGGCACCGCCCTCGACGATGCGCGCGGTCCCGGTGACGGACAGGTATGGGCGCATGATCTCGCCGCGCTCGGGGGACAGGATGGTCACCGCCACGCGGTTGTCGCGGCGGACATTGCGCACCTTCTTGTATTCGCCGAGGTGGGCGGTGACGAGCTCGTCGCCCTCCGGCGTCGATTGCAGCGCCACCCACACCACGCTCACGTGCGGACTGCCGTCGGGGTTGACGGTGACCAGCGTGGCGTCGGCCCCCGCTCCGATGAGGGCACGAGCGGCGTCGTCGAGTTCCATGTGTTGTTCTACCAACCGACCCGCCCATTCATTCCCGGCTGACGCTATGGTCCGGCGCCACGGAGCTCGGTCGAAACGCACGACGGCGCTGTACTACCGTCGCTGGCATGCGGCTTCACGTGGGCTGTGCGATGTGGACGCACCCGTCATGGCAGGAATGGCAACCGTCTTCGGGGGATCGGCTGGCCGCCTATGCCGACCGGTGCAACGCGGTCGAGGGCAACACCACCTTCTACGCGATACCGGCCCGCCGCACGGTGGAGTCGTGGGCGGCGCAGACCACGCCCGAGTTCCGGTTCGTGGTGAAGCTGCACCGCTCCGTCACCCATGAGCGCAGGCTGACCGGGGTCGACGAGGAGATGCGCGCGTTTCTGTCAGCGATCGAACCGCTCGGACCGCGCGCACACGCCCTGTGGGTGCAGTTGCCCGCCTCGTTCGGCCCGAACGATCTCGGCCCGCTCGCGCTGTTCCTGCGCAGGCTGCCGCAGCAGTACCGTTCGGCGGTCGAGGTCAGGCATCGGGCGTTCTTCGAGAACGAGCAAGCCGCCCGGCAGCTGGAAAGCGTGCTCGCCCGGGTCGGCGCCGAGTGGATACCCTTCGACACCACAACACTTTTCGATGGACTACCGGTCACCGCCGCGGAGCAGGAAGCGTGGTCGAAGAAGCCGCGGGTGCCGCGCCGGACCCGCGCCCTCACCGAGTTCCCGATCGTCCGCTACCACGGCCGCGACTCGACCGAGCGCACGGTCGAGGGCTGGCAGCCGTGGATCGGCACGGTCGTCGAGTGGCTGCGCGAGGGCCGATCGCCGACCGTCTTCATCCACACCCCGGACAATGCCGAGGGCGTACCGCTCGCGCGCCGCTTCCACGAGGGTGTGCGCGCCGAGCTGCCCGAGCTCGCACCGCTGCCCGAGCCGGCGCCCACCGACCCGATGACCCTCTTCTGACGCGGGCTACCGGCTGCCGATGGGCTGCTGCACCAGACCGGCGAGCAGCGTGCCCGCACCTTGCAGCCAGAGCGGCCAGCTCGCGGGATCCAAAGCCATCGACCCCTCGTCGTGGATGGCGCAGCCGGTCTGCGCGGGGACGCCGTCGAAGCGTTCCTTCAGCCACAGCAATACCCGTGCGAGACTGTCGATTTCGAGCGTGATGTGTTCACTGAAGTGGTCGCGGGTGTACTGCACCTGGGCCTTCGGGTCGCGGCAGTACTGGTCGACGAGCGCGTTCACCGGACCGACCGGCGCGATCCAGTCGGGGTTGGAGTTGAAGATGAACATCGGCATGTCGGGGACCGTATGGCCCATCCGGAGCGCGTCGAACACCTTGGTGGGCACGGGATCGTTCAAGGCGTTGGGTGAATCGTAAAGGCCGCCTTCCAGATTCATGAACGGCAAGATCGCCGCGGAGTACAGGCACAGCGAGTTCTTCACCGGAGCCAAGGCTTTGCCGAACGCATTCATGTGCTGGGCGTTGTACGCGGCCAGCTCGGGATACTCCCGCTCGACACCCAGCAGTCCCGAAAAGATCAGTCCCGAGCCGAGATTGCCGCTGGCCATCTGGTACATCGCCTTGATGTCGGCGGGGACGCCGCCTTCCGACGCCCCGACGATATTCAGCTCCGGTGCATAGGACGCCGCCAGTTCGGCGGTGTGCCCGGTGGTGATCGCGCCGCCGGAGTACCCGGCCAGCCCGACCTTGGTCTGCGGTCCGAGGCCCATCGGCTCGAAGTTCTCCGCGGCCCGGATGCCGTCGAGGGTGATCCGCGCGCCGAGCGGACCGGCGGCGAAGGCGGAGTTGGGGCCCTCGTGATCCGGCATCGCCACCGCCCAGCCGGCCCCGAGCCCGGTCAGCGGGAGCACGAACTCGAACGGGATGTCGAACTGGCCGGTGATATTGCCCGGCACCGAAGCCTGTTGCAGCACATACGATGGCGCGCAGTACTGGGCGTTCGAGTCCTGCGGGAACTGGTAGGACAGCAGTGGGCGCGGGACGCCACCGTTGTCGCCGCGCGGCTTCATCAGCGTGGTGACCGCGGCGATCGGTTCATCCCTGGTGTTGGTCGACCGGTAGGACAACTGCCACGCGTCGATGTTGAACGGAATGGTCGAGTAGAACGCGAGATGCACCGCGCGCGCCGCGATGATCTCGCCGGGCTGCTTCGACGCCACGACCTCGGCCGGGGGTGCGTAGAACGCCGGATCGAGTTCCGGCGGGGACGGCGGAATCGGGAACGGCAGCGGTGGTTGCACCGGAACCTGCTGCGCGACTGAGTTTTGCCCGGCCGGTGCGGCCATTGCCGGTATTCCGACAGCAACCGGCATGGCGGTCGCGATGAGGGCGACGAGAACCGCAGTGCGGAATCGCCCGAGCTTGCCGGGGATGACGGTATTCATTGCGGCTTCTTTCGCTGGTGAGCGGTGCTGATGAGATCCTTCGAAGGGATCTGCCGGGCGGAAAAAGTATTCCGGCCACGACCGCGTGCCGGTGAACGGCGCGCCGCGCGTAACCCACCAGAATTTCTGTAAGGCTAAGTAACAGCAAATGCTAAAGATTGCTGGAGGTCCAGAGGAAAAGTTCTAATTCGCCGCCGACTGGACTATGCACATTGCACAATTCCAACACTTTCTGCCCTGGACAGCCGGCCGGTGGCTGCTCGAATGTTGTTCCGCGCGGCGGCCGGTTGCGCGGGGCCGGGTTGTGCTGGATGACAACCTATGGCGACAGCCTTGGTGACAGTGCCAAGACTCGGCAGCGGCTCCGCTGCCAGGCTCACAGGTGCGTTATCCCGGTTTCGGTCGATGCCATTCCCGAGGAGCAAGACGTGCCGATGCTGTCCACCATCATTCGTACGATCGACGTGCGCGGCGTACCGATCGGTTATACCGACACGGGCGACCCGAACGGCCGATCCGACGGTCCTGTCATCGTTTTCGGGCACAGTCTGCTGTTCGGCGGCTGGATGTTTCGCGCACAGATCGACGCACTGCGCGAGCACTACCGCTGCATCGCCATCGACTGGCGCGGTCAGGGCGGCACACAGCCTACTCCGGACGGCTACGACATGGACACGCTGACAATCGACGCCGTCGGGCTGATCCGCGCACTGCGTCTCGCGCCGGTGCATTGGGTCGGCATCGGCATGGGTGGTTGCGTCGGCCAGCGGGTCGCCGCCCGGCACGGCGAGCTGCTGCGGTCGCTGACCCTGTTGGACACCAGCGCCGACCCCGAGGACCCGAGCAGGATCGGTAGATATACCCGGCTCGCTTGGGCGATGCGCTTTCTCGGCGTCGACGCGGTGCGCGGCAAGCTCGCGCGATTGCTGTTCGGGCCTGCGTTCCTGGCCGATCCCGCCGCCGCGGACACCGTCGCCGAGTGGGCCCAGCGGCTCGACCGGGTCGACAGCGTGGGCACCAGGAGAGCGATACTCGGGGTGATCGGTCGCGATCCGGCCGACCGGGAGGTCACCGCGATCACCGCGCCGACCCTGGTCGCGGTCGGCGGCGACGACGTGGTGACGCCGATTCGGGCGGCGTCGCGGCTCGCGGAGCTGATTCCCAAGGCACGGTTCGAGATCATCGAAAATGCCGGGCACTGCTGCGTTCTGGAGCAAGCCGCCGTTGTCACCGCGTTGATCCAAGACTTTCTCGCCGATGCCGACGACCGAGGATGAACTGCCCCAGTCATGGGGTGTTCGGCGGTCTGCGTGGTCTAGGCGATCGCGCGGTCCGGCTGGGGCGTCAGGATTTTGTCGCCATAGGTTTGTGCGCAGCGCAGCGCCAATTCGATATAGGTGGCCCGCTCTTCGATGGAATGTCCCAGCAATTCCTCGGATTGGTTGATGCGGTAGCGGACGGTATTGGGATGCACGTTCAATTGTTGCGCGGTGGCCGGGGCATTGCGGCCGCCTGCCAGGTAGGCGAGCAGTGTTTCGCGCAACCGGGCGGTGGTCTCGTCGGTGCTCATCAGTGCGCCCAATTCCCTTGTCGCCATGGCACGCATCGCCTCGACGCTGCCGTCACCGGTGGTGAGGCAGACCAATTCGACGTCGCTGTAGCGGATCACCGTTGCGGCGTAATCGGTTTCGATCGCCACCCGCTGTGCGGCGATGGCCTCGCGATGACTCTGCCGGAACCCGGCGATATCCGGTGCCGACGTTCCGACAGCGGCGTGCAGGCCCGGCTGCCCGGCCACGGGCAGGGCGGCGAGGTCCGGCACGCCCGCCGTGGCGAGCCACGCCCACATGCCACGCACCCCGGACGACAGCATCAGCGGTCGCGGCGCGTCGAGCAGCGTGGCGATGTCGTTGCCGAACTTCTCCAGCGTGCGTACCGGATCCGGGGTGGCCAGCGACTCGTCGGTCCACAGCACCAGCGCGGTTTGGTAGCGGCGCAGCGAGTGCCCGAGCTGGGTCTCGGCCTGATCGACGTCGACCGCGTCGCCGCGCAGCAGCGCACCCGCGAGCCCGAACCGCCGGGCCAGCGCGCCGCGCTGCCACTGCTCACGCTCGTCGGTGTACACCGCGACCGAGGCCTCCACGCAGGTGTCGGTCCACTCGAGCACGCGATCCCAGAACAGCAGCAACACGGCGCTGCGGAGTTGGTCGTCCTCGATCGCCTTGTTCAGGAAGTCGGTGATGTACTGCCAGAGCATGGCCTGCCCGACCCGATAGGTGCGCATCACCACGTCGATGCCGAAGCCGCGCCGGGCGACCGTCCGCGACAGCGCGAGTACCTCCGCGGGCGGGTGCACCTCGAACACCTCCCGGCTCACCATGGCCAGGAAGCTGCGCCAGTGCGAGCGGGTGGCGGCATGCAACTGCTCGGCCAGTTCGGCGTCACCGGGCAGTTGCGCGTTGACCGCACTGATCCGGCCGTCGACCAGATCGACCAGCTGCTGGGTCTGCTCGTCGCTGCGGGCCTGTGCCCCGAACTGGACGAGCCAGTCGAGGGCTTCCTGATCCAAGGCAGTCATAACGCTCATTCTGCTGCCCGGGCTGTCAGGGCGCGGCGCATTCGATTACGCGACGCACACTGCGTGGTTACGGCCGGAGGCACGCCGGATAGGTAATCTGAGTAAGCCTCGTTTCGGCAAATCTTTCCCGTAGTCGTTCGGCACATCCGATCAGCAGTGACCCCACACGTGGAGGCCGTAATGAACGGATCGGCGATCAGCGAACTATCGAGCATCAAAAGAAACCACTTGGTCAGTTTGTATTTCGGACCCGTGGGCATAACCGGCTCATGAAACCGGAGGAAGCCGCGCGCCGCTTGCTGGAGGACATTTTGGCGCGCTATACGTCGGTGGAAGAATTCATCGGCCTACTACGCGTCGATCCCCTCGAAGACACCACGGAACTGCCGCCGATATCGGCTTACCTCTGGACCATTCCCACATAGCGCCGAGACAGGTTCCGGCACAACAACTCAGCGACGCCCGATCGATCGTGGTCGGCGCGTCTCGATGTCGTGCGCGAGATCGGTCCACTGGTTGGCGAGTGCGGCGAGCCGGGACCACGCCGCGTGCACGCGCTGTTCGGGCACGTTCTCTGCGGTCATCAGCAGATGGTCGGCGAGGATCTGGGCGGCGGCCATCCGGTCGATGGTGCTCCCGAGGGACTCGGCCTGCTGGTCTTGCGTCCGCCGCGGCGGGACCTGCTTGGCCACCCAATCATCGATCACGGTGACGACTTCGCTACGGCGGCAGTCGATTTCCACCAGACGATCCGGCTGGGCGCGGCGGGTGTGGTGCAACTGCGCCAACGCCCGAGCCAGCTGGATGACCAGGTGGTCGCCCGGACGGTCCCCGGTTTGGAGTCGCAACGCGGCGGACAGTTCGTGCCAGTCGGGCAGGAGCGGGCGGCGGCCACCTTCGCCGCACATCGCCCATGGCCTCGGTCCGTCGGCGGTCTGCACGGTCACGTGACGCGGTCGGCGCGGCCCGGCGCATGCGCCTGGCAAATGCGACCGGCTCGTGCCTCACTGCGAAGATTCTGCTGCATAGCGCACGCGCGAAACCGCGCGTCCCCCATCGATCGGTGTTCCGATTGCGTGGGCAAGGTAGGCCTTCCCTAGCGACGGTCGAGGTGCATCCGGCGCCAGCGACCAGCCAGATCCTCTGGGTGAGGCCGGTCGTTCTGCGCGTACCCGAGATAAGGGAGCAAAGCGCCCGGCGCCGGATGCAACTACAAGTCTCGTCGGTGACGCGGTTCACCGTAACCCTAATTCAGGTCATTCCTGGGCCGGTTTGGCCTCTTTGGTTATGTTCGGGCAATCTGCCCGTCGGTGGTCAGCGCCGAGCGGGGTTTACAGGCTGGTCTCGGGGAACACGGTGAAGTGGCGGACGGTGCCGGACAGGTGGGGGAGTTCGGTTGGCTCGGACCAGGTTCGGAAATCGTCGCGGCTGTCGCTGTAGAAGTACCGGGGGTGGTCCTCGTTGTAGTCGTCGAAGAAGATCCGCCAGCCGCCGCCGGGCAGGGGAATGACGCACTGACCTTCGCGCGGCGCGCCCCAGCGCGCCCAATCTCCGGTTGCGACA
This sequence comes from Nocardia ninae NBRC 108245, assembly GCF_007990755.1. Lineage (GTDB taxonomy): Bacteria > Actinomycetota > Actinomycetes > Mycobacteriales > Mycobacteriaceae > Nocardia > Nocardia ninae. The sequence continues at coordinate 128,852 of NZ_BJXA01000005.1, read as the reverse complement.
AACACATACGGGCCCGCCGGGTCGGCGGCCACGGCGAGTTCGACGAGTTTGCTGGTTTCGTTCTTGGTGAACGCGAAGTAGCGGCCGTAGTGGTGCACAACGGTGGTGTCGATGTAGCCGTACCCGAAGTGGTCACAGGTCGGGCGATCGACGGGGGTCTGGTAGCCGGCGGGCGGACCGAGCCCGGCCAGCGGTGTGAGCGGACCCCACCAACTCAGTTCCCGGTTTTCGGCCCGCATCAGATGCGGCGTGAACCGGCACCCGTCCGACAGCGACACGAGCACATTGACGTTCCCCTGCGCGTCGACGAGCCATTCCGGCGCCCAGGTCGACGTGACGCTCGGGTCCGCCACCTCGTAGTCGTACATGTGCGTCCAGTTGACGCGGTCGTCGCTGCGCGCGAAGCCGATCGTGCGGCCCTCCCACGCGGTGGTGTACGTCAGGTAGTAGACGCCGTCGACGTGGCGGAAGAGGGACGGGTCGCGCAGCAGGCCGGTCGGCGGACGGTAGGCAGGTCCGCGCAGCAACTGGAAGTTTGTCGCGTCGGTCGATTCGTAGACGTACAGATCGGTTTCGCTGGAATGGGTGAACGCGGTCATCGTGTACCGCACCACCGGTCCGGTGGCCGCGGCATGCTTCAGTGCCGGCAGGCCGAGTGACAGGCCTGCCGCCAGGGCCAGCGCGGACCTGCGACGCATCGTCACCAATGCCACATTCCGAATTATCCAGCGCTTGTTGCCGCCCGCTTGCCGACACGCCGAAGGCAATTGGGCAGCCCACTGGACAGCGATTCGCACAGCTCTACGCGAGGGCAGCCCGACGAGGTCGTCCCCTGCCCCGGGCCTGGATCGAGTCGTTACCTCGACGGGGGAACCGCCCAGGCTGATCGGCATATCGAATGGCTGTGTCGGAGAACAAGTTACGGATCCATCCTTGGTGCACAGCCCAAGACAGCGCATTACCTGGACTGCGATTCTGTAGGCAAGCAAGAGGATCCGCCCGGCAGACCGCGTCGATCGCGTCCTGGTCGCCGGTCGTGCCGAGCCGTCACGTGCCTCAGTTCGTTTGCCGAACGCCGAGTAGCTGGAGTCGGAACCATGTCCGAGCCCGACCGACCGTCCCGGGAAGAGCAGCCATCGCCTGCCCTGCCGACCGCCCGCGAACTGCTGGACGCGATGCATGATGTTGTCCCCGAACGACATCCGGCCGCGCCGATCCTGCGCGCCGCCTGCCTGCTCGCCGCGGTGGACGAGTGGATCCACCGCCATCGCGCCGCGATCGAGGCGAGCCCACCCACCGCGCGCCGGGTGAACGGCCCCGGGATCGAACGCGCCGCGCGCACCCTGCGCCGCTACCTGATCGAAGGAATCGCCGCCGCGGCCCCTGGCATCGACGGCGTCGGCAAGGCGGTCGACGAGCTGGCCCGCGCCTGGGTCGACTGGCGCGACATCGGCACCGGCGACGACCTGCCCCACCAGGTCGACACCCACCAAGCCCTGCTCGCCGCCTGTGCCGCCTACGACAAGCTGGCCGGGCACGACCGTTAGGACATAGCGCGGACCCGTACCCGTCGAGGTCGGTCAGATACCGAGACCGGCTCTGAGGGTCGGCCACGAATCATGCAGGGCATCTTGCCAATACGGCCAGGAGTGGGTGCCGGGGGTGTTGTAGCGGATGGTTGCGGGGATGCGGTGCAGGCGCAGCTTCGCGTCGAACAGCAGGGTGCATTCGTGGGCGACCTGCTCGATGGCGATGGCGGCCGTGAGGTCGGTGGGGTACGAGTAGCTCGGGTCGAAGGCGAGGTCGTAGGGTCCTGGGACACCGGTGCCGGTGGAGAGGTAGATGGGTTTGCCGCGCAGGGCCTCGGCGTGCCGGATCGGGTCGTGGGCGGGCCACTCGGGGTTTGCGACACCGCCCCACATGTTGTCGGCATTGCCGCCCTTGTCGGCAACGACCGTGCGGACGGTGGCCTGCCCGAGGTTGCTGGAGTACAGGCAGCCACTGTAGGCGGCGAGCGCCCGGTACAGGGTGGGGTGGCGGAAGGTCAGCGTGGTCGCGGCCTGCGCACCCATCGAGACTCCGGCCATGGCGTTGATTCCGTTGCCGTGCAGCAGGTTATCGATCAGGGGTGGCAGTTCCTCGGTCAGGAACGTCTCCCACTTGTTGTGCCCGAGTGTGGGATCGTCTTTCAGCCAGTCGGTGTAGAAGGTGCCGCCGCCGCCCACGGGCATCACGACGTTGGCCTCCTTGTCGGAGAAGAAGTTCACGATGTCGGTGCGCATGGTCCAGGTGCTCAGTGGCTGAGTCTCGGTCGACCCGTTCCCGTCGAGCAGATAGAGGGTGGGGCGCGCTGCCGTACGGTCCGCGGGCAGCAGGACATCGAGTTGCACGATGCGGCCCATGGCCGGCGACCGCACGAATACCTCCTGCCAGCGGTCCGTGCGCTGGGTGATGTGATCGACCACGGCCTGCGCGCTCGCCTGCGGCGGCACGACCAGCGGCGCGGTCACCGCGAGCGCCACCGCGACCAGCCAGGCGGTACGGCGAGATCGCCGCGTCGGTGTCGAACCAGAACCGTACATTGTCATCGGGCCCGTCCTCATTACTCCTGCCCCGCGGAAAAGCGGGGAGGTAACCGTGCTTCGGGATCGGACTACCTCCCGTTACCGATCCACCCGAAGCGGTTGTGCGCGCGGGCGTGTCACTTTCTATCGAATGCAAGGTTGCGTTTATCGGGGATCGGCGCGGTCAGCGCATCATTCCATCCGGAATCGCCACGGGATTGCGATCGGGTCGCTAATCTTGTCGAGTCCCATGAAGTTCGGGACAGTTCCGCAGAGTGAGTCGTGGTCGCCCCTGCGGCTCACTATCGCTGTACACAGTCCGATGAGGCTCGGGGTTCCCCCGGGCCTCATCGGTCGTTATCGGGCAATCTTGCTGTCGCGGCGACAATTCGCGCCGAACTTTCCGATCCAGAACCGCCGCCGATCCGAATATGTCGTAGTGCCGACACGTGTCGTTCAGGTGTCGGCCGCAGGTATCGCATTCGCTACGACAAAGGGGTTGCCTATGTTTCACAAAACTGCGATCGCCGCGGTGACCGGCCTGTTCGCTGTCACGGCGACGCTCGCCGTTGCCGCAGGCGCGGCAAATGCCGCTCCGCAACAAGATTCGGGTACAACGGCGAACGCGACCACCCTGGCGCACAACTTCGACACCGTGGCAGAGACAGCCGGGGAGCCGGAGACGAAGGGTGGCAAGGAAGGCAACGGAAAAGGCAAGGGAAAGGGCAAGGGAAAGGGGAAGGGGAAGGGTAAGGGCGGCGAGTCCGGCGACGAACCCGCCGCCGTCGATACCGAACTCGCGGCGACACTCAACTCCGCTTTGCGGGGTTTCCTCCGGCCACCGAATGGCGGTGCGGAGTTGGGCCTCGGCGGCATACCCGTCGACAAGTGGCTCGATATGTTCCTCGGCCCCGAGTCGGGTCTCGAGGGGGACATGCCCAAGGCCAAGCCGAGCGGGGCGGTGTAGTGATCTCCCTGCGTTACTGATTCATCCGACACCGGCAGGTCCGCATCGCCGATTATGCGATCGGACCTGCCTGCTGTCGTTCATGAAGAAAGTCGGTCTCCCACCCGGTGCGGACGATCCTTCGGCGACCCGAGTAGAGCAAGCAGGCGCTTTCGGAAAGGAGCAGCGCCCAGACCAGGTGCCGACTTGTGGTGAGACGCTTGGTCTTCGCCTCGTCGGATTCCGGCCGGATGCGACCACGCGACGGATCAGTGGTGTCCACCTGCGCACCGGTGCCGACCTCGACGGCGGGGTTTTTCGGCTTCCGCTGCGGGGTAGCAGGTTTGGTGGCACTACCGGCGGCGGGCGACCGAACTTCAGGATCAGGGATGGTGACGAGCACGCTGTCGGGCTGGGCGAGAACAGGTTCGGGTTCGGCAGGCACCGGTAGCGCTCGGGCGAGTTCGACGAACCAATCGGCGATGAACTGCGCCGAGGGGCGGTCGGCGTCCACCGCGGTGACGGCGTACGCGCCGTGGCGGGTCACCGCGTCCTGATACTTCGCCCACACCTCGGTGTCGACGAGTTCGACATTGTCGCTGACCAGGCGCCCGATGGAGTTGAACGCCTGGGTGACGACCTGGGTGAACCGCGGCGCGGCGGAGCGTTTGGGCATCGCGGCGAACATCTTGGCGCCGAGGGTGGCCAGGCCGGCCAGCGGATCCGTGGCGCCGATGGCACCGATCTGGCAGACGTCCTCCGGATGCAGCACGACACCGACGATGCTGGTCAGAGTATTGAGCGTGATGGTCGCGATGCGCAACGCCGCCGCCTGCCCGGTCGGGTCGTCGATCACCGAGCGCGGGTCGGAGGCTTCGGCGAGTCGTTCGCTCAGCGATTTGTCGCGGGACAGGACGAGGCTGCCCGGGGTGAAGCCGTGCAGGTCCTTGTCGACCACGTCGGTCGCGGTTTTGCCGACGGTGGCGGCCAGCGCGTCGGTGATCGATGACAGCGCGGTCAGCGGGTCGTCCAAGGGCAGCAGCGCCTGGCCGGCGATGTTGGTGATCATGTGCAGGATCGGGGCGTTCGCGGGGGAGTCACAGGCGAGGTCGCCATCGATGCAGAACGACGCGACCCGGCCGGTGAGCGCGCCGAAGTCAGGGGCGAGATCGCGCAACGGCCCGATGCCACCGCCTGCGGCGGGCGCGGGCTGAGCCTGCAGCGCGGCCAGGCCGGTGGACACCGTGCCGGGTGCGGGATCCGGTGCGCGTTTGCCCGCGGCGCCGGGGAACAGGGGTGCGCCGGGGTAGCGGGTGGGGTCGGCGAGCAAGGCGACGCCCGCGATCCGGTCGGCGGGCACGGGGGATTCGCCGCGCCCGATTTCCTGGGCGAACAAGGAAGCGATGTGCGCGCCCTGGGAGTACCCGACAAAGGCCAAACGGGTGTCCTGGCAACGATCTATGACCGATTGCGTCATCGTCCGCAGCTGCTGCAAACCGCCGGTGACCGATTGCGAGTAGGGGACCTGGCCGCCCGGCACCGCACCGCCGAAACCTGCTTCGTAGGGGACATAGGCGCGATCGACCCGTTCCGGCTCGGCCGCCAGCATCGGCCGGAAGATCGCCGACAGCATGCCGTGGTCGGCGGAGGGGTTCGCGTCCGGAGCGGATTCGCCGGTGCCGGGTACGCCGATGGCGTACAGGGCTGGGCAGCGCGGTGATTGGCCGGGCGCGGGCGCAGCCGTGACGGTGCCGACTCCGGTATGCATGGCGAAGGCCGCACCTGCGACGATTGTCCCTAGTCTCCGAATATCTGTTCTGGAGAACAGCATTCGACGCACTATCTCCACCTTCACATTGCTCTGCTCGGCTCGAGGCCGGTAGTGGTCACCGAAGGTCTGCGGCGTTCGCCGGTCCGGGGTGGGCTTCGCCGCCACCCCGGACCGTGTCGAATCAGCCGCCGAGAAGCGCGGTTACGACGCTGGTGAGGCCCGAGGTGAGGGCGGTAACGACGGCGGTGAGGAGCGGTGCGAGCATGTTCTCCCTTTCGTTTCCTGTGTTTTCAAGCCACCCGGTCAGTTTTCGTGCGGTCGATCCGACGCCGAGTCTGAAATGTCGGTGCCCCGTTACGAGAACTCCAGATGGCGGGAACAACCCGGTTGGGCGTCCAACGCTGACCATGCCGAGAACCGTCAGTGGCAGGCGTCGATAGTGTCTTCGTTACCCGAGTACGTTCGGATGGAAGAATCTCCGATCGATTTTTGATCAGGCGCTGAGCTGGGAAAATGGCTGCTGCCCTGCGGCTTCGCCGGTGACGGCCGCCGCGCGCAGGTGTTTTGTCCTTTTGGGGACAGGTGCGCTAGCCTTCCTCGGCGATCCAGCTCGTGCTCTCGTTCGGCAAATGTCATCGATCCGTCAATGGCGTATCACAGGAGCAGTCATGTTGAGTGGTCTCTTCGGTCTAGTGAACAGCGTGCTCGCGGTAACGGAGAACCTCGTCGGGATTCTCACCTTCGGCATTTTGGGTTAGCGGCAGGCGCGCATTTCCGTTGGCTCCGGATCGAATTCGGGCAATCCGGAGATGTGCGCCACTGCGCATTCTGTGTGGCTCCTACCGCATTCGCCGGGGTGTACCGGCGCACGAGCAACGATCGAGGAGGTTCGCTGTGACGCGTTTGTCGAAGGAATTAGCGGCTTTTGCCGTGCTGGCGATCGTAATCTACTGTGCGGCAACGGATTCGATGTCCTTCTGGAACCAGGACGGCGTCGGCCTGGACTGGTTCGGGGTGTCCGGCGAGCGTGCTCAGCCGGTCGACGGCGGCGGGTTCCATTGGTAGGCAAAGTGATTCCGCTGCTGCCCGGCGGCGCCCAGGGGGTCGCCGTGCTGGAGGTCGACGACACCCGTGAGCTGCTCGCCCAAGCGCGAGCCAGAGCGACCAGCGCCGCGGGCCGGGCCAGTGCCGCGAGCAGGCGTGCGGTGAACCGGGACAGGGCGGTCGACCATGTCGCGCGCGCCCACGGCGCCGCCCGTGCCGTCGCGGCCGCGGACACCACGCGCGACGCCGCATGGCACGCGTATGTCGCCGCCAACCACGCGATCAAGGCAACCTTCTACGCGGTCGCCAGCGCCGACGCGGCGGTCACCGGTCGGGACGCGGCCGCCGCAGCGCTCGCCGCCGCGAAGGCCGCCGCCTTCGCCCCCGACGACATCACCGTCGCCAACACCGCCGCCGCGGCGGAGGAGGCCGCGGCCGGCGCCAGCAACGGGGCCTACGGTGCCCCGACTGCCGTGACGATCGCCCGGATCGACCAGCGCATGTCCACGAACTGACGCGGGTCCATCGCGGAATCGCGGCTCTCGCAACTGCCTGGCTGCGCTGCCAGGTCTGCTTCTCGTGCGTGTTTCGTGCCCTGTACTCGCCGAGAGGACCGAGCTTGCCGAGGGCTCAGCAATTAATCGGTTAAGTTCACGGTTTATGCGCACATGGACACGGCGTGCCGCGGTAGCACTCGCGGCATCAATGGCCGCGCTGCTGGTCCCCGGCGTGAGCGATGCTCAACCGGAGCCAACGGCGGGGCCGGCCGCGCTCGGGCCCGACTTCCTCTGGGGCGTCGCGGCGTCCGGCTTCCAGTCGGAGGGGCACGCGCCGGGCAACGGCCGCCCCGGCTCGGTTTCGGCGCACCGGGTTTCCGCGGGCAACGATGCGCCCGACAGCAATTGGGTGCGCTACATCGAGCGCCACCCCGAGTTCGACCGATATCAGAGCGCGATCGACTTCTACAACCGGTACGCCGCCGACATCGATCTGGCGAAGTCGCTCGGGGTGAAGGTGTTCCGGATCGGGATCGAGTGGGCGCGGCTGCAACCGACGAGCCGGCTGGAGTGGGACGCCGACGGGTTCCGTTTCTACGACGCGGTGATCGCCAAAATCGTCAAGGCGGGCATGCGGCCGATGCTCACCCTCGATCACTGGGTGTACCCCGGCTGGGCCTACGACGGCGCGTTCGATGGCAGACCTTCCGAGAACACCGGCTGGGATCACCCGGAAATGGTGGCGGCCTGGCTGGCCAACATGCGCAAGGTGGTGGACCGGTACGCCCCGCGAAATCCGTTGTGGGTCACCATCAACGAGCCGGTCGCCTACATCATGCACGAGGTGCGCAACAACGCCACCAACCAGGGGCGGATGGAAGATCTGGTGGCCGAGGCGCACAACAATATCTACGACTACATTCACCAGGTGCGCCCCGACGCGCAGGTGACCAGCAATATCGGCTACGTCGCCGGGATCGACGATCAGGTCAACGGTGGATTGTTCGCCAAGATCGCCGATCGCCTCGACTACATCGGCGTCGACTACTATTTCGCCTTCGAACCGCCGGCCTCGACGCCACCCGCCACCGTCCGGTCCATCGCGGCCATCGGGTCACCCGGTATGTGGAACCTGCCGATCCGGACCGAGGGCATCTACTACGCGGTGAAACGCTATGCGGAGGAGGCGCGCAAGTACGGCAAGCCCGATATGCCGATCTACGTGGTCGAGAACGGCATGCCCACCGAGGATGCCAACTCCGACGACGGCAACACGCCGGGGACGGGCAACTACAACCGCAGCGACCACTTGCGCGACACCGTCTACTGGCTGCAACGCGCCAAGGCCGACGGCGTGAACCTCATCGGCTACAACTACTGGAGCATCACCGACAACTACGAATGGGGCAGCTACCGTCCACGATTCGGCCTCTACACCGTGGACGTGCTCGCCGACCCCACCCTGCAGCGCCGCCCCACCAAGGCCGTCGCCACCTACACCGAGACCATCGCCGCGGGCGGAGTTCCGCCCGACTATCGGCCTACCCGTCCGCCGTCCGGTTGCGACGTCGTCGACCCGACCCCCGGCTGCGTCGATGTGGCGGCCCCGTAGCACCGCCTACTGGGAGCCGGCCACCAGCACCGCCACCAGCGCGATCGCGCCTGGCAGCGCCTGGACCACCAGGATGCGGCGACTGGCGGTCGCGGCTCCGTAGCAGCCGGCGACCACGACGCAGGCGGTGAAGAAGATCATCGCCGCGCGGCCTACCGGGTCCGACGCGATGATGCCCCAGAGCAATCCGGCCGCGAGAAAACCGTTGTACAGCCCCTGATTCGCGGCGAGCACCTTGGTCTGCTGGGCGAACTCCGCGGTGCTGCCGAACGCCGCGCGCACCCGCGGTGTCGTCCACAGGAACATCTCCATCACCATGATGTAGACATGCAGTGCCGCAACCAATCCGACCAGCACCTCGGCTACTACTCGCACGATCGACTCGCTTTCTCGTGTTATCGGCCGGAACAGCCGGGATTGCCGACTTGAGGGTTACCGAGAGCAAAAACGGGATGCCCGTCGAGGGCATCCCGTTCGCGTGCTGAAAGATCGTGTTACTCCACGACTTCGACTATGTCGCCGGGCTCCAGATGATTGAAGGTGGCCTCGGCGGCATCGGGGTTCATCCGAATGCAGCCGTGCGACATCGAATCGAGCGGCCCGATGTGTGTAGCGATATCGCCGTCGAAGAAGACGGCGTATTCCATCGGTGCATTGTGCATTGTGCTCCAGAAATCTCGCCGCTTGAAGTCGACATCGAAGACGCCGACGTGCGACTCGTATCCCGGCCTGCCGATCTCGATCGGCTTCGGGCCGTAGACGGTCCTGCCGTCCTCCATCAGCCACACTTCCTTGGTCGACAACCGCATGCACGCGCGCGCCTTCGCCGCGGTGCACGGTGCGTAGACCGGCGCGGGAGGCGGCGGCTGAATGATGGCCGGGATACCCGGTATATCGGGGCCGCCGGGCCATAACGGCTCGGCCTGCGCGGTTCCCGTCATGGCGAATCCGGCTGACGCGACCCCGACCAGTACCGCGAATCTAGCCGCCCGATCTCGAAAACGCCTGCTGCTCGTCAAATTTCCGACCTCTCTTCGCCTTACCGCCACGCTTTGTGCCGAATGCCAGGGTGATAGGAATGCCTCGTCGCAACGCTCAGAAATCCGAGGTGCTGCCGATCATCGCGGACGGTGCGCGTGTGGTCAATCGTGGCGCGCGAATTGTTAGCCGAACTATCCCTGGTTAACCGAACAACCCCCCGCCTTGCCCGGCTTGCTGGCCGCCGCCGGTGCCGCCGATGAACCCGCCGGGTGGCAGCTCCGAGGGCTGCACGATGACGAAGCCGCGCCCGGAGAACGCCAGCGTGAGGCCCTCACCGGTGCTGCGGCCGAGCAGCCTGCCCAGGCCGAACGAGTCGTTGCGCTTGATCCCGGTCTGCAAGCTGGACGACCAGGCCACCGCCGCCTGCGGGTCGGCATAGGTCGGCTGATCCACCTGCAAGACCACGGGCGAGCCGTGCGTGGTGATGGCGATCCGGCCCCGTCCGGTGAAGACACAGTTGAAAAGCCCGGCGTTACTGGCGACTCCGGCCGCACCCTGCACCCGCTGGACCCGGTAGCTCAGACTCGAGTCGAAGGCGAGCACGTTGGAACCGTTGATGGTGAGGCCGTCGCTGCCGTCGAGGTCGATCAGGTGCACGTCGGCGGCGCTGTCGGCGAGGAACAGGTCGCCGCGGCCGGAGACGTTCATCAGCGGCACGCCCTCGCCGGTGAGCCGCTGGGTGATCGCCCGGCCGATGCCGCCGGAGCCCAGCGCTTTGAACTGCATCTCGCCCTGGTAGGCCACCATCGAACCGGCCCGCGCCATGACTTCGCCGTTGACGGCGACCTTGATCATCTTGCTGCCCTGCTTCTGGATGCCGACGCCGGTGACCTCGGCGTGGTTCGGGTTGAACAGATCGCTCTGCATGGGCAGTGCTCCTTGCTGAGGTGAGGGCGCGACAGGTGGGGCGTAGGCGGGGGCCGGGGGTGCGTAGTTCGGTGGCGCGCTCTGGGGTGGGTAGTTCGGTGGTGCACCCTGCGGCGGATAGTTCGGCGGTGCGCCAAGTGGCGGGTAATTCGAGGGCGCGCCCTGGGGCGAGTAGTTCGACGGTGGCGCGCCGTGTGGCGGAGGCGGTGCCTGCGGCGGGTAGCCGGGCGGCGAAACCGGTGCGGCAGCAGCCGCGCTCGGCGTGGGCGCCTCGGGTTCGTCGTCGATGTTCACCCCGAACGCCGTCGCGATACCGGCCAGCCCGTTGTCGTAACCCTGCCCGACCGCCCGCACCTTCCAGGCGCCGCCGCGGCGATAGATCTCCACGCACACCACGGCCGTTTCGGTGGTGAGCCCGTCCATCGGGAAAGTCAGTGTCCCCGAATCGGAGCCGATCGTCGCCTGCAACGTGCCCGCGCGGGCGAAGGTGGGCGGTCCGCTGCCGTCCAGGCTGGCGGTGACCACGACCTTGTCGACGTCGGCCGGTAGCGCGCTGGTCTGCACGTCGACCATGTCGCCACGACCGCTGCCGTGCCGATAGGTGACGCCGGGTCCGACCGGCTGGTTGAAGAACACGAAGTCGGCGTCGGACCGGACGCGTCCGTCCGCGCCGAGCAACAGCGCCGACACGTCGACCCCGGCCGAGCAGGCGACGGTCACCGTCATCCGATCGGCGGGCGCCGGCCGGTTTTCGCCGCGCGCGAGGGCGCTCACCGGGCCCCCGCGCGGTCGTCGGCGCTCGGGCCGAATGGCATGGGATTCACGGCATCAAGTCTGTCCCGACTCGGCCCCGCGCGCCACCGTCCGCGCCGTACCGAGCCTGGCCCGCCGCACACCTTTCGACTTCCCGCCGACGAAATCGCATGCGATTCGATGTGCGGGAGATCAAATAGTGTGCGGCTGCGCGGGGTTCGGGGCGGTGCGGGCGAGGGTGACGCCGAGCGCGAAAGTGGCGGCGACGATGGCCAGGAGGACGATCGAGACGAGGGCGGAACCACCGACCAGGGTGGTGAAGTTGTCGATGACCAGCGCTGTGATCAGCAGCAGTCCGCCGGTGCCGAGGACGGGCGCGATCACCGTGTGCCAGACCCGGCGATCCAGGCCGGTGCGGCGGAAGAAGACGATGACGGCGACGCTGGTGAGGAGCATCAGCAGCAGCATGGCCACGGTGGCCAGGCCGGACATCCAGGTGAACAGCTGCAGGACCGGGTCGGCGCCGGCGAGTGCGAAGGTGCCGAGGAGAAGTGCGGCCGAAAACGTCTGGGCGAGCGCGGCCTTGTGCGGCGAGCCGTGCCGGAGGTGGATATGGCCGAGCGCCGGATGGCCGATGCCGTCGCGGGCCAGCGCGTAGCCGTAGCGGGAGATCGCGTTGTGGAAGGCGAGCAGGGCGGCGAACAGGCTGGTCACCAGCAGGATCGCCATGAGATCGGCGGCGGATTCGCCGAGGAACAACCGCGCGGCGGTGAAGGTCAGCCCTTCGGGATCCGCACTCGCGGCAGCCGCGACGTCGTCGCTGCCGAACGCGAGCACGACCGCCCAGCTGGACACCGCGTAGAGCACGCCGATCGTGCCGACCGCGAGGTAGGTGGCCCGTGGGATGGTGCGGCGCGGGTCGCGGGCCTCCTCACCGTAGATCGCGGTGGCCTCGAACCCGATGAACGACGCGATCGCGAACATCAACGCGACGCCGGGAGAGCCGTCGAAGAACGCCGACGGAGTGAAGGAGACGGTGTCGATGCCGTGCGCGCCGCCGCGGGTCAGCACGGTGGCCGACAACGCCACGATGCTGCCGATCTCGACCACCAGCAGCACACCGAGCACCTTGGCGCCGAGCTCGATATTGCGGTAGCCGAGCACGGCGACGACGGCCATCAGCGCGAAAGCGTAGACGTACCAAGGTAGATCGGGACCACCGTAGTGCACGACGAGCTCTTCGGCGGTCGATGCCGCCAGGCCGTAGATCCCCGCCTGGATGGCGGTATATGTCAGCAGAGCCAGTCCCGCCGCACCGAGCCCGGCACGGGGGCCGAGGCCCCGGCGGACGTAGGCGTAGAACGCGCCCGCCTCGTCCAGATGACTACTCATCGCGGCGTATCCGACGCTGAAGAGCAGCAGGACGCCCGCGGCGACGAGGTAGGCGGTCGGCGCGCCCGCCCCGTTGCCGAGCCCGATCATGAGCGGCAACGCGCCGCCGACGGCGGTCAGCGGCGCGGCGGCGGCGATGACGAGGAACACGATCCCCGCCACCCCGATCGAACCGCGTAATCGTGCACCGGCAGTGGATGATTCAGTCATCGGGAGCTCCATGGCAGGGACTGGTCGAGCCGGCGCAGTGGCCGGAGCCGGTGCGCGGAACATCGAGGGTGGGATTGCGGTCGAAGAAGCCGACCGGTTCGAGCGTGAACCCGGTGTAGGCGACCGGCATGATCGGCCAGTCCTCCGGGCGCGGAAAGTGCGTGAGGCCGAACGTATGCCACACGACGAGGTCCTCGTTGTCCAGCGAACGGTCGCCGGACACATAGTCGGGAAGTCCCGCACCGCCGGGATGCTGATTCACGAAATCGCCTGCGGCATAGCGCTCTTTCGGGTCATAGCGGGTAACCCAGAGATTTTTGGTGGCGAACGCGGCCCGCTGCGCGATGGGTGATTCGTCGGCGGCGAGCAGCGTCTCTTTGCCTTCCGGATGCAGCACGTAGGAGACGTTCTGCCCCAAGCGGTTACACACCTCGGGGTTGCTGATGTGCCAGGTGCGGCCGACCCGGTTGTCCGCGAGCCGCTGAGCCTGCGATTCGCGGATCAGCGGGGTGCGCCGCCGCGTGAAAGCGTTGCCGTGCGGATTGTCCGGGCCGATCGGCAGCCGGACACTCTCGACCTCCGCTACCTGGTTGCGATGTCCGTCGACCATCATGTCGAGTCGCGCACTGAACAGATGTTGGTGATACGGCGCACCGAGGCCGGGTGCCACCTGCGTGGAGAACGGGTGGTCGGCGCCGGGATAGGCCGCGGTGAACACGATTCCGGTGGCCTTGACCTCGAAACCGATGGTCCCGTCGAGGTACAGGTACCAGAAGAAGCCGTAGTCGTAGTTGCCGACCGTGGTGAAGAACGAGATCACCAGCCTGCGCTGGCGGCGCACCTCCCGCGAGCCGGTCCACAGGTCGGTGTGCTTCCACAGCACGCCGAAATCCTCTTCGTGCAGGCAGATCGCGTTGCGCAGGACGCGCGGCCGACCCGCTTCGTCGGCGATGACCGCGTCGAAGTAGGTGATGTCGCCGACGCAGTCGCAGCCGAGCTCGAGGGCGTTGGCGTAGCGCCCGACGAGGTACTCGCCGGTGTCGAAGTAGTTCTGCCAGGAGCGGATCGGTGACGGATCGGCGTAGGGCACCACCATCTCCGCGATGGACGCGCGATGGATGATCGGCCGGACCCGGCCGCCGTCGTGAAAACCGATCTGGTGCAGGACAAGTCCCTCGCGGGCATCGAAACCCACCCGCACCGACCACTTTTCCCACTCGACCAGATTGCCGCGCACGGTGAAACTCGGCCCCTGTGGCTGGGTGATCTCGATCGGTTTCTGGGTGCTGCGCAGGCGGCCGGTCACGCCGGGATCGTCGAAATTGCCGGATTCCTCGGGTATGTCGACCGGCCCGGCGTCGATCACCCGGAGCACCTCGCGCGTCATGACGTCTACGAAGGCGACCAGCCCGTCGATCGGGTGCGCCCACGGGTGGTCCTTCTCGTGCTGCTGGTGGAATGCCAAGCCGCGCAGGATGCGCCGACCTGCCTCGCCCGGGTAGTCGAACACGCCTGCCGACAGCGGGGCGACCCGCACCTGGGCGACGTCGAGGCCGCGGGCGGCCAGCGCCGCCAGCCAGTCTGGATCGGTCGCCAGCACCGCCTCGACCAGCTCGAACTCCTCGTCGAGCACCGGCAGCTGGCCGTCGCTGATCGCGTCCATGGTGCGCTGCGTGAGCACCGCGCGGCGGCCGAGCGACACGGTCAGGTCGACGGCGTTCGGACGGTCCACGTCGTGCAGCAGCACCCGGAAGCAGCGGTCCAACGGCGTGGTGCCCGACCAGTCGTAGACGGCGTACTTGTCCGGTTCGTCCAGCCCGACGTAGACGAAACGTGTTGTCGCCGCGATCAGCCCGGCCTCGGCGACGACGGCGCGCACCTCGGCGATCTCCGCTTCGGTGGGCAGCGCGAGCGGATGATCGGCACGTTCCGGTATCGGTGTGGGCATGCGGCCCCTCCATCCTGGTTCTACGAATACGGGAAACAAGGAGTTGTTCGCCGAGGAGCTGCGTCAGGTCAGTATATTCAGCAACTATTCGGACAATTGGTAGACATCGGGCGCTTTCGCATTGTCGATGCTTATTTGGCGCCGGGCGCGATCTCGTGAATCGGCTTGTTGTCCGTGGTACGGGGGCGTTATCGAGCAAATTTACTACTCTGCTCCCATATTCGTTCGGGTGAGAATGACTGGCGTTGGTGACCATATTCCGAGCGTGGAGTTACGCAATGGCAAATCATTGCGCGCACGCGATCCCGGTGCGGTGTGAGAACTGACCCCTTGACGGTTAGTGACCGATCGGTTGCAATGTGAGAGTGAGCTACGACACGATCATCAAGTCCGGACGCTGGTTCGACGGTGCCGGTTCGCCCTCCGCCACGCGGCACATCGGACTTCGCGGGGATCGTGTCGTGACGGTGTCGGCGGACCCGCTCGACGAGACGGGCTGTCCGAATGTCATCGAGGCCGCGGGCAAGTGGGTCGTCCCCGGCATGATCGACATCCATACGCACTACGACATCGAGGTGCTGAAGACGCCCGCGCTCACCGAGTCGGTGCGCCACGGCATCACCACGGTGCTGCTCGGGTCGTGTTCGCTGTCGACCGTGCACGTCGGGGCGACCGACGCGGGCGATCTGTTCGGCCGGGTCGAGGCGATCCCGCGGCGCCACGTCATCGAGGCGGTCGACGAGGTCAAGACCTGGCAGTCCGCGGGCGAGTACATCACTGCGCTGGAGGAGCTGCCGCTCGGCCCCAATATCGCTGCCATGCTGGGGCATTCGGATATCCGGACCGCACAGATGGGACTCGACCGCGCCACCCGCAAAGAGGTTCGGCCCACGCCGGCCGAGCAGGCGGCGATGGAAGCGGCGCTGACCGAGGCGCTCGATGCCGGATTCGTCGGAATGTCCGCGCAGCAGCTGCTTTTCGACAAGATCGACGGGGACACCTGCCGCTCGCGCACCCTGCCGTCGACCTACGCCAAGGCGCGAGAACGCCGCCGCCTCAACGCGATTCTGCGACGGCGGCGCCGCGTATTGCAGGCCGGTCCGGACATCGCCTCGGTGCGCAGTATCGCCGCGATGACGCTGAGCAGCTTGGGCATCTTCCGCAAGCGATTGAAGACGACGCTGCTCTCGGCCGCCGACATCAAGGCGAATCCTGCGCTGGTCTACATCATGGGACCGATCGCGCGCGCGTTGAACGCGCTCGGCGGTGACTTCCGCTGGCAGCACCTGCCGGTGCCGTTCGAGGTCTACGCCGACGGCATCGACCTGGTGATCTTCGAGGAGTTCGGCTCGGGTGCCGCCGCGCTGCACCTCGCCGACCAGGTCGAGCGCAACGCGCTGATGCAGGACGAGTCGTATCGGCGGCGGTTCCGGAAGGACTACGACGCCAAGTTCGGGATGCGGGTCTGGCACCGTGACTTCTTCGACGCCGAGATCGTCTCCTGTCCGGACGATTCGGTGATCGGGAAGACCTTCGGTCAGGTCGGCCTGGAACGCGGCGGCACGCACCCGGTGGACGCGTTTCTCGATCTGGTGGTCGCGCACGGCACCAAACTGCGCTGGCGCACCACGATTTCCAACCATCGGCCGAAGTTCCTGACCAAGCTCGGCGCGGACCCCGGTGTGCAGCTGGGTTTTTCGGACGCCGGTGCGCATCTGCGAAACATGGCGTTCTACAACTTCGGCCTCCGCTTCCTGCGCCGCGTACACGACGCCGAGCGTGCCGGGACGCCGTTTCTCTCGCTGGAGCGTGCGGTGCATCGGCTCACCGGCGAGCTCGCCGACTGGTACGGGATCGACGCGGGCCACCTGCGACCGGGCGAGCGAGCGGATCTGGTGATCATCGACCCGGCGCACCTGGACGACTCGCTGGACGCCTACGCCGAAAGCCCGGTCGCGCAGTATGACAATCTGTCTCGCATGGTGAATCGCAATGACGGAGCGGTCTCGGCCGTCTTCATCGGCGGCAAGTACGTTTTCGGCGACGGCACGGCCGCGCCGATCCTCGGCACCGACCGCACCGGGCGATTCCTCAGGTCGCAGGTGCGGTGACCGCGCCACCGCGCCGAACCCAGGCCCAGCGCCGCGCCGCCGCGATCACCAAACTCGTCGAGGCCACCATCGAGGCCATCGCCGAGGTCGGCTACCACAACGCCTCGCTCGGTGAGATCAGCCGCCGCGCAGGCGTTTCCAAGGGCGGCATCTTCCGGCACTTCGACTCGCGGACCGACCTGGTGGTGGCCGCCGCCGAGGAGGTCGGCCGCAGGCACATGCGCGCGTTCGACAATATTCGCGTGCGCGAAAACACCGACCGCCCACTGGATTTGACGCATATCCTGCATCGCGCCCGGAACCAGATCCGGCAGGAGACCAACACGGTCTGGTTCGAACTGCTGGTCGCCGCGCGCACCGAACCGCAGCTGCGGGCCCGCCTCGCCCCGGTCGCCAGCGCCCTGATCGACGACGTCGAGCGGGTCGCCGTCGCGGCCCTCAGCCCCGCCGTCCCCGCCGATATCGCGCGCCTGCTGGCCACCTCGATTGTGCACATGTTCGACGGCGAGGCGATCTTCCGCTCCACCTATCCCAGACCCGAGCTCGAAGACACTCGGATCGAATACATCGCAGGCACCTTCCAGCGGCTGGCGGCGCAGAGCCGAGTCGAATCGGACTCCTGAGCAAACCGTTCGCAGGCCCCTACGCACTGATTATGGTCTATTGCATAATCGATATCAGTCTTGTTGACTGAAGCCCATGGCCGACACCGTTACCGTCGAACGCGACGGACATGTCCTGCTCATCGGGCTGAACCGCGCGGACAAGCGCAACGCCTTCACCCTAGAGATGCTCGAAGCGCTCTCCCGCGCGTACGCCCTGCTCGAGCGCGACGACGAGCTGCGCGCCGGCGTCCTGTTCGGACACGGCGAGCATTTCACCGCCGGCCTCGACCTGGTCGATGTCGCGCCAGCGCTCGCCTCCGGCGCGATCACCTATCCCGAGGACGGCCTGGATCCGTGGCGGCTGGATTACCGCTGGACCAAGCCGGTGATCGCCGTGGCACAGGGTTGGTGCATGACGCTCGGCATCGAGCTGCTGCTGGCCGCCGACATCCGGATCGCCGCCGAAGGCACCCGGTTCAGTCAGCTGGAGGTCCGGCGCGGCATCTACCCGTTCGGCGGTGCGACGCTGCGGTTCTGGCGGGAAGCGGGCTGGGGCAACGCGATGCGCTGGGTGCTGACCGGAGCTGAGTTCGATGCCGCCGAGGCCTACCGGATCGGCCTGGTTCAGCAGGTCACGCCCGATGCTGCGACGGCGCTCGCCGCGGCGCGCGCCCTGGCCACCGAAATCGCCGAGGACTCGGCACCGTTGGGCGTGCGCACCATCCTCGCCTCCGCGCACCGCGCTCGCGACGAAGGCAATGCCGCGGCGGCCGAGCACCTGGTCGGCGATGTCACAAAACTGTTCGCGACGGCCGACGGTGCGGAGGGCATCCAGTCGTTCGTCGAGCGGCGTAAGGCGCGATTCACCGGCAAGTAAGGCCGAAACGCCAGGCCTTTCGCGGGCCGCTCAGGCCAGGCGGAGATCCATCTGGATGGTGGTCCCGTGCACGCCGGTGTGGATGCGGACCAGGTCGGTGAGGTGGTTGACCAGCAGCAGCCCGCGGCCACCGAATTGGAACGGTGCCGGTGGCAGGCGGCCCGCGAGGGGATTGGTGATGTGGCCCGCGTCGCGGACCTGAGCGCGCAGCTGCCTGCCCTCGATCCAGAGCGCGAGCGTGCCGCTGCCGCCGCCGTGCACCACCGAGTTGGTGATGGTCTCGGCGATCACCAACTCGAGGTCGATGATCCGGTCGTCGTCCATGCCGAGGCCGCGCGCGTAGGCGCCCGCCCGGTGCCGGGTCTCGGCGAGCGTCGCGGCGTCGAAGGCGAGCACGCTCGCGATGGCGGGCGGCGGGGACAACGGCTTGTTGTACGAGGCGACGATGCGGTCGGGATCGTAGGCGCTACTGGCGCGTTCGCCGTCGCCGTCGATCAGGGTCGGATGCGTCGCGTGCGCGTCGACCAGCACGGCCGGGTCCAGGCGTTCGGTGTCGTAGGGGCACAGGATGGTGACCTCGCGCCCGGTGAACGCGGCGTTGATCAGCGCTTCGTGCTGGACGCACGCCGGATACTCGGTCGCCGAACGCCCGGCCCAGATGGGTTCGCCGATGATCCGCACGCGGCCGGTCGGGTAGGTATCGGCGAAGGCCCGCAGCACGCCCGGAATAATCCGGCCGGGGTTGCGGCCTTCGACGGTCATGTCCATCAGCCGCACGGCCTCGGCATCCGAGCCGAGTTCGGCGCGGATCAGTTCCAGGTTCGGCCCGGGGACCGAGACCGCGACCGGTTCGTTGTTGGCCAATCCCGCTCGGATGAAGCCCACGGTGCCCGCCAGGTATTCCTCGGTGTCGCTGTAGAAAAGCGCCGGGTGCACGAAGGGGTCTGCGGTGGGTAGCGGGTCGGTGGTGATGGTCATGCGCGGTCTACCTCAATTGTGGGAAGCGACGGCCAGAACAGCTCGAGGATGCGGACGAGCGTCACGGGCGGATTGTGCAGCACGACCCGGCGTCCCTCGGCCGACTGATTCGTGGCTTCCACCAGTATCAGGGTGCCATGGGTATCGATGAAGGTGAGCTCGGACAACTCCAGGTGGATATCGGGTGCGGCGGGTAGTTCGGCGAGCGCGCTCTGCCACGTGTCGTGCGTCGTGAGGTCGACCTGACCCACGCAACGTAGACCAGGTGGCTTGCTGGTCGAAAACGTCCGCAACCTGGTTGTATCCGGCGAGATAGCGGGACCTCGTTCGGCGGGTCTCGCTGGTTCGGCCTGCACCGTCGTACCACCCCTTCTGCCTGTCCACGGCAGGGAAACTTATGCACAAACTTACGCCTCGTTGCCCGGCGACTATCAGGTGGTCGGTCATGTCGGCCGTACTGTTCGACGGCGACGTCCCGCGCGGACGATCGGTCGTGAAGCTCCGCTCAGGCTGCGGGAAGGATCGACGGGTCGGTGCAGTACGCCCGCAGTCGCCACAGCATGGCGGCGCGCGACTGCGCGAACGTGGCTTCCCGGTCCAGCAGTCGCGAACGGGTGATCGCGGCGTAGCCGAGCGCGTCGAGCTCGAAGGCGAGCACGCCGGGGTCGGTGTCCTTCCGCAACTGGCCGGCGTCGAGCGCGGCGCGAATGATGGTGTGTACGAACGCATCCCATTCTCGGGCGAGGCTGACGATCCGGTCGCGCACCGGGCCCGGCTGATCGTCGAACTCGTGCTGGACGGCCACGAAGAAGCAGCCGCCGGGCAGCACCCGGCCGGTATAGAACGCCAATCGCGCCTCGTGCAGCGCCCACAACTGGCGCGCGCCGGTCGGGGCTTGCATGGCGGGCTGCACCACCCGCTCCGCCCATTGCAGTCGCGCGCGCTCGATGGCCGCCAACTGCAGCTCTTCCTTGTCGCGCCAGAGCGAGAACAGTCCGGACTTGCTCACGCCGGCCTCGGCGGCCACCTGACCCATGCTCAGTGCGCCGAGTCCCTCGACGGAGGCGAGCGAGACGACCGCATCCAGCACGGCCGTTCTGGATCGGTCGCCGCGCGCTCGGCGCCCGTCGGCCGGGGGCCTGTTCGTCATGTCGATATCCTATTCAATAAGTCCGACCGATCGGTCGCAATAGTGGAGATTTGTCATGTTCGGGTGCGGCGCCGATCGGCGTCCGGTGGGCTGCCGCCCCGGGAACCTTGCGGAAGCGTACGTCCAACGATCGACGGCGAAATGGGGGATTCCCCTGAGGCGTAAACAGTTTCGTTTCGGATATCTTCGTCGTATCGGAGTCGCAGACCGAAAAATGCTGCACTCCAATGCTTTAGACGCTCTGCCGTACCAGGAAAAACTTCCGGTGGGAAGGGTCTGTCTCGAATTCGAACGCGATGTGTGCGTTCCCGGTGAATCAGAGGTCGATGGTGTCGAAGAAGAGTGTGTGTTCCGGCGGGGCCCGACGGGTGATGGTGCGGAGCGTGGTCGCCGCAACCCTGGTACTGGCACCGGCCGCGGTCCTTGTCCCGGTGGCATCCGCCATCCCATGCCACGCGCCGACCGATGTCGGCTGCACCAACCCCAACGGAACCCTCAATACGGGTCCGCACCACCGTCCCGGTGGCTTCGACGATCGCAACGGTTTCGACGATCGCTACGGGGTGGACGGTTACGACGTCTTCGGTTATGACAGGTTCGGCTACAACCGGTTCGGTTACAACCAATTCGGCTATGACCGGTCCGGTTACGATCGGGAGGGGTACACGGCACAGGGCTGTGCCCGCAACGGCGCGGACCGTCCGAACGCCGACCCCGCCGCATGTGCACGGTGGCGGTCGCGTCCGGCCACCGGCAGTGCTTCCTAGCGGGTTGCGATAGGGCGCACTACGGTTCAGCCGACCGTCACTCGACAGAGAGGCTCCGCGATGCACCCTTACTGGTCCGACAAGCTCCGGTGGCGGGCACGACGGATGGCCGTGACGGTCGCCGTCCTCTCCGTGCTGTGCGGGGCGGTAGTCGGGTGCAACGACTCGAACGAGAAGCAGCCGACCGACGCTGCGGTCGTGCGAACCCAGTCCGGGCCGGTGCGCGGGTCGGCGACCGCGGACGTGCGCTCGTTCTCCGGAATACCTTATGCGGCAGCACCGACGGGCGAGCTGCGGTGGAAACCGCCTGCCGCACCGGCCAACTGGTCGCAGGAGCGGGACGCGACCGCACCGGGCGCGCAATGCCTCCAGGCGGAAGGCCCAGGGCCGCTCTCGGGCAGCGAGGACTGCCTGTTCCTGAACGTGTCGACGCCGAGCGGCACGCCCGAGCGGCCCCGACCGGTGATGGTGTGGTTCCACGGCGGGGCGTTCCTCGTCGGCAGCGGCGACTGGTACGACCCGTCGCGGCTGGTGCGGACCGGCGACATGGTGGTGGTCACAGTCAACTACCGGCTGGGTGCGCTGGGCTTTCTCGGACACCCGGCGGTGGCACACGACGACGGGCAGGTCGGCAACTTCGGGCTGATGGATCAGCAGGCTGCGCTGCGCTGGGTGCGCGACAATATCGCCGCGTTCGGCGGCGATCCGGCCAAGGTGACCATCGCCGGTGAGTCGGCGGGTGCGATGTCGGTGTGCGATCACCTGGTGTCGCCCGCCTCCGAGCGGTTGTTCCATGGCGCGATCTTGCAGAGCGGCCCATGCGAATTGCAGGCCGACCGGCAGACCGCGGTCGCCAAGAGCGAGCAATACGCGGCGACGCTCGGCTGTCCGGGCGCCGATGCCGCCACCGCGCAGTGCCTGCGCGCGTTGCCCGCGGACAAGGTCGCCGCGACGCCGTTGCAGTTCACCGGCGAGGGCGGGGACGGGCTGCCCGGTCCGATCTTCGGTCAACCCTTGCTGCCCGAAGACCCGCTTGCCGCTTTCCGCGCGGGCAAGGCTGCGAAGGTGCCGGTGCTGATCGGGGCGAACCACGACGAGTACACCTATTTCACCGCCCGGCAGACGATCACCGCCGAGCAATATCCCCAGCTGCTGACGGTGTTCGGGCCCCGCGCCGAGGCCGTGGCCGAGCGCTATCCGCTGACCGGCTACGACCAGCCGACGCTGGCCTGGTCGGCGGTGATGACCGACTACCTCTTCGTCTGCCCGATCGCGGGCATGGCGCAATCTCTCGTTCGCACCGGGCCGGTGTACGCCTACCAGTTCGCGGACCACAACGCCGCGCCGCTGCCCGGCCTGCCCACCCCGCCGCCCTTTCCGCTGGGCGCGTCACACGCCTTCGAACTGCCCTACCTGTTCGACCTGAAGGGGGCATCGACGCTGGCCAGTCCTGCGCAGAAAGACCTGTCCGACAAGATGGTCCGTTATTGGTCCAGTTTCGTTCGGTCCGGCGATCCGAACAGCAAGGGCCTCCCGGACTGGCCCCGGCACACCGGTGACCAGACGCTGGTGCTCGAACCGGAGAAGTTCACCACCACCGACATATCCCGAAACCATCACTGCGATCTCTGGTCGGGCATTCCCGCGCCGTAATTCACCCGTCCGCGCAGGTGCTAGCCGGGCAGCGCAATGGTGGTGACACAGGTGTTGTCGCGCAGCAGTTTCGGGGAAGTATCGGCCGGGATGTCGTACCAGAGGTCCACTTCCGCACGATTGCCGGCGCCGAGGGTGAGCTCGGTGGGTTGGCGCTTGATCGCCATCGCGTCGACGCTGGGCGGGTGCGGGCGATCGGCCGCGTCGTCGAGGTGGTAGTCGCTCGGCCGGGTGGTGCGGAAGGTGTTGTCCGTGTTGGTGATTGCCACCCGAACCCGGATGAACTGGCCCTTGGGCAGCCACTCGGCGTGCGTGCCGAAGATGTAGGCGATGCCGGGCTCGACGGTCATGGCCGTGACCGTCAGCTTGGTGCAGTCCTGCGGCGTGCGAACGTGTTCGGTGGTGGTGGGCGGTGGCGGCGGCGCCGGGGCCGGCTCCGCACCGCAGGCAGCGAGGGGCAGTAGCAAGAGGGGGAGGAGCCGACGCACGGATCAAGACTAGGTGCGCCGCGTCCCGTTGTGTCGCGGATCAGTACCAGTGGTGCGCTTGCCAGAATTCCCAGGCGCCGATGGGGCTGCCGTAGCGCTTGTTCATGTAGTCGTAGGTCCAGCGGATCTGGGTCACCGGGTTGAACGCCCAGTCGAGTCCGTGGGTCCCCATCTTGTGCGGCGGCAGGGCCTGGCCGAGGCCGTAGGCGCCGCTCTCCGGATTGACGGCGAAGACATTCCAGCCGCTTTCCCGGGTGATGATGTTGTCGAACGCCCAGAAATGGTGTGGCGGCACCATTGTCATGGCCAGCGCCTTGACGCCGGCCCTGGGTAGCGAGAGCGAGGAACCCACCGGATGGGTTTTCCAACTGCTCGACGGTGTCGCGCAAATCGGTGGCGCATCGGGGGCCGCGCAGTCGGTGGCGACGGCGTCAGCCGGGGCGGCGCCGAGGAAAATGGCACAGACGGCTGCTGCGAGGGTAGGAATGAAGTACCGCATCATTGATTCGGTCCTTTCGTATCCACGGGTGAATCTCGAAGTCGGTAGTGCTAATTCAGCAAATCACTAGTAACTGGCGATGTGGCGCAGCTGCGCCGGAGTGTCCGCGAAATGAATACAATCGCGGGTTTCGGGTATAGAGATAATTTTTGTGGTCCGTAGGGTGCGCCATCGCAACTCGGTCATACTTTTCGGCTATCGTGGCCCTTCATGACGACTACCCCGGGTCGGACGCGAATTCGAAGCCGTCTCGCCGCGTCGGTGGTGGGGGCGATCGTGGTGGTGCTGGCTTCGCCCTCGGTGGTGCCCGCGCAGGCGGCGCCCGAGCCGGTGCCGAAACCGGCACCGAAGTCGCCGCCGGGTGCGAAATCGGAGCAGACACCGCCGCGCATCCGCGGCACGAACTGGGCCGGTTACGTCGTCACGGGAAGTTTCAAGAGCGTCAGCGCGGAATGGGTCGAACCCGAGGTCACCTGCTCCGACACCGGCGTGATCCAGCGCGTTGTGCCGTGGGTCGGGCTGAACGGGACGCTGGTCGACGGCAAGCAGGCCTTGCCGTTGATGCAGACCGGTTCCGAGGCCATTTGCGTCAGCCCGGCGGGCGCGCTCGCCTCGCTGCCGGGATTGGCGGTCGTCAATTTGGCCAGCGCCACCGTGGCCGATAATCCGGCGTGGTTCCGCAATGCGGTCAAGGCTGCGCAGAGCATGAACAGCCAGATAGGGCAGGCCGCCTCCGAAGGGTGCGAGGTGCTGGGTACCGGTTCGGCCCAGGGCGCCGCGATGTGTGCCCAGCAGACGTATCGAATGGCGCTGTGGGAGGCCTATCCGGCGAACCCGGTGATCTATCCGGACGTCACCTCGAACCCCGGCGACACAATGCGAGCCTCCGTCAGCTTCGACGGTAAGGCGTACACCATGACACTGGCGAATATGACGCAGAATTGGACGCGGACCACCGTCGCGGAGTCCGATGCCCCCGCGTTGAGCGCGGAAATCATCGTCGAAGGACAGTTGAACAGCGCCCTGCCGACATTCAGCCCGATCACCTTCACCAATGTGCAGATCGACGGAAAACCGTTGACCGCATTCGAGCCGGTGGGTTATTCGATCGGCGCCACGAATGGTGAGCTCGGACCCGGGTCGATCAAGGAGAACGGCACCAGCTTCACCATCGCCAAATAGTTCGCTGCTCGTCTGCCGACGCGGCGCCTGCTGCCGAGCGCGGCGTCGTCGTGCAGCGGACTGCGGCAGTCAAATATCAAGAGTCCAGCGATATCTCAGTCGTCACCCAGGTCGCGCTGATAGCCTTGGCCGTCCCTGGACGGACAGCCGTTCGGCCACCCGACACTGGAGACATTGCATGGCGAATCCCGGAATGAAAGAACTCATCGCGCTGGGGCACGAACAGAAGTACATCACCCACGCCGAGATCAATGAGTACGTCCCCGAGGCCGTCGGCGATCGCGATCAGTTCGTCGGCATCATCCAGATGCTGGACGCCAGGGGCATCCCGGTCTACGAATCCGATCCGGTGGAATAACGCTCCGCTGACGCGATCCGACCGATCCGGACGGCTCACAGGTTCGAATACGAACCGGCGGTGTGCGCACTCGAGGCGTGCACGCCGGACATCGTTGTCGGTGAGACCGGAAGGATGAACTGTGGTCGTTCGAGCGCGCGGTGCACGGTCGATGGTGGGAGTCTCCGCATTACTGGCGGGAATGGTGTTGGCGGGCGCTCCGGTGCGGGCGGAGGGGTTGCCCGCGGGCTGCGCAGGTGCGGTGACGGCAGGCAACGACACCATCACCTGTTCGGACAACCTCACGGCCGGTTCGGTGCTCGACGCGGGCGAGGGCGACGACACCATCGTGATCGAGGGTGACGTCCTCGAGGGCGCGGTGGTATCCGGCGGCGTGGGCAAGGACAAGATCTCCGCGCGCAATGTCGGCCGGTTCCTCTGTCCGGCAGCCGAACTCGGCGCCGACGATGTCAACGGCGGCGTCCTCGACGGTGGTCCGGGCGACGACGAGATCACGGTCGGCGGCCAGGACCGGCCCGCGGCCTGCGATGCCGCCATGCAGAAAGGGCCCGGCGGCAATGTCGGGCGCCACGGTGCCGTCGTGGGCGGGCCGGGCAACGACGTGCTCCGAATCGGCAGTGTCGGTTATGTTTTCCAGCCCGACCCGGCCAAGCCGGAGACCGCCGCCGGTGCACACGGCGGCCGGGTATCCGGCGACGACGGTGACGACACCATCACCATCGACACCGTCAGCCTCGGCGAGCGCCCGCCGAGCGGCACCGCGCCGGACGCCCCGGACGCCGTGTTCGGCGGAGCGGGCAAAGACACGATCTCGGTCCACCGAACCGTCGGTGCCGCCGATATCTACGGCGATGCCTACGCACCCATCCCGGACGCGGCCGGTGACACCATCACGGTGGACGAGATGACCGGCGGCTGGGTCCACGGCGGACCCGGTGACGACCTCGTCACCGGCGGCACCCTCGGCGGCGCGGGCGCCGCACTCTGGGGCGACGACGGCAACGACACCATCAAGGCCGGCGACATGTACCTCGGCGCAAGCGTTTTCGGCGGTGACGGCAACGACGCGCTGTCGGCGACCTCGCTCAACAAGGACCCGAGCACCCGCGCCGCCACCCTGATCGGCGGCAACGGCGACGACAAGATCGACGTCGGCACGGTGGGCACCACCGACTCCGTCGTGCTCGGCGACGGCACCGACCCCACCGCGGGCGCCGATCCCAACAGTGGCACCGGCAAGGACACCATCACCGCAATCGCCAACAACGGCAGCATCTTCGGCGGCAACGACGACGACACCATCACCATCGACGTGAACAACAATCTCGTCGATGGTAGTGCGGGCACCAACACCTGCACCATCAAGGGGCAAGGTTCGCGAGGTTCGGTCACCGCCTGCGAGCAGAAGTAGTCGCCTGCCGCGAAACCGGTTGTCAGGGAGCAGGTTCGAACCAGGCGGGTCCGTCACCCAAGGCCTGCTCGATGCGCAACAAGTCGTGCGCGGGCAAGTCCGGCAACGCCGATACCTCGAACCACCCGACTTCCAGGGACTCGTCGTCGTTGACCCGCGCCGTGCCGCCGGTGGCCCGGCACCGAATGGTGATATCCATGAACTGGCAGATGTCACCATTCGGGTAGGTGTGCGGCGGCGTGGCCCGGACGAGCACGAGACGCTCGGCGACACAGTGAACGGCGGTCTCCTCGAACACCTCTCGGACGGCGCAGGCCGCAGGCTGTTCGCCGGGTTCCGGCATCCCGCCGATGATCGCCCAGGAACCGCTGTCGGCGCGCCGCCCGAGCAGCAGCCTGCCCTCGTCATCGAAGACCGCCGCGCTGACGCCAGGTAGCCACAGCAGCTGCCGGCCCGCGTCGGCCCGGATGGTGCGGATGAAGTCGGGGGTAGCCATGGGGCGACAGTATTGCGCCGGATCGCCGCACCGGTCGAATTGCGAGCGGGGCGAATCTGCGCGATTGAATCCGTGGTTTGCGGGGTATGCGGCCGATGACGGGCTGTTTCCGGGTTCGGTCGGCAGAGATGCGGGCCGGACCCGGAGTGGCGGCGCACCCGGCAGCGTCAACGGTGACGAGCTTCTCGATGATGAGCAGGCAGGGCGGGAGCGACCGGTGCCAGCCCTGAGCACAGTTGGAGATAGTTCGGCGTTGCGGTAGCTGGATACCGTGCTCGCCCCTGAGAAAGGGGACACGGTTGTCCTTCCCGTTGCAGAATCCCGATGGCACCTCACCGGAGCACGTTGCTGTTTCGCTGGGGTGGGATCCGTCGGATCAATCCCTGCTTGTCGATTTCGATGGCACGGTGTCCCCGGGCACCAGGTTCGACTTGAATTCGGCGGCTTTGGTTTTCGCGGGGGAAGTCCTGGTGGACACCGTGTATCACGAGCAACTGGTCTCGCGCGACGGTGCGATCGCGCACAGCGGCGACAGCCCGGCCGGGGACGGCGCGGGGGACAACGAGGTGATCACCGTCGAGCTGGCGCGGCTGGCGCCCGAGGTGACGTCGGTCATCTTCCTCGTGACCTCGTACTCGGGGCAGAGTTTCGCGCAGATCGAGAACGCCTACTTCCGGCTACTCGACACCACCTCGGGCCTCGAGATCACCCGCTATCTGCTCAGCGGCGGACAACACACGGGGCTGGCGATGGGCAAACTCGTTCGCACACCGCAGTGTTGGTACTTCCTCGGGATCGGTGAGGGGATATACGCCCAACACCTTGCCGAAGCGGTCCCGCAGGTGGCGCGCTACCTGCCGTAGGGGGTAGGTCAGAGCGGCTGGTAGCCGGCGCCGACACCGCCGCGCGCGTTGAGGTCGTTCATGATGGCGCTGATGTTGGTGCCGACCTGCGGTCCGAGGCAGCCGACGCCGAGGTAGGCGTTCACCATGCCGACCAGTGTGGTGCCGACCACCACCGGCGCACCGGAATCGCCTTTCATCACACACATTTGGGTCCAGGTCTCGGTGCCTGCGGCGCGCACATCGCCCCACACGACACCGCAGCTCGTCCCGCTGGTGCTGCCCCGCTTGCACACGACCGTCGGAAACTGGGCGGGCGCACCGAGATCGGTGATGGTGGTGCCGCCGACGCCGCGCACCGGATGCACGCGCTGGGCATCGAACTCGATGACGGCGTAGTCCAGCGTGCGGTCGGAGTAGACGAACCGGCCCACCGCCGCTCCGTTGGGATCGCCTTCGACCACGACGACCGAGCCCGGCTCCCCGCAGTGCCCGGCGGTCAAACCGACGAGCCGATCGGCACTGTCCTTACCGATGGTCGTCAAGGTGCAACCGACTTTCGAGTCGACCAGGATGCCGGAGCCACCTCCGACGGTCGGCGGGGTGTCGTCCGCCTGGGCCTGGGCGGAAGCGGTTCCGAGCAGCGCGGTTGCGGTGGCGGCGGCGAAGGCGAGTGCGGTTCGTGTCACGAGCAGGGCTCCTCTGGATCGGCTCCCCGGTGCGGTCCGGCCGGGTGTTCGCGACATTCCCGCCTCGATCGTTTCCAAACGGGCTATGTCGCAACCGAATTCGTGCAGGAAGCAGCGATCCTCCGGAGCGTACGCCGCCCGCGCGCGCCGCCGTGCCGTTATCGGGCCTCAGATCAGCCCGCGGCGGGCCAGCAGCGGCTCGATCTCGGGGGCACGCCCGCGGAAGGCTTCGAACGCCGCCAGCGGGTCCACCGACCCGCCCTTGGCGAGCAGCTCGCGCCGGAAGGCCGCCCCCTTCTCCCGGATCGACGCGGCACCGTCGTCGAACCAGTCCACCGTGTCCGCGTCCAGCACCTCGCTCCAGATGTAGGAGTAGTACCCGGCGGCGTATCCGCCCGCGAAGATGTGCGCGAAGTAACCCGTCCGGTACCGCGGCGGGATCGCCTCGATGGCCAGTCCGGCCTTGCGCAGGGCTTCCGCCTCGAACGCCGCCGCGTCGGCCCCGGCCAGCGCCTCGGCATCGGGCACGCGATGCCAAGCCCAATCCAACAGCGTCGCACCGAGATACTCGACGGTCCGGAAGCCCTCGCCGAACCGCTGCGCCGCGGTCATCCGCTCGACCAGCTCGGCGGGCATCGGCTCGCCGGTCTCGATGTGGCGGGCATAGTTGGCCAGCATTTCGGGCCGGACCATCCACACCTCGTTCACCTGCGACGGGAACTCCACGAAGTCGCGCGGCACCTCGGTACCGGCGAAGAACGGGTGGCGCACATCCGAGAACAGCCCGTGCAGCGCGTGCCCGAACTCGTGGAAGAGCGTTCGGACGTTGTCCCAGGTGAGCAGTGCGGGCTCACCGGCCGGTGGCTTCACGATATTGAGGTTGTTCACCACCACCGGTTGCGTCTCCAGCAGCCGGGATTGGCTGACCAGCTCGTTCATCCAGGCCCCGCCGTATTTGGACGGCCGCGCGAAGAAGTCACCGAGGAACAACCCCAGCGCGCTGCCGTCCGCGTCGAACACCTCGAAGACCCGGACTTCCGGGTGGTAACCGACCAGATCCGTGCGCTCGCGCAGGGTGATCCCGTACACCTGCTCGGCGGCGAAGAACACCCCGTCGCGCAGCACCCGCTCGAGTTCGAAGTAGGGGCGCAAGGCCTCGGCGTCCAGCGAGAACCGCTCGGCCCGCACCCGCTGCGACCAGAACTGCCAATCCCACGAGCGGAGTTCGTCGTCGGTGCCGTCCGCGCGCATCGCCGCCGCCAACTCGGTCGCCTCGCGCTCGGCGTTGGCCACCGCGGGCGGGACCAGCCGACCCAGCATCTCCTCGACGGCCTCGGGGGTGCGCGCGGTCTGGTCGGCTACCGCGTACGCGGCGTGGTCCGGGTATCCGAGCAGCGCGGCGCGTTCGGCGCGCAGGGCGGCGATCCGGACGGCGAGGTTGCCGTTCTCGGGCAATCCTCGCCCCAGCGAGGCCGCCATCACCCGGTGCCGCAGGTCCCGGTCCGCGAGTTCGGCGAGGACGGGCTGGTTGGAGACGTTCTGCAGGCTCAGCGCCCATGCGCCCTCGTGGCCTGCCGAGCGGGCGTTCTCGGCCGCGGCGGTCACCTCGGCGGGGCTGAGCCCGGCCAGTTCCTCCACGTTCGTCACGATCACCGTCGCGGCGTTCCTGGCCGTCACGTTGTTCTGCCCGAACTCCGTTGTCGCCGCCGCGATTTCGGTGTTGAGCTCACGTAACCGGGCCTGGCCCGCCGCGTCCAGGCCGGCGCCCGCCCGGACGAACCGCAGGTGATACTGCTCCACCAACCGCAATTCCTCGGCGTCGAGGTCCAGGTCGGCGCGGCGTCGGTAGAGCGATTCGATCCTGGCGAACAGGTCCGCGTTCAAGTGGATGGCGTCGCGGTGCGCGGCCAGCCGCGGCGACAGCTCGGCCTCGATCGCTTCGGTCCCCGGGGTGAAGTCCGACGACGCGATGTTGAAGAAGACGTTCGATACCCGGGTGAGCAGCGCTCCCGAGCGTTCGAGGGCCACGACGGTATTGCCGAACGTCGGTTCCTCGTCCGTGGCGGTGATCGCGGTGATCTCGGTGAGCTGCTCCGCCATGCCGCGCTCGAACGCGGGCAGGTAGTGCTCCTCGCCGATCTCGGCGAACGGCGGCAACTGGTAGGGAAGCGTGCTGCGCTCGAAGAACGGGTTGCTCGTCATAGGGAAACCCTATGCCGGAACGGCCCGCGGCAGAACCTCACCGCGTCCGCCGGCCCGCTGTGCGGGAATCGACATGTCGAAAATGGTTGATTACCAGCGTGTTTAGAAATGTAACGGGTGCCTGATTTGTCGGTTCTTCGCGTTGACAGGTGGGTGGTGCGGATAGAGGCTGCACCTGACTTTCCGTGCTCACCGGGAAGCGATCGCTTCGGTAAAGCGGAGGAGCTGGCTGTGCGTTCACGTCGACGATCGGAAAATTCCGGCAGCAGAACGGAAATCATCGCTGGGTCGGCTGGCGACCGTTCGGCTGGGCGCAGCCGAATTGTTCGACCGCGCAACATCAGTGGGCAATTGGGGCGAATTCTGATTGTTTCGCTGGTCTTGGTGTCGGTGTCGCTCGGGGTGATCGTGGTCCGGGAGGTCGGCTCCTATCGGCAGAGCGGTGCGACCGTCACCGCGGTGTCGCACGCACTGGCGGTACAGGATCTGGTGCAGCAGATACAGCGGGAGCGTGGCCTGAGCAACGGGTTGCTGGGTGGTGCTGCCGGTCTCGAGCAGGCATTGGCCGACCAACGGGTGAGCACCGATCGGGCGATCGACACACTCGACGCAGGAACCGCCGATGGGGACCAATTACGTTCGGCTCTAGACAGATTCGCGACCCTCGCGACGACACGTGCGCAGATCGACGGCCATCGGGTCAGCAGGCAGGCGGCCTTTCAGTTCTATACCGACGGCATCAGCGTGCTGAATCGGCTGACGCTCGGCCTCGACTCGGCGCGCGACGAGCAGATCCGGCACGGATTGCGAGCACTGTACGCATTGGGTGATGTGAAGGAACAGACGGCCAAGGAGCGCGGCTTCCTCAATGGCGTCTTCACCGCCAACGCGTTCCAGCCCGACGAGTACGGGCAATTCCTGGAGATTCGCGCCGCCAAGACGGCGGGCCTCGCCGCGTTCGCGCTGTACGCGACGGACCGTCAGCAGCGGCTGCTCGACGCCGTGCTGCATGGTGAAAATGCCACTGAGGCAGCGGAATCCGAGCAGATCGCCGTCGCGTCCTACAATGGACCGCTGCTGCGCTCGGTGGCGCCGGGGGACTGGTGGGCGCAGATGACGGCGGTCATCGATGCGCAGCGCAGCGTGCAACAGGTGATCGGCGACGATGTCCGGCAGCGCGCGGCGGTGCTGCGTAAGCATGCCGCGCTGATTCTCGGCGGTGTCCTGCTTGCGGCGCTGATCACGGTAATCGCCGAGGCGACACTGGTTTTCGTCAGCGTGCGAGCAATCGTGCGCCCGCTGGCAATGCTGGCCGCCGATGCGGACGACGTGGCCGATCGCCGCTTGCCACGCATCATTGCCGCCTGGCAGGCGGCCGACCGTGCCCAGCCGCTCCCGCCCGAGCCGGTGCGCGCCGCACCCGGCGCCAGCACCGAAATCACCGCCCTGACAGCAGCATTGGACGGTGTACAGAGCACCGCTTTCGCGCTGGCCTCGGAGCAGGCGCTGGTTCGTCGCAACACCGAGGAATCCTTGGCGAATCTCGCGCGCCGCAATCAGAATCTGGTCCGCCGCCAGCTCGGCTTGATCAGCGAATTCGAGCGCACGGAACTCGATCCCAAGGAGCTGTCCAACCTGTTCGAGCTCGACCACCTGGCCACCCGGATGCGTCGCAACGCGGAGAATCTCCTGGTGCTCGTCGGCGAGGCGAGCCCGCGGCGCTGGGCCGAGCCGATCGCGCTCAGCGACGTGATCCGGGCCGGACTGTCCGAGGTGGCCGACTATCACCCGGTGGTGGTGCACCGGCTCGATGAGGTCGCGATCGCCGGCGGGGCGGTCACCGGTCTGGCGCATATGCTCGCCGAGCTGATCGAGAACGGACTCGCCTTCTCGCCACCGGACGTCGAGGTGGAGATCTACGGCCGGATGGTGGCGTCCGGGTATCTGCTCGCGGTCGTCGATCACGGCATCGGGATGCCGTCGGACAAGCTGGCGCAGGCGAATGCGCGGCTGCGCGGCGAGCAGGACTTCGTCGTCGCGCCGACGCGCTATGTCGGGCTGTACGTGGTCGGGCGGTTGGCGCGGCGGCTCGGTATCGAGGTCGAGCTCAACGCGTCGCCGATCAGTGGGATCGTCGCGCGGTTGCACTTGCCCGCGGAGATCATTGCAACCGATCCGGGGGAGCAGATTGTGGCCGTCGCGCCGCCGAATAGTGCTGTTGTCGCGCAGTGTGCGGGCGAGACCAGGGTGCCCGACGGATTGATCCTGCGGGGCTGAAAGGCGCAGGAGTGCCGGTCTTGGCCGGAGTTTCAGATCAAAAGCAGTGGTCAGCGCGCTAGCCGAGCTATGTCATATGGCATATTGCCTATGTTTGATTTTATCTGTTACCGTGCGTCACGGAAATATGCGGTCGAAGGGTTCGAACGGACAGCGGAGAACGTCATGAAGAGTGCCTGGGTATACGGCGTGGTATTCCTGGTTTTGGGTCTGACGGCCATATTCATCGCCCGGTTGCGCTTGAGTGAGATCCCGGACCTGGCGATCGGGCATTCGAGCGTGCCCCCGGTGCTGGGGCGACTCAGCGAGAAGGTCGTCGACTACGAGATCGACGGTCCGCGGGGCACACCGGTGCGGCTGTCGTATCTGGACGAGCACGGCAACGTCAACGACGTCTCCGCCGATCTGCCGTGGCGGACTTCCTTGCGCACTCGCAAACTGACCCTGGCCACCGGCATCGTGGCGCAATCGGAAGCCGACCAGGTCTCCTGCCGGATAGTCATCGACGGGCAAGCCCGGGACGCGCAGGTGGCGAACGGGCGGTTTGCCGCGGTCAACTGCACGGTGCCGGTCTCATGAGCGAGCGAATGATCCGTGTGCGCGAGGTGCTCGGCAGGATGCGCGGAGAGTTCTCGGTGCCGTTCGACCGGAAGCTTGCGCGCCGCGCGCCGGGTCGGCCGTTGCCCGCGCGGCTGCTGTACAAGTTCTCGGTGCCGATAGTGGCGGTGTGGCTGCTCCTCGCCGGCGGGCTCAATCTTCTTGTCCCGCAACTGGAGACGGTGGTCAACGGGCACGCCAGGTCCTTTCTGCCGGACGAGGCGTCCTCGGTGCAAGCGATCGTCAAGATGGGCGATTCGTTCGGCGGGGCGGGGACGAACAATTTCGTCTATGTGCTGCTGGAAGGGGATGCGCCGCTCGGTAATGACGCGCACCGGTATTACTCGGCGCTGCTCGACCGGCTGACGCAGGACAAGAAGCACGTCAACTCCGCGATGGACCTGTGGTCCAATCCGAACTTCTCCCCGGCGAGTGAGAGTTCCGACGGCAAAGCGTCCTACGTGCTGTTGAACCTGGCCGGGAATATGGGCACGGCGCTGGCCATGGAATCCACCCAGGCGGCCAGGGACATCATCGCCGACTATCCACCGCCGCCGGGCATCGAAGTGCACCTGACGGGTCCGTCCGCGGTCGTCAACGACGAACTCGTCTCGATCAACGACTCGATGCTGCTGCTCATCATGATGTGCGCCGGCTTGGTCGGCGCGGTGATGCTCTGCGTCTACCGCTCGCCGATCACGGTGGCGATGCCGCTGCTGACGGTCGGGATGGGTTTGGCGGTGGCCCGGCCGGTGGTGGCCTACCTCGGCGAGCAGCAGATCATCGGCGTCTCCATCTTCGCCTCCGCGCTGCTCGCGGTGATCGTGCTCGGCGCGGGCACGAACTACGGCATCTTCCTGCTCGGTAGATATCAAGAGGCCCGGCGCGCGGGCGAAGACCCCGAAACGGCGTATTACACCGCGCTGCACGGGGTTCTGCACATCATCGTCGCCTCCGGCATCACCGTCGCGGGCGCGACCGCCTGCATGTCCTTCACCAGGCTCGCCATCTTCAGCACCTCCGGGTTGCCGTGCACGATCGCGGTGAGCGTCACCCTCGCTGCGGCCTTGACGCTGGGGCCCGCCCTGCTGGCGCTCGGCAGTCGGCTCGGTTTTCTCGAGCCACGTCCGCAGTCGTCGCAGCGGCGATGGCGGCGGATCGCGACCTCGGTCGTTCGCTGGCCCGGGCCGGTTCTGGTGGCCAGTCTCACCGTGCTGGTGCTCGCGATTCTCGTGCTGCCGACGTTCGCACCGAGCTTCAACGAGCGCATCGCGCAGCCGAGCGATTCGCCTGCGAACCTGGGGATCGCGGCGGCCGATCGTCATCTGCCGCCGAACATCATGGCGCCCAGCATGTTTCTCGTCGAATCCGATCACGATCTGCGCAATCCCGGCGATCTGATCGCACTCGCGAAGCTCACCAACGCGGTGCTGAAGGTGCCCGGAGTCAGTGCGGTGCAAGGGATTACCCGGCCGCTGACGACTCCGCTGGAGGAAGGCACGCTGACCAATCAGGCGGGCTACATCGGCAACCGGTTCACCCAGCTGAAGGACATGCTCGCGCCGCGGCTCGATGATCTCACCGGCCTTGCCGGGCGCATCGACCAGTTGAACCTCACTATCAAAGGGGTGCAGGGCGCGCTCGATACCGGGGAACAGGGGTTCGCCCAGGTGAACGGCAATGCGGTCGCGTTGCAGTCGGCCGTCGCCGGTGTCGTCGACAAGCTGAACTCCATTCGCGATACCGCCGGGCCCGCAAAGCAAATGGTGAGCTCGATCCCGAATTGCCAGGACGTCCGCGCCTGCCAGGCGGCGCTCACCGGGTTCTCCCTCTTCGACGATGTCGGGCGGCTCGACAACACCGTCGACGGGCTCGTGAGCGGCGTTCGTACTGCCGCGCAAGCGCTTCCGCAGCTCGATGCTCAGGTCGCGAGCCTGCGGGAGTTCATCGGCCAGGTGACCGGCGTGCTCGCGCCGCTGCAGGGCACGTTGAATATCCTGCTCCCGCAGATCTCGGAGATCACCCAATTCCTGGACGAAGTCGGAAAGGGTTTCACCGCAGGCGATCCCAACGAATTCTTCTTCCTGCCGAGCCAAGCGTTCGACAGCCCGCTCTTCAAAAGCGCACTGCCCTTCTTCTTCTCGGCGGACGGCAAGGTGACCCGCATGATCGTGACGCCGCAGATGGAGGGCTTCAGCCGGGAGGCCATGGATCTCAGCGCCAAGATCATTCCGACGGCGCTGGAAGCGATGAAGGGTACCTCGCTGGCCGGCAGCACGGTCAGCATCGGCGGGCCCGGCGGCACGCTGCTCAATATCGAGGCCTTCGTCCGAGAGGACTTCATCACCAGCGTGGTCGCCGCGTTCGCCTTCGTATTCTGCGTGGTGTTGCTGCTGCTGCGCAGTCTCGTCGCGGCCATCGCGGTGATCGGAACCGTCGCGCTGTCCTATCTGTCCGCCTTGGGGCTGGCCGTGCTCATCTGGCAGCACATCATCGGTAACCCGCTGCACTGGTCGGTGGCGCCGGTGTCCTTTATCTTCTTGGTCGCCGTCGGGGCGGACTACAACATGCTGCTGGTAAGCCGATTCAAGGAAGAGCTCTCGGCGGGGATCAATACCGGAATCATCCGGTCGATGGTCAATACCGGCGGGGTGGTCACCACCGCGGGGCTGGTCTTCGGTGTGACGATGTTCGCCATGCTCGTGAGCTACGCGCACAACATCGCTCAGATCGGCACCACCGTCGGCATCGGGCTCTTCCTCGACACGCTGATAGTCCGCTCGTTCGTCGTACCCGCCATCGCCGCGCTGACCGGTCGATGGTTCTGGTGGCCGATCAATATCCTCCGGCTGCGTTGACCCGCACCGGCCGCCACCCGTGCTACACCGGACAGCATGCGGTTGCTCATCATGTCCGACACGCACGTGCCCAAGCGGGCGCGCGATCTGCCCGAGCAGCTGTGGCGAGCGGTCGACGTGGCCGACGTCGTCGTGCACGCGGGTGACTGGGTCGAGGTGGGGTTGCTGGATCGGCTCGAGGTGCGCAGCAAACGGTTGATCGGCGTCTACGGCAACAATGACGGACCGCTGCTGCGGGCGCGGCTGCCCGAGATCGCCCGGGCCGAACTGGCCGGGGTGCGACTTGCGGTAGTGCACGAGACCGGGGCAGCCAAAGGTCGCGAGCAGCGGTGCGCTCGGGACTTCCCGGACACCGACGTGCTGGTGTTCGGGCACAGTCACATTCCATGGGACACCGTCGCGGACAACGGTTTACGGCTACTCAATCCCGGCTCGCCGACGGATCGGCGAAGGCAGCCCGAGCACACATACATGACCGCGACTGTTCATGCGGGACAACTGAGTCAGGTGGAATTGCACGTCATCCCGCGCGGACAATGATGCGGTTGCCCGTCAGGCGCGGGTGGCGAGATAGATCGTGTTGGTCGACCGCCCGCGGGTGAGCGGGTTGTCGAAGGCGACCTCTTCCGATGCCACATCGGTGAAGACGGATTCGAGGATGGCCAGGAATTCGTCGTCCGGAGCGTCATCGGACCACAGCGCGAACGTGCCGCCCGGGACGATATGCGCAGACAGCGCCCGCAGCCCGTCCCGCGTGTAGAAAGGCGCGTGCGGGTGATGCAGCACATGACGCGGCGAGTGATCGATGTCCAGCAGGATCGCATCGTAGGTCCGCCCCGGATGTCCGGGGTCGAATCCCACGGTGCTCGCCGCCGCCGCGAAAAAGTCGGCACATACCAAGGTGATTCGATCGTCCGCGGCCAATCCCGAAGTGGCAGGCAACAAATCACGATTGTGCCAGTCGATCACCGCAGCCGAGTACTCGATCACCGTAAGCGCCCGAACACGCTTGTCCTGCAACGCTTCCTGCGCGGTATAACCCAACCCGAGCCCACCGACAA
Organism: Nocardia ninae NBRC 108245; assembly: GCF_007990755.1. Taxonomy (GTDB): domain Bacteria; phylum Actinomycetota; class Actinomycetes; order Mycobacteriales; family Mycobacteriaceae; genus Nocardia; species Nocardia ninae. The sequence goes on along the minus strand of NZ_BJXA01000005.1, from coordinate 91,106 downwards.
GCACATCCAGCTCCGCCCCCACAGTGCGCGCAAGCCCCAGCCGAGCAAGTTCACGCTCCGCCACAGTGAACAAACTCGACATCAAATACTCATCCCCGAGCTTGACCTCGAACACATCCGTGCGCGCCGTCGGATCGAACCGCCGCCGCAAACTGATCTCCCCCATCGCAGTCTGCTGCCAGCCGAGTTCCTCGAAGTGTGCGCTCATCGCAGTGACGATAGGCGCTGTGCCCCGCCGTTCGCGCATACGGCGCGGGGGATCAGCCCACATAGCATCCGCACGTGCGAACTGTCGCGCTCCCGAGGCCCGACTCGGTCGCTCAGCTGCGTGATGTTGCGGTCGAAAGGCGCGTCCTGAACGATGTGGGTGTGTGGGCAGGGGAGGTCGAGGACAACCTGAAATACCTACTGAATCAATGGGATCCGGTCGGGGTGGCTGATCTGGTGGACGATGAGTACGAATGTTTGATCGTTCCGTTGTTGACGAGGTTGGGGGCGGGGGCGGGGCGGGCTGAGGTCAGTGAGTTTCTGTGGACTGAGCTCGAGGGGCATTTCGGGCTGAATCCTTATCATCATCGGGAGCATTACGGGGTGGATGGGTTGGCCGATCGTCTTGTGGCATGGTGGGCCGTCGTCGCTGCGGTGTGACCTCGCTCAACTTTGTGTCGAAGAGTGCGGGAGGGTGCGGCGGGATGTGTGCGAATCGCAAGTGGATGGCCACCGAACGGTCACTGCCGGTTCAGCGGGGCGGGCGGCATCCGCTGTACCGTCGGGCATGACCTCCGAAGTGATCGCTGCGGCGAATTACCCAGGCGGAACTGCTGTGGCCCGGCGGTCTGTGGCGGATCGGGTGCGGGCGTGGACGGTGCTGCTGTTGTCGGCGGTGCCGTCGGCGGCGTTGGTGACGGTGTTGCTGTACGGCCTCGGCCGTGCGGCGGGAGTCGAGTTGCCGGGTGCGTTGGCGGCGGCCTGGTTGCTGGGGTGTGCGGTCTGGTCCGCGGTGTGTGCCCGGGGCTCGGACCGCCGGTGGGTGGCGCGCTTGGTCGGGTTGCGGCGGCCGACGTCCGACGAGCCGCGCAAGCTGGTTCCTGCTTTCGAGAATGTTGCGTACAAGGCCGGTGTGGCCGCCGCGTCCTACACGCTGTGGGTGCGGGAGAAGGATCGGCGGTTTGTGGTGCCGGGCCGAACGATCGCGGTGCCCGCGGAATCGCTGCGCCTGCTCGAACCGCGTGAGTTGGAAGCTGTGCTCGCGCATCAGCTCGCGCAACGCGTGCAGGGGCGACTGACGTTCTGGCAGTTGGTGTTTCGCCATTACAATCTGCCTGTCATCTGGATCGAGCGCGCGTTGATGTCGGGTCTCGGGCTGGCAGCCGTCGGCGAGGCGATCGCGCGACGGCTGCCCGCGCGGGGCTCCCGGGTCTTCTCCGTCGGCTGGACCGTATTCAGCAGGGTGCTCGTCGCCTGCCCGACGGTCGCGGCGACCACGGTGATCGTCGGCCTCGCCCCCGCCGTGCTGCTGCGACTGATACCCGAGGTAGTGGCGCTGGTGCTGATCCCGATCGCCGACCGCATCGAATATCGGACCGATCAAATCGTGGTCGATCTGGGATATGGGCCAGAACTCGGCGCCGTCCTGCAGCGCGCACATGCGCCGCACCCCACGCGGGCACCACTGAGCCTGCTGTCGGTTTCGTTGTGCTCGCCGAAAACCGCTCCGAACAAACGGATTCGGCGAATCCGTGACCGCCTCGATGAACTGGCGCGGCGGTGGAGCCCGCCCGCGCAGTAACAGGGGCTATGGACGCACGCCCGGCCTACGACGGGGTGGCACCTGCCTGGAGCCACCATTCGTCGAGCAGGACCGCGGCCAGTACTCCACCGAGTAGCCGCGCCGCAGAACCTGCGGTCAGCTCCGCCGAATCCTGTTGGCAGCAGCCAGAAGCGGGCTAGCCGCAACCACCGCACCCGCTCCGAACCGGGTATCGGTGGCCAGTATCCATCGAACCGTCTTCATCGCCATTGTCAGCACCTCACTACCGCGCAGCCGCATGTCCGCCTCGAACCGACTGACAGCCACCGTGAGCGCGGTAGTTCCCGCCGCGACCTCACACAGATTCGCAACCAAACTCGCGGCATCGCGGATGGCCGCACCAGCCCCCATCCCCGCGGTCGGCGGGGTCGCGTGCACGGCATCGCCGAGCGCGGTGATGACGCCGGCCGGCCAGGGCGCGAGGTCTCGTGCCCGAGTCGACGCCGCGTTGAACCGAAACGCGGCAACACTGTCCGGGTCGGCACGAGCGATGACCTCGAGCGAACGTTCACTCCAGCCGACTCGGCGGAACCAGGTCAGCAGCTCCTTCTGCAGCACCTCGCCGGGAGCCGCACGCATCGCGTCGGTAGCGGCGGACTCGGGAAACATGGCCCCCCAGATATAGGTAGGCCCGACCGTGACCGCCGCCCGAAGCCCGGGGGCATCGAGCACCGCATTACCCGCCGGATCGAGATAGCCGATGTACAGCGCCGCACCCCGCGGGCCGATTGCCAGCCCGGACCGCGCTCCGAGCCGCTGCCGCTCGACCGAGCTCAGATCGCCCACGGAAGTCCGCCCGGAAAAGCCGATGATGCCGGCGGGAGCGTTGGTCGGTCCGCCGGCGAGGTGGCGAGCTACCAGCGAGTGCGCACCGTCCGCTCCCACCAGCAGATCGCCTCGAACAGGTGCCCCGTCGGCGAACATCACCTGCGGTGTGCCGTCCTCGGCCAGACCGATCGCAGTGACGGTTCGGCCCAGCTGCAGATCGGCACCGACCGCCTCGGCCAGCAGGGTCCGCAAGGTGATCCGGTCGACGTCCACGCTGACGTCACCGCTGAGATCTCGCCCGTGCCCGAGCAGTCGCCCGCGCCGATCCCACAGCGCGTCCGGCTCCCGCAACCGCAGCGCCGAAGCGGAGGCCAGCAACCGTTCGAAGATCTCCGGCGCGACGAGTTCCCGCAGCGCCGACTGCGCCCGCCCGTCGAGCGTGATGTGGTACCCACCGGTCGCGGCCACGTCGGTGTCGCGGTCGAAAACCGCCACGTCGAACCCGTTTCGGCGGAGACCGGCGGCCAGCGCGAGCCCGCCGATCCCACCCCCTGCGACGATGATGCGCATCTTGTTTCGGCTCCTCTGGTCGATGTCGAACAACCTTCGGACGCGAGACTGCCACCGATAGTGGACACCGAACGGCCACTATCGGTCATCATGTGCCGGTGGCCGATACCTCCCGCCGAGCGCTGCGCCTGCTGTCGCTGCTCGCCACCCGCCGACGCTGGTCACTGCCCGAACTCGCCGACCGGCTCGGCGTGAGCGAACGCACCGCGCGGCGCGACATCGAGACACTGCGGTTGCTCGACTACCCGATCCGCACCGTGCACGGGCCTACCGGTGGTTACGAGCTCGGCGCCGGTCACACCCTGCCGCCGCTGCTGTTCGACGACGAGCAGGCGATCGCCGTCGCAGTGGCGTTGCAGACCGCCCCGAGCACGGTTTTCGGCCTCGGCCAGGACGCCGCTCGCGCACTGGACACCCTCGAACAGGTGATGCCCGCCAGACTGCGCGCGGCCATGGAATCGCTGCGGCTGACCAGGCTGCAAAACTATTGGGAGTTCCCTGGTCCGCCCATCGCGCCGGATGCGCTGAAAACAGTGGGCAGAGCGGTGCGCCACCAGCACGTGCTCGTCATCGAATCGCTGCGTGCCGACGGCACGCGCCCCGATCCACGCGATGCCGACTTCATCCCACCGCGCCGCGTCGAGCCCCACCACCTGGTGGTCTGGGCTGGGCGCTGGTACTTGGTCGCTTACGACCTCGCGGATAACACCTGGCGCGTGCACCGGGTGGACCGCCTGCACCTCCAGACACCGACGGGTACGCCGTTCACTCCGCGAGATCTCCCCGGCGGCGACGTCGCCCACTTCGTCATGACCAGCCACGACCGCGGCGACACTCCGGCCGAGTGGCAATGCGTCGGCACCGCACGCCTGCGGCTGGCGGCCGAGACGGTGGCCCGCTGGGCGCCCGGCGGATCGGTCGTCGAATACCTCGATCCGCAGCACTGCCGGCTCACCCTCGGGGCCTGGTCCTGGGCCGGTGTCGCGGGCATTCTCGCCACCTTCGACACCGAACTCACCGAAGTGGAGCCACCGGAACTGAAAACGGCCTGCCACCGCCTGGTGCGGCGGTGGCAGGCCATCGGAGACAGTTGAGCGATCAGGCAGTCAGGCCCATACCCTGCGCCAGCAGCGGCCAGGACTTGTGCAACGCCTCTTCCCAGTACGGCCAGTAGTGCGTGCCGACCGGGTTGAACTGGTAGGTCGCCGGGATGTTCAGCGAATCGAGCTTGTTCTTCAGATTGGCGGTGCAGCCGTTGACGGCCGCCTCGATGATCACCCCGAGGCCGAGGTTTGCCACGCCCGTCGGGCCGGGCGCGCTACCGAGGTAGTACTTGACGTCGTCCAGCATCGGGATACCACTGCCGCTGGAGACGTAGAGCAGGGTGCCGCGCAGCTTCTCCGCGTTGATCACCGGGTCGTTCGCCGCCCACTGCGGGTCGTTGGACGGACCGTACATGTTCTCGGTGTTGCCGCCCGCCCACGTCTCGGTGGCCAGTTTCACGAACTGCTGACCGGCCGGATCGGCGATCTGCGCGCAGCCGCTGTAGGCGGCGACGGACTTCCACAGGCCGGGCTTGGCCTCGGCCAGCTGCAGCACCGAGGTGCCGGAGGTGGAGAGCCCGGCGAGCGCGTTGCGGCCGGTGGATTGCAGCGTCTGGTCCAGCAGCGGGGGCAGTTCCTCGGTGAAGAAGGTCTTCCACTTGTTCACGCCGAGCGCCGGGTCGGGCTTCTGCCAGTCGGTGTAGTAACTGCCGCGACCGCCGATCGGCGAGATGACGTTGACCTGCTTGTCGGCCAGCCACTGCAGCGCGTCGGTCTGCGCCTGCCAGCTGGCGGTGCCGATGCCGCCGTCGAGGCCGTTGAGCATGTAGAGGTTCGGTGCCGACTTGCCCTCGTCGGCCGGACGCTGCACGTCGACCGGGATCTCGGTGTTCATCGCCGCCGAGTACACCTTGAGGTGCCAGGTGCGCCCCTCCTTGGTGATGGAGGTGACGGCCGAGGGCTTCTGCGGTTCGGCCGAGGCGGTAGCGCCGAGCAGACTCGCGGACAGCATGGCGGCGAGCGCGACGACGGTGGTCCGCAGCGTAGCGGTGTGGCGTAGTGCGGAAAGCTTCATCGAACGTGCATCTATCTAGTACTCCCTATGGCTTGTAGCTTCGACCGGCGCGCGGGCTGCCCCAATCCCACCCAGTGCGTCTTCCGTAGCGGCAAAACTGTTACACATCGGTGCCGCTCACTCGGACATAACCGGGCTGCGCTCTCCTACTGTAAGCGGGCGCACAACCACCCGCACACGGTGCTCAGGCCTGCGGTGCGGCCGGGGTGACCGTTGAATCCCAACGGGCGCAAGCCAAGTCGGCCGAGGTGACATTCATCGCGCGGGTTTGCCGGTGTTCGGTTGCGGATCGGAAGCTACGAAGGTGCTTTAGCAGAATGCGTTGTCCTGTGCATCGAGGAACGTAATTAAATCATCATAGTTTTCTAATAATACCCAAAGGGTATATATGTGGTTGCTCACCCTCATCTTCACGTAGAATGATCAGTAGCAAATTGATGGCAATCCAGCCTGAATGGTGCCGTTGTTCGTTCAGGTTCGCGATGTTAACTATAACTAAACGAGGTTGCGTACGTCAGCCACCCAATGTCTCAGCTGCAAGGAGTCGTGATCTACTACCTGAGCTCGGGCTCGTATCGCCAGCGCGGATGGCTTCGACGTGTCTGCCGAAGCCTGGTGACGCGCTGAAGCCGAGTGGCGTTCAAGTGTCCTATCCGTGCGAAACTCCGACTATTTCCGGTACCATTCTCTGGAAAGAGCTATTAATTGGCTATTTCCAATAGGAACTCTCGGTGTAACGTTTACCGGTCGTGTTCATGATAGGAATCCGACGGGCGAGAACGGCGGCAACGCCGCCGACCCCGAAACATCTATACGCCACTAACTGGTCATGTGACCAATAGGGGGCGGCGAACAGTGGCAATCTGCCGAGTCGGGCAATGTGTAGGAGAGATAGGTGTGAGGGATAACGCGTCCGGGCCAGTGCGGGAACCAGTACGCACGCGCCCAGTGCATACGCGGCGGCCCAAGGCAGCGACCCTGCCGCGGCTGTTGGCGGTGGCGGTGGAGTCCGACCCCGATGGTATTGCCATAGCTTTTCGGGGGTCGGCGCTGCGCTATCGCGAACTCGACGATGTCTCGTCGCGGTTGGCGCGGTTATTGATCAGTCGCGGCATCGGCCCCGGGGAACTGGTGGCGGTCGCGGTCGCCTCGCCGCTCGGGGCGGTATCGGCGATGTGGGCGGTGGCGAAGACCGGCGCGGGCTTCGTCGTGATCGACGCGCGAGCCTCCACGCAGCAGGCCGAGTACCTTCTCTCCGATACCAGGCCGGTGCTCGGCTTGACCGCAGGCACACCATGGCTCGACTCCGGGTCGAGAACGGCCTCGAATCCGCGTCACTCGATCGAGTGGCTGATGGTCGACGACCCCGGCACCCGAAGCGAACTCGCCCAGCTGCCCGGCGATCCGGTGACGCACCAGGATCGGGTGCGTCCGATCCAAGACGACGACATCGCCTGTGTGACCGCAGGCTCGACGGGTGTCTTCGATGCCGTGCCCATCACACAGGCGGCGGTGGTCGCGATCGGCGCTCGGCCGGAACGATGTCCGGAGCCGCTCACCGAGTTCTTCACCACCGTGTTCCCCCGCGCCTTCGCGCCGCGGCCGGAGCAGACCCTCCCGCAGTTGTTCGCTGACGTGGTGGCGGCACGCCCGGACGCGACCGCGGTCAAATTCGGCGCAGAGACATTGACGTACCGGGAACTGGATTCACGGGCAAACAGGCTGGCGCGCAAGCTGATTGCACTGGGTGTCGGTCCGGACAAGCTGGTGGCCGTGGCCATGCCCCGATCGCTGGACTTGGTGGTCGCGTTGCTCGCCACGGTCAAGGCCGGCGGTGCCTACCTGCCCGTCGACCCGGCGTACCCGGCCGATCGCATCGCCTACCTGCTGGCCGACGCCGAGCCGATGTGCGTGGTGACGGGGCCGGGCATCACTCTGCCCACCGCAGCACCCTCGATCGAGCTGGGCCGCAGCGACTTCGGCATGGACGCCTCGCCGATCGGTGACGCGGACCGGACCGCCGCGTTGCGCCCGGAAAACCTCGCGTACGTGATCTACACATCCGGTTCCACGGGACGCCCCAAGGGTGTGCAGATCCCGCACCGCAATGTGGTGGCGCTGTTCGCGAACACCCGAGCGCAGTTCGGCTTCGACCATCGTGACGTGTGGACGATGTGCCATTCGTACGCGTTCGACTTCTCGGTGTGGGAGCTGTGGGGCGCACTGCTGCACGGCGGGACGTTGCTCGTTGTCGACTACGAAACATCGAGGTCGCCGGCGGAATTCATCGAGTTGCTGCGCACCGAGCGGGTGACCGTGCTCAATCAGACGCCTTCGGCGTTCTATCAGTTGGCCGACGCGGACCGCACCGCATCGGCGAACAATGAGATCGCCCCATTGGCGTTGCGGTACATCGTGTTCGGGGGAGAGGCGCTCGAGTTCCACCGACTCGACGATTGGCGCGCCCGGCACGGCGCGACACAGCTGGTGAACATGTACGGCATCACCGAAATGACCGTCCACGCGACCAGCCATCAGGTTTCGGCGACCAGCCGCAGCGTAATCGGTTCTGCCATACCAGGTTTGCGGATCTGGGTGTTGGACGACCGCTTGAACCCCGTCCCGACCGGGGTGTCCGGCGAGATCTACCTCTCGGGTCCGCAATTGGCGCGGGGCTATCTCGGCCGCGCGGGTATGACCGCCGTGCGATTCGTCGCAAATCCCTTCACTGCCGGCGGATCCCGGCTGTACCGCTCCGGTGACCTCGCCGCGTGGAATGCCGACGGCGACCTGGTGTATCTGGGGCGCGCCGATGATCAAGTGAAGGTACGCGGATTCCGCATCGAGCTCGGCGAGATCGAGGCCGCCCTGCTCGCACTGGAGTCGGTCGACCAGGTCGCCGTGGTCGTCCGGACCGATTCTCCGGGCGATCAGCGGATCGTCGCGTATGTGGTCGGACAGCGGGAGGTGGCGACGCTGCGCAGCGAGCTGACCAGGGTGCTGCCCGACTACCTGGTTCCGTCGGCGTTCGTCGCAGTCGACGCATTACCGCTGACCGCACATGGGAAGTTGGATCGGGCAGCCCTACCGGCACCGGTGGTCGAGACCGCGGAGTTCCGTGCGCCGGAGCATCCGCTCGAGCAAACGGTCGCCGACGTGTTCGCGACGGTGCTCGGCGTGGACCGAACCGGCTTGGACGACAACTTCTTCGCCCTCGGCGGCAACTCGCTGTTGGCCACTCAGGTCGCGGCCCGGCTCGGCGCGGCACTGGACGCACGGGTGCCCGCGCGGCTGCTGTTCACCGCGCCGACAGTTGCCGCGCTGGCTGCCGAGGTGGGGCGGCATCTGGTCGCGGGCGGCCGCCGCGCACTAGTGGCAGGGCCTCGGCCGGAACGGATTCCGCTGTCGATGGCACAGCAGCGCATGTGGTTCCTGAACCAGTTCGATCGGAGCTCGGCGGTCTACAACATCCCCGTCGCGGTGCGGCTGACCGGCGACCTGGCGGTCCCGGCGCTGCGCCGTGCCATTGAGGACGTGATTGCGCGGCACGAGATACTGCGCACGATATATCCGCAGCACGATGGTGTGGCCTACCAGGCGATCCTGCCAGCCGAGCAGGCCGTTCTCGATCTCACGCCGGAGCCGATCGACGCCGCCGGTGTGCTGGCGCGGATCATCGAGGTGGCTTCCGCCGGGTTCGATGTCGCGACCGAGATTCCGTTGCGCGCCAGCCTGTTGCGTATCGACCCATCCGAGCATGTCCTGGTGCTCGTCGCACACCACATCTGTAGCGACGGTTGGTCGATGGCGCCGTTGACCCGCGACGTGATGTTGGCGTACGCCGCTAGATGCGCTGGCGCGGAGCCGGATTGGGCGCCACTACCGGTGCAGTACGCCGATTTCGGTCTCTGGCAGCGGGCCACGCTCGGCGCCGAGTCGGATCCGGGCAGCCTGATCTCGCAACAGGCCGAGTACTGGCGCACCACGCTGGCCGGCCTGCCCGATGAGCTCGCCCTGCCCTTCGACCGGCCGCGCCCGGCCACGCGATCGTTCGCCGGTGGGCAGGTGCAGTTCTCGATCGGCCCCGACGTGCAGCGCGGAGTGGCCGAGCTCGCCCGTGCGCAGAGCGCGACGGTGTTCATGGTGCTGCACGCCGCGTTCGCGATCTTCCTGGCCCGCTGGTCGGGCACCGGCGACATCGCGGTCGGCACGGTGGTCGCGGGTCGCGGCGAGGCCGAACTCGATGCGGTGGTCGGTATGTTCGTCAACACGCTGGTGCTGCGCACCCGGGTCCGTGCGCAGGACGATTTCACCGCGTTGCTCGAACGGGTCCGCGACGACGATCTGCGGGCCTTCGAGCACGCGGATATTCCGTTCGAGCGGCTGGTGGAGACGTTGAACCCCGCCAGATCCACCGCCCGCAATCCGTTGTTCCAGGTCGGGTTCGCGTTCCAGAATCTGCCGGAATCCGCCTTCGAGCTGCCTGGATTGCGCGCCGCCGCAGTCGATTTCGACACCGGTATCGAGAAGTTCGATCTGTCACTGGCCGTCCGGGAAAGCGCCGCAGGCATGGCCGCGCAATTCTCCTTCGCGCGAGACCTCTTCGACGAAGCCACGATCCGGGTGATGGCGGGCCGGTTCACGCGGTTGCTGGCGGCGATCGTCGCGCAGCCGCGCATACCGGTGGGCGATCTTCCGCTGCTCGCCGACGACGAGTACGCCGCGCTCACCAGGGTAGAGCCCGCCCAAGCGATGACCGGTGCCCTGATGCCGGAGCTGCTGCTGCGTGGTGTGCGGTGGGGCCGCGATCGGATCGCGGTACGGGACCGGGGCCGATCGATCACCTACGGCGAACTGGATGATTCTTCGGCCCGGCTGGCGCGATTCCTGATCAATCTCGGAGTCGGTCCGGAACGTGTTGTCGCGCTGGCTTTCCCACGTTCTTACGAGATGCTGGCCGCAGTGCTCGCGGTCGCCAGGACCGGTGCCGCGTATCTCCCGATCGATCCGACGTATCCGGCGGATCGGGTGCGGCACATGGTGACCGATGCGTCGGCGGTGATCGGGCTGACCGCCACCGAGTATGTCGATCGCCTGCCCGAGGAGCTGACGTGGCTGATGCTCGACCATCCGGCCATCGAGGCCGGGTGCGCGCGGCGGTCCGCGCGAGCGATCACCGACGCCGACCGGACAGCCCCACTGCGCCCGCAGAATCCGGCGTACCTGATCTATACCTCCGGTTCGACGGGTGTGCCGAAGGGCGTGCTCGTCACCCATGCCGGGCTGGCCGGGCTGATCGAGCACACGGTCGGGGTCCTGGAACTCGAGCCGCAACATCGTCTGTTGCACTCGATTTCGCCGAGCTTCGACCCGGCGGCATTGGAGTGGTTGTGTGCGTTGTCGGTCGGCGCGACGCTGGTCATCCTGCCGCCTGCGGTGATCGGCGGACCCGAGTTCGCGGCGGTGCTACGCGACGAACGGGTGACGCATTGCAGCGTCACTCCGGCCGTATTGAGCACGGTTGATCCCACCGGTGTGGCGATCGGGACCCTGTTGGTCGGCGGTGATGTCACCGCGCCGGAACTGGTGGCGAAGTGGCAACCGGGCCGCAGGTATATCAACGCCTACGGGCCGACGGAGGTCACGATTGCCGCGACCTTCGGCGCACAAACCGCCGGTCGCGACATCACCATCGGCGGACCGGTGCAAGGCGTGTCCGCGTTGGTGCTGGATCGGCGGTTGCATCCGGTGCCGCCCGGTGTCACCGGCGAATTGTATTTGGCTGGCGGGACATTGGCTCGCGGCTATCGCTCGCGTGCTGCGCTGACGGCGGAATGGTTCGTCGCGAACCCCTGGGGCGAGCCGGGTGCGCGCATGTTCCGCACAGGGGACCTGGTGCGCTGGTGCGTGCCGGAGCAGCAGGGCGATTCCCGGCCCGCCCCTCGGGAGTTGAAGTACGTCGGGCGGTCGGACTTCCAGGTGAAGATCCGCGGCTTCCGCATCGAACTCGGCGAAATCGACGCGGTGCTCGGCGGACACGACAGCGTCGACTTTGCGGCGACTGTCGGCCACGAAACTCCCACCGGCGAAACGGTTCTGGTGGCGTATGTGCGTGCGGTGGCGGGCGCGGAGTTCGATGCGGACGGGCTTACCGAATATGCCGAGCGCAGCTTGCCACGGCATATGGTCCCCGCGGTGATCATGGAACTCGACCGTCTTCCGCTGACGCCCGCGGGCAAGCTGGATCGAAAGGCGTTGCCGGAGCCGATGTTCGACGTTGTAGCGTTCCGGAGCCCGTCGACGCCGACCGAAGAGATCGTCGCGGAGGTGTTCGCGGAGGTGCTGGGTGTCGAGCAGGTCGGTGCGGACGACGACTTCTTCGCCCGCGGCGGCACCTCACTGCTCACCCTCACCCTGCAACACGCGCTGTCGGCCCGGCTCGGTGTCGAGCTGCCGGTGTCGTCGCTGTTCAGTGCCTCCACTGTGCGCAGCTTGGCGGCACGCATAGCCGGTCAGGATGCGCCGGTGCACAGTCCGGCGCTGATCGCCGCCGATGCCGTACTCGGACCGGATATTTCGGCCGTCGGCATCGCGCCGATCCGCCAGGGGCCCGCACGTGACGTGCTGCTGACCGGAGCGACCGGTTTCGTGGGGGCATACCTGCTAAGGGAACTGCTCGACCGCACCGACGCCGTCGTGTGGTGCCTGGTTCGGGCCGACACCGTCGCTGCGGGGCGAGACCGGATCTACCAGGCGTTGCAGCGGTATCGACTGTGCGGCGACGTCCCGGAGTCCCGAATCGTCCCGGTGCCGGGCGATCTCGCGGCACCGTCGCTGGGGCTGTCCGACACCTGTCACGCGTGGCTCGCCGAACGGATCGACGTTATCTATCACAACGGCGCTCAGGTGAATCACCTGGAGCCGTACGCGCGGCTGCGGGCCGCCAACGTCGACGGAACACGAGAAGTGTTGCGGCTGGCGACGACTCGGCGCGTCAAGCCCGTGCATTTCGTCTCCACGATCAACACGGTGATGTCGGCGGTCCACGTTGGCGCCCCGGTCGACGAGGGCACCCGAATCACCGCCGCCGAGCTGCCCGCACAGGGTTACCCAACGAGTAAATGGGCGGCGGAGCAACTGACCCTGGAGGCGGGGGAGCGCGGCGTGCCGATCAAGATCTATCGGCCCGGCCTGGTCTCCGGTGACTTACAGGTCGGTGTGAACAGCGCCGACGACTCCTTCTGGAACATGATCCGAGCGGCAGCGATCCTCGGCATGGCCCCCGACGTGGGAGCGGCGACGATCTCGCTCGCTCCGGTGACCTACGTGGCGCGTGCCATCGTGGAGATCTCCCTCAGCAACGCGACCGACACCGCCTACCACCTGGTGAACGAGGTACCACTGGCGATCCGGGACATCTTCGAGTGTCTGCGCCGCCACGGAATACCCATCGAGACAGCATCTCTCGAAACCGTACAGCGGCGCCTCGCCGAGCAAGCCAATGCCCGCTATCTGGCCGGCGACGACTCGCTGGTGCGCGCCGCACTCCTCGGCGGTAACTACGCGGGTGGCGCGGCCGATCTCGTGGTGGACTGCGGCAACACGAAACGCGCACTCACGGGGAGCGCGATCTCCTGCCTGCCGATCGACGCGAGCGTGCTCGACACCTATATCGGCGCCTTCATGAAATCCGGATTCCTACCTACCCCGATCGGGGCCCCTACCGAATAACGTCCGGGTGCGGCGCGACGGCCGCACCCGGATCTACCTGCTAGGAGTTTCGTTCGCGCGTCGGCCGGTCACCCGTGATCTCGTCATCGTCGGCGGGTGGCCCCGGGTCGCGCCATTCCTCGGCTCGGCTGGATCGGTTGCCGCGGATGGTGCCCTCGAGTTCGTGGGCGAGTTCGTCGTCCAGCTTGGGACCGTGTTTGCTGTTTCCCCGTTCCATCGCTGTCTCCTCGGTTCGTCGGATTACCGGTGCCGAAGCAGCGCTCCCACACCTTCCGGTGGTGCGCTCGCCTCATCGACCGGCGTGATCGTGGCCCCGCTGGTCAACGCCGGTCGACCGCCGCGACCACATGGGCAACCTGCCGGGCCGCGCGCTCGAGCAGTGGCAGCACATAGGGCAGGCGGGCGACGCGCGCGATATCGCGCGGCGGCAGCTCCGGGAGCACTTCGTCGGCGACCAGCGCCGTACGGCCAGCGATCGGTGTTGTGCGAGGCGTCGATGTACAGCGAGGCGAACGGGCCGTCCCGTTCGACGATCTCGCGAAGTTTCGTATTCTGCATGGTCACGGTCCCTTCAGCGGATCGTGGCCGAGCGACATCAGCCGGTGCCGCCAATGTGCCTGGCCGGCAACCGGTTCCAAGTCGGCTCGGCGCGCATCGGTCACCTCGCGCACCACTCTGCGCATGGCCTCGGCATCCTCGGCCACCAGATCGGTGCGCCGTTTACCCAGAATGGCCAGCACCCGCTGACCGAGCTGCGGCCCCGAGTGGTCCGGCAACGCCTCGGCGTCCGGGCCCGCGCTCGCGGTGCGCAGCCAATCCCGCAACTCGCGGGAGGACATGTTCACGACGCGATGGAACTCGTCCCACAAATCGTCGTCGACGTGGGTTTCCGCCATCGTGCTCACCCCGTTTCCACGATCGTCCGGCAGGGGTCTGGATAACCACTGCCACCTGGACTTTCTCCATGAACTGGCTGTGTCGTCGGCATCCCTCCTTCCGTCACGGCTACTACCCGCAAGATCCGAGGCAAAACCCGAAGTGCCTCAGCGGGCGAGACGCACGCGCACCATCGGCAACGTGCCGACCGGCTGCCCGGTCGCCCGCTCGATGCTGCTCCGCAGCCGCTTCCACGCCGCCGGATGGTGGCGGATGTAGTGCTCCAGCGCATCGGCCGCGTCGTCCTCGTTTATCGGCGCAGCGATCGCCGGGGCGTCCCGTAGTCGGCCGGTAGAGATACGCACCCGTGGCTGCGCTCGAATATTGCGATACCACTGCGCTTTCGGGCCGAACCCGGACACGACCACGTACTCGTCGGATCCCGGCCGGTCGACAACCTCGAGTACGACGTACCGCTTCGCCCCGGACTTGCGCCCGACGTGCTCCAGCATCAGGACGCGGGTACCGAGAAGGAACCCGAGTCCGGCGCGGTAGAGCCGGATCGGCGCGCGCACCAACCAGCGGGTCTGTAATGCGCGTGCGCCGAGGGTGGCGATCAGATCTGCGGCAGTCATGTCTGTTTCCCTTCCCGGAACCGAGACGGCATGCGTGGTGCGCGGCCCATGGTTAACCGTAGGTGTCTGGTTGGTGGTTCGGGTTGTGGGCGGCCTGACGTAGTCGGTTCCTCGTGGTTAGGTGTCCGGCAGCAGCGGCTGAGCGGGTAGGAGTGGGATGACGTCGGGTGGGCCTGGTCTCGATCAGACCGAGTGGTCTGGGTTGTTGAAGGGTGCGCAGGGCGGCAAGTTGAAGTTGCTGAAGGTGGATGCGGGGGCGTTGCGGAAGATTGTGTCGGCGTGTGAGGCATTCGCGGCCGATATCAAGGGATTGATTGATTTTCTGCTTCGTGAGGATAATTTTCCGAAGTTTTCGTGGGTTTATGATAATAAGGCTGCCGGAGCACATTCGAATGCTGCGCTGGCCGCGCCTCGTGTCACGACTTTGTATAGTATGAAGATGTTGTTCGACAAGTTCGATGACAAGCGGACGGTCGAGCTGGTCGATATTTTGAAGAATCATCAGGCGATCGTCACGGTGATGGCGAATACTTTCGGTGCGGCGCACAAGTCGTTCAGTAAGACTGATGACGATAATGCGAGTATGTTTCATCCGCCCGCGCAGGGGACGAACCATTGGCCGGAGATCGCGAAGTTCCATGCGACTCCGTCGGCCGATTGGAAGTCCGGCCCTGGGTTGCCGACGACTGCCGGGTCGGGTGTCAGTTTCGACACCAACGCGAAGGGCAGGATCGAGGGCGCGATCGAAAGCGGCGATAGCCTGTCGTTGCTCGATTTTGCCGCCATCGCGGAGATGATCGAGCGGAACGGTGGCAATACGTTCTGGATGGCCGGTGAATGGAAGGCGCTGGCCGTGGTCTGGCAGCGGTCGGTGCAGAAGTTTACCGACGAGGTGGATTACGTCTTCAAGAACCAGTATTGGGAGGGTGCTGGTGCCGATCGTGCGGTGGCCTTCCTGGACAAGTATCTGCAGTCCACCGATACCTTGCAGCGCGGCATGGAATCCATGTCCAATGTTATCGGTAATACGGCGAATTTCAATGTCTTCATCAGGTCGCATCAGCCTCTGTATGAGCACTACAAGTATATCGACGGATCGGTTTCTTCGGTTCAGAATTTTACCGATGTCAATGATGTGCTGACCAGGGCACGGACTTTCTGGGACAAGGGTGATGCGTCGAGTGCGCAGAAGGGGTATCGCGGGGGTATCACCCAGCTCGCCGGGTATATACCCACGTTCACCGATCCGAACAAGATGCTCGGTGCCAGTGGTGATTTGCCGGGTAGCTACAACTATAAGGACCCCACCGGCAACAATGGTGGTGGCAGCGGTGGCGGTAAAGGTGGCGGCGGAACCGGTGGCGGCAAAGACGGCGGCGGTAACAACGGCGGCGGAACCGGCAGCGGTAAATCCGGTGGCGGCACCGGGGGCGGCGGCGAAGGCAAAGACACCGGCGGCGGTGCGGGCAGCGCGGGCAGCAAACCACCTGGATCCGGCAGCAAGCCGCCGGGTTCCGGCGGCGGCACCGAATCATCCTCCCGCCCACCATCGTCTGCGAAAGACATGGTTCCCGGTGGGGCCACCGGACCGGTCGTCGGCGCGACCGGACCGCTGTCGGCACTGACAAAGGCATTGCAGCAGCTGGCATCGGGAATGGTGTCCGGCCCCTCGCTGCCGTTCGCCTCCGGTCCCTGGGGAGCGTCAGGACCCACCGGTGCCTCCGGTCCATTCGGTTTCGACATCAAGCCGGCCGGTGTGGGTGGCGGCTCGGCGGGTGGTAGTGCGGCGGGGGTAGGCAAACCTGCAAATCCGTTGGAGGACAAACTGTTCCCTCGCGCAGCAGCGCCAGGCAACTCCGCCGAAGCGGTCACCGCGCGAGCCGGCGTGGCGCCTTCGGCCGCGATGCCCTACGGCGGCTACCCGATGGGTGGCGGCATGGGCGGCGGCGCCCCCGGCGGGCAACAGCAACAGCAGCAACAGCGCAAACGCGCGGCCTACCTGGACAGTACCGAGCACCTGGAGGAGGCGGTCGGCGAAGATCCCCTGTCGGTCCGGCCCATCATCGACCGCTGACCAGTCCATCCTTCGAACCGAAACGTGAGCTCTGCCATGCGTTTTCATGTCGTGAATTTCCCCAATACACAGACCACCAAGCACTATCAGCCGTGTGCGTACACCCAGAAGATCCGGCGTTTCGCCGGAATGATGACGGGTCTGGGCCACGAGGTGTTCCTGTACGGCGGCGAGGAGAACGACGCGGCCTGCACCGAGTTCGTCACCATCGCGTCGAAGTCGGAGCAGGCCGAGTGGTTCGGCGGCAACGATCTGTACAAGGACCTCAACAACCTCACCTGGAATGCCTACGATCCGCATTGGACCACCACCAATGAGCGCGCTATCACCGAGATCGCGAAGCGCAGACAGGATCGCGATTTCATCTGCGTGCTCGGTGGCACCTGTCAGCAGGCGATCGCGGACACGTTCCCCGAGTTGATGACCGTCGAGTTCGGGATCGGCTACAGCGGGGTGTTCGCGAACTATCGTGTGTTCGAAAGTTACGCGTGGATGCACTCCGTCTATGGTTCGCGTTCCACGGTTCCCGGCGTGATGAGCGCTCGCGGCCAGTTCTACGATGCAGTGATCCCGAATTACTATGAGGTGGAAGACTTTCCGTTCTCCGATGAGAAGGACGACTATTTTCTCTTCATGGGTCGCCTGGTCGAGGCGAAGGGAATTCAGATCGCCGTCGACACCTGTCAGCGGCTCGGGGTGAAGCTGGTGGTCGCGGGCGCGGGCGTGGCGCCGCCTGCGGAGGTCGCCGAGTATGTCGGCGTGGTCGATCATGTGCGCCGCGGCGAGCTGATGAGCCGGGCGCGTGGGGTTTTCGTGCCCTCGCTCTACCTGGAACCGTTCGGCGGCGTGCATGCCGAGGCGATGCTGTGCGGGACTCCGGTGATCACCACCGACTGGGGCGTGTTCACCGAGACCGTGCAACAGGGTGTGCAGGGTTTTCGCTGCCGAACGCTGCGCGAATTCTGCGAGGCCGCGGATGCGGTCGACAAGCTCGACTACCAAGGGATTCGCGACTACGCGGTGTCCAGGTTTTCCACCGATGTCGTTGCCCCGCAATACGAGACGTATTTCGAACGTCTCGGCACGCTCTGGGGAGAGGGCTGGTACGCCGCGTGACAAGCGGAGCAATTCGGCAGCGGCGGAGTGTCTTCCGTGCAGGCGGACGGCGCCGGAACCTGGTGGTGCTACGGGCGGGGGACACCTCGTTGCACGAACAATGGCTCGCCGGGCCGGAGCCACGCACCTGGGATCTGGTCGTGAGCTATTTCGGCGACGACCCGCACCGCTATCGCACGGGCGACGTGCGCCGGCTGGACCGCAAGGGCCCCAAATGGCCTGCGCTGCATCACGTGCTCACCGTCGACCTGGCCGGCACGATCGAGGACTACGACTACATCTGGCTCCCGGACGACGATCTGGCCACCGACACCGCGTCCATCAATGAACTGTTCGAATACGCGGCCCGCTATCGGCTCGCGCTGTCCCAGCCCGCACTCACCGAGGACAGCTACTACTCCCACGAGATCACCCTGGTCGATCGCAGGTTCGAGCTCCGGTATACGAATTTCGTCGAGATCATGGCGCCGTGTTTTCGCCGGGATTTCCTGCTCCGCTGCCTGCCGACGTTCAACGCCACGCAGACCGGGTGGGGCCTGGACTTCCATTGGCCCAGATTCGTGCCGGACACCTCGTCGATCGCGATTGTCGACGCGGTGACCGTGCGGCATACCCGACCGGTCGGCGGCCCGAATTACGCGGCGGCCCGTGCGGCAGGGGTGAACACGTGGACGGAGTACTACGACTACCTGATACAGCACGAGATCGACCTGACAACGACGGTGTATCGGGGAGTCGGTGCCGGGTACCGGCAACGGGCCGAGCCGACGGCGATCTGCGTTTCCGTCGACGGGCCGCAGCCGGGGCTCACGGACTGGCTCGATCACCATGCGGTGCATGCGGACCTGATCATTGTCTACTCCGATGATCCGGCCGTGCGCGCACTCGCACGCGACACTGAGCACCCGATACTGCTGTGCGACAACAGTGTTCCCGTCGCCGATCCGGTCGAGCGTGCGGTGGCCAATATTCACGCTGCCGTCGCGACCGCACGTTCGGCCGGTATGGCCTGGCTGCTTCCGCTCGGCCCGCGGGAACTGTTCTATGACGACGGCAGGCGCCGCTGGCAGATCCCCGGGGCGGGGCAAGTTACCTTCATCGCCCACGAGGCAGTTCCGAAGCCGCAGCCGGTCGCCGACCCGTTCCGCGAGTGCACCTTGTTCCGCGTCAGCGGGCGCTCCGCATTCCTCGACGCGCCCGCGAACCGCAGCGCCGTCCGGCTCGATTCGGATATCGAGCCGGTCGATACACACAGCTTCACCGGATTCACCGGCGCGAGCGGAACAGTCACCGCGCCGATGATTCTGCACTACCCATACCCGAGTTTCGAGGGCTGGCTGGCCCGGGCCACCGAGGCGGCGAGCAGCGGCGGCACCATGGCGCGCCATTTCGCGCACTACTCCCGTGACCTGCTGCAGGTGGCCGTAGCGCACGGCAGTCTCGACGGTGCCGGCGCCTGTTTCCGAGCCGAAATCCCTTGTGACGGAATGGTCCGGCGCATGGTGGAAGAAGGCGAACTGATGCGCCTGGACGCAGTGCTCCAGCGGCCCTCGCCCGTTCGCTCGACGCGACTGAGTGCGTAGGGAAGACGTCGTCTCATGCCGGGGTGCACGTACCGCGACGAGCCATCGCACGGCGTTGGTTAACGGATGGTGTACGGACCGGGCTGCGGTCGCCTTACAGCGTGACCGCCCGATTGTTCGGTGCTAGAAACTCAGGGCGGACGCAGTGAATTGACGGTAGGAGTGGGATGACGTCGGGTGGGCCTGGTTTCGATCAGACCGAGTGGTCTGGGTTGTTGAAGGGCGCGCAGGACGGCAAGTTGAAGTTGTTGAAGGTCGATGGTGGGGGGTTGGGGAAGCTGGTGTCGGCGGCTGAGGGATTCGCTGCCGACATCAAGGGGTTTATTGATTTGGTGCTGGGGGAACATTTTGGGAAGTTCGTGTGGACGATCGATAATAAGAAGGATTTTTCGGTCGATAAGGCTGCGCAGCGTGTGACGACTTTGGATAGTATGAAGATGTTGTTCGACAGGTTCGAAGACAAGCGGACGGTCGAGCTGGTCGACATTTTGAAGAATCATCAGGCGATTGTCACGGTGATGGCGAATACTTTTGTTGCGGCACACAAGTCGTATAGCAATACCGATGATGATAATGCGCATACTTTTAACGCCCCGGAGAAGGGGACGGATCATTGGTCGGAGTTGTCGAAGTTTCACGCTACTGCGCCCAATAATTGGAAGTCGGGTCCGGGTTTGCCGACGACTGCTGGTTCGGGCGTCAGTTTCGATTCGGGAGCGAAGGGGCGGATCGAGGGTGCGATCGAGAGCGGTGACTTTTTCGTCCTGCTCGATTTCGCCAATATCGCGAAGATGATCGAGAAGAATGGTGGTAATACGTTCTGGCTCGCGGGTGAGTGGAAGGCGTTGGGCGTGCTGTGGCGGCGTTCGGTGCAGAAGTTCGTCGACGAGGTGGAGTTCGTTTTCAAGAATGGGTTTTGGGAGGGTCGTGGCGCCGAACGCGCGGTGGCTTTCCTGGAGAAATATCTGCAGGCGACGGATACCTTGCAGCGGGGTATGGAGTCGATGTCGAATGTTGTCGGTAATACGGCTGATTTCAACAGTTTCATTTATTCTCGTTTGTATCAGTACGCGGATTTCAAGGCGTATGACGCGGGTGGTCAGCCCTCCACGGTCCTCAGATCCACCGATGTGAATGGTGCATTGACCGCGATGCGGGCGTTCTGGGACAAGGGTGATGCGCAGAGTAGTCAGAAGGGTTATCGCGGGGGTGTGACGCAGCTTGCGGGGTTGATTCCCATGTTCGCCGATCCGAACAAGCTGATGGGTGCCACCGGTGATCTGCCCGGCAGTTACAACTATAAGGAGCCCACCGGCAATCCCGGCGGCGGCAGCGGTGGCGGTAAAGGCGGCGGAAACGGCGGCGGCAATGGCGGCGGATCCGGCGGCGGTAAGAGCGGGGAATCCGGCGGCGGCAAGAGCGGCGGCGGTGAGGGCGCCGGGAGCGGTGGCGGCAAGTCCGGCGGCACCGGTGGCGGGGGCGAAGGCAAAGGCTCCGGTGGCGGAACCGGTTCCGACGGCGGCAAATCCGGTGGCGGCACCGGTGGCGGTGGCTCGAACCCTTCGGGTAATCCCGGTCAGGGCGTCGGCCCAACTGGGCCGATGGGCCCGATCGGAATAGGTGGCGGCGGGGCCTCCGGTGCCGACATGATGAGTCTGTTCTCCGAAGCGCTGCAACTGATTGCGTCGGCGATCCCGACACTGGTCCAGCTCGGCAATCAGCTCGCCGCCCAGCTCGGGCCCGCCTTGCAGCAGCTGGCGAAGGCCGTGGAGAACGGCACCATGACGGTGAAGCAGGCGCTGGACGAGGCGTCGGAGCGGATCGGACGGCAGGTGCACGAGCTCGAGGAGCAGCTGTTCCCCTCGGGTGCGACCGGGCCGCTCAGTGTGTCCTTCGCGCTGCCCCCTGGCGGCGCACCGCAGTTGCGGCTCGACCTTCCCGGCCGAGCCGGCGGGCATCAGCCAGAGGTGTTCGAGGACTTCACGGCTACCAAGTCGACCACCGAGGTGGCGGGCGAAACGGCGACCGGGACCCCCGGCATAACGGTGGAGGGAAACCGATAGTGGAACGCACCTGGCGCCTGAGCGGCCTCGAATATCGGGTGCTGCGCGAACGACTCGTCGACCGCGATCGGAACTGGCCGTTCATCTACACCTCACCCATTCGCGGCTACTACGACTACCAGTTCGCCAAGGCGCGGGTCTGGGGTGAGTTGCAGGCCGCGTGGGATCCGGCACTGGCCGACGTGCTGGTCAAATCGCTTCGGGCCGATATCCGGCTGGCTGTCCACGCCGACGACTACAGCGCCGCACGGGTGCTGGATGGTCGAATCGTGATGGCGGGCAGGAAGTTCGGTGATCGCGCGGTACTGATCCAGGGTTTCAGCCCGACCATGCTGGAAAGTCAGGACGAGCTGGAGATCACCGAGTGCGATGCCGCATCGCTGACCCGCCTGCTTATGGAGAAACTTCCGCCCATGACGGCGGGCCACCAGACTCGGGTAGAACTGCTCGATTCGGGCGGGGCGGCGGATCTCGATCACTGGCACGGCCGCAGCTCGCTCTACGACGAGGGCGACGGCGACGTGGACGCCCGGTGCAGGCAGTGGCAGGCGGCGCCGAAGGCGACAGTTGGCCGGGTCGTGATCACCCAGGGCCATTCGAACTTCGGCCCGGCCGGCCAGGTGACGAAATGGCTTGTCTGGGAAGACCATCCGGGCGACGGCTGCTATGCGATCGGCATGGAAACACCTACCGCCGCCGTCGCGGTCGACAGCGACGGATTCCGCGCCCTCATCGATCGGCACTGCGACGAACTCATGCTGGTCCGCGAAGACGAGTCGCGCCGCGGGGTGGCCAGGGCCAGCGTCTACGACCACGGCCGATGAGCGGCGAGCGAATCATGTGCCGCACCCAGGAGACGGAGGCCCGGTGCACGGTCCGAATGATCGGCTGAGAATGGAAGTCGCCCAGGTGGTCGACGACGTGCACCGGCTCATCAGCGGGTTCGCCGAGGCCAAACGCCTGCATCAGAAGGTGACGGCGTCGGCGTCGGCCGAGCGGGAGCGAATCGTCGTGGTAGCGGACGTGTCCGGTGCCGTGACGGAGGTCGACTTCGATGACGACATCGAGGATCTCGGCTATCACCAGATCGCCCGCGGCGTCGTGCAGGCGGCGCAGCGGGCGGCCGCGGCGGTGCAGCGCAAAGCCGACGAGATTCTGTCGGCGCAGCGGGCGGCGTTGCTGGGCTTGCCGAAGCTGTCGGATCTGGTCGACTGGATGCCGGACGAACAGCAGCTGCCGCCACCGCCGCCGGCATTGCTGACCCCACCTGCCGAGCGCGAGCCACTCGCCGTTGTCAGCGAGCATGCCGACCTTGTCGAACTTCAGGAACAGCGTGCTCGCCTCTTCGCCACCGCGTCCGCCGAGGGCCGCCGGGTGACCGTAGCGGTAAACGCCGACGGCGTGCTGATCGATCTGCAATTCTCCGGCGCCATAGCCGATCTCGGCTACGAGGAGATTGCCGAGGCCATCGTCGCGGCGTCCCGCGCGGCGGTGGCGGCGGTCGCGCGTAAAGTCGCCGACCTCTACGCGCCGACCGTCGAGAACGACCGGCCGCGCTTCCCCGGACCGGACGTCGTGCTGGCGGGCATCGAACGTCTTCGCGACCAACTGCGGTGATCGGAGAAACACATGGCACCTGAACCGAATCCGTCCGAAGGCACGCTCTGGGCTGGCCTGCTCACCTCGGCGAAGAACGGGAACCTGAAACTCGAACCCGGCACGGCCGAACAGTGTGCCCAGCACGTCGAGGACATGCTCGAAGTTGTGGTGGGCGTGCAGAACTGGATCAACCAGAACACCGCTGCGGCGAGCCCGCATATCGCTGCCTCGGTGTCGGGCCAGCTGATGTGGACGGTGTTCAGCCTGAAGTTCGGCACCGAGTTGCGCCAGCGCATCGACCGGCACCGTCAGATATTGGTCGACATGGGCAATACGTTCGTCACCGCGGGCAAGCGCTACGCGCGTACCGAGGGTGAGTCGGCGGCGAGCTTCGAAGACATCTCCTTCAACCCGAAGGGCACGCCGCCGAGCGGGGCCCCACCGACCGGCACCATCCCCAGCAGTCCACGCAAACCCGACCCGGTGACGAAATACGACTCGTTCGGGTTCGGCCCTGAAATGGGCGGCCAGCTGGGCTGGGAAATGCTCTACATCATCTGCAATTCGATGACCCCGCAGGCAGTGGCCAATGCCGGAGAGGTGTGGCATTGGCTGTCCACGACCCTCGAAACCGGCTTCACCACCCTGCGCACCACGATCTCGTCCACCTCGGACCGGTGGCAGGGGGTCGGCTCGCAGTCGGCGATCACGGCGACCACCGGCTACACCGAGGCTTCCAAGCAGCTCACCGGTGACATGAACCTCCTGGGCGACACCTTGGTCTACACCTCGGGCTGGCTCCAGCAGACCAAGCAGACCGCGATGCCGCCGACACCCTCGCCGCCGCCGGCCACCTCCATCTCGCAAAATATGGCGAATGAGGTCAACCTGATCCGGTACCAGGAGAACTTTCAGCTCCACTACTCCGACAGCTACCCGCAGACGCTGAGCCGCGTCGTGACCTTGCCGTCGCCCGATCCGGTGACGACCCCGGGGCTGTTCGTCGGCGACGAGACGCCCGGGGTGCCGATGACCGAACCGACAACCCCGGACGGCGAGACGAAACCCGAAGGCGTGGGCGGTGATTCCGGTGACAAGCCGCCGGTCGACGGCGAAGGCGGCGAAGGCAGCGGTGGTGGTGAAGGTAGCGGTGGCGAAGGCGGTGAGGGCAGCGGCGGCGGTGGCACCGGGACGGGTGGATCCAAGCCGCCCACCATCGGCAATCCCGACCCCGGATCGAAACCACCGACCACCAATCCGGGCAAGCCACCGAATCCGCTCGAGGGCATCGGCAACAAATCGCTGTCGCCGCTGAACAAACCGCTCGGCGATCTGTCCACCGACCCCTCGAAGAACCCGGGGATCTTCGCGAGCACGGTGCCGCCGGTCGGCACGCACACCGGAGCTCCGGTCGGCAAGGGCGGCAGTGGAATCGGCGGCAGAGGCTTGGGTGGTCGCGCCCCGGTTGCCCTCGGTGCGGCGCCGAGTCCGCTGTTTCCCCGCGCCGTGGTGCCCACGGAGGCGAAGGTGGTCGGCCGGGCCGGGCCGGGCAGCGGACTCCAGCCGGGCGCGCCGTACGGTGGCGTCCCCGGCCGGTCGAACCCGAACGATGAACGTGAGAAGAAGCGTTCGGAATACCTGAACTCCACCGATCATCTCGACGAGGCACTCGGCGAGCCCGGACGCGGCATCCGTCCGGTGCTCGACCGGTGAGCCGCACCTGGCGGCTCACCGATGTCGAGCTGATCGACCTGTGGGACAGCTTGTTTCAGGACAGGCTGCCCGCCCCACTGTTCGCGCTGTACCGCGGCGAGAGCACCGAGGACTGGGCGCGATTGCGCGCCGAGGCCAGGGCGCGCACGGCCGATCTCGATGACGGCGCCCTGCACGACGCGCTCATCCGGGTCGCGCGGGCCGATGTCCTGGTGTCGGCCAAGGGATTCGATCCACGACACCAGGACCGCCCCGACGGCTTGGTTCGAGTACTCGGTGCAAGGCAGGGGGCAGTAGCCACACTGATCAGTCAGCTGCCGGGCGAAAGTATCTGGCACAGTGGCGGTTACGTGATCACCGTCGGCGCCGCGGATCGGCTCGCCGGTGCCATTGCCGGGGCACTGCCCGAGCGTGCCGCGGGCCGCGTGCCCGATACGCCACTGGTGACCGCGCCCGACGACGGTGCCACCGACCACTATTACGGCCGGTCGAAGGTGCAGGAAAGCTACGCCGATGCCGACCGGCGGAGCGCCGAATGGCTGGGAAAGCAGGCCGAGTTCCTCGGCGTTATCGAAACCCGCTTGGGCAGTTCCATTTTCGGGCCACGCGGGATAACCCGCTACCGCATCGAATGGCACGACCTGGTCGACGACGGCCGCTACGCCGTCACCGACACGGCCGGGCCGGTCGCGACGCCCGTCGACCGCCCCCTGCTGGCGACCATGATCACCGCCCACATCACCACCGTGTTGCAGACCTTGGAGGACGAGCGCCGTGCCTGAGCAAACCCGAGCCGCCGACACCGATTGGTACACCGGCGCGATCCAGTCGGCTGTGCACGACGACCCGGTGTACGAAGGCACCGAGCCCGAACCGGCACCGGAAGCACCCGAAGTGCCGGACTTCGAAACCTTCGCGACCGGGGAAGCCTCCCTGCGCGGTGGCGACATCGTTGTTACCGCAACGGATTCCGGGCTCCCGACCATGGTGCGCGTCACCCCGGACCAACTCCGCCGCGATCCGGACGATCTCGCCGACGACGTGCTGCGGCTGTGCCGGCTCGCCACCGACCGGGCGGGCGTGAGCCGCCGGGAATACCTGACCGGCCTCGGCCTCGGCGACGACGCGTTGCGTCTGCTCGGCCTGCCCACCCAGCAGGCTGTCGAACAGTCCGAACTAGCGGACGAGGCCGAACACGAATACGAGCCGCGCAGCTGGCTCGATCAGGATGGGAGCACATGGTGACCGATTTCGCCGCACTCGAAGCGGATGCGACCGCGCAGATACATCGGATGCGCAGGCTCGCGGAGGATATCGCCGCGATCAAGGTCGACCACACCAGCGACGATGCGACGGTCACGGCCGTCGTGGACGGCGCGGGCCGGCTCCTCGACCTTCGCCTGACCGAGGGCATATCCCGTTTGTCACCAACCGAATTCGACAGCGCGGTGGTAACCGCGGCGTCCGTCGCGGCGCAGCGCGCCTTGGCGGTCCGCGGCGGGCTGGTCGAGGACTTCAACAGCAAGGTGAACAAACAACAGCAAGGTGAACAGTAGGATCCGCGACCCGCGCTGATCTTGCGAAAGACCGTGTGCTCGTTAGATTTCCGGGTGAACCGCCAGGTATCGAGTTCGCAGATCAGCCCAGGAGGGTACCGCGATGAATGTTGTCAATGTGCAGCCGCAGACATTCCGTCAATATGGCGACATTTCCGAGGGGATGGCCGCGGCGGTCGCCGTCGCCGGTGCCGTCGATCAGGCCGCGGTCGTGGCCGCCGCCGCCCCAGTGTTCGGATTGATCGGGCAAGAATTCCTGGTGAGTTTCGCCTACGCGCAGGCGAATCACCTCACCGCGGTGGGCGAGCTGGTGACCAACTTCGCCGGGACCGCGCTCACCGCGCGCGCCGCCGCGCAGTCCTACGAGCTGGCCGATCAAACCAACGCGGAGGCCTTCGTCCCGCCCGCGGGCGCACAGGCATGACGGCCGCGCACCTCGCGGCGCCGCTGTCACCGACCGTGCTCGACGCGCTCCGCAACACCCCGGTAGCGCCCTTCCTCGACCGGCCGACCGAACAGGTGCTGGCGCACATCGGGCTGCCGTCGCTGCCCCAACTGCCCGCGTTGCCGCCGCTGCCCGGCCTGCCGCCGCTGCCGACGATCGATCCGCTGAACTTGATCAAGCCGGTCACCGATCTGTTCAGCGGCTTCGGCGACGGCAATCTGGGCGCCAACGGCCCGCTCGACCCGAAGACCGTGCTCCAGCAGATCACTCAATCAATCAGCACCGCAACGCAATTGGCGACGACCGGCATTCAGCTGCTGCAGCAGATGCAGAGCGCGGGCAGCCGGGCCGCCACCTCCGCCGCGGTGCAGACGGTCGCGACGTCGACCGAGATCGCCGGGCAGGCAACGCACATGAAAGGCATCACCGCGGGCGCCGCCGGGACGGTGGCCATCGGATACCTGCAAATGGCCGCGGTGGCAGCGCGATTCGCGGCGACCACCGCCGCGCTCAGTCTGACCCTGGCGACTCCGGCCGGGCAGACTGCCTTGCTGGCATCGGCGATCGAAGCCGGCCTCGAGGCGATCGCGATCACCGCGCACACCAAGGGACAGCTGGCCGGGCAGTCCGCGCAGATGGCGCAAGCGGGTAAGCCGGTGGCGGTGCGCAAGCCGACCACCCCGAAGCTGGGCAGCCTGGGTAAATCGTCGCAGTCGCTGATGAAGGGCGTGAACCTGGGGAAGGCGACCCCTGCCCCCGGCTCGGTGCAGACATCGGGCGGGATGTCGGCGAAGTCCACGGCGGCCAGTTCGACCACCTCGGGCGACCAGGTCGTCCAGCAGCTGGTGCAACTCGTGCAGCCGCTGATCTCGGCGGCGCGCCAGGCGGGCCAGCAGGTCACCGCACAGCTGCCGCCGAAACCGGCCACGGAGACCACAGCGCCGGTGCCGAATCGACCGCCGACCGGTGCCGCGTTGAGCGCACCGATCGGACCGCTGATGTCCACCCCTTCGGTGACCAGCGCGGCGGCACCGCTGGGTGGTTGGCAGGCGGAGACCGTCGTCGCCACGTCGTCGGGGCCGGCGCCGGGCGCCACCACCTCGACCGTCCGGTTCGCGGGGGAGGTGCTGCCACCTCTCGTGCCCGGCATGGGTGGGCTTGCGAGCGTGGGTGATCGGTCGCGGCCGGTGGACGGGGATGCCGACGCGCTGGTGGACGCCAGGTACGTCGACGAGCTCGTCGGTGGCGCGCCCCCCGAGACCGCGGCGCCGGTCATCGGCGCGGCGCCACCGAGTAAGACAGATAACCCGTACAGCTTGTAGCAGAGGAGATTTCGATGAGTCAGATCGCATTCGACGGTGAACTCGCCCGGCTGGCGGCGGGTCGCCTCGACACCCTGGCCGACGGTCTGGAGGGCACGCTGCATCGGCGTGGCGACGCGCTCAGCCCGGCCGCCGCAGGCCTCGACCCGGTGTCGCGGCAGACCGCGCAGACCATCGGCGCGGTCGGCGGGTCGTTCCAGGAGTCGTACCTCAGCGGGGTCGGCGAACTGCGCAAGATCGCCGCCAACCTGCGCTCGCACGCCGACCTCGCCGCCGTGGCCGACGGCGACGTGGTCGATTCGTTCAAGCCGCTGATGTAACGCGATGGTCGAGCCACCGCTGGCCGGGTTCACCGGCACGAACTGGGCAGCCGTGCCCGCCGAGCAGTTGGCGCACGAGCTGACCACCGGTCCCGGTGCGGCCCAGATGGGCGACGCCGGGTTGGCCTACGCCGAGTTCGCCGCAGGACTCGGCGAGGCCGGTACGGAATTTCGCGCCATCCTCTCGGTGGTGGGCGGCGCCTGGGGATCCGACTCCAGCGAGGACGGCCTGGCCCAGCTGGCCGGGCTGTCCACGTGGTTCGACGCCATCACCGCGGCGGCGACCGACAATGCCGCGACCGCCACCCAGCAGGCCGCCTCGTACGAGCTGGCCAAACTCGCCATGCCGCCGGTGGGCGAGCTGAACGCGGCGGTGCGCTCGGCCGAGGACATGCTGCACGGCAGCCTGCTCGGCGCACCGCTGGCCGGGCTGTTCGACCTGGCCGAACGCCAGGTCGACGCGCTGCGCGAGCAGGCAGCCCAGGTGATGCGCACCTACGAGGCGGCCGGGGAGAAGCTGGCGGTCCCGTGGACGCAGGAGCTGGCACCGGCGGTGTCGGCGGGCGCCAACCTGCTCGCCGAAAAGGCTCGGGGCCAAGGCAATACGCCCGCGGCCCCGGAGCCGCCCGCCGCGACGCCGGTGCCCGCCGAGGTCGTGCACGCGCCAGCGGTGACGATTGATCTGTCCGCCCTCGACCTGGCACCGCCGCCGCCGACCGTGCCGGTCGGCAGCGAGTCGCTGATGCTCACCCCGCTACCGCAGCCGGGCCCGGCCCTCGCGCCGGTGCCCTCGTCGGGCTCGATGCCCCTCGGCACGACAGCGGTGCCACCGCCGATCGCGCCGCCCACCACGACACAGTCCGCCTCGCCCGCGCAACAGGCCGCGGCCCGTGCCGGGGTCGCGGATGCGAGCGACATCAGCGAGCAGATCGTGGTGGACGCCGGATTTACTACCGCGCCAGCGGTATTGGGTGCCACAGCGGCACCGGGCGGTGGTCCGGCAGTGGTGTCGGGTGGCGGCGCCATGGGACAAGTCCGGCGCGCAGAGACTGTGCCACAGGAGGTGCAGTCATGATGCGACCCGCCGAGGGCTTGCCCCCGTCACCGAACTGCCCGACGCCGCACGCCGCTCGAACATGGTGCAGCGCAAAGGCCGCCGATCGATCCCGAGAGGGGAGGGCCGATGGCGACCCTGACCACTGACGGCGCGCTCGTCGTCGCGGATGCGCTCGGCGTGCAGACTTTCCCCGCGGTGCTCGCACTGCGTTCAGGCCATGCCGATCACGCGTCCGCGTCGGTGGCGCGCTCTGCCGCGGTACTGGATCTGCGTGATCGCGGCCTGCTCGACGCGGACGGGGACGTCCGCGACGACGAGCTGGCCACCGCGCTGTTCGCTCTCGCCCGCCCGGAACGCGAACTGGTGCTGCGGATCCGACGCGGTGGGGTGCTGCACCGGGTCTGTCTGGTCCGGCGTGGACTCGACCATGCCGTCGCGGTCCGCGTCGGCGACGAACTCGACATCCGGCCCGTGTGGGGTGACGAGGATCCGGAGCTGCTGGCCCGGCCGTTGCTCGACGCGCTCGGGCCGGCGCAGCCCGCCGATATCCCGACCTTCCGCGCCCCCACCGACGAGTTGCAGCAGCGACTCGACGAGGCGGGCAGCAGCGCGACCAACGCCGTGTACCAGCTCGGTATGCCGGAGGCGGAAGCGGTCACGCTGGGACTCGCACTGCGGCAATGGACTTCGCTCGCCGAGCTGGTCTGCTACGCCCACGCCGACGGCGTCGCCGTGCGCTCGCCCGCCACCGCCGCGGTGTACGACACGGCGGTGGGCCGCATCATCGCCGGCGGCAGTATCGCCGGCGACGGGCGGGCCTGGACCACCCTGGCCGCAGGCAGCGATCGCCGACTGGCCCATGCGGTCGCCGCGCAGATCGAGGCGCTGCCGCAGGGCCGCTGGATGCCGTAACCGCCGATTTCCCGATCGTCCGGAGTGATCGCTCCGGCAGTTTCACAGATCCATTCACTCGAGAGGACGTCTCATGGCCGGTGCACTTCACCTTGATTTCGCTACTTTCCAGAAGTACGCGAACGAATATGCCGCGATCATTCCCCCGATCGACAAGACCGTCGACAATCTGGGTGTCGCGGTGGAAAGCGCGAAGAGCGGTTGGGAAGGTGAGGCCTACACCGCCTTCAACAAATTCGCCACCGAACTTCAGACGAAGATCAAGGCCGTGAACGTCGACCTGGGTCTGGTGTCCGACGCACTGAACACCGGTGAGAAGAAGGTCGCGTCGGCGGAAGACGAGAGCATGTCCGGCTTCACCACGCTGAACACCAACTACCTCTGAATCGCACCGAATACACACCAGAGAACGGGATTTCACCACCATGCTTTACGACCCCGCGAAAATCAACGCGCTGATCACCGATCTGGAAGGGTACAAGACCAATATCACCACGGAACGGACCAACGCCGACGATTCGGCGAAAAGGCTGCTCAGCCAGGCGTGGCAGAGTGGCGATGCGGGGGCTTCCGCGTCCTTCCAGCAGAAGCACAACACCCTGATGACCGATATGGACGACCTGCTGGTCATTCTCGGCAAGGGCATCGGCAATGTGCGGGCCGCGCTGGAGAAGGCGCAGGCCACCGACCAGAACGTCGCCGACGACTTCGTCTGGTAAACAGCTGACACCGAGAAGGGCCCGTCGCCGTGGCGACGGGCCTTTTCTCATGCCGTCGGAACCAGCGCGCGCGTTTCGGTCGCGGTGGCACCGAGGTACTCGAACTCCTCCGAAATGGACACCAGCTGGACCGTCAGGTCTTCGCCCGCGGTGCGCAGCACCACCCGGCCAGGGGTGTCCGGGGATTCGATCAGCACCACGTCGGCATCCGGGATGACCTGTGCTTCCACTGGTTCGCGCACGTAGACCGCGGTCGCGTCCGAGACCTGTCCGGCGGCGGTGACGCCGTCGTAGACGATCATCGTGGCTGCCTGGTGCGAGCCGCCCGCCGACGACATGGCGAGCGCCGCAGGGGCGCCGACTTCATCGATCAGGTGTGCCCAGGCATCGGGCCGGACGCTGTGCACCAGCACCTGGGCACCGACGGCCACCGAGCGCAACACCATCAGCTGGGTCAGCCGCAGCGACCCGACGATCTCCACCCGCCGGACCGCGGGGCCGAACAGCGGAACGGCCACGCCCGCACCGGCTTCCGTGGCGCCGATCACCTGACCGCAACCGCTGACCGGCACGGTGAAACGGGCCATCGCCGCGGGCGGTCCGCTCAGCGCGGCGGACGAGTCGAGGTGGCCGCCGTCGAGCAACACCCTGCGCTGGTTGCCGGGCAACGCGAGCAGGCCGAGATCCTCTGCGGCGGTGTCGGGTTCAGCGTCGGCGGTGCCCGTCGTGTCGCGCCGAACCAGCGCGGTCAAAGCCACCGCGGTACCCCGGTTGCCCGGTGTGTTCGATTCCGATTGCGGTGTCAGGCGCAGCCTGGTGAGGACGGATTTGCCGGGCAGCGTCCACACCGCCGACAGCACACCGGAGTCGAGCCGAGCCGGTGGGATCGTGTAGCCGGTCAACTCCATGCTGTTGTTGCGCAGCGTGCGCCAGTCCTCGGACCACTGCGCCACCTCGGTGTCGTGCAATGCGGCCGCCTCCGCCGCGGCCAGCTCGGCGGCCGTCAGCACCGAAACGCGCACCCCGCGAGTGGTGAGGCGGCTCGCGACGCGGCGGGTGGCGACCAGCGCCGTCCGGATCATGCCCTCCTGATCGCCGCCCCGGTTCTCGATCGCACCCGCGTTGTCCAGTGGATCGAACCGCAGAACCAGCCACACCGTGCGCGATGCCGCGGCGGGCAGCGGGCCGAGCAACTTCTTGTACAGTCCGGCCACATTGTGCGGGCCATCGGTGCGTACGCCGTGGGCGATCACGTCCACGGCCGCGAGCCGAATATCGAACTGGGACACGCAACCTGCCACGTCGGCCAGGGAGATGGTCGAGGGGGAGTGCACATCGGTCGTGTCGAGCAGGGTGGGCGTCACCGCGGCGCTGTCGAGCATGAGCATGGTGATCAGATAGCGGCCGTCCCAGCGCATTCCGCACCGGCTGCTGCCGGATTCGGGTATCGGAACATCGAACGGTTCGGTACGCGAAGGGGCGGCATTCTTGCTGCGATTGCGCAACCACAGTGCGGTGCGCATGCCCAGAATTCGCCAAATGTTTGTTTTCCGCACGCGGGCCGCACCGAGCGCGGAAACCGCGATACCGGCGCCCGCCACCGCCCATGGCGGGGCGTTCCACGCGATTGCCGAGGTAGCGGCCGCGGTGCCCGCGGCGGCGCACGGCAACACGATGGGCAACGGCACTCTGTCGAACAGGGTGCGGCGGCACAGCGCCGGTACCGGAATTGCATTCGACTCCGCCGGGTTGGTTCCCGGAATTTGTTCGTTATTCACTCGGCCTGTCTCCATTCAGCACAAACCCTCCATTGTGCGTTAGCGTCTCACAGGTCAGCCGAAATTGCGTAAGGAGTTGTGGTGCCTGCCCAGTTGACTACCCGCGCGCAGGTGAATGGATATCGCTTTCTGCTCCAGCGTTACGGGCACGCGATGGTGCGCCGAGATGTGCGTATGCTGCACGATCCGATGCGCATCCAATTCCGGTCGCTGATCACCGGAATTGTGCTGGCGGTATTGGTCACCGCGGGCTGCGCGATATTGTCGTTTCTGCGCCCGCAAGGGCAGGTCGGCGAGGCGAAGATTGTGCTGGGTTCCGGCACCGGCGCGCTGTACGCGGTGGTCGACGGAACGTTGCATCCGGCACTCAATCTCGCGTCGGCACGGCTGATCACGGGCAGCGGTGAATCACCGACCTCGGTCAAGGACGCGAAATTGTCGTCGCTGCCGCGCGGGCCGCTGCTCGGCATTCCCGGCGCACCGTCGGCGCTGCCCGGCCCAGCCGACCGCGGCCGCTCGGAATGGACGTTGTGCGAAGACGCGACCACCGGACTGCGCAGCACCGTGCTGGCCGGCGCACCACGGCTCGGTGCCCAAATGCGCCGTGCCGCACCGGGTGAGGCGGTGCTGGCCACGCACGACGGCGCGACCTATTTGATCTACGACGGCAAGCACGCACGGGTGGACAAGAACAACGACGCGATCGTTTCGGCACTGCCGCAGCTGCGTGCCCTGCGGCCACGGCCGATCGGGACCGGCCTGCTCAACGCGAGTGTGGCGGTCCCCGATCTCGCGGTGCCGGTGATCCCGCGGGCGGGTGAGCCGAGTGCGGTGCGCGGTGGCGAGTTCGTCATCGGATCGGTGATCAGGGTGCACGGCGTCACCGGTTCGGCGCCGTATGTGGTGCTCGCCGACGGTGTTCAGCAGATCTCGGAGTTCACCGCGCGAGTGTTGCGGACCGCGAATTCTATGGGGCTCACGGCGATACCGAAACTCTCGCCGGATGCGATCAGGGGTATTCCGGTGGTCGACAGCTTGCCGGTCGACCAGTTTCCCGGCGATGACCTGACCATCATCTCCGCCGACGCCGATCCGGTGGCCTGCGTCTCCTGGACGCGTGCGGACGGCGATCAGGCCGCGCGGTTGCAGGTATTGCTCGGCAGCAGCGTGCCGCTGGCCGGCGGGGCCGCGCCGATGACGCTCGTGGCGAGTACCGGCGCCAACGCCGCGTACCTGCCCGCGTCCACCGGTGAATTCATCCAGGTGACCGGGATCGAGCCGGACAGCACCCGTCGTGACGCCTTGTTCTATGTCACCGACACCGGCGTGCGGTTCGGCATCCCCGACATGGCGACGGCTGCCGTGCTCGGACTCACCAAGCCGAAATTGGCGCCGTGGCAGATCGTCAGCCAGCTGCCGGGCGGGCCGATGCTCGACCGGCAATCGGCCCTGATCGCGCGGGACATCGTCGCCGCCGGGTGACAGCAGGCACGAAAAAGGAAGGAAGTGCGATGCCACGAATTGTGGGCAGATATGCCGATGGTGCGCTGGTGGTGGCGGTCGGCGGCGCCTGTGTGGTCGTCGGGCCGGACCTGGTGGACGCCAACGGTCACTGCGTGACAGCGCCGGAGGAGCTGCGGGTGACCCTGGTCGGTGCCGTCACGGCCGACCCCGGATTCGCCCCCGCCGACGAGCCGATGCCGGACGGACTGCTCTCGGCGGACCAGATCGCGGCGATGCTCGACTGGGAGGTCGGGTACGTCGACGGTGTGCCGGGCGACGCCGATCGGCCCGGCCTCAGCAGCGCCGAGGTCGACCTGTATCTGCGCTATCGGCACGACACCGGCGACGCCTACCCCGACAGTGCCGCGCTGGCCGTGGTGGACCGTCCGTTCTCGTTGGACGGCTTTGCGGTCGCCGAGACCGACAGCGCGGCAATAGAGTTCGACCCAGAATCGGATGAGCCACACCTGGTGGTCCAGCTCTGCGCGTCCATGGCACACGTGCAAGATCTGTCCGGCGCGGAGATCATCGCCGACGCGGCGACGGACGTGATCGACCGGATCAGCTATCTCGCGAAGGTGGAGGAGTTCTATCCGGCACTCGCACAGGTGGTTACGGCAGGAGCGGTACCCGAGTTGGCGGTCGAGCTTGCCGGTGGTTTCACCGAGGATCAGATCCTGGACTTCGTGCAGCGCTTGGTCGCCGAGCTCGATCGGCGCAGGCCGTGGCCGAAACCCGCGCTGGTGTCGGTGGATCCGCAGACCTGGCCGTCGATGGGAGCCAGCGTGCCTATCGGCTGGGTCGATATAGCCATCAGCGACCTGGAGTGGGCGGTGAAAGCCCCCTTCGCCGACGTGCCCGACGGCGAGAACCCGTTGCTGGTGCTGCGAATACGCGGGGGGCAACTGGTCGCGCTGGTCGGTGACGCGGAACCGAACCCCACCCGGTTCCTGGTGTTGCTGCCCGATGCCGAAGAGCAACAGGAGCCCGCGGAAGTGACGGCGTACCTGGAGCGCTACGCCGGGTTACGGGTGGAGTCAGAGGGATTGGTGGACGTGATGGCGGAGGCGATGCAGGCATGATTCGACCGGAGAACCAGCACACAGCCAGCGATGCGATCGATTTCATCGATTCCGTCGTCGGTGCGCTCGGCAAGATGACCGACATACGCTCCGCCAGTGCCGCATTGACCGCGTCGGCGACGGTGGAACACGGCCGGATCACCGTGGTGGTCAACGCCTCCGGCTCCATCATGGAGACGGTGTATGCCGAAGGCATCGACGAACTCAGCTACGGGCAGATCGCCCGCGCCACCGTGCAGGCGGCGCAGAAGGCGGCCGCGGAGGTCGAACGGAAGAAAAAGGAACTGCTGGGTTCGCTGTCGGGGATGCGGATGGGACTGCCGTCGATGATGGAGCTGCCCGAGGAACTGGTCGCGCTACGCGCCCAGCTGCCCGAACCGACGCGAGCGCCGCTGACACCGCCCGCCGAGCGCGACGCAGGCGGGTCGCGCGGCAAGAGCAACCGAATCCTGGACCGTTGAGCAACACTCGGACCGCCTGCGAAAGGAACCACTCCGATGGATGACGAATTCGCCAGTGCCGTCACCGAATTCCAGGCCAAGATGGCGCAGGTGACGCAGGTACAGGAAGAATGCGCGCAACTCGTCGCCACCGGTTGGGCGCAACGCCGCCGGGTCCGCGTGACGGTGAACGCCGACGGGATCGCCATCGACATCAAGTTCGGTGCCGGCGTCAAAGATCTGACTTACGACGAGATCGCGGCCGCTGTCACCGAGGCCTCGCAGGACGCGGTGCGCGAAGTCGCCCAGCGCGCAACGGAAGTGGTCGCGCCGATCTCGATCGACCAAGGTGAAGCGCCGAACCTGGCGGGGATGCTCGGTGCGATCGCCTCGCTGCGTGAGCATTTGCGCTGAGCTCAGTGGCTGCGTCCGGGCTCAGCGGGTGAGTCCGGCCAGCGCGAGCTGGGACCAGGCGGCCGGCACGTCGGTGTAGTCCTCGGTGGCGAAGGCTGCTTCGGCCAAGTCGCTTGTCACCGAACCTGATTCGGCGGCGGTGAGCAGATCTTCGACTGCGGGCCGAGAAGCCGAGGTGCCGAGTACGGCGCACACGATGTCGACCACCGTCGCCGGTGTCCACACGCCGGGGATCGCCGGGCCGATGGTAGTGGGCTCCGGAGACTGTCCGCTCGACCAGTCCGCGCCGTCCCACCAGTAGCAGAACGACAGCTGGGCGGTAAACGCGCGGTGGTTCAGGACCGAGCCGTCGAGCCAATCAGGGACACCCGCGTAGTACTCCGGTATCGGCGCGCCGTCGTTGTAGGCCGCGTCCAGTTCCGGGGCGTTCCACAGACCGCCGGACAGCACCGCCCGGCCGCGGGGGAGCAGATGCAGAGTTGAGCCGCTGCCGTCTGTTCCCTCAAAAACTGCGGTCGCCCCGAAGATTCGAGGCCCCCACTCGGTGCCGATCGCCACCGCCGCTGCCGCCACCGTCGCCCACCGCGCCCACACCGTCTGCGCCGAGAGGAACCGGACGGACGTCGCGGGCGCGCGATCGAGCCTCGCCTGGGTCAGCATTTGCGGCAGCTGCTGTGCACGGGCCTCGACCCGCAGCCGTCCGGCCAGCCACACCGGCAGGCGCTCGCGCGGAAAGTGCTCCAGATCGGCTCGATAGGCCGCGGTCGGGAGCAGCCGGTCGACCGGAAACGCCACATCGCCGTACCCGAATTCGTAACTGGTAGAGCCTGTTCGATCGCGCACCAAGGTCACCTGCCACCACGCCCGCTCACCCGGCAGCACCGTCACTGCCCGCAGTGCCTGAACCAGTTCCCGTGCGTCCGCGGGTATTTCGACGGCGACAGGTGCGTCGTCAACCAGGAACACGGCATCGCCCGACACCGCAGCCACGCTCACCGAGAATCCCAGCCGCAACTGTTCCCACCGCGGCGGGGCCACCGGCAACAAAAGGTCGGTGATGGCGGCGGCGAGCTGATCAGCAGACCGACGCATTTCGGCCGCGTGGTCCTCGGCCGGTGCCGGCGCAGCGGCAGGTTCGGTCGCGGCGGTCGGGAATGAGGTGGGCGTGGCGGTAGGCGGTGACGAGATCGTGGCGGTCGTGGGGGAAGTGGGCGCTGCGGTCGCGGTTGAAGCGGCGGTCGTAGACGACGCGGGCGCATGGGTGGGGGGTGAGGCGGGTGCGGCGGTCGTGGTCGAGGGGGGAGCAGGCGCGAGGGTCGGGGGTCGGGCGGGTGCGGTGGCCGAGGAGGGATCGGGTGCGGTGGCCGTTGCGGGAAGGCTTGTGCCGTCGTCGAACTCGGTGATCAGTGTGAAGGCCACGTCGGGGCTGCCCGGCTCGTCTGTCGCCATGGCGGGGGCTTGGTCGTGGCTTTCGGTCGGCATCGGAGTCTCCTGGATCGCAGGGTTCGGGTTCCGCTGGTGCGCCGGGCTTTTCGGGTTCGGCGTTGGCTGTCGTTCACCTGGTTCCGCCATACCGCCAGAAGTCGTAGGCGGGTGGTGGCAGCGCGGTGAACGGGTCGGGCATGCCGTGGTCGAGCGGGAGTTTCCTGGACTTCGGCTTGCCGCTCATGTAGCCGCCGTCGAGCATTGTTCGTTCGGTGCGGATGCTCGTATCGAAGTCGGCGAGTTGTCGCTCCAGCTTGCGCTCGGCCGCTCCGGATGCCAGCGCGAGCTCTTCGTAATCGGCGTTCGCCGAGTCGAGTTCGGTGCGGCGCTGATCGATGTCGCGCTGTAGCTGCTCGTTGTCGGCGAAAGCGTGCGCCGTCCCGGTCCGGTCGGGGCGTGCGGCGTTCGCGGCGGCTGCCGCACGCCCGGCGTCCTCGAGTTCGGTCATGGACCTGCGCGCGTCGGCCATGGCGTGCTCGCGGGCGCTGAGGGCAGCGTCGAGGTCGGCGCTGGTTCTGGTGACCTGCTGGTCGACGACGGCCAGGTGTGCGGACTGGTCCTCGATCGCGCGATCCTGCGTTTTCAGCGTGCTTTCCAAATCGTTGATTCGCTGCCGCAGGGCGGGTTGTTGCTCGACAGACGCGCTGTCATGGTCTATGCGCGCTTGACGCAGGTCGGTGTTGGTGGCTTCCCTGGCGGTTTTGAGGTCGGCCAAGGCGCTGCGATGGTTGCCGCGCTGTTCGACCAGGTCATTGAGTCCCTTGCCTACCGCGCTCTTGTACGCTTTGTCGACTCGACTGTCGGTCTCGCGCAGGGTCGTGATGTGCGCGTCGGCCGCGGCCATCTTGCTCCGCAGTGTCGCCACCGTCGGATCCTCGGCACGTGTTGCCGAGCCTGGACTGTGCTCGATGTCGTTGCGCGCGGCCACATTATCGGCCGAGTCGGTGTTCGAAGACCTGCGGTCGTGCCCGGACCCGGTGGGCGTCGCCGCCCTGATCTCGGATTCCTCACCTTGCGTCCGCGCACCCGAGTTCGATGCCCGGCCATCCGTCGAGTCGCCGCCGTCCGAGTCCCTGGCGGAAGCGTTGCGGTCGGCGTTGCTGCCGTCGGAGTCCTTGGCGGAGTCGCTGAGGTCCGAGTCCCTGGCGGGAATGCTCTCGTCGGGGTTCCTGGCGGAGGCACTGCTGTCGGCATTTTTGGCGGAGACGCTCCCGTCGGAGTTTCTCGCGGAGACGCTACCGTCCGCGCCCCTGCTGAGGTTGCCCTCGGAGTTTCTGGCGGAGTCGACGGTTTCACTGTCCGCCTGGCTCCGCACCGAGGCGATCGCCCTGCCATCATCGGCCGAATCACGGTGTCCGGCTGAGGAAGTGACCGCGCCTTCACCATCGGAGCTCGAACGTGACGGCAG
Source organism: Nocardia ninae NBRC 108245 (assembly GCF_007990755.1). Classification (GTDB taxonomy): domain Bacteria; phylum Actinomycetota; class Actinomycetes; order Mycobacteriales; family Mycobacteriaceae; genus Nocardia; species Nocardia ninae. The sequence continues at coordinate 52,009 of NZ_BJXA01000005.1, read as the reverse complement.
CGGTTGCTCGATATCCGTGCTCGGTCGCGTCGGTAACGGCAACTCGGTTTCCACCACGCCACCCTGCTGGTGATCGGACTCCAACCGATTCTGGATGCGCGCCCGGACCGCAGCATCGGCACCGACGGCTTCATCCATCCGTAGCCGGGTCTGCACAACGGAATCGAGCGCAGCCGGATCGTCCGGTGTCGCCGCCGCGCGATCCCGCGCCCGCACGTTCTGCAGTTCCGCATCGAGCACCGCCCGCCGGGCATCGGCGAGTTCCTTTATCTGGCTGCGTTGTTCGCTGACATGTGCGTCACGATGCGCCCGCCGATTGACCGGTCCGCTCTCCGGCGTGGCCTCCCGCGACGCCGCCCGGTCCTGCGCCCGTGCCGCCTGATACCCCTGATCATCCCGTGCCCGGACCTGCGAGATCAGCTCGTCCGAGGACGCGAGCGGCCGACTGGTCGCCGGACTGTCGCCGCTCGCCCGCAGGCTCGAAGGCGTTGGACTCGACTGTGCCACAACATCATCGGTCCGGGTCGCCGCCGGCTCCTGCCCGCGCATGCCGATATACCCACGCGGCGTACCGATCAGCGAATTGCTCGCCAGCGCCCCGATGAGCCCCATCGTTGGGTCGAACGATCCGGTGAACCCCATGGCGATTCCACCACCCACCAGGGTGGCGACGACCGTCGGTACCGTGCCGGACAACGTGCCCAGCCCCGCGCCCCAGACCCCGGCTGTCGGGTCCTTGCCCCGGCTGGTCAAGAACCGGGCACCGTACTTGCTCACGTTGGTCGCGACGAGCGCACCCGCGTACCAGCCGCCGGTGGAGGCGGCGACCGACATGCCGAACTGGGTGGCGTTGAACTCGTCGCGATGCCCCTTCGACATCTGGATGCCCTGAATGGTGGCGTCGAGTCCGCCGGCCCAGATGAGGTTGTTCGTCGCTTTCGAGATGAGGAATTGCACTGCGTCGGCGGGAAGTCCAGCCAGGGTGCGCGCGGTGCTCGCACGAAAGCCGGCGTCGACGAAGGCCTTGAACAGTCCGGGGGTCGCCTTGGCGGTCAGCGCCGTCGGGTACTTCGCGACCAGCCCGGCGATGCGCCCCGGTTCGTCGGTGAGCCGAGGCAGATACCTGAGCGTCTTCACCAGGTATTCGCCCACGTGCGGCAGGTTGCCGAGCGCGGCGAGCGCCCGATTGCTCACCCGATACAGCGAGGCACGGGTGGCGCCGATCGCCGCGGCCTCGACGGCGGGCGCGGTGGGCGGCCAGAGCCACGCCCCCGCGATCTGCGCGGCCAGCATCGTGGTCGCGAAGATGGTCATCAGTTTGGTGGCTTCCAGCGTCGTCGCCGCGTTGCGGGTGGAGCCGCCGACCTGCCGGAAGTCCGCGACGAGCCGTTCGACCGAATGATCACCGGCCTGCAACTGGTGCAACGCCGACCTGATCTGCTCCCGGCCCGCACCGGATTCGTACCCGTTCAGGGTGCGCCCCTCCGCCGTGCGGAGCACCGGAAGTACCTGCTGCTCCAGGTCTTCGGCGGCCGTCAACCAGGCCTGGGCCATGGCGAACATGCGGTCCTCGTCGCCGTCCGGCCACGCCTGGCCGACCACGTAGGTCAGGAAACGCAGTTCCTCCGGCCAATGCAGCGACATCGGGGTCGCTCAGAACGCGGTGGAATTGCCGACATCGGCGGACTCGGAGCTGTTCGCGGCCCGGATCAATCCGTTGCCGAATTCCTCGACCGTCTGCACCATTTCCCGCCCGCCGCTCAGCAGGTTGTTCCGGGAACTGCGGTAACCTTTCTCGCCGTCGGCGAACTCCTTGCCGTAGGAATCCTTGCCCCATGTTTCCGGCCCGTGCGAGCCGATGGCTTCGGACAGGGTATTCATGGTGGTCTCGAATGCGGCTTTCGCCGCGATCAATTCCGTGCCGCCTGCGCGCACATGTGCGGGGTCGACAATTATTGTTTCCGCCAAGTTACTCGCCTCACCTTCACTGCGCCCCAGGTTCGGCGAAATGCCAACGCCGCTAAGTGGTTCCAATGTAGGTACCACAATTCCGTGGCACAGACCAGAGTTTCGGCGGAAGGTGAACGGATCATGTTCCGGGCGAGAACATGCCGGGGAACTCGCGATCGACCACTCGTCCGACATAGCGTTCGACAAATCTGCCCACTACGGTCGCGGTGATCGCGGCGGGCCGTGCGCGGACCGAGTCGAGCTGTGCCGCAAAGGCTTCCGCATCCGCTTCCGCGCGATTCGAGCGCTGGAACTGCCGGACCGCGGTGCGCACGAAGATATCGGTGAACTGCCGCGCTATGTGGTCACAGTCCAGGCGCAGCTGCTCCACCTCGTCGAGCGCGCGATCGGTGCTCACTCCGGCGTCGAGCAGCTGCTCGAAGACCTCCAAGAGGGCAGACTCGGTCACCCGGTAGGTACCCGGATCGACCGGTTCGTACAGTCCGGCCGTCACCGATCGGGCCAAACCGTCAGGGGCAGCAGCGAATCGGTCGGCGAGTTCTGCGGCCGCGATGAGTCCGTCCGGTGTGGCGTCCTGCGGCGGCAGGGGAGTGTCAGCGGTGGCAACGCCTAGTACGTCGGCGAGATCCTGGCCGCGGTCCCAGGCTTCGAGCAGTCCGCGTACCCCGTTCAGCGTGATGCCGCGCTCGACCAGCCGCTCCACGATGCGGATCCGGTCGAGATGCTCGGGACCGTAGAAGCCGGTGCGGCCCTTCATCTTCGGCGGCGGCAGCAGGCCGCGCTCGTTGTAGTCGCGCAGCGTCCGCACCGTCATCCCCGACCGCTCGGCCAGATCGCTGATGGTCAACTCTGCTTCCTTCGCCATGTCTCCAGGAAACCACAGGTGAACAGTGTCTCCGGCGTTGTCCTCAGTGCTGCTCGCAGGGTCGGTGGCTGATTGAATCGTCGCATCATCGATAGCGGGAGGTCAGCACGGTTCGGTCCGCGACCTCTTGTGTGTGCCATCACATGGCGGTATGTTACGTTGAACATCGGCATGATTGTTGGGCGGGAAGGCCGGATCATGACAACCGCTTGGCCACAAGGTATTCCGACGGCTTACCCAGCGCCGGATCACCGCGCCGACCAGCAATGACGAACGACGTGCGGGGCGGGACGAAGGTACGGCCGACTGAAATAGAAGTGCCGGTGCTGGAAATCCGGGAAGTGGCCGAGCACAAGCGATTCTGCTGGAAGTGCGGTCGCCCGGTCGGCCGCCACGATCAGCACGGCCCCGGCCGGTTGCGCGGCACCTGCGCCCAGTGCGGGGCTCCGTTCAGCTTCCGGCCCGCCCTGCGCGAAGGCGACGTGGTCGCCGACCAATACGAGGTCAAGGGCTGCCTGGCCTACGGCGGGATCGGCTGGGTGTTCCTGGCCAAGGACCGGCGGGTGGGCGGACGCTGGGTGGTGCTCAAGGGTTTACAGAATCCGCAGGACATCGATGCCCACGTGACGGCGCTGGTGGAACGGCAGTTCCTGTCCGAGCTCGCGCATCCCAGCATCGTCGAGATCTACAACTTCGTCACCCATCGAGGCAGCGACGGCACCGCGGGCGGCTACATCGTCATGGAGTACGTCGGCGGTATGTCTCTCGATGTGCTGCTGGAACAGCAAGCGCCCGACCCGCTTCCGGTCGCCGACGCGATCGCCTACGTGCTGGAGATCCTGCCCGCGCTCGGCTACATCCACACGCTCGGACTCGCCTACAACGACCTCAAACCGGCCAACATCATGGCCGGTCAGGACGAGGTGAAACTCATCGATCTCGGTGCGGTCTCCGCGTTGCGCTCCGGCGGGAGCCTGTACGGCACGCCGGGGTACCAGGCGCCGGAGGTGACGAGCACGGGGCCGACGGTAGCGTCCGATATCTTCACCGTCGGTCGGACGTTGGCGGCGCTCACCCTGCCCGGTAAACCCACCGACCCGCTGCCGACGGACTCGCCGATCCTGCGCCGGTACCCGGCTTTCGCGCGGCTGCTCGACCGGGCCAGCGCCGAGGACCCCGCCCGGCGCTTCCCCTCGGTGGCAGCACTGTCCGATCAGCTCCGTGGTGTGCTGCGAATGGTGCGCGCCCACGACGGGTTTCGCGACGATCCGCATATCTCGACGGTATTCGGTTCCGTACGCAGCGATTTCCGCGGCGACGACCGGTTCACGGCGGACGAGCTCGCCGCCGCGCTGCCGGTCCCGCTGCTCGATTCCGACGATTCCGGTTGGCGGATCGACTGGTACGACGCGATCACGGCGCTGACCACCGACCGGCTCGCGCAGGCGTACCAGAGTTTCGGCGAGGTCAGCGCGATGGTGCCGGGTGAGCTCATGCCGCTGCTCGCGCTGGCGGCCACGGCCGAGCTATCCGCCGACGAAGCGACCGACGAGGAACTACGACAGGATTGGCACCGGCTCGCCACCGACCACTACCGCGCGGTGTGGCAGACCGATCACACGGTGGTCGCCGCGGCGTTCGGCTTGGCCAGGCAGGAGCTTCGCGACGGTGCCCCGGTCGCGGCGATCGGTCTCGTCCGGCAGGTGCGAATCGCACTGCCGCACAATGGCATAGCCTGCCGCGCCTTCGCGCAATTGCTGGCCGACCTGCCGCTCGCCGACCTCACCCAGCAACTGCTGGACGAGGCGGCGGTCGGCCTCGCAACCCTGCCCGCCGAACGGCGCGTGCTGAAACCCCGAGCCACCGTCCTGCAGAGCGCGCTCGCGTGGCTGTGCGCGGGTGGCCAGCCGAACTCGCACTGCGACACCATCTTCGGCCATCCCTACACCGAGCGCGGCCTCCGCGACGGAGTAGAAGCGGCCTTACGCGAACTCGCCTTCGCGACGCCGGACCGGTGGGCCCGGTTCGCACTGGTGGACCGGGCCAATGCCGTGCGCGCCCGCACGTGGTGGTGAACGAACGATGAACAGCAAGAACAACTGGAGGTATTGATGGCTGTCGAAACACGCATCGAAAAGGACTCACTCGGCGAGCTCGCCGTACCAGCCGCAGCCTATTACGGTATCCACACTGCACGCGCAATGGCGAACTTCCGCGTCACCGGCTCGGCCATGAGCAGCTATCCCGCCTTGATCGCCGGGCTGGCCACGGTGAAACAGGCTGCGTGCCAGGCCAACCGCGATCTCGGTCTGCTCGACGAACGCCGGTCCGCCGCCATCATCGACGCCTGCACCGAATTGCGGAACGGGGAATTGCTCGATCAGTTCCCGATCGACCTGATTCAGGGCGGCGCGGGCACCTCGTCGAATATGAACGCCAACGAGGTGATTGCCAACCGGGCGCTGGAAATACTCGGCTTCGAGCGGGGAAATTACGCCGAACTCGATCCGCTGACACACGTCAATCTCGGTCAGTCCACCAACGACGTCTATCCGACCGCGATCAAGCTGAGTCTGGTGACTCATCTCCGCGTCCTGAGCGTGGTCCTCGGCGGCCTGGCCGATGAGTTCGACCGCAAAGCAGTCGAATTCGCCGACGTGATCAAGATGGGGCGCACCCAGCTGCAGGACGCGGTGCCGATGACCCTGGGTCAGGAGTTCGCCGCCTACGCCACCATGGTGCGCGAAGACCGGTCTCGGCTCGCCGAGGGCTGCCTGCTGCTGCTGGAGTGCCATCTCGGCGGCACTGCCATCGGCACCGGAATCAACGGCCACCCCGACTATCCGGCGCTGGCCTGCCGCTACCTGGCCGAGCTGTCCGGCGAGCCGGTCGTCCAGGCGGCCGACCCGATCGAGGCGACGCAGGACTGCGGCGCTTTCGTCCAGGTGTCGGGCATTCTCAAGCGGGTCGCGGTGAAGCTGTCCAAGATCTGCAATGATCTGCGGCTCGTCTCGTCCGGCCCGGTGGCCGGCCTGCGCGAGATCAATCTGCCTGCGGTGCAGGCCGGCTCGTCGATCATGCCCGGCAAGGTGAACCCGGTGATCCCCGAGCTGGTCAATCAGGTGGCGTTCGAGGTGATCGGCAACGACCTGACCGTGACCATGGCGGCCGAGGCCGGGCAGCTCCAGCTCAACGCGTTCGAACCGGTCATCGTTTACAGCATGCTGAAGTCGCTGAGCCATCTCAGCGCCGCCGTCGACACCCTGACCACCGACTGCATCGCGGGCATCACCGCCAATCGTCAGCATCTCGCCGACGGCGTGCACAATTCGATCGGCGTGGTCACCGCGCTGGCGCCGCGCCTGGGCTACAAGGCGTGTGCGCAAGTGGCCGAGCGGGCCTTGGCGACCGGCGAAATGATCTCCGACATCGTGGTTTCCGAAGGACTGCTCAGCCGGGCAGAGGTCGGCGAGCTGCTGTCGAGCCGTCGGCTGGCCGGATTGCCACCGCTGGTCATCCACGGGACGACCGACCCGGTAGTTTGATGTCCGGGGTTGGACATCTGATGTCCGGGGTTGGACAAAGGGCACGTGATGACACTGGAGATGGACCCGCTCGCAGACGCCACCGACACGGCGAGCACGCGGGGCGAACCGATGCGCCTGAGTCGCCGGCGTCGTCGCCTTACGCTGCTGACCCTGTGCGCCGCCGCGTTCATGATCAGTTACGACACCGCGATGCAGAGCATCGCGGTCCATACTCTGTTGCGGCAGTTGGGGCATCGGCCCGACATGGCGATATCGCTGTGGCTGCCCGCGGCGCACACTTTCGCCTACGTCGGGCTCCTGCTGGTCGGCGGTGCGCTCGCCGACCGACTCGGCGCCAAGCGGGTGATTGTCGGCGGCTATCTGGTGTATGTCGTAGGCGCCGTGCTCCATCTGGCCTGTGCGGAGAACCCGATCGGCTTGCTCATCGCACGAACGGTCACGGGTGTGGGCGCTGCGGCCATCCTGCCCGCGACGCTGGCGATGGTGGTGCTCGTCTACGGCGAAGGAAGCCGCAGGGCGCGAGCCGTCACGCTGTGGGCAGGGTGCTCCTCGGCAGGCGTGATGATGACGCTGTTCGTCACCGCGGTGGTACTGAACCAGGTGTACTGGCCACACGCGATGGCCGGCGTGGTGACCGCGAATCTGATCGTGTTCGTCGGGGTGCTCGTGATAATCCCTGCTGTCCCGGCGGACCCGGCGAGTCCGGTCGACTGGCCCGCTGTGCTCACCATGACGCTGTCCGGTGGACTCCTCGCGCTCGCGCTGTACCAGGCGCCCAAGTGGGGCTGGACATCTCAGGGGTTCGCGATCGCGCTGGGTGCCGGGGTGGCGCTCGCGGTGGTGGCGGCGACCATTCGGCGCGGTGGTTCGCTGCCGCACGACTGGCTGCTGAGTGCCGAGCCGCGCGTGCGGCTGGTCATGCTCGCGCTCGGCGGGGCGATCCTGGCGATGTTCGGCATGGTCTTCCTGGTCATTCAGTATCTTCAGGTGCTCGGGGGTCGGGTGCCGGTGGTCGCGGGCTTGGCCCTCTTCGTGCCCGCCTGCCTCGCCACCGCGATCGGTGCGAAAGTGGGTGCGGCACTGCAGCGTGCGGGGTGCGTCGTCGCCGCGGTGATCATCGGCTCGACCGCGATCATGGACGGGCTCGCCATCGGTCTGACCGCGGGGGAGCCGGGTGACCTCGTCCCGCTCGTCGCCATGGTGACGGTGACGGGCCTGGGTTGCGCCCTGGTGCTCGGCATCGCGCTGGAGGTGGTGAGCGCGGTGCATCCGGCCTCGCGCACCGGGATTCCGTGGGCCGCACAGCTGATGCTCGTTCAGCTCAGTGGATTGCTCGGTGTGGCGATCGTCGGCGGACTCGTCGATCGCGGCTATCAGGCGCGCTTCGTTGTGCCCGCCGATGTGCTCGCCATCAGTGGCGCGGCCATCGGTCGCGATCCCGTGGGCGACGGGGTGCGAGCGATAAACATCGCGGGGGATCACCTCGGTGTGCCGCTCGCCGTCGCAGTCCGCAACGCGTTCGTCGCAGGCTATCGCGAGGGCCTGCTCGCCACGATTGCGGTGATCGCCGTTGTCGTCGTCGTTATGCTCGTCGCCAGTGCGCTGGCCCGGAAATCGAATGCAGCGCAGCAGAGTCGGTAGCGTCCGGTGATTTGTCGAGCGCGATAGCATCCTCTTTCTAGCACGCATTCATCGTGAGTAGCTGCTGCGTTAAATAATGTTCGCAGGCGGCGACATTGCCGCCTGTGTCCGCCGTTTGCCCAGGTAGATGCGCCGTTTCTCAAGAAACTTGCACAAGTATGCCGACTTCTAAATAGTTTCTAAAGATTCTCAACAAGTTCCCTGCGCTGCCTAAGCCGATGCAAATTACATCGGTTCGATTGACGAATTCGGAATTGTGCGCATAATTGTGTCCGGAGACTTACCGAAAGGCCGGGATCTGCCATGCGGAATACCGAATCCAGTACTGCCACCCATCGCACCAACCGCCGTGCCACCGCGGCGCGCCGTGGCCCGTCGCGCACCTCTGCGGAGGAAACCTTGGCACGCTCGCGGGCCGAGCGCGCGCAGCTCGAGCAAGGCCGGCTGTTCTGGGGGAATCTCGTGGACGAAGCCGAGCGGCTGCACGAGGAACTCGGCGCGCTGCACGAGGAACTGCGCGAGGTCTATCGGCAACTCGGCGGCCTGCGCAGGCGTTTCCCCAGCCTGCCGCCCGCGCCGCGCCGCGTCGGATACCCGCCGGTCGCCGTCGCCCCGCTGCTCGGGAACGGGGCCAGGACGACCGCTCCGCAAGCCACCGCATGACGTAACGACCGAGTCCTGCTGCGCCTACGGTAATCTCACTACCCGGTGGTGGCTTGCGGGAAAGGTCTTGGGTGCTGCGTGTGGTAGTGGTGGAGGACGATGCCGGGATGGCCGGTGCCGTCGTCGACGGACTGCGGGCACACGGCTTCGGCGCTGTCGACCATCTGAGCCTCGGGCTCGACCTCCTTACTTCGCACACCGCCTACGACGCGGTCATCCTCGATCTCGGCTTGCCCGACCTCAACGGCTATCTCGTGCTGCGCCAACTACGTAAGGTCAGCGACGTTCCGGTCCTCGTGCTCACCGCCGAAGGTGACGAGGTCGCCGTCGTGTCCTGCCTGCGGGCCGGCGCCGACGACTACATGGTCAAACCGCCGCGGGTCGGCGAGCTGGTCGCACGCCTCGAAGCGGTGGTGCGGCGCAGGCGGGCCACCGAACCGGACGCGTCGGTCGTGGTCACCGGCGATGTCACCATGGATCTGGCGGCGCGCTCGGTCGAGGTGGCCGGGCAGCCGATTTCGTTGACGCAGAAGGAATTCGCCGTCGCCCGGGTGCTGGCCGAGCAGTCCGGCGTCGCGGTGGGGCGGGACAAGATTCTCACCGAGGTCTGGGGTGAGAAAACCGCGGCGACCTCTCGTTCACTCGATGTTCATATGGGTGCGCTGCGCGCCAAACTGAACCGGCCCGGGCTGATCGTCACGATCCACGGCTTCGGTTATCGCTGGGCGCGCTGAGAGGCTCGCCGCGTGCGCGCCCGGCTGGTAACCGCGTTCACCGCGCTGGCCACACTCTGCATGATCTGCTTCGCCGTCGGCATCGCCAACGAACTCGCCACCAGCCGGACTCGCGGGCTGGTCATCGACCGAGTGCAGGACGCCAGCCGGTTCGGGGTGCTGGCCGCGACGACACCGGCGAGCCTGTGCGAGGAAGCCCAGAACTACCGCGACAGCACCAGCAACGGCGTGCTCATCCTCGGCGCCGACGGCACGGTGCTGTGCAGTCTCGGCATGGATTTCGCCGACCCGCGCGTGCGTACGGCGGCCCGCGAACGGCACTGGCTCGAGATGCCGCGCCCGCTGTATCCGTGGAACACCGAGCCGCTGCTCGTCGCACAGCCGATCGGGACGCCGCCGCAGTCCGGCGGTGTTGTGGTGATCGACGTTTCGACGTCGCAGACCCGCATCGACATCCTGGTCCGCTGGACGCAGCTGGCCTGCGTCACCGCGACCGCGCTGCTGTTGGTCTCCGGCCTGGCGCTGCTGGTGTCGGGCTGGATCCTGCGCCCGGTGTCCGGGCTGTTGCGCGAGGTCGACGCGCTCACCTCGACCCTGCCGGTGCACCGCGGCCCGCCCCGGCGGCAGGCGCCGATGAGCGAAGGCCCGCCCGAGATCCTGCAACTGGCGGCCGGTGTCGAGTCGGTGACGCGGGCGGTGGCCGCCCTGGCCGCCGCTGAGCGTCGGCATGTGGTCGACACCGCGCACTCGCTGCGCAATCCGCTTGCGGCGCTGGCGGTTCGGCTCCAGGCGCTGCAGCCGATGCTCGCCGAAGACCAGGCCGCCGCCACCTTCGTGAGCGTGGTGAGCGAGGTGGATCGACTGACCGAGCTGCTCGACGGGTTGCTGACCGCCGCGGTCGCCGACGCCGAGCAAGACAGGCAGCTCCGCCCACCTGCCGCCGGGTGCGATGCGGCCGCGGTGGCTGCGGACCGGGTCGGCGCTTGGCACGACGCCTACGTCCGCGCCGATATCACACTTAGCTTCGAATCGCTGGCCACGACGGCGGAAACGGGTGTGCCCAGCAGTGCGCTCGCGCAGATTCTCGATGTGGCGCTGAGCAATTCGGCGCGCTACGCCGGGGCGGGCGCGAGCACCACGGTCACCGTCGACCGGGAGGCCGAGTCGGTCGTGGTGACGATCGCCGACACCGGGGCCGGAGTGTCGCCCGAGGAAATCGACCTGATCACAACGAGATTCTTCCGTGGCGCGCAGGCGACGACCGGTGGGTCGGGGCTCGGGCTGCCGATCGCCGCCACCTTGGCGGCGCAGCACGACGGGCTGTTGTTCGTCGAATCGGCACAGCCGCACGGGCTGGTGGTGACGGTGAGTCTGCCCGCCGTCGCCGATCCCGCCGACCTTACATCTGGGTGAACTGCTGAAGGGACGGTGAACAAACCCGTTCCGGCACGCGACTTTTGCGCACGGCACGCCACGATGACTGTCGTGCCGCGCGGCCACCCCCCCCGCTCCCTCCCGCGCCGCCGCGTCAGCCCGCCGCAGGACATGAGTTAGGAATCGTGATGGCATCGCAGTCGAACAACGGCCGCACGGTTCGCGTCGACCCCGAAGCACTGATCGACAAGGGCAAAAAGCTGGCAGAGCTGCCGAGTTTGCCGAACGGGCTCTTCGAGATTCTCGCCAAACTCAACAACAACCTGCAGAGCCTCGGGGAGCCGTGGGGCGACGACAAGATGGGCAAGCAGTTCGCCGAAGGTGATCAGGGCTATCTGAAGTCGAAGGACACGTTGGTCGGCAACGCCAGTACCGGGCCCGACGCGAAGGGCGCGGTGCCCGTCTACGGGCAGTTGCTGGTGAACTACGGCCGCACGATCGAAGAAGCGGGCAAGGTGTTCGGCAATGGTGACGACCTCTTCGCCGAGTGGATTCTGAAGAACTACATCGATGAGGACGCCTCAGGGGACCCCGGACCGTACAAGGGTCCGCTCAGTTCTGATCCGAACCGCAACAAAGACGAGAAGGACAACCAGGACGACGGAAAGAACGGTCCGACCGGACCGCCGACACCGCCTCCGCCGCCCGGTGGGCATCAGGGATCGGGTGGTGGTCCGGAGACCAAGACCGGTGGTGGTCCCGGACCAGGCGCGTTGGGATCGGGTCCAGGCCCCGGTGGCTCGAATGCTGGTGGACCGAATATCGGTGATGTGACCGGTCCTCCGGTCGCGAACATGTCTTCCTCGGGTATGACCGGCCCCAACTCGCCGCACATCCCGGGTCCGGGTCCAGGGCCAGGCAATCCCAAGGACGTGCTGGGCGGCATCCCGTCGAACGCGAAGAACTTCGGGCTGGAATCGGGTCTCGCCGGGGGCGTGCCGGGCGTGCTTGGGCCGAATGCGTACAAGCCGGCCATCGATCCGGTAACCGGTGCGCCAGTGGACAAGTCGGGCAGTCAAGGCGGCAAGGGCGGCGGTCCCGGTGGGACCCTTGGGAATCCGATGCTACGGTCCACCTCCGCGTTCGACGGTGAGAAACTGGCGGGCAAGAACGGGCAGGGTGGTCCGCAGACCCGGGCGGGCATGCCCGGCACCGGAATCCCGCCCGGGATGCCCGGCGGAATGCCGCCCGGCAGCGGCCAAGGTGGCGCCTCGGGCGACGGCAAAGAGAAGCGGCGCGAGCGGCGCAAGTCGTCGCCGCAGGTGGACGAACAGAGCGAAGCCCCGGATCCGGGCGATCCGTGGCAGCGCTCCGGCTGGCGCACCGGTGATCGGTAGCGAATGTCGGTTCCCGACGCGATCTCCCAGTCAGACATCAATCTGCCCGAAAGACTGCACGGCCTGAGTTACGTCGCCGGTGGCGAATGGCCCAAGGGCAGCGAGAACGGCATGTTCGCGCTCGCCGACGCGTGGTCGGAGGCCAGCGGCGAATTGTCGGCGTTGGTGTCCGACATCGAGGACGCGATCAAGGATGTGCTGAAGGCGTATCCGTCGGCGGAAGAATTGAATTCGTCGATGGTGCAGACGTTGAAGCACCTCACCGATGAGTCGGAAGACGCGTCGATGCAGTCGATCGCGAAATCGATGATGGAGCTTTCCAAAGCGTGCGACAAGGTCGGTTGCGCGATTCAGGAAAACAAGATCATGATCATCGTCGGCCTGGTACAGCTGATGGTCGAGATCTGGCTCGCCTGGGCTTCTCCGCTCACCGCGCCCGGGACGCAGGCGGCGCTGACCGCCTGGTACCAGCTCGTTTTCCAATGGCTCAAGGCCATGATGATGCAAATGGTGATCGCCGCCCTCAATGCCATGGGCCAGCAGATGATCCTCAATATCCTGCTTCAGCTCAGTCAGATGGCCGCAGGGCACAAGGACAGCTTCGACGGCAAATCGTTCGGCCAGTACGCGCTCGGTGGCGCGCTGGGTGGTGCGTTCGGTTCGCTGTTCGGCAAGGTCGGTGCGGATCTCTTCAAACATTTGGGTGGCAAGGTCACCAAATCCGAATTCAACAAGTTGTATCAGCGGACAGCCACCGGCTTCGTGCAAGGTGGCGCCGGTGGTGTCGGCGGTATGGTCGGTGGTGGTCTCGCCAACCAGATGATCAACGGCGGTCCATTCGAATTCGATCCGCGCATGCTCGCCGCGGGTGTCGGTGGTGCGTTCGCCGGTGCCGGGCGTGGGTTCCGCACTCCCAATACGTCGACGCATGTCGATGTGCCCGAGGTAGGGAATGCGGGGAAGGTTCCGCCGTCGGTGCATGTGCCCGTGGCGGGGGACGGTCCGTCCGGCAAACCGCCTGTGTCGGAAACGCCTACGGGGACGAAGCCGAATGGTGACGGGCAGGCCGGAGCTCCTGGTACGCAACCGCCAGCAGAAGGAAGTTCGGGCGGGAAAAGCGAATCGTCCCCGGCTGCAGGTTCTTCCGGGAACCGGTCGGCTGGAAATGAAGGGTCCGGGCGTGCCGGGACAAGTGACGGGCAGTCCGGTGGATCGCGCGATGACGGCGTGGCTTCCGGTAGGTCGTCGGTGTCCGAGGATGGACAGTCGGTCAGTAACGACGGATCATCTTCGGTTCCTGGGAATTCCGCGGATCGGGCTGTTGGTACGGAGGACGGCAGTTCCGCCTCGGCACCGAAAGGCGATGGCGCATCGCAGCTTTCCGCCGATCGCTCGGAATCGTCCACGAGTCAGGACAACCGGTCGCAAGGGGACCAGGCCGCTCAGTCGCAGGGGGCTGCGGCTGCGGCCGCGCAAGGTAGTGGCGTTCAGGGTGGGGCTTCGCAGGTAAATGGCGCGCAGGGTGGTGGCGCGCAGAGCGGGGCTTCGAATGCTGGTGGTGCGCAGGCCGGGGCTTCGAATGCTGGTGGCGCGCAGCCCGGCGGTTCGCAGACAGGTGGCGGCCAGCCCGGGGCTTCGCAGGCGAACAGTGGGGCGTCCGCCACCGGCCAGGGCGCGGCTGCGCAGCCCGGGGCCGGGGCAGCGCCCAAGGCAGACGCAGTGGGCTCTGCGCCGCCGCCCAAGATAGAGCAGCCGGGTGCGAAGCCGGCTGCGGCCGGCGTCTCACATGCCGCTCCATCGTCCGCGTCGACCGGCGGGTCCAGTTCGCCACGATCGGGCGCGTCGCCCGCCGGCGATCGGATCCAGGGCGTGCAGGCGAAGCAATTCGACACGGCTGCAACACAATCCGACAAACGCTCGGCGGCGGCGTCCGACCAGCAGGTGCAGGCGAGCGCACAGACCAAGTCCGGCGCGCCGGACTCACAGCCGACCACGCAGCGGTCGAAGTCGGTTGCCGAACAACCGACCGGCGACAAGACACCGCCGAAAGATTCGACACCGAACAAGTCGGACTCGAACCCCTCGCGCAGCAATGCGGCGGGCCGTGGTGATGGTGATGAGGGTTCGTCTGCCTCGTCCCGCAAAGCCCGTGGCGACGGCGATGAGGGTGCGTCGACTACTTCGCGTAAGGGCCGTGGTGATGGTGATGAGGGTTCGTCTGCCTCGTCCCGCAAAGCCCGTGGTGACGGCGATGAGGGTGCGTCGACTACTTCGCGTAAGGGCCGTGGTGATGGTGATGAGGGTTCGTCCGCCTCGTCCCGCAAAACCCGTGGCGACGGTGACGACGGTGCCTCCACTACTTCCCGCAAAACCCGTGGTGACGGCGACGAGAGTGCTTCTACCCGTTCCCGTAAGCCCGCTGGTGATGGCGACGACGGTTCGTCCACCCCCACGCGCAAGGCTGGTGGCGACGGTTCGTCCACCGCCGCGGGTAAAACCGGCGACGGCAACGACGGTGCGACCACCGGCGGGTCGAAGTCAGCGAAGCCGAGTGGTCGGCTCGCCGATCTGAAAGCCGCGGCGTTCGAACCGCGCTGGCGCCAAATCGATCCCCTGCTGCTCGGACCGGTGTGGCCGGGCGGCAAGTCGTTCCTCCGGCAGATCCTCGGCTTCCAGCAGACGGCCGCGTTGCTGGAGAAGTGGATCAAGGGCAACAAGTCCCCGCACGAGGGTCGAGAGCCCTTCCGTCATCCCAAGGACGGCGTCAACGACTTGCCGCTGCTTTCCAATTGTGGGCAGGAGCCGCCCCCTGCGGTTAAGGACGGCAGCAAGAAGGACGGCAGCAAGGCGGTAACCGATTCCCCCGGTGTCGACAAGTGGGGATCTCGCGGCATGCTCCGGCTCACCGCGGCGGAGCGGGCCGACCACATCTACGTTGTCTCCGAAGATGGGACTTTCACAAAAGTTCCCAACCCTTCGGGCAAGAAGCCGACGGGCGACCATTCAGACGACACCTCCTCGACGTCGAAGTCGAAGACCGAGTCCGATGACTCCTCGAAGTCGAAGTCGAAGTCGAGCAAGCCGAACACCGACTCCGACGAACCGTCGAAGTCGAAGCCGGCGCCGGGCAAGCCCGGAAAGAACATGGTCGGCGAGGACGGCCCCATCACCACCGAGCTACCTCGGAGCGGCCCGCTGCTCAATCGTTGGGCCGAGCGCCACGCCCCGGCGATGCGGAACGTGGTGATCGATCACGACGGCCGCTTTTACATCAGCGATCAGCCGCACGAAACGTTCCACAATTCCGGCGTGTACGTGGCCTTCCAGGCTCACTTCGTGGACGGAAAGATGACCGCGATCGGCGACTGGGCGGGTTCATACCACCCGGCCCCCGCCCGGATCAAAGCCGCACTCGGCGACCTCTACAAGGGCCTCGACCACTTCGACCAGAGTGGGCGCAAGTACACGTCGGAGGACGTGGACAAGTGGCCACCAGCGGCCGAAAAGACTCCACAGGCAAAGAAACCCGCCGCTGATGACACCGACGGCAGCAAGACTGACCGCGATTCGGACAGCGAGTCGAAACGGTCGAAGGACGAGCCTGAAAACACCCGGGCGCCGCTGACCGACGGACTGCAGTGGAGCAAGGTCGACGGGCTCGGCGACGATCCGCGCGTCCTGACCAAGGAAGAGTACGGCTCGGCGGACGTCTCCGGGGTCAAGGTCGTTGTTCTCGGCGACAGTGCGGCGGCACACTACATTTGGCTGCGCCCCGACGGCGCGGGAGATGCCACGAACGACGGCGGCTGGCGACGGGCCGACAGCGATGAACCGCTCGACCGGTCCGTCGAAGACATCCTTTCCGACCCGCGACTGACCGAATTCCGGGTACCCCGCGAGGTGGTGCCGGGCGACCTGCCGGTGCGGAAGACACCGACCGATGGCGAGGAACCGTTCCCTTTCCGCGACACAGATCCGGCCCTATTCGGTGGGCGGCGCGAGTCCGACGACGTGATGGACTTCGAGGGCCGTCCTCCCCGCAACTTCGAAGAGGAAGGCAAACAGCTCGCCGGCGGTTACCGCCCGGAGGACTGGCGCGGGCACACCCTCGATGATCTCCGAGAAGCATTGAGCGGCAGCAAGTTCCACTCATCCACCGACCCGAAAGAGATTGCGGAATACCACCGGGCCGTCACCGCCACCATGGAGGTGATCCGGCGCGGAACCGAGGGGTTCGACAAGCACGGCAATCCGGTCGAGGGCAAGACCCTGCGCTGGACGCAGACGATGGCGGCCATGGCCATGCGGCACGGCCCCATCAACATGGACGCCGGTGAGGGCAAGACCCTGGCGTTTCTCGCCGATGCGATCCTGCACGCCGCCGCCGGTGAATCACTGCAAGTGTTCACCACCCGCGACACCCTGGCCAACCAGGCATTCGACCTGTACCAGCGGGTGTTGGGGCCCTACGGGTTTCATGTCGGCCGGATGAATCCGGATGGTGAAGGGTATGTGCCTCCGGCAGACGGGAAACCGACGATCTACATCGGCACTCTGAACGACGCCGGATTCGGTCATCTGCGCGGCAAAGTGGTGCCGGGCCGGATGGCCGTGATCGATGAGATCGATGAAGCACTGGTGCACGCCGACACCACGTGGATCATTTCCGACGGTGCCGCGCAGCAGGCCCCGCGCGACATCGCCGACAGCGTGGTGCGGGCCAAGGATTTCCTGGACCACCACCTGGATTCCGGTGCTCTGACCCCGGACCACTTCGGACGCAAGCACGACCAGGTGGGAGGCCCTGCCAAACTCACCGAAGAGGGCGTTGCCGAGGTCACCAAGCTGCTGCGAGCGGACGGCCGACCCGAGGATTCGCTGGAAACCGAACTGCAGCGGATCAATTCGGCGGCAACGGCGCGCTGGGAGTTCGTCGAGAACGACCATTACGTGATCCACGAGACCAGCGGGAAGGTCTTCATCATCGATCAGACCACCCACAAGGTGATGTTCGATCCGGAGACCTCGACCGAAAGCCGTTGGAACGGCGGACTGGCACAGGCGGTCGAGGCGAAGCACGGTCTGGCGATCCGAGCCGATGCAGCGACCTCGAGCAGTATCACCGCCAAGGAGATGATCTCCGACACCAATTATGACGCGGTGACCGGTGCGTCGGGCACCGCCAAGGGGGTCGCCGGTGAGCTGACCACGCGGTACGGCATGCCCGAGGTGGTGACGGTCCCGCGCTTCGAGGAATCCAAGCTCACGACCGTCGATGCCGCTGTGGCGCTCGACCAGGCGGCCAAACATCAGAGGATCGCCGACGACATTGCGAGCACCCACAGCCCCGAGGCGCGTCCGCACCTGGTGATCATGAACCGTAACAGCGAAGTCGCGGTGGTGTCGGCGCTGCTCACGGCGGCAGGCGTCAAGCACATCGCCATCGACGCGAAGTGGTTCCTGGACAACGGCGTTCATGCGGAAGCGCGGCTGCAGAAGATCTTGGACGAGGCCGGTCAGCTGGGCAAGGTGCTGGTGATCAACCGGCAGGGTGGCCGCGGTGTCGACATTCCGGTGAGCAAGGACGTGAGCGACGCCGGCGGTCTGCACGTGAAGGTGTCGGGCAAATCGCACCTGCGCGACATCGACATCCAGGCGGAGAACCGGGCTGCCCGCGCCGGGCAGGAAGGTAGCGTCCAGTACTACCTGGCCGTCGACGATGCGCTCTTCGTGCCGTCGACCGAGCATGCCGTGACAGTGATCCGCTACACCGAGGCGGTTACGGCCCACGAGTCTGCCCAAGTCAAGCTCCGGGACGCGGAGGCGGTGCACGCGCTTGCGGACCGGCCTGGTGGCGATCGCGCCACACTCGATGCGGCGCGCGACGACCTCGACGCGGCGCGATCTGCCCGGGATGCCGCGCAGACGGAGTATCGAGCCGCGAAAGCCGAACTGCTCGAACTGGCTTCGACATTCCAGGCGCGCAACGCCGCACACCTGACCAGTCAGACCGTTCCTGGCCTGTCCGCCTCGCTCGCGGGGATCGAGCAGAGCACACCGAGCCAATCTCCATTCCCGAGTGTCGAGATTCCGCCACCACTCGGCACCGGTCCGGTGCACGAGAGCAAGCAACCGGATGACTCGACCGGCGAGGATCGGGCCGGTCAGTCCCCCGAACGAGCGACCGACGACGCGCCGGGCTCGCCGACCGGCGCGAAACTCGCCGCGCTGTTCGACGACTCGATCGAGTCGGCAGGCCGTGCGCCGGACGACACCACGGATACGCCGCCGGTCGGCGCGGCACCGGTGATGCCGGCGACGGAAGCACCGTTCCCGAAGACGGGTTTGCTGGTCAGCGACATCAACGGCCACCTCGTACCCTTCGATTCGATGTCGCCGTTGCCGGTGCTGCAGAGTGACGAGAACGGCGGTGTCCGGGTTCAGCTGCCGGGCAACAGCGAAGCTGTGTTCTCGAAGGACTTGGCCGCGTTGGCTTTCCGCCAGGAAGAGCAACCTGACGGTGCAACGATGTTGCGGCCGAACGGAACCGGCGTGTTCGTTACCGATACGGACGGGGACGCAGTACAACTGCTGCCACTCGATTCCGTGCAGGTGCGCCCGGACCCGGTGAACGCCGCCCTAATGCAGATGTTGCCGAATCGCCAGACCGGTTGGCTGTCGATCGATCCTGCCCGGATCGACATCGCTGCCACCAGGGCGACCGGGCCGCTGTACGGCGGCGTCGACCGGATGCCCGTGCCGGCAGATGTCCGTCAAGGCGACGCCGGCACCTGCTATCTGCTGTCGAACCTGATCGGTCTGGCAGCCCGGAACCCCGGCTTGATCAAGGACATGATCAGCACCACCGAAACCGACGGCAAGCGTCTGTTCAGTGTGCGGTTCTTCGATCCGGAGAAGAACAGCCCGGTGTGGATCACTGTGGACGACACCTTCTACACCGACGCCAACGGTGCGATGAAGTACGCGGTGAACGATCCGGCACAACCGTTGTGGCCCGCGGTGATCGAGAAGGCGTTCGCGGTGTTCCACGGTGGGGAGAAGGGCTACCTGGGGATCGACAAGGGCCGAGCCGGGGCTGTGGGTGCGAATGTGCGTCCCCCGGAAATGCCGGGCCGCGGCGGCCGGTCACAGCCGACCCGCACTGTGGACGAGCCGATATTCGAGCATCCATTCGAGGTAGATCCGGGCACCTTGGCCGGGGTGGTGGGCAACTTGGGACTCGCCCAGATGGTCCTCGACTGGGAGGGGAAGTTCTTCGCGCCGAAAGCTGCGGCGAGCACCGCATCGTCGGTTGATCAGGGCATCACCGGGTTCCTGAAGAAAGAATTGAGTGAGGCGACTGTCCGGGTTGGCACGGTCATAAACAGTCTGCCGGGCCCGCTCCTGTCGAAGTCGGATATTGCCGAGCTGGCCGCGCGGCTGGATGCGCATGTGTTCGAGGCCGTCCGGGAAGTTTGGGCGTCCTGGGGGAAAAAAGAGGGCGATCGAGCCGAATTCCTGACCTACCTCGGCGAGCAGTGGACGAATTCGGGTGCCGCGCTTCACAAGCAATTGGCTGCGTGGAGTTCCGGCTCCGAGTTGTCGAACACCACGATCGCGCAGTGGCTGGCCGAGCGGATCGGCCGCCTGCTCGAGCACGGTGACACAGTCACCCTCGGCACCAAAGAATCTGCCGGCCAAGGAAATACCGCACTGCAACCAAAGCATGCCTATGCTGTCGTCGGCGTCGAGCGAGCCGGGTCGATGCGAACAACTCCGACCGCGGTCATGATCGCCGATCCGGACGACGGTGGTCGACAGCTGCGCATACCCCTGACCGAGCTCACCCAGTTCAGCATGATCAGCGCGGCGGGCGCCGGTGCGCTTGCCGCGTTCGGCACCACCAATACCGCATCCGGCGAAAGGAGTTCTCGGTCAACGAATTCGGAACTGTTCGGCCTGCCACGTGGCCAGCGGCGACCGGCCGTAACAAACGATCATGCGCAATTCAGACCCCCACCCGCGTTGCCCTCGGAACTGACGGTGTCCGGTTTCGTGGCCGACCCCCGTGTGCGAGCCAGGCAGGCGGTCCAATGGTGGTCCGAGCACGGCAGTGAATGGTGGAACGCGTTGCGCTTCACCGAATTACCGCTGGCGGCGCAATACCGGCTGGCAACGAAATACCACCGACTCCGCAAGATCGACGGTATTCCGGTCGTAGTCCGCGACACGATGAACCGTGGCTATCTGCGGGCCGAGCTGGCGCGCCTCACCGAGCCCCAGCGCGCGGCGAAGCCGTTGACCGCTGCCGAGCGGCGACTGCTTTCCGTTGTGCAGGAGTCGAATCGGAGTTTGGCCCAAGCGGAAGGTAATGCCCGGCTGCTGGCGGAGCGTGCGGGAATCGCGGTGCCGCGGGTATACCTGCAACGCTTCGAGCCGGCCGCCTTCGGTGGTTCCGGTTCGATGGTACTGAGCTTCGGGAACACCGACGTCGCTCGGTCGGTCGTGTGGCACGTGCCAGGGGCGAACCCGCCCGAAGCCCAGCCGCTGCAGCACGATCTGGTGACGGCGATGGACATGTATGCCGCGCTCGAACATCAGGGTGCGGTAGCCAGATCCGCGACGGTGGTGTGGCTGGCGCACGGCGACGTGGCGGCGGGGTCGGGGCAGTTCACGCGTGCGCGCCGCTGGGTGTCGTCGCCGCCGACCGACGGCAGGCAACGGCTCGCCGACGCGCTCACCGGGTTCCGGGCCGCACGGGAGTTCCAGGGAGCGCATCCACCGGAGTCGGTCGAAGTGGTCGACCATAGGTGGGACACCTCCGCCGAACATTCCGGCCGGTCGCGTGTCCTGCGCATGGATCGGTTGACGAACGCCGCACTGCACCAGCCACGCGCACAGGTGCACATCCCCAGCGACGTGGTGTTCACCTCGAACGGCCGACAGGTGCGCCTACCAGGCGGCACCAACGTAGCGATGTTCCGGAATCCGAACAGATCGGGCTATGTCGCGGTCCGCGACCCCGCCGACCGCGATCCCGCGACGGCCTGGCACACGGTCCCGGAGACGGTGCTCGAATCGGTGGTGCCCACGCTCGCCAGGGCCACCGGCTCGCTGTTCGCGGCCGACGGCATACCACGGCCATCGGATGTGTTGTGGGACAACGCAAGTGTGCACAGCGGCAGTCACCACCTGCACGCCGAACTACTCGATCTTGTTCGAGAGCGACCCGGCTGGGTGCGCCGGATGGTGCGTGAGCGGGCGGACGGCACCTTCGAAGTGCGCTTCACCGAGGCGAACGGCGAGACCCGGCGGGTCGCGGTCGACCGCGAGTTCTACGCCTACCACGGCCGGATGGCATACGGAGCGCACCTGCCCGGCCAGCCGCTGTGGCCCGCCGTGGTCGAGAAGGCGTGGGCGGTGCTGCGTGGCGGGCGCATCGGTGACGCTGCCGAAGGCGCTGAGCACGCGGCGATCCTGCGCGGCGGGACAAACGATCTCGCCGACGAACTGGTCGGGTCGCGGACGGTCGGTGCGGCCGCCGCGCTGCGCCCGGCCGGCGAGTGGGCACCGGCGGGTGGGTGGCGCGCCACCCGAGGGGTCGAGCATCGGGTGATCGCGCATCCCATGCGGATGAGCGAGCGCACGCTGGGGGAGTGGCTCGGGGACGCGGATGCGGCACGAACTGTCTTGGAGCAGCGCGACGCCTGGCAAGCGCGGCGGTCGGTATCAAGCAATCTCGACATCTGGGGTGAGGCAAAAACCGTCCTCACATATCTGCGCAGAACGGGTGTCGACACCAGCCACATCTCGGGACTCCTGCAGACCGAGCGGATCCGGGACAATTCCGCATTCGATCGGATGTTGTGGCGAACCGTAGGTGATCAGGGCTGGCGGTTCGCTGGTCCATTACGGCGCCTGCGGGACCACTTGCTCGCGTGCGGCCCGGGCGTCTGGTCCGGCTGGAATGCGTTGTTCGACGAGCTGGTCAGGCTCGGCGACGCACACGATTTCGCGGCCTGGATACAGCGCAATGATGTGAACACCGCAGCTGGTTTCCAGCAATTCTTGCAGCAGCGGCTGAGGGACTATGAGCGTCACAGCGAACCCCTGCGACAGCTGTGGGACGAAATGTCGGCGTGGGAATCCGATGCCGCACTGCAAGATACTCCACTGACGCGCTGGGCCGGTTCCAGAATCAAGTGGTTCTTCGAACACAGCTCGACTCTGATCGTCAGTACCAGGCCGACGTGGCGGACGGGCCCCAGCGACACCGGACTGCTCGGCGACTACCGCTATCAAGTGTCGAACGTGTTGGTCGACGAAAGTTCCAACGCGGTGACAACGGTGTTGCTCACCAACGAAGCAGGCCAGCAGACCTGGGTTGCGGCAAAGCATTTCAACCAGTTCGTCGTGTTCTCGGCTTATGGGTCGAGCGAGCAACTCGTGCGCGAAAGCACGCGGACGTGGGCCCCGGCCAGTGCCGAGGCAGCGATCCCGTTCGCCGCGCTCGGTGCGTTCAGTGACGAACCCGCACTGGCACCCGCCGGGCACGGCACCCGGATCGTCCACGGGTATCTACCGCTGGTGGATGGCAATCGGGTGCTCGAGCCCTACGACGGTGGCATCCTGGTGCCGTCCTTGGACGCCGCGGGCAACCCGCTTGTTCCAGTGCGTGGCGCGAATCAGACCGGTCAGCTCAGCGCAGCGCACCTGAGCACCGCTGGATATCACTGGGATGCGGCGAACGGGTGGTACGCCAGGGCTGTACCGCTGCGCAGCGGGGCACTCATCTTCGAACATGAGCCGGTTGTCGTGGACCCGGCGACCGTGGTGCCGGGGCAGGTGTTGCTGCATGTCGGCGCCCAGCGGCACTGGATCAGTGCGGACGAGGCGTGGAATCTAGGCCTCGTCCGTCCTTCGGGCGTCCGGGTCACCAGCGAGCTGAGGTCGGACGGTGCTGTGGTGTCGTTCGGGGAGCAGCCGGTGGTCGTCGACCCATCGACCGCGCGGCCGGGACAGGTGTTGCTGCATGCCGGGGAGTTGCAGCACTGGGTCACAGCGGATGAGGCCGCCAGGGCTGGGCTGCGGCGCCCGCGGCGGCTCGCCGGTGCCGTGTTCGGTGCGCGCGGTCCGGTGCTCGAAGACCTTGCGCACTTCCCGGATTGGCCTGCTGTCCAGCAGCTGCGCGAGCAGGTCGCCGTGCCGGGAGCCATCGCGAGCATGGTGCGCTTCGTCGTCGCCGATGGCGGGAACGTGGCGACTGTCCCGGGTCATGTGATCAGTGCACGCGGCAATCGCGTCGATGCCACCGGCAACGTCGTGCACGACGCCACTGGAGACGTCTCACGCGACTACTACGGAAACGATGTCCGTGACGCCGCCGGAAATATATTGCAGGACAACGCAAACACGGTGGTCGTCAGCAACGCGAATGTGATCGGCCTCGATATCTTGCTGACTGTGGCCGGCGAGCCACGGTGGGTGCGTGTAGACAGGGCCACCGCACTGCCGGTCCCGCAGTCGGACAGCGCGCCGGTCTGGCCTTTGTTGTTGCTCGAAGCACATGCCGCAGTGCAGGCGCACGAACAAGGTCGCGCTGCGCCGGCGACCACCCCGTCGACGCCTCGGTGGTACACAGGCCTCGAGCAGCGCAGAACGCCGATATTGCTGGGGCAGAACGTATCCTGGCAACTGGCGAACGATACGTCCACGGCGGAATTCCAGAACGGCCGATCGACGGTCGAGCGGTGGGGGCGCGCAACGGTCTCGTTCACCGAATTCGTCGAGTTCAACGCAGAAACAGCGGCTGCTGCACGTAGCGTGTGGGGAGCTGCGGGTCCGCCGGCCGGTCCACGGTCGGACCGCAGCCGGACGGCCGACGGCAGCACGCCGTACCCGGCCGAAAACCGCGCCGCTCAGCACGATTCCGCAGAGGAACAAGTCAAATCCGAGACTGCATCGGACAACGTTCGCATCGGCACCACGTTCGATTCGACGCGGCGGGCGAACGACTGCGGGCCGCTCGCCCTGCGGCGACTCATCGACCTCACCGGCAGCACCGTGGTGCGGCTGCCGGCGGATCCGGTCGGCGACGCCGGAATGTCGAGACTGGAACTGGAGGCGGCAGCCGGAGCCAGGCTGCATCGGTTCGCTGATCACAACGGAATCGCGGTCCAGCTGCTCGGTATCGGGGAAGGTGCGACGGCCCTCGTCGTCGATACGTATCACGGCCCGGCCGACACCAATGGTGTTGGCGCGCATGCTTACTTGCTACGGGTATCGGACGGCGCGGTCGTTGTGATCGATCCCAGCACGAACCGCAGGTACGGATTCCCGCCGGTTACTCCCGCGGACCTGACCGCCACGCATGCCGTCGTCTACACCGCACACGGCGTGCCGGTGCGTGTCACGGCGGCGGATGAGCGACGCGCCCTGCATGATCTGGCCGCAGACGACAGATCGCAGCGCGACGGCGGCCGCGAGCACAGCGGTGCGGCCGCCGGTCTTACCGTCGGCCCCGAGTCACGGACCGCCGAGACGACGCAGATCGGGATGATTCCCGCCCAGTCCGTACCGCCGGATTGGCTTCCGGTGCCCAGCGCGGTCGACCCACTGTGTACCGCACTCGCGCGGACCTTCAACCTTGTTGACTCGTCGACTCTGCGGGCCGCGCTCGCACACCAGCTCGAACGGAACTTTCGAGACTATCGGGGATTGTTCATCACCGAACAGCAGCGGGCCTCCGTGGCGCGGGAGAAAGCTCTCAGGGCGAAATACGACACCACCTTGTCGACCAATCCGGCCGAAATCCCGCATAACTGGGAGCATGAAGAACGAACTCGGCGGGAGTTCGACCAGGACCTCGCGCAGCGGGTCCACCACAGGTTGTTTCAGGCGATAGCGAATCTGCGGCATGCCGGGAGCGGTTTCGAGTCGATTCATGAGGACTTGGGCGGCCTCACGAAACGAGAATTGCTGACTCTGGCGGTTGACCATTTCAGTGCGAATGTCGTGCTGCACGAACCGAATGGGTCGGTCATCCGTTCGTTCAAGAGTGTCTTCGGCCCGATCATGCGGCTGCGGCAGTCACTGAACGGTCCCTACGAGATCGGACTCAACGCCGACGGTTCACTATGGGCCGAGGTGGCGCCCATCGAACCTGCGGCGGCGCCGATACCGGGAGCGATACCGCGGCACGAGATTCCGGCCCGGCTCGATCGGGTGCTTGCCTCCCGGCAGATACCGTTGCTCGACGGTTCGGTGGTCGGCGCGCACTACACGGGCGAGACCCGGCCGATGCGTACCCTGACGACACTCGACCTGGCCGGATCGAACGCGATCGACTACCTGCGGACGCTCGGCCTTACCGAGTCGGACGTGCTCGACCGCCTGCAGGTGCTCACCCTGGCCGATTCCGATGCGATCGAAGTCCTGTGGATGCTCAACCAGCCTGACACGACAGTGATCGAGGTCCTGAACAGGCTCGGCTGGGCCGGCTCGACCATGCTCAACGTCCTGTGGACACTCAACCAGGCTGTCCCGAAGGTGCGCGACTACCTGCGGATTCTCGGGCTGGCAGACTCCGCCGTGCTCGACCACCTGAGGGCACTCGGGATGGCCGACTCGGATGTACTCGAAGTTCTGCGGATACTCAACCAGGCTGAACCGAATGCGACCGCCTACCTGGTAGAGCACGGGCTGGCGGAGACGGACGCGGTCTCCTTGCAGATCAGTCTCGGCCTCGCCGAATGGAACGTACTCAGCGTCCTGAACTATCACGGCCTCGCCGAATCCACCGTGCGCGATGCCCTGAGCACATTAGAACCGGCCGGTTCGACCGTGATCGACCGCAGCCGACTCGAGATCGAAACCCGAACGGTCAATACACCGGCCCATTACATGACTCGAGCCGAACGTGAACAGCATCGGTTGTTCGTGGGCCCGGACGGCCGGCTGTATCAAGCGCTCGATGGCGCTCCGTTCCATACCCCGGGCGCCAGGTTCGTCATGGACGAGTTCGGCAATCTGTACTCCGGCCGAACATCGGCGGTGCGCTACCACTCTTCCTTCCTCGGTGGACGAACGGTCACCGCCGCCGGCTATCTCGTGGTGAATGATGGCCGGCTCGTTGTGATGACCGACCACAGCGGGCATTACGAACCCGCTCCGCAAATGAACGACTATGCGCTCGATCTCCTCCGCCGCCAGGGCCTGGTGCCCGCGGACAATTTTCTGCGCAGGGGAATGGATGACACAACCCGCACGGGTCTGTGGGGTCCGGTTCGCGAACGAGTCGGTGAACTGGAACGTCAACGCGCCGAGACCACAAGGTTGCAGTGGTGGCTACTGGCGCATGCTTCGGCGTTGGACAGCCTGGAGCGGAGCGCGGCCACCGATCAGGTGCGGGCGTATGTACAGGCGGAACGCGCTGTGGTGGCCAGGAAGCAGGCAGAGATCGACGCCTGGTCGCGGATACTCGCGACCGGGCGGGTACTCCCGTCGCACCGGGTAAGTGTGCTGGCGCACCCAGACCCGTTCGATCTGAACGACCGGATCGTGCCGCCCGGCTTCCCGGCCGAAGTCGGCGTAGGCACGCTGGCGACCTGGTGGCACGAGCATGGCAACCAGTGGTGGAACAGCCTGCACTTCCGGGATCTGTCGCCGGAATTCCGGCACCGGCTGGTCATCGACTTTTCCGGCTTGCGCAATTCCGCGGAGATCCCCCTCGACGTTCGCAATACGCTCAACCGGGCATACATGGAAGCGGAATTGAGGGTGTCGGCCGGCTCCGCAGCACCACGTGAACAGTATGCCAAGGCAGCCATGTTCCACCTGGCCGAGCGTGAGCTCGAGTCCCGGCTCGACGCTGCCGGAACCGGCACAGCCGTCGCACCGGTGTATCTGCTGAAATTCGAACCGGACACTTTCGAACCGCCGCTCTACGGCAGCCGGGCGAACGATGGCAGTTGGCAGTACACCGTTCCGATCCCACGGATCGGTGCATTGTCGCAAGTCGAGCAGGCGCAATCCAGCCTGGAACAATCCAGCTCCGAAACGGTGGACTCCCGGGTACAGGCGCTGCGGCAGCTTCGCGACGACCTGGTCGGTCCGGTCCGCGCCGACTTGCCCGCAGAAGTCCAACTGTTGAACACCTTTCAGCGACTGACCGACCTGCTGCGTGACAGTCAGATCGCCGACGGCTCCACGGCCGTGAACGTTGCGCACGTGGACGACATGCTGACCACTTTCCACGGCGACAGCCGCGTCGTTACCAACGATCACCGGCTGCTGCTTCTCGACACACTCGATGAGCTCGAGACACGCGGCGTAGCACTCTCCGCAGCGAATGTTCGAGTCACCTACCTGACTTTCCTCGACCAGATCATCGGAGCCGTGCATGGCCGCGGTGTCACAGTCTCGGTATTGAGAGAAGAACTCGAGCGCCTCAGCGCGAGCGGACCCCTCGCACCCGCTCGGCTGCTGATCGGCAGGCTCGAGCAAGCAGGGCTGCTGTGGCTGCATGACGAAATGGCGCAGTTGGCGCAATATTCGGGCGCAGCCGCGGAGATTGCGGTCCACGAGGTGCCCAAGGAACTGAACTTCGTCTGGTTCGGTGGTGCGCTCAGCGCGTTCGCCTTGGCAAATGTCAAAGAGTGGGTGCGGTCCGCCGCAGGTTCGGACTGGCAATTGACGCTGTGGACACAGCGCGGCTACGACCAGGTGCGAACGCAGCTGCTGGCCGACCCGGAGCTCGCGGACGTCATGGACGACACGCTCCACGTCGCAGATCATCTAGCGGATTTCGTCGGAGCTGTCGGTGGTCAGGAACTGGCGGCCGCGTTCGAATTGACCCTGCAGACAGGCGCATTCAACCTGAGCTCGGACATCGCGCGCTACGCGGTGCTGCACGACCGAGGTGGGGTGTATGCCGACGTCGACCTCGCACCGGGCCCGGTCGACCTCGCCGACCTCGGCCCGATGTACATGCACGAGGACGACCTGCCGATGTTCGGCCCGCTGATCCGGGACCACCAGGCGGTGAACCACGCGAGTTACCAAGGGCTTCCGCCGTCGGAGCGCATTCAGCGAGCTGTCGATGATCGGTACGACTGGGGGTGGTTCGGCAATCACTTCATCGTGGCGGCACCGAGATCTCGGTACCTGGCCGACCTGATTACGGCGATTCCCGAGAAAATATTGTCCAATTACCACGAGGAGGACTGGACCGCGATTGTGGCGGACCGCCCGAAGCTGGCGGCGCTGCTGAGGTGGTTGAACTACTACGAGATCTCCCACGGCGGCCTCACACCGCTCGAAGGCAAATATCGCTCGATGCTGGACACCTTGCACGGCAAAGGGTTCGATGCAGTTCCCGAGGTCATCTCGCAACTTCGTGAGATGGCGACGATGCGGGGTCACGACCCGGCATTGGTGCAAGACGCTGCATTTATCAGTGGTCCGCTTCGGATACGGGCGTTGGGGAATGCCGAGGAGATCAACCACGGCACCGTGGCGAACTATCTGGGCAGAGTTTTCGGAGTAGGCCCCCTGATGCAGCCGGACTATCGCGCTGTGCTGGACCAGAAGATGGTCGCGGCATTCAGACAGGTGCGCTGGCTCACCGAGGAGAGTGAATCGCAACTCCCCATCGCGCCGGCGCAACCGGTGAATGTCGTGTCGGCGAGTGCACCGCCGCAGATCGCGGTGCATTCGGTTCCGTTTGTCTCGAATTCCCAGTCTGTGCCACCGGATTGGCTTGCCGTGCCCGGTGCCAGGGACCCGCTGTGTACCGCGCTCGCACGGACCTTCAACGTCGGCGACTCGCGCGCCCTGCGCGCCGTTCTGGCGGGCCAGCTCCTGGAAGGTTTCGGCCACTATCGCCAAGCATTCGTACCTGAACAGCTGAAGCTCGACAGGGCGCGGGAGGATGCTCGTCAACAGAACTACGACGCGGCCTTGTCAGCCGATCCGGTGACGATCCCGCATACCCGACTGTGGGAAGAAGGACTTCGGCGGTCGTTCGACGACTGGTTCTGGCGGGAGGTCGATGACCACTTGCAGCACACGATAGCGAGTCTGTGGGATTTCGGAATCGATTTCGACGCGTATTTCGAGCTCGGGGGTGGGCTTACGAAGCAAGAATTCCTGACCCTCGCGGCGGATCACTTCCATGCGAATCTCGTTCTGCACGAGGCCAATGGATCCGTCATCAGTTCCTCGGACAACCCCCTCCGCCCGACCGTGCAGTTGCGACAGTCGCCGAGTGATCACTACGAAATCGGAATAAATGTCGACGGTTCACTATGGGCCGCAGTGCGTCCGATAGCGCCTACGGCGGCGCCTATACCTGGTGCGGTGGCGCCGGGGCAGATTTTACCCCCGTTCGATCGCGTCTTGGCGTCCCGGCAGGTACCGCTGCTGGACGGCGCAGTGCTCGGCAGGAACTACACCGGCGAGACCCGGCCACTGCGCTTCCTGACGACGCTCGACCTCGCTGAATCGAAGGTCGGAGACTTCCTGGCGAGTCTCGGCCTGACCGAATTGAACGCGATCGAGTTCCTGACAGCGCTCGGGGCCGACTCTGGTGTGATCGATCTCCTGCGGAGGCAGGAGCTAGCCGAATCAACCATGATCCACGCCATGACCCAGCTCGGCTGGGCCGACCGGACCGTGGCCAACGTCCTGGCGAGATGGCAGGTGGATGAATCGACCGTTATCGAGCGCAGCAAGCTCGAGATCGAGCCGTTCCTCTTCACTACACCGACCCATTACATGACTCCGGCAGAACGCGAACAGCATCGGCTGTTCATCGGCCCGGGCGGCAGGTTGTATCAGGCGCGCGACGGTGCGCCGTTCCATGCGCCGTGGGGTTCGAAGTTCGTGATGGACGAGTTCGGCAATCTGTACTCGGGCACGTCCTCGGCAGTGACCTTCCATTCCTCCTTCCTCGGCGGGCGAACCGTCACCGCCGCAGGCTATCTCGTAGTACGCAACGGCCGTCTCACGGTGCTGACCGACCACAGCGGGCACTACCGGCCGACCCCACAGATGAACGACTATGCTCTCGACCTCCTCCGGAGCCGAGGTCTCGAGCCTGCGCGTTCGTTCAAGCGAAGAGGATTCGACCCCACCCATTCAGGTCTGAATGGTCCGGTGCGCGAACGAGTCGGCGAAGTGGAAAGGCAACGCGCCGAGGTCGATAGAAGACAGTTCTGGGTGACCGCGCGGCGCAGAGCTGTGCGTGAACGGCTACCGCGTGCGGCTACCGAGCAGATGCGGCAGCAATTGCGGTCGGACGGTCTCCGACTGGAAGCACAGGAGCGTGACCTCGGAAAATGGCGGGAGTCGCTCGCGGCCGGGCAGGTGCGACCGTCTCACAAGCTGGATATCTGGGCGCACCCCGATCCGGTCGACGAGAACGACCGAATTGTGCCGCCCCGTTTCCCAGCCGAAATCGAGGAAACAGGCACCGCGCCACTGCTTCCCGACCAAGCCCAGAAGTTGGCGGACTGGTGGAACGAGCACGGCCGCCAGTGGTGGAGCAGTCTGAACTTCTCCGCTCTGTCGCCGGAGTACCAGCGCCGACTGGTCAGCGATTTTCCCCGTTTGCGCAACTCCGCCGAAATTCCGCCTGCGGTGCGAAACGCACTCAACCGGGCAGGGCTGGAAGCGGCAGCGCGGACAGTTGTCGCCGAGCCAGCATCATCGCTCGGGCAGTACGCGGAGGCGGCGATGCTCGAGTTGGTGGACGCGGAACTCACTGCCAGACTCGAGGCCGTTCGCAAGGGCACAACCACCGCGCCGGTGTATTTGCTGACGTTCGATCCGAATGAATCGACCGCTCCCGCAATCCATGTCGAGGCGACACCGCTCGCGAACGAGGCACAGCTCCGGTATCTGTACGACCACAGCTTGGCTGAGGTCGCGGTGCCGCCTACCGGGTTCTGCCTCTATCGCGCGGTGCTGGAAACAGTGAGTGGCCTGCCGGAGCAGCTGAACAGCGTCGCGCGCCTGGTGGCCGCAGTGGTCCACAGGTTGGCCGACCCGAATCTTCGTGCGCAGTACCGAGACTGGATAGTCGGCGACGCCGACGCCTATGTCGAACTACTGCGGACACCGGATGGGTGGGCCTCCGACCTTGCCGAATTGGTCCCACGGGTATTGGGCGACGTGCTCGCGGCGCACGGGATCGCGCTGCGTGTCGTCACCGAGACTCTGCACATCGAATCCTATGGGGCGGTCGAAAACGGGACGGCGCGTGAGGCAACTCTGCTGCGGGTCGGTGGAGCACACTT
The DNA here is from genome assembly GCF_007990755.1 of Nocardia ninae NBRC 108245. Classification (GTDB taxonomy): domain Bacteria; phylum Actinomycetota; class Actinomycetes; order Mycobacteriales; family Mycobacteriaceae; genus Nocardia; species Nocardia ninae. The sequence goes on along the minus strand of NZ_BJXA01000005.1, from coordinate 20,518 downwards.
CAATGGCACCAGCAGGTTCCTTGCGCGACGCGTGCAGCCGCCAGGATCGCTACCGATGGGGGATGACGAATCGCTGAGCTGGGACACCCCGGATCCGATCGCACAGTTCCAACTCGGGCGTCGCTCCTCGGTGCGATCGGTGGAGTCGGTGCGGTCGGTGCGGTCGGTGGAGTCGGTGGAGTCGGTGGACTCGGTGCGGTCGGTGGACTCGGTGGAGTCGGTGCGGTCGGTGTATTCGCAGCCCGAAGCTCCCGACATCTTCGATGAGATGACCGGCGAGGAACTGCCTTCGCTATTCCCCGATACGGTCGCGCCAGCGGCGGAGCGGGCGGCGTTCGAGCGGGCGGCGGTTCGTGCGCCGAGCGGTTCGGAGCTCATCCCGCCGGACACACTGGTCCCGGCGATGCCGTCGACGCAGGCGGAGGTCCTCGGCTCGGACACCGGGCTCCTCGTGAAGGACGCCCGGTGGCGACTCAGGTACGTAGGCTTGTCGGATTCGCTGCGGGTGCTGGATCAGCTCGTAGACCATGAGGTCGCTGTCCTGCTGCCGGATGGCAGTTCGACCGAGATCGACAAAGTTTTGGTCGAGGCGGCGTTCCGGGAGGAGAAACAGACCGACGGCTCAGTCGTGTTGCGCCCAACCGGAACCGGAGTGTTCTTCGTGGACGCGGCGGGTGCCGCGAAAAACCTGATTGGTCCCACTTTCCCCGTCCGCGCCACCATGGACGATGGGATGCTTCTGTACGTCGAGGGCGGCGGGGCAGCCACGGGAGCCGGCTGGCTCGGGGTCGGCGAACCCGATAAGCTCGACGTTCGACAACTCACGGCAACCGGGCCCCTATTCGGCAGTTCCGGTGTGCCGATGCCAGACGATGTTCGCCAGGGCCAGCTGGGCACGTGCTATCTGATGGCGAATCTGATCGGTCTGGCGGCCACGAAACCAAGTCTGCTGCAGGACATGATCAAGCCGATGAAGGGGGGCCCGGGGCAGCGTTTGTTCGACGTGCGCTTTTTCGATCCTGTGGCGAACAGCTGGGTCTGGGTGCGGGTCGACGACACCTTCTACGCCAACGCCGCCGGGCAGATGCTGTATGCGGTACACGATCCGGCGCAGCCGTTGTGGCCTGCGGTGATCGAGAAGGCGTGGGCGCTCTTCCGCAACCCAGCAGCGGGTTATCAGGGGATCAACGGTGGTTGGCATTCGGGGGACACGGTCGAGATGCTGCGTCCGCCGAGGATGCCGGGCGGTGCTGGGCGGTCGCAGCCGACGCGCGCGGTGGATGCGCTGCTATTCGAACACCCATTCCACGTGGATCAGGACACTCTGGCCGATGTTGTCGGTAGTCAGGGATTCGCCCGGATGGTGCTGAGTTGGGAGAGCCGACACCTCGCAGCGCCGCGACGCGCTGTCGAATACACGAACGGCAGATTCGGCGTCTTCTTGGCGAAGGCAGTGCTCGACGCTTTCGAGGGAGTGCACAAGGTCCTGAGCGATCCGTCGCAGCCTGTGCCAGAGGACCTCGACACGATGGATCGTGCGGGTCTAGCCGCGCGGTTGGGTGGTGCCGGAGTGGTCGATGCGGTGCTCGAGGCCCGTAAGCGCTGGCAGACCCGGGATAACGCGAGCGACACCGCCGCATTCCTGGTGTATCTCAGTGAGCGCTGGACGGCGTCGCGCGACGCGCTCCAGCAGCAGCTGGATTCCTGGGAGTCGAACGCCACATTGCCCGACAGTGTCCTGCCGGGAGGTCAAGCGAAGCCGCCCGTACTCGCGGTGTGGCTGGCCCAGCGAATCGAGCGGCTGATCGCACGCGGCGATACCGTGACCCTCATCACCAAGGTGCAACTCGCCAGTGCCAATCAGCCGACGACCAGGTTGGCTCCGAACCACGCCTATTCCGTCAGCAGAGTCGAGCGCGCCGGTGGTTCGCGCGAAAGTCCTACTGCGGTGATGGTTGTCAACCCACATGATGGCAGCGAACAACGGATACCGCTCAACGAACTCAATCAGTTCAATTCCATCGCCTCGGCCGGCTCCGGTACGTTGTCCGCGTTCGGCACGCCGGTCGCACCGTCGTCCGCGGTGGCGGGTACGCGGCCGTCGGCGCGCGATCTCTTCGGGCGGCCCGGCTCGTCGAGGCAGCCGGACCTGCCGTCAGCGTTGGTGCCCGGCCAGGCAACCGACGTGCCCGCCCAACCGGTGGCCGGGCAGCAAGCCAGGCCCGAGCGGCGGCGGACCCGTGACGTGGTCGGTGATTTCGTCAGCGGGCTGAGCCGGACGCTGCGACGGCGTCGACGGTCCGTCAGCCCGTCGGCCACTCGGCCCGCTGGATGGTGGCGAAGGCACAGCAGGTGGACCCGGGGCTTCTTGCGGCGCTTCGGAGGAAATCCGGCTCCCCGCGTCGAGAGCCCGGTGATCACCGAAAACCGCACGGCCACAACGGTGTATGCGGAGCACCGGCCTGTCACCGTGATAGATGAGCGGTATGTGGCGCCGGTGGATGAATCGGTGGTGGGACCGGTGCCCGAGGTGGATGAGCCGATTGTGGCGTCGGCGGATGAGTCGTCGGTGGCGTCCGTGACGGCCGCGGATGAGCCGGTCGTAGCTTCCGTGCCCGGGGCAGACCAGTCAGTCGTGTTGCCTGAGACGAGTCACCCGGTACTGGTGGGCACTGGCGAGCCGGTTCCGCCGCCGAGCACGATCGGCGCAGGATTGGTCGTGGCGCCGCTGCCGGGCGCCGCTCATTTCCACCGACTGAGCGAGGAAGTGCGGGCTTCGCACCGGATTGTGGTCGGCCCAGACGGGCTGCTGTACCGCGCGCAGGACGGCTCGCTGTTCGATACGACGTCGGGTGCGCGGATGGGTGCGGTCGACGTCGATACCCAGGGACGCGACCAGAATCCGGCGATCCGGCGCGCGCCGATGGTGCTCGACATCTTCGGCAATATCTATGCGATCGCCGAAGCCCAGCAAGTAGATCCACGGATCACCCACGCATCGCTGTTGAACGGTGGTCGCGCGGCGGCGGCCGCGGAGATCGAAGTGCGCAACGGCGTGCTATCCGTCGTGGTTGATCAGGGTGGGGAGTACGTGACAGCGGCCGGGCTCACCGACGGCGCCCTGGGATATTTGCTGAACGGGTCGAATCCGATTGTGTTGCCCCCCGATTTCCGGTTTCTGGCCGCAGATTCCACCGAGGACCCGGCGCCTGTAGACACGCGGTCGATGGTCTCGGCCGGGAACGAAGTTCCCGCTGCGCCGGTGACAGCAGAGGGGATCGCTCTCGCGAGCGGTCCGATCGCGCTCGCCGCCGATGTGGCGCTATCAGACGATCGGACGGTCGCGTCGATCAGCGATACCCGAGCGCCCACTCTTGACGTCGAAATTCTCGCGCTGGACTCGGTGTTGCCGAATGCATCACACGACGCACTGTCGGACTATCAGATCGAGCAGCGGCGGCTCGTTGTCGGCTCGGACCATCGCCTGCACCGTGCGAGCGACGGAAGTCTTTTCGACACAGGGACCCACCGCGCGATCCTGGTCATGGACCGCGCCGGCAATCTCTACGCGGAGCGCCGGATCGACGACCCGGATCGGTTGGTCACCCACGCGGCGCTACTCGGCGGCGGGCCCGCGACCTTCGCTATGGAAATCGAAGCGCGGGACGGCATCATTTCGCTGCTCGCTGATCGCGGTGGCGAATATCCGATCACCTCCGAGATGAACGACAGCGGCCTCGCACAGTTGGTGGGGGCTACCGGTCTCGAGTTGGCGGTGGACATCCGGCTGGTGGCATTCGATGCGGTAAACGACCGGGAGGTGGATCGGACCGTCGATAGTCTCGGTGCCCGGTTCCAGCGGGCGACGCCGGATCTGCGCACCCACAGCGACGCTCGAATCACCCCTCCGCCCGGCGAGTACCTGATCCATGCGGACGCTCCGGCCATGCGTCGCAGACACGGCCAGGACGACTGGATGTGGGTGACCGGCGTGCAAGGAAGCGGCTGGGTGCGTGCCGACACCTTACGTGAGCACGGATACCGGTGGCAGCGGTCGACGGGACGGTTGCTCCGTGTCACCGAGATCGACGGCATCGATGCGAGTGGCGGGCCGCGCCGGATCGAGCTCGTCGATACCGACCGTTTCTACATCGACGCGGATCCTGTTGTGGCAGAAGACGGAACAGCGCTGCTGCGGCTGCACCACGACGCCGACGAACTGTTGGTGACCGACGATGCCGCGAACCAGCTCGGATTGGTACGGCCGACTGAGCTGTCAGGTGTGCTGTGGACGCAATTCGGTCCAGAAGTGGAGGATCTGGACCATCTTCCCAACACTCGGTGGGTTGCGGAGCTGAGGAACCAGGTCGCGAATTCGCCGGACGACATCATGCGGCGCCTGCACGAAAACGCGCACGGCAGTATCGATGTCGACCTCCGTGCGGGAGCCCACCCACAGTGGATGCGGCTGTCCCGCAGCACCGACCTACCATGGCCACCCGGCGGCCGCGCGCCTATCTGGCCTGCCATCCTGCTCGCATCGCGCGCTGTGGGCGACGCGGAGATCGCCACGCGGAGTGCGGCTCTCGACCCACCCGGGGAGCTGCCCGCTGCGGATTCATTCGCAAGGTGGCCCGTCGCAACGCCGTCGACGAATCCGGTCGACGACGATCCCGCGAATTGGAGCTCCCCGGAATCGAGGTCGGGTGCGTCCTCCAGTCGTACCTCGGTGCGGTCGCAGCTTTTGAGCGAGACCGAATCAGTTCCCGTGAGCGATTCCCGCATACCGGAATTCGACGATGCGGTCCCGTCGGAGACGTCCGACGGACAGCCCGACTCGCTTCAGCACGATGAAGCGGAGTTCAGCGACAACGGAGGATCGGCCGTGGCCTCCTCGGATGGTTCGAATGGGTTCGATCACTCGCTACCGTACGGCCCGATTCCGCTGGCTTCCTTCGTATCGAGTATGCGTGATGATCCGCTATCCATTCTCCCCTGGCGTATCAGGCTGCCGGAGATCCCTTTGTACACCGATCGCGGTGAGTTGATACTGCCGGCCGAGGATGGCATTTTCGACTTCGACAATCTCCGGTGGAATCGCTACAGCGATCGTGACGGAACCAGGTACCGGATATTTGGCGCCGACGATTCTGGGTGGGTCTGGGAACACGATCTGCTCGACGCCGGGTTCCTGCAAGGTGCCGACGGCCATAACTTCCGCCGCGGCGTTCTCGTACCTGGAATCGATGATGACGTAATTGTGTTCGACAACGAGACTTTCGAATTCGATCCGACCCGCCGGCCGCCGGAAGGATCCGAAGGGCTGGTGGCTCTGCGTCTGTCGGATCAATGGGAATGGGTGCACGAAGACGCGGCGGCGGCGGCGCTCGGAGTGTCTCCTCCGACGCCACTACCCGGTCCGCTCTGGGCGGAGTCGGGTCCTCAGGTCGCGGACTTGGCGGGATTTGTGCCCGGACCCCTCTACGACCAATTGCGCCTGCTGGCCGAGGACCATCCCCAATTCCTCCGCGACATGTTTCGCGAGAACAACGACGGCACTGTCGATGTCCGCATGCTGGTGGAGGAGCGGGCTCGGTGGATCCGACTCGACCGTTCCTTCCCATGGGACACTGATCGGCCGGCTGCCGACCCGATCTGGCCGTTGCTGCTCAACATGGCGGCCGCGCAGGCGGACATGCATACCGAAGCGGCGGTCGCCGCCCGGCCCCGCGGACCCCAGCGGGCGGATTGGACCGGCGAGAGTCGCGAGGTCAACGATGTCGAGCAGTTCGAGATCCGGGTCGACAACCCGAATCAGCCGACCATCTGGTTGAGTTGGAGCGAGCTGGAGAATCGGGGATTGTTCCTCCCTCCTGTCGAGCCGTTACCGGAGCATTCGCAAGTCGCCCAGGATCGGTTGGGTGAGTCCGGGCCACCGCTGCACTCGGGGTTGCTGCCCGCCGGTCCGCTGCACCTGACTGCGCTGACCGTGGCGAACGGCGAGGCGATCGTGCGTTCGCAGGCCGGACAGCGCATCACGCTGCCCGCGCCCCAGCTGGTCACCGATCGGGGGATGCCGATTCGCCCATTCCAGGACGGTTCGTTGTCCCGCCTGTACGACGACGACCACCGGCCAGGGAACACCGATCAGTGGATCTGGATCGCAGGAAGCAACGGTCATGGCTGGGTCGACGCGAGTCTGCTCGCCCAGGCCGGGTTCGCGCCGGTCGCCGATTCGTCGGCGTATCTCCGGCGCCCGGTCACGATCGCTGCGGCGGACGGCACTGTGACGCTGCGAGACGGCGAAACCGTCGAGATCACAGCAGGTCCCGGGGCCCAGGTCCGGCTGCAGCGGGTCGACGGCGAGACCATCACAGTCGATCGCACGGTGATCGCCGAACTCGGTCTCCGGTTCCCCAGAACGCTCGATGGTCGCCTCTGGCCGCAGAGCGGCCCACACGTCGGCCACCTGCGGGCCTTCGACCTCATGCCGGAAGAAGTAGACCCGCGGGCGATCGCCCAGCTCCGCGAACTCGTCGCTCTCGACCCCGACTTCATCCGGATCATGGTCCGCGAGGCTCCGGATGAGCCCGGCGCGGTCGACGTGCGCCTGGTGGTCGACGGCAGGCCACGGTGGGTACAGGTCAGCCGCACCGGCAACTGGCACGGCAGACTGAGCGATGACCATGCCCTGTGGCCGCATATGATTCTCGCCGCACAGGCTCGAGCTGCCGCACACCATGCCCGCCTGGCGGCGGAGCTTCGAGTAGACCACGGGGCGCCTACCGGAGCACCGATCACCTGGACTGGCGGACAGCGACCGAATGAGGACTCCGGTATCGAGGAGTTCGCGGTGCTGTTCCCCGGCCAGCGCCGCCCCGTGTGGATGAGCATTACCTGGTTGGAGGCCAACAACGTTCAACTGAGGCTGCCCGACCCGCCACCGCCTCCGTTCCCCGGGGAGCACGAATCGATTCAGTCTTCAGGCAGTTCTGCCGTGGCCGAAACGAACTCTGTTCGGCTGCGCGGCGCGGGAGATGGCGAATCGATAACCGTGGCAAAGGTTTTCATTTCCGATGCGGAGGCCGAACACTACGCTGAGGTCTTGCTCGGGCCGGTGCGCGACAAGCTGCGGGATGAGCATCCCGCCGAGTACGACGCCATCCGGAACTACGCGAATTACGACGGGGTCGTCCACTTCATGCGGGCCGACGATCCCGAGCAGCTCTTCCGGACGTTGCGTGACGACTACGAGCGGGATTACACGATCTCGTTCAAAGACGGCATCATGGCCGACCTGCCCTCGGCGGACGAAATCCATGCGCTACGAGCGGAATTGCCAGCGGGGCCGCAGGCTGATGTGTACGACCACCTCCTCGGCAGCGGCGATCCGGCAGCCCTGAGAATCAGGCTGCGAGAGTTCGAGCGAAACTCGATGAGCTATCAAAAGCTCTCCGCGGATATGGGCGCGATGACTGACGGACGCGCACACGTGACCTACGAGCAGATCGCCACGTACATCGATACCTTCGTCACGGGCCTGCACCGCCAGGCGCTGCCGGAGCCGGTCCGGGTGGTGCGTGGTGTCGGAACGATCGCTCATCTGCGTGGGACGAACGGAAATCCGGTCAGCCCAGCAGATCTCAGCAACCTGATCGGCTCGATACAGGTCGAGCCGGCGGCTATGTCGACGAGCATCGGTGTCGCGGCACCGAACATGTACCGGAGCCTTCGTTACCAGCTGGAGCTGGAACTGCCGGCCGGTACGCCCGGTATCTGGATCGGTGCCGCCAGTACCGAGGCGGGGGACCGGGAGTATCTGCTTCCGCCAGGTATGCGGTATGTGATCACCGAGGTAGTGGAGAACCCTCGCACCGTCCTGCCGGAATCGGGAGATCGGTACCACAGCCGGGTGAAGTGGTTGATCAAGGCGCAGCTGCTGCCGGTGCGTGCAGAGATCGCCGGCGTTCGTGCGCCGGGTGCGGATGGCGTGTGGGAGTCGCAGCCTGGCACGGGGAATTGCTTGTGGGAGGCGTTGGCGCGGGCGGTTGGTGTCGGTGTGGCTGATCGGAACGCGCACAGGGATTTCCGAGACGGAGTCGTCCGGGTGATGCTGGCTCGCCTGGATGCGTCTATCGGTGGATCCAAAACTTCGGAGCCGGTGGTGGAGCGCCGTGCCCAGTTCGCGCAGCAGTTGACGGAGTTGCTGGAGGAGGGGACCTGGAACAACGATGCCGCTGATTTGTTGCTGCCGTCGGCGGCTGCCGCGTTGGCATTGAACCTGGATGTATATCACTCGGATGGTGGTGTGACGCACCTACATTTCGGGTCGCCGCAGCAGCAACTGAATACGTTCATGTTGAACCGCGCCGATGGGGGCGCGCACTATTGGGTGGCGGTGCACGGGCGCGGTGGTTCAGTCGTGGATACCGTGGACTTCGAGCATGTCCCGGGCGATCTGGCCGGCTGGATCGAGCGTTCGATGCGGGGCGGCGCGGACGTTGCTGCCGATGCCGAGGATGCTCTTCTGCTCGGCGAAGATTTGGTGAATCTGCTGGTGGGGCCCGCAACCGAGGCCGCAGCGTTCACGGCGGCGGTGCTGCCGGCCGCGGGTTCGCCGGAATCGTCAGCGGTTCACTCACCTACCGGTTCGGCGGATGCACCGCCGCTGGAGCTGGAAATCACTATGCCGGCTGCTTCCATCGAGCTACCGACAAGAATCCTGATGGTGCGGGACGCGAACCGTAAACTACGGGCTATCACCGGCAGTTCCATACTTACCCTCGCCGGTAGGCGCATGGACGGTGAATTGCCGATTCGTCGACTGAAGAATTCTCGCAATGTGGTTATCGATATTCCCGAAGCTGTGGCGAGGGAGGCCTTCGAACACGTTCCGGACCGGGCGGGCTGGCGTCCGAGAACTACCGGGCTGGTTTGCGTCGATGAAAACAATCAGTTCGTGCGGTTGGACGGACCCAACGTCGCCGCCAGAATCAATACGCTCGAGCAGGGCATGGTCGATCTGCTCCTACCCGCTGGCGAGTGGCTGACAGTCGACGCCACCGATGTATTCGATGTAGAAATCGGTAGAGCTACAGGCCCCCTTTTCAACGGTCTGCCGAGACCTGATGATGTCACGCAAGGCATGGTAGGGGACTGCTATCTGTTGTCGAATCTGATCGGATTGGCTGCTCGTAATCCCGACCTGATCGTCGATATGATCCGCGAGACCGAAGAAATTCGCGAGGGTACGGCGGCGCCGGTGCGAACATTCAGCGTGCGGTTCTATGAAGCAGCGGAAAATCGGTGGGTGTGGGTCAAGGTCGACGACAACTTCTACCGGAAGTCTGCGGGCGGGATGCTGTACGCGGCACAGGAAGAGCTCGGGCCACTGTGGCCTGCCGTGATCGAAAAGGCTTGGGCTGTATTCCGTGGTGCGGCACAGGGTTACCATGGCATTGATGGTGGGATGCCCGGCAACGCCGCTGGGCAGCTGCGCCCCCCGCAGATGCCCGGCTTCGCGGGCCGTGTGCAGCCGACGCGTAGTGTGGACTTGTCGTTGGGCTCGGTGTTCCAGATGGATCTGGACCTGTTGACCCGGCTGACCGAAGGTATTCCTGAACAAGCTGGAGAAGATCCGGGGGTATACCCTTCTGGATTCGCTCGAATGGTTGCGGATTGGCTGGGTTCGACTGCTTCTGTCTCGGCTGATCAGGTGGCAGCGCGGTTGTCTACGTCGGCATCGAGTGTATCGACGGCGGTGATAGTGGAATCCAATATGGCTCCGCAGGATTTGCTGAACATGGAGCGCGCGGATCTTGTCCAGGCTATTGATGAGGATTACGGGAATACGGTAACCTTCGGAGAGATGGTCGCGGCCATACAGGCGATAGAGAATGCTGGAACTGAGGACACCCCCGACGATCCCGTCGAGTTCGAAAATTTTCTCGTAGCCCAGTGGCAGATACCCGCGAATAGACTGATCGAGCAACTTGCCGCATGGGAAGCAAACGCTGCATTGGCTGATGTGCGGCTCGCGATAGTGCTGGCAGATCACATCGAGTCGCTGCTCCGACGCGGCGACACCGTCAATCTGGCGACTAAAAATGAGGATCAAGCCGACGCTGGCAATCCTCTCAATCTAGTGTCGGAGCATTCGTACGCTGTTATTCGGGTCGTCCGCGCTGATGCGGAAAACGAGACACCCGCAGCGCCTACAGAGGTAGTCGTGCGTGATCCGAACTCCGGGGAGATTTCCGTCCCGTTGAATCATCTCAATCTATTCGGCCGCATCGGTTCTTCCGGCCCGGGCACTCTATTTTTCCATGGCAACAAGAGAGAGAACGCTGGGACGGGAAGTGCACCCGATACTGTCGACGACTCGGATGAGTTGCACGACTACGATTATGACTTGCCCGATGAATCAGATGAATCAGCATATGAGGTACGCGCGACACCGACGGCGGGTGCCGGACCTGTTACCTCGGCCGGACCGCCACCGATTCCCCGTGCGACACGACCCGATGTTTCCGCAACATCGATGTCGGTGGTTGATGATGGCGGCGAGGGTTCGTCACTGTCGTTGCCCGAAGGCTGGGAGTACCTCCGCGAACAGTTCGTGGCGGCGGACACGGGATCGGTGACGGAACGGCGGGCGGTGTTCACGGGCACAGATATTCGGGTACCGGAGCGCAGGACAGCGGCCGAGCGGCTGTCCTTCGACGGCGTGCGGCCGGTTGACGGGAAGCCTATGGAGCCGGATGAGGACTACGAGCCGATCTCGATCGCCGATCGCGAGAAGTTCCGGATCGTGGTGGGACCGGACGGCCGGTTGTACTCGGCGGACGGTGCGATATTCGACACCGTGTGGGCCGCTGAACAGGGTTCGGGAAGCACGCGCGACTTCGCGGCGTTGCAGAGCGATCCGCACGTACCGGAGCGGCGCGCCACGATGGTGATGGACGTGTACGGCAATATGTACGCGCTCACGAAGGAACAGCAGCGTCGATACGGCCGCAGCCAGGACGTCACCCACGCGTCGCTGCTCGGCGGCGCCCCCGCCGCTGCTGCGGCAGAGATCGAGGTACGTGCCGGGGTGCTGCGGGTCCTGGTCGATTGGGGTGGCGAATACGACTATGCGGACGCACCTACGGATATAGATCTGACGGATTTGAACGCCGCGGCGCTGAGATACCTGCGTGCTCAGCCCATCGGCCTCAGGGTTGACGCGGACCTCGAGCACCTCAGCTACGAGGAAGCGACCGTCGCGTTCGCTCCGGCGCCGGTCCCGGTGGTGGATGCGGCGCGAGCAAGGGAACGCGTTCCCGCGGCGGCTATGCCGATCTCCGAAGGCAAGACGGTCACGTTCGTGGCGGCCGGCCGAACCGTGACGTTGGCAGGAGGAACCACGGTCGCGGTACGCGTGGACGAGGCCGACCCAGCCCGGGTTTCGGTGCGTGAACCGGGCGACGGGAACGTATGGCATCAGGTCGACCGCAAATTGCTGGTGGACGCCGGTGTGCGGGTCCCGCACGTGCAGCGTGTTTCCGGCCCGCTGTTCGGGCTCGATGATATGCCGCGTGCCTCGGATGTGAAGCAGGGCGAGGTCGGCACGTGCTACCTGCTCGCCGATCTCATCGGCTTGGCGGCTCAGCATCCTGAATGGGTGCGTCAGATGATCCGTTTCCGTGCCGATGGTGATCTGGAGGTGCGGTTCATCGAGCAGGACGATGGGCGGGCCATCTCGGCGACCGGCGACCCGGCGTCGATCGACCCGATTCGGCGTGAGGTGTGGGTGCCGGTCGATCGGCGGTTCTATGCCTATGAGGGGAAGATAGCCTACGCGGCGCATGCCGACGGGCAGCCGTTGTGGCCAGCGGTGATCGAGAAGGCCTGGGCGCTCTATCGCGGTGGGAACAAGGGATACGCGGGAATCAGCGGTTTGATGTATCCCGGCGATACCGCGCGCTCGCTGTGGCCGGTCGATTCGCCCGGTGCGGCGGGGCGGACCCTGGCGATACGTGCGGTGGACGACTCAGTGTTCGCGCATCCGCTCATGTTGGGCCCGGATGACTTGGCGCAATTGATGGGTGGTAACCATGCGGCCGCCCATGAGTTGCTGGACTTGGTTCGCGAGTGGCACGACAATCTGGAAAACTGGGGCGATCCCAGCAAGAGGGACGTGGCCCGCGCGGAATACGACAGGATTGCGAAACTCGGCCTACCCCCTGGTGATACCGGGCCTACGTTCGCCCAGTGGCGTAAGACCCGCGATCCACGCACAGCGACCGGTTTTCGCACGTTCTTGAAGGACACGCTCGGCGCAGAGCGCTGCCAGCAGCTCGAGCCACAGTTGGATCTGCTGCACGCGGAGATGACGCGGTGGGATTCGGTTGCGCCGCTCGTTGATTCGGTATTGACACGCTGGGTGGCCGACCGGATCGCGAATATGCTGCGGCGCGGCGACATGGTGATCATGACCACCCGTCGACTGCCGGGGGGCGCGTCTGTGCATCCCGACACCGGTCTGTCGCACGGGCACGCATATTTTGTGGCGGACGTGGTGGCCGAAGAGACAACGGGCCGGGTCACAGGAATGCGGCTGATCGACTCGAACTCGTGGCAGCCCGGCCACCCGTTCCCGGATGGAGTCACGGTTTCGCTGCGGCACCTCAATCAGTTCAACATGTTGTCGTCGATGGGACCGGGGGCTCGATCCGCGTATGGTTCGGACAAGATCGCTCCACCGTGGGAGTTCGCCACGGAAGATCCTGTGCAGCAAAGTCCTTCCGCCACCCAAGCAGCAGCCGGGCCACAGTTTTCCTCGGCTAGGGACGGCTCTCCAGAGCAAGCTCCTCCCGATTCCCACCACTCGACCGTCGACTTCTTCGACCCAACAGCATTCGGTCGCTGACCTTCGCGATGATCGAGATCCCGCAGGATCTGAAATGGCTGGGCTGGGTGGTCGGCGTCGACCTGCCCGCCGCCAACGAGGACCTGCTCTTCGCCATCGGTCGCGCCTGGAGCGAAGCGTCGAAATCGCTTGCCGCACAAATTGACCCGCTGACTCAGGTGCGACGGAAAGCCAGCGGTGCGTACACCGACGGCGCAGGTGCCGAGACCATCTCGGCGTTGTTCACCGACTTGCTCGACGGCGACGCCTCGCTGGCGAAGCTGGCGGCCGACTACGACGAACTCGGCAACGCCGCTTTCGATTTCGGCACCACCGTGCAGGCGGCGAAGCTGATGATGATCGTCTCCTACGCGATGCTGGCCGTGGAGATCTTGTGGGCGTGGATGTTTCCGCCGACCGCGCCCGCTGTGGAGGCTGCGGCGATCGCTGGAACCCGATCGGGGTTGCGGCGGGTGGAGGATCTGGTGATCGCGCGGATCGAGCAGGTGATATTGCGGGCATTCGGTGCTGTGGGGCAGCAGGCTTGGACGAAGTTGGTGGTCAAGAATCTGGCTACGTACGCGGTGAAGGGCGCGGTGTCGGGTGGGCAAGCGGTGCTGGTGGATGCGGCTATTCAGGGTGGTCAGATCGCTGCGGGTACTCGGCGGCAGTTCAACGGGAATGAGGCGCTGCTCTCGTTTGGTGCGTCCTATGCCAGCGGGTTGTTCGGCCGGGCGGCTGGGCATTGGGGTGGCATCGGGTTCGACGCTTCGATCGGCAGGCTCACCAACAAGCTCGGTCGTGCGGCGGATGTGGGTCGGGGAGCTGCGATCGGTGCGTTCGCCGGTGCGGCCGGCACGGTCGGTAGTTCGATGGCGTCGGCGATGAACAGCGGTAACTGGCAGGGGGCGTTTACCGCGAGCGGGTTCGGTCTCGGTGCGTCGGGTGGTGCGTTTCGTGGTGCGGTGGCGGGAGGTGCACGTGGCCTGTTCCATCTGAACCGCGTGCCGGGTAGTGCGGCGCGCACCGGTTTCCTCCGGCATTTCCAGCTGGATGCCGAAGGGAACGTGTATGTCCCGGCGAGCCGGGCCGCGGCGGTCGGTGGGTCGGTGAGCGACCAGCCCATCCCGCGACCGGCACCGGTAGCGCGGCCTTCGGTCGACCGGTCGGTCGAGTCGACGCCGCAGCATCAGCGCAGGCTGCGCGAGCTCGATCGGCAGGACGCGGCGAACCTGCGGGAATACCAGCGGCAGGTGCGCGCTTCGCAGCCACAATTGCGCGCTCAGCCTTCTGAATCCGTCGAGAACCCGCCGCGGGCTCGCGCGCTCGGGGCGCCGGACGGGCCGGAATCGGCGGACCGGCAGCCGCAGTGGGGCTCCCGCATGTCCGACCGCGCTCAGGACATGCAGCATCGGTCCGATGCGGCCCAGCAGACCGCGGATCGCGCGCAGGCAGGTGCCGACACCGTGCAGCGGCGGGCAACCATGCAACAAACCAGGGCGGCAACGGAAGACGGCGTCGCGGAGCAAGCACGGACGAACACCGAACGGGCGCAGCAGCAGTTGCGCACCGCGGAAACTCGTCTGGAAGCGTTGCGCGCGAACGCCTCTGCCGATCCTCAGCAGGTCGAGCGGGTCGAACTACAGGTGGCTCGCGCCCGTGTCGAACACGCGAGCGCCGAGTTCGAGCAAGCCGCCGCGCGCCTGCGGGCCGACGCGCATCAGCGCCGAGCCGACGACTTCCAGACCCGCGCCGATGAAACGCAACGCAGGGCTGATCTCGCCCAGCATCGCGCCGACGACCTGCGCATGGTGCGCGTCCATCCGGACGTGATCAACCGCAGCACCGATGCCGAAGCCAAGCCGACGGTGCGCCCGATCGGCGCGGAGAACAGTTGGTGGCAGCGGACTCTGCTCCGTAGTGAGCAGCTCGGCAAGGAATACGGCACCGGCGGTCCAGGGACGGACCACTACCAGCCCAAGGGCACCGATCTGCGTGCCAAGACCCGCCCCAAACTCGATTCCTACCACCAGCCGACGATCGAACCGTACGCCGCGCCATCGGCACCCGGCCCGGCTGCGTGGGGAACACCACCGAGATCCGAAACCGATTGGCAGCCTGAGGATTCCGAGAACAAGGACAGTGAGCCCCGCTAGACGCAATCCTTCTGACAAACGCACGCGCGTCAGTGCGGCGAGTCGGTGTACGAAGACCAGAAAGGTGTGCGGCTCAAGCGCGAAACCCATAATTTGCATAGTGTTTCGGCGCCGGTCGCCCGCAATCCTGTCTCACGCTGCCTGCCCTGGCCAGAGTTGTCCGGGTGGAGCAGAGTATCGCCATCGATTCGACTACCGACCTGCATTCCGCCGCCGTGGTGATGGATAGCGTGGCCGACGCGGTCGGCCGTGCGGTGCGTGTACTCGCCGACACGCTGACGCTGCTCGGTGATCCGATCGCATTGCAGCACAACGGAAGTACCGCTGAATTCACGGTCACCGCGGGCAGCAGCGCCAACCCGCCGTGGGGCACCGACTCCTACGGCAAGTCGTTCGCCGATGGCGAGGCCGGTTACGTGAACCTCGGCACCGACCTGCTCCAAGGCGGATTCGACCTGGCGCACACCCTGTCGCAATTCGCTCACGGAATGAGCCGCGCCGCAGTCGATCTCGACGGCACCGAGGAGAACGCCACCGCAGCGTTCTTCTGACCGCCTCGCCCGCTGGACGGCACGCGACACCAACAACCCACGCTCAGCCGGATGTTGCTCGCGCGTACATCGCCGAGCAACATCCCCTCCGCTCAGCTCGGCGGGGGCAGATGGCAGATCTGGATAAGATCCCGCCCCCGCGTCCTTGACACCAACAGTCCACGCCCAGGCGGATACTGGGCCGGACGCACGTCCCCGAGCAGCACACCTTCATCCTTCGGCGTACTCATCAAGATCCCGTCCACCGACATATCCTTCATCGGCCCGAGCACCGGATCGTAGAGCGCCCGCGCCGCACCACCGGACCGGCGCGCGATGATCACATGCAAACCGATATCCCGCGCCTGCGGCAGCAGATCCAGCAGCGGCACCAGCGGATTGTTCGACGCCACCATGTCGTAGTCATCGACGATCACATATACCTCAGGCCCCGTCCACCAGCTGCGCTCCCGCAGCTCCGCGGGTGTGATGTCGGCGCCGGGTAGCCGCTGCGAGACGAATCCCGCAACTTCCTTCAACGTGGGAATCGACGTCTGCGCCGAAGTGGAGTACCCGGCCAGGTGCTGCCCGTCGATCGCACCCAGCATGGTGCGCCGGTAGTCGACCAGGATCACCCGCGCCTCGTTCGGGTGCGAGTTCTCCACGATGCCCTGCGCGATATTGCGCAGCAGCGTGGTCTTGCCGCAGCCGACGTCGGCGAACACCAGCAGATGCGGCGACTCCTCGAAGTCGAGCACCACCGGCAGCAGCTCCGATTCGCTCAACCCGATCAGCACCCGCTTGTTGTCCAGGCGCATATCCAGGTCGCGTGCGGTGGTCAAAACCTGATCGCGGTCGAGTTCGCCAGGAAGCATCCGTACCCCGGGCGCCCGGCGATCGCCGTAGAGCTCGGCGAGTTCGGCCTTCGCGGCGACGATGCCGTCGGAAAGCGTCTCCGGGTTCACGTCGGTGTCCAGGCGGGGGAGTGCGATCAGCATGTGCAGCTTGTCGCCGGTCATGCCGCGGCCCGGACGGTTGATCGGAACGTTCACCGCCGCACGGCGATCCATCTCAGAGTCGGACGGGTCGCCCAGGCGCAGTTCGATCCTGGTGCCGATCTGATCCTTCACGTTGGGCCGGATCTCGGCCCACCGGTTCGCACCGAGCATGAGGTGGATGCCGTAGGACAGCCCACGGGCCGCGAGGGCGAGCACCTGGCCCTCGATCAGGTCGAAATCCTCCCGGAAGGCGGCCCAGCCGTCGATCACCAGGAACACATCGCCGAACGCGTCGGCGGCGAGCGGATGCGCGGCTCGCTCTTCCGGAGTCAGCAGCGCGAATTCGGCCTTGCGCTTGCGGAATTCCCGCATGTTCTCGATGCCGAGTTCCAGGAAGCGGGCCTCACGCCTGCGCAGCAGCATGCTGAGTTCGGCGACGGTGCGCCGCACCCGGTCGCTTTCCAGCCGGCCGGCCGCGGAGCCGACATGTGGCAGCCCGGTGAGGGCAGCCAGGGTGCCACCGCCGAAGTCGAGGCAGTAGAACTGCACCTGTTCGGGAGTGTGCGTGGTGGCGGCGGAAAGAATGATGGTGCGCAGGGTGGTCGACTTGCCCGACTGCGGTCCGCCGACCACCGCGACGTTGCCCTGGGCGCCGGACAGATCGATCGCGAGCACATCGCGTTTCTGTTCGTACGGCTTGTCGACAATCCCGATCGGCAGCCACAGATTGGCATTCTGGTTGACCTGAGAGCGCCAATCATGATCGGGCAGAACCAGATCCACGGTCGGCGAGATATCGAGGGGCGGCAGCCACACCTGGTGCGCGGGCCTGCCGTGTCCGGTCAGCCGATCCACCACCACCTGGAGCAGCGACCGCTCGGGTTCGGCGGACGGCGCCTGACCGAGGAGTTCGTTGAGATCGGGCAGTTCGACCGGGATCGGTTGCTGCTCTTCCGTGCTCGGTGCGGCCACCTCGATGGTGGCGGCGGTGAACAGGTCGACCGTCCCGGCCATGGCCGTCGGGCCGGTCGTCCGGCCCGCGACCGGCGGCACGTATGTCCCGGACACGTAGGTGGTGTTGAACCGCAACGGATCCGAAGAATCGCTCTTCAAATAGCCGGCGCCGGGCTGTGCGGGCAGATGGTAAGCGTCGGTGATGCCGAGCACCTGCCGGGATTCACCAGCCGAGAAGGTACGCAGGCCGATTCGATACGACAGGTGCGAGTCGAGCCCGCGCAGCCGGTTCTCCTCCAGTCGCTGCGAGGCGAGCAGCAGATGCACCCGCAGCGAGCGGCCGAGTCGGCCGATCATCACGAACAGTTCCGCAAAATCCGGTTTCTGCGAGAGCAATTCGGAGAACTCATCGACGATGATGAACAGCGCGGGCAGCGGGTCGAGCGATGCCCCGTTGGCGCGGGCCTTCTCGTACTCGGTGACGTTGGCGAAGTTGCCTGCCGATCGAAGCAGTTCCTGCCTTCGGGTCAGTTCACCGGCCAGCGCGTCGCGCATGCGGTCCACCATCGAGAGTTCTTCTTCGAGGTTGGTGATCACCGCGGACACGTGCGGCAGCGGATCGAGCCCGAGAAACGTTGCACCACCCTTGAAGTCGACCAGCACCAGGTTCAGTAGATCGGGGGAGTGGGTGGTCACCATCGACAGCACCAGGGTGCGCAGGAACTCCGACTTGCCGGAACCTGTTGCGCCGATGCACAACCCGTGCGGGCCCATGCCGTTCTCGGCGGACTCCTTGATGTCGATCTCGACCCGGGTGCCGTCGGGGGTCGAGCCGATCGGTACCCGCAGCCGCTCACGGGCCGACCTGGGCCGCCACACGGTGTCCGCTTCGAGGGTTGCCGCATCTGCGACGCCGAGCATGGCCATCAGCCCCGGGTCGGTGTTCACCTCGGCCCCGAGGTCGACGACCTGGGCGCTGGTGGCGATCCGGTAGCGCGCCATCCCGCGGCCGAAAGTGGCAGCGATATCCAGGCTTACACGGTCGGGTCCCGCGAAGTTCTCGACGGAGCCACCGGTGCGGGCGCCGATCACGTCTTCCTCGACCACCAGTTGCAGACCGCGCCGCACAGCGAGGCCGGTCTGCGGTGCGGTGAGGTCGAGCACGGTCACCGAGTCGAGTCCGGCGTCGCTGATGATGCGTTCGGCGCCACTCACGTACCCGTCATCGATCACCACGACGAGGTGCAGCCTGCCCGCCGTGGGCGGTGCGTTGCGCAGGAACCGGCCACGTTCGAGCAGGTCCTCCGACAGCGAGGTCTCCAGTTCCGACAGCGACTCGTAGAGCATGCGCGCCGACCCGATCCGGTCGGTGTCGCGTGGATGTTGCAGGTGCGGAAGCCATTTGGTCCAGCTCCACACCTCGCCGTCGGGGTCGGCGGTGACGATCGCAAAGATCATGCTGTCCGGTCCGTGGAAGGTGGCCAGTTCCATCAGCATCGACCGGACGAGCGCGCGGCCGTGCTCGCGCGGTCCCTCCACGTTCACCGCGGGGAACGCGCGCAGCGAGATGGCGGTCGGCAGGCTGTGCACCACCGAGTGTGTGCGGACGAAGCGACGCAGCGCCACGGTCGCCACCGGTTCCAGATCCTCCAACGGAACGGTCTCCGGCCGAACCAATTTGGTGGCGAGGCGATGACTGCCGACGCCGATCCGGATGTGCCCGAAGTCGGGGTCGCTCGGCCTGCGTTCCCACATCCGGCGGGTGCCGATCAGCGCGTGCAGGTCGATCGGGTGCGGGTGGCTCCAGAACAGCGCCTCGCGCTGGGCGGTACCGGTGTTGCGGACGTCGCGGCGCAGCTGGTCGAGGTAGCGGAAGTAGTCCTTGCGTTCCTCGTTGAGCTCGGCGGCCGGCTTTCCACCGCCGCCGGTGCGGCTGGCGAACATGCCGACCATCGACATCAGCATCATCATCGGGAACATCATGGTGAGCGGGTTGGAGAACATGGACTTGCCGCCCATGGTGAACATCAGCCCCATCATGCCCACCATGGCGACCACCATCACCACCGGCAGCAGCCGCTGCCACAGCGGCGCGGGGACCGGCGCGGTGATCTCCGGCGGTGCGTTGAGGATTACCTCGCCGCCCGGTGGCCGCGGCGGTGCGATCCTGGCCAGGCGGATGAACCCCTTTGTGCCCATGGACAATTCCTTCGGTTAGTCATCGCCCGGCAGGACGAGGGGCCTGCGCTGTTCGCGCCGGAACGGAATGGAGAGGGCGAGCACGATGGCCAGCAGCGTCAGGCAGCTCACCGCGCCCGCGAGGCCGATGCGGCGCGGCCACGGGCTCACGAAAGCCGGTGGCGTCGGGCCCGCGATCGGGATGCCCTGCGCCGGATCAGTTTTCGGGGCGGGCGGCACCACTGCGGTGAGCGCGGCGACCGGGTCGATGAGGCCCGCGCCGATCCGGGCGTCGTGGCCGCTGCCCGGGGCATGCGCGGTGCGGATGATGCGGTCCATCACCTGCTGCGCGGAGAGGCCGGGGAAGCGGGCGCGCACCAAGGCGGCCAGGCCCGCGACATACGCGCTGGCGAAGCTGGTGCCGTTCACCGGCGCCACCTGGCCGTCGGCCTGCGGAGTGCCGTTCACCAGCCCGGTGCCGCCCGGCGCGCTGTCCAGGGACATCAGATTGCTGCCCGGCGCGGCCACAGAAACCCAAGGGCCGTAAAGGGTGAAGGCCGAGGGCGACCCGTCGGGCTCCACCGATGCCACCGACAGGACATAGGGCGAGAACCACGCGGGCGTCGCGATCGTAGCGACCGCATTCCATCCCGCAGTGCCGTTCTGCTCCTTGCACGCGCCCTGCTGTTGCAGGTTGCCCGCTGCCGCGACCACGACGACGTTGCGGTCGTAGGCATACCGCAGCGAAGCGCCGAGCGGGCCGTCGACCGCCTCGGCGCCGACGGGCCTGCACGACACCGCGGAGATATT
>NZ_BJXA01000004.1 GCF_007990755.1 Nocardia ninae NBRC 108245 | reverse complement strand
AACGGCACCGTGCGCCAGAATCGGCGTATAGCGGCCTGCTCTCGGGTGGCCGCGTCCTGCCAGCCTTTGATGGCCGGGCGTTTGTCCGCTGGGCGCAAAGGAAACACATAGTTCCCGGCCGCCGCCGCGGCCAGTGCCATCTGCATCATCGGCGCGACCCGTTCGGCGAAGGGGGCACCCGGCGCGATGTGGGCTAGTTGCACGCCGACCGCGTCCGCCCAGTGTTCGACGGTCATGATCGGGGGCCCGTCGGCTGACGATCGGGACGCGGATCAGTGGGGTCGTATCGGCCGGGATTCCAGTCTTCGACGTCGGCCCCGCATACCGCGCACTCGGGATAAGCGGAGCCGCGGGCCGTGACCTCCACATGGTGGCGATGTGTGCGGTAGACGCAGCTACAGCCCGATTCGGCGTAGTATTCGCGTTCGCCGCCGTCGGGATGATTGTGGTGCCACTCCCGTGCTGAGACGTCCTGCTCGTCGAGGATCGGGTAGTCCTGCAACGCGGTGATGATCCGGTCGAGCTCACGCAGCGCGGCGGCGTCGTCGGCGCGCACGGTCAGGGTGTGGATCCGTGCGCCCGGCCAGAGATCGACGCGATAGTCAGTGCCGAAGGGTGAGACGGCGGTGATATATTGTTGCGCGAGTGCGTAATTGGATTCCTGAATCGCGGTGTCGCCGCGGGCGTTGACCGACAAGGGTGTGGTCAGCCAGAACCAGTCCTGCCGATCGGTTCGGCGGGCCCACCGGACGCTGTCGCATTCGCGGCTGTGGGCTTGAAGGTTTTTCACGAGCGGAGTCACTGCGGCGATTCGGTCGGCACGGCGGTTGCGTGCTCCTGGCATAAGATTTGTCCCCTTCCTACGAGCAGGCATTCGGGATCCGGTGGTGCGCACCTGAGGTTCCGGCGGGCGCTGCTCGTCGCTGGCCCGCCGGAAATCGGGCACTGATTGGCTGGGTCGGGGTCCTCAGACCAGTACCGCGTGCGGGGCGGTCGTGCGGCGAGCTACATAACGGGGTGCCAGATATTCGTCTGCGTACCAGCGGCCCGGTGAAAGCCGGGGGTGATTGGCGTGCTCGCCGTCGACCGCCGGATCCACGCCCGGTCGAAAGATCCGCAAGTGGCCGGGACCGACAGCATGGTGGGGGCCGAGCGCGTCGTTGAACTCTGCGACGCTGCTGGGGTCGGCGACCACGACATTGGCCACGCCCGCGACTGCGGCAGCGGTGCGGTTCGCGATCGTGTCGAAGCCGGACGCGCTGCGGCGCAGGCGGGTGAACAGGTCGGGCATGTGCATCATGACCACGATCGGCACGCGACGATCGAACGCCGATACCAGCTCGGCGAGCTGCTCACCGTCGGCTGCCCCGGCGACATAGCGGGGTGCCGTGGTCAACAGGTCCTCGCCGACTCCCGGCCGCAAGCCTTGATCGAGCAGCGATGCCACGATCGACGGCGCGGCATACGATCGGCCCTCGCCCCGTACTTCGACACTGATGGTCGTGGAAGACGTGCCGGACAAAGGGCGGTCCTGCACAGCCCACAGCCGTGTTCGCTGAATGGCGCCTCCGTCACGCAGCTCGATCAGCGACGCTGAGTACTCGTCGTGATCGGGGCGCGAAAACTGTTGGCGCGCTGTGATAAAAGAGTTGACTGATGCTTCGGCGGCGACCCAGGTCGTGAACGCCGTCATCGCGGAGGCGAGTGCGTGCTGGGCGTGGTCGGTCCACGTCGCGGTGTAGAGAAGTTTCATGGTTCACTCCTGTGCCGAGGGACAGTGCGAGCACTCGCAGAGGCGGGGCTCGGCCCGTGTGGTGGGCGCGTCCCCCTCGCCACGGCGTCGGGAAGGGTGTCAAGCCTGCGGGCGCTTTTCCCGCAGGCTTGACACACGACCGAGCGCCGTCGGCAGCATCACAAGCGCCCGCCACACGGGCGAACCCGTCCACAAACACCGACACGTCAGTCGGGACGGTCGAGTCGTGCGTGTCTGGCGGTGCGCTGCTGGGTCTGTCGTTAAGGCAGGACGGGAATCGGTTCGCGGCTGTTCGAAATCGCCGCCGGAGATGATCACCAGCAGGCAGGTAGTCCGGCCGGGAGAGCCTGAGTGCTCCGTCGATGGCCTCGTGGTCGGCGATCTACGAGTGGAACGACCAATCGCCGGGTTGGGGTGCGTCGAACGGATGGCTGGGCGTATGAGCGTGGTCGAGAATTGGCGCGTTGTCGTACGGCTTGCGCCAAGATCCGTCGTTGGACGCGGTCGCGTGGCAGGCGGGGTCGGTGCATTTGCGGTGCCATCCGTGGAATACCGCGGCGTAGGTCAGGTGGTCGCAGTTGACCAGTAGCGAGAGACGACCGTCACGCGTCACGGTGGTGTCGGTGCCGTGGCGGGTGGCGAACAATCCAACCAGCAGGGCGTGCCAACTGCGCATAGCGTCGAGGTAGTGCGTCGATGTGCGGCCGTAGTAGTCGGCCAGCGACGAGAGGTGGTCTTCACACTTGGCTATCTCGTCGGCAGCATCCCGGCTGACGTGGATGTGGAATTGGTGCGGGCGATGGTCGATGACGGTTAGTTGGGGTTCGGGCACGGCCGGGTCGTCGAAGGTACTCGGCCAGATATTGACCAACTCCAATCCGATCGTGGTGGCAGCGCTCCATTGGTCGGCGCGGGAGGTGACCGCGCCGGCGAGCGCCTGCCACTGGATGCTGGGAATCGCGAAGTGTCGAGGATCGAGTGGGTGGTCGTGGTCGAAGTCGTCGAACCGGCGGCCGTGGTCGGCCAACAGCGTGTCGAACAGGCCGCGAACCGCGGCGGAGAGCAACTCCGGCATAGATGTTGCGTTGGCGATGCCCTCGGCGAGGGCACCGATTTCGGTGTCGGTCAACGCACGACGAACTTCTATCGCAGGGGTGGGCATGACAGACTCCTGGTAAGTTGGAGCGACTGGGGCGCAAGGCAATTGGCGTTGCGTGGGTGTTGTTTGGCGGCCGACGAGGTGAGCAGACGTGGCCCGGTCACGGTGGCGGCGATTCGGTGTGGGTTGATCACGGTCGAAGGTCGCCGGAATCGGCTTCGCGGCAGATGATTCGGGAGCTGGTGGACTAAGCGGGAAAGCACGGTCGTGAGAGTGGTCTCGGCGAGGAGGTCGGGCGGTACCGGACCGCCCGACCCCACTGCGTCAAGCGGCGGCGTGTTCGGCGTAATAGGTTTGGACGTGCTCGCGTAGTTGGTTGTGGACCTCCTCGACCCACGCGATGTCACCCTCGATTGCGACCTCGGAGACCGCGACCTCGACAGGTTCGCCGCGGGACACGAATGTGGGTGTTTTCCCGGCTCGATACGCCGTGATGTGGATGACGCCGGGCTCGGTCACCGGTTCGCGCTCGCCGCGCCACCAGTTCTGCGGATGACGCCAGAACGCGCGGTAGTCTACGTCGCCGACCCGCCATTCCCAGCGTTCACCTTCGGCGGTGTGATGGTGATCGAGTTTGACGCTGCCGCGCTTCTTGCTCGGACGCGGACGAACCGGCGCGGCATCGAGGTTCACGAACACCTCGGGGAACTGCTCACGGGCCTGCGCGGCGGTGAGATGGCCGACCACCTTGTGATACGGCAGCGGCTGCGGACGGCAGTTGCGGCGGGTCAGGGCCCTCACGGTTTGAATTCGGCCGCCGACGCTGTCGTAGAGACCGGCCACACTCAACGACTTCGGGTTGACCCGAGCGACCTCGTGCCAGCTTCCGTGAGCCCACGCGACGAAGTCCCCGACCACGAAATCATCTGGACTCCAGACGTGCACACCCGCCTCGTCGAGAACTTGCCACCAGTAGTCGATTTCCTCGAGTTTCTCCACGATCTCGGCGCGCGTGATCGCCAAGGCGTGATCCGACCACCGGTCGCCATGCTCTTCCAGTGCCTTGCCGATACGGCGGAGGTCGGTTTCGATGCCGAGGATGCGGCGTTGGGTGGTGCCCGGGTTCTCTTTGTAGGCACGGAAATTCGCTGCCGCCGTCGCACGGTCGATACGGTGTTTGGCCTTGTCGTAGAGGGCCCACGTCCTGCCCTCACGTTGCCACAGCCGATCCAGCAAACGACGGTGACGATGCTCGGAGTAATGACCGACGAGAATTGGTTGACCGTTGAGCATGTCGTAGGTGCGCTGGTTGGCCGCTCGGATGGTGTCGGATGTCCAGAACTCGCGCCGCGCCATGTACTGCTGATAGGCGGCTCGATCGCTGGCGCGGTCGTATTTCTCCTCCATGAACCCGGCGAAGTCGACTGCTGGCGTCGTGTCGTCGATCTCGACATCGGTGTCGTGACCGAGTTCGCGGAGCCGCGCGACCGCAGCGTCGATCTTGTAGGTGTCGGCTCGGCGACGACGCGAATGCGGCAGATACCAGTACGGATCAGCCAACTCGTCATACTCGGGAAGGTTCTCCGACCCCCGGAAGTTGCAGGGCCACTCGGTGAGGGCCTTCCCTACTCCGGCGATGCCGCGGTAGGTTCCGTAGACTAGAGTGCCAAGTTGACGATTGTGGCGAATAGTGATGTGACTCATCTGATTACGTCCTTCCGACGAAGGTGCAGTCGAAAATCAGAGAGCTCGCCGGACGTAAGGGGTGTCGGGCGATGCTTGAGCAAGCCGATCCCGGATGCGGGACCAGGGGGGCGCCGGGGTCGCAGTCGGGACTGGCGCGGTGTGAGGGTTGTTCAGATGGCGTGGCTGGTGGCGAAGCGCGGTTCGCGGCGCCGCCCACGCATCAGATCGGCGCTGAGTTGGTCATAGCCGGTAGCGAGATCGATTAGCGCGGTCTCGATTTCGCGGATCCGCGCACTCCCGGCACGGGCGAGAACGGCATGGGTGATCGTGAGCGCGACAAGCCGGTCGATCACCGCGACGAGCGGCTCGGTGTGCACGCGGGCGTTTCGGTGACGGCGATGCGGCAGCCGCTGGCGGATGTGATGGTCGAGCTCAGCGAGCAGTACCTCGTGGGTGAGCGCTGATTCGGTGGCCGTGGATTGGTCGCCGGGGTCGAATCCGGGATGTTCCTGGTTGTGACTGCGCCAGCTGATCGCCGCCAAATCCGTTACCAGACCCAGCATTTCTGGATCGCTACCGTTGATGAGAGTGTCAGAAAAGCACGCGGCGACCAGCAGCGGCGAAGCAGGCAGCCGATGTCTTGATTGGCGAGAACGTGTGCGCAGCCACCAGCGCGCTGTTGCGCGGGCGTGTGCCAGCGGGAGACGCCGGGACATCATTGCTCCGCCTTGCGGCGGGAGGTGACGTTGGCCGGTTCATGAGGGCGGCGGTCGAATTCGTCGCGAGTGATGGTGTCGGTCATCGCAATTACCTCCTGGGGTGGATGGGTGATGGGGTGGAGCTCAGACCAAGCCCATTGCGCGGATAGCGAGATCGTGGAGGGAGTCGGCGCGGTCGGGGTCGGGCCCATTTTGGCTGTAGCTGGTCGTACGTCCGAGGCGCTGCTTCCGTACTGGAGGTGAGATACCTTTGGAGTGATTGCATCGCAGCGTGATTGGTGTCACTGATGGGGATGTGCTCTACGTGCTCCACCGGTGGGTGCCAGCGCACGGCAGCGCGGATGTGCCCCGCAGCCACGCAAGCACCGCGCTCAGGGTTGGTGCGCCCAGGACAAGGAATTCAGTTGATGCGCCGAATTCGGGTAGCAGGGATTGGGGCACGACTGCATAGGTGATTCCCAGGAGCGGAGCGGCATCGAAAGCGGCCCACGTTCCCTCGACCGCTCGCAGTGCGCCATCGAGTCCGAGCTCGGCGACGAACAGGATCTTTTCCAGCGGCGTCGAACGAAATTCTCCAACGGCCGCGAGGACCGATACGGCTACTGCGAGATCGGCGATGCCGGTAGGCTGCGGCGCACCTGATATTGACAGCTGAACCTCGACCGGCGGCCAATGCTCAGCGCTGTTGAGCAGTGTGGCCCGCACCCGATCTCGACACTGTGGGGCCAAGTCCGTGTGTCCGGTTTCCGTCGGTGGAGGGATGCCGAGGGTGGCGTTCACCGAGAATGGCTGCGCCACCGGGCTTTCCAGCGTGACCGACCACGCCACCGCCCGGCTCATCGCGGACCGCGCGACAACAATGCCCACGCACGGCGCCGCTCATCGGCGCTCACCGCCAGACCTTGCCGAACAACGACCACCGGCCATGACAACGCTGCCCGGCGCTGAACCGGAAATTGGGCCAGCGGCCGACTCGGCTACCACCAGTGGGCGTGCGGCGGGTGAGCGTGCGTGTCAGACCGATCTTGGTCACCATCGAAAAATGAACGAACAAACGGTGATTCATGAAATGGCTCCTTCGGATTGGTCCGGGAGGACGGAAGTGAGTAGGGGAGCTGCTGGCTGACGGGTCTGCAGGACGCGGCAAGGCGGAAACGGTGTCCAGCGAAACAAGCTGGTGTGCAAGGGTATTGGGCAAAGTGGCCTGCGCCGAGCTCAGCGGATGAACCGCCGAGGTGCGGTCCGGTGGGGCGGGCGCACTCAACAGATACCGGCGGCCTCGGAGCCGGGGCAAGCGAAGCTTGACCTTGCGTCCGCCGGTGTAGAGCGCGCCGCCGACCCCCTCGGCCGCCGGCACGGAAACAGCCGTCGTGAATTATGTTTGAGCTGAATCGCTTTCGCGTCGTTCGAGGAGGTTCGGGGATCGTCGCTGCACGCTGGTGGAAAGGGTGCTGATGTCGAGGTCGGCTAGCCAATTGCGCCACGCGCCCTCGATCGTGGGTCGTGACCGCTGCGATGCGACCAGGACCGCGTACGCATGTCCGAAATCGATGGCATCGGCGGGGTCGATGCAGGCGGCGTTGCAGTACCCACGCGCATAGCCGATGGCTGCGAAGCACAGCAGGTGGGCTTGGCGATCTGTGATCGCGTGAAGCCACTGTTCATGGGTTGGTATGCGACTCATGAGGAAGGCTCCGGCCAGTCGGTGTCGATACCGAGTCCGTTGACAAACTCGGCACCGGAACGACCGAGGCGACGCATGCGATCCGGGTCCAGACCCAACTCGAGCGCGACCTCGAGCATGACCGCGAACTGATGCTCGGGATCAGCCTGCAGCGCCGCCTGCACCGCGACACCCGCTAATGCGCCGTCGCGACGAACATAGGCACTGTAAGCAAGCAGCGTCGCTGCCTGAGCGCGTTCTGGATCAGGCAAAGTACGGGTCAAATACGACCACAACGATTCCGCAGGGCGCGCAAAATTGCTCAACGCCGTTGCCAGCAATCCATCGCGAGTACGACGATCAGCCAGCAACGCAGCCGCCTCGGCGATCTGCGAAACCGTTGGCTGGCGACCGGAATCGAGCGCAGCGATAAGTTCGAGTACACGCTGGAAACCCCATCGAGTACCGCCATCAGGATCCCCGTCACGTCGGCTCGCGGCATAACGGCGCACGACTGCTGTCCTCGCGGCAGGCAACCGCCGTTCGACACGTTCGATTGTTTCCTGATCCGGTTCGATCAAGGCAAGAAGTTCCGAACGCGAAGCGTAGACCGGTTTGCGCTCAGTGGACGTTTCGTCAGAGGTTGTCGGGTCCGGAATCACCCCTTGGCGAGGGGGCCCGAGGATGTTCCACCACAGCCCACCTGGCTCGATCGCCGCAGTCGCCCACCCCCCGACCACACCGATCAAGCAATCAGCGAGATGCTCGACGAGAGAATTGATCAGTGTGGCGTGTGCTCCGCTGTCACGGCCGCCTCGCTGTGGAGCAGGGCCGGTGAGGCGGTCATCGACAAGCACCGCCAAGACCTCGGTGGAGTAAGCCGAAGCGCAGACCTTGGCGACAGCCTCGGCAAAAAGTACAGCAGGACCCCGGATGAGCCCGTCGGGCAGATCGAGATCGAACCGCATAATCGCGAACACGTGACCCGCATCGGCAGGCGGATCACACTCCGAGTCGGTCAACACCGCGATCAGGAGGGAACGTTCAGGAACGAAGCCGAGCATCGTCGGTATCGCGGCGATCAGATCACCGGCATCATCAACATAAGACACGGGAACTCCTCTGCTAGAGAACAGGATTGGAGACAACAAACCGAATCCCTCGGTTCGTCGCCGCTCGCCGACGGCGAGCAATTGACCCACCCCAAGACCGCGTAATGAGTCGTTGGGCGATGGGCGTCGCCTGGCTGCCCGCTTGCGGCGCGCGAGTCTGGTCACGGACCTCTGCCGGGCGGTGCCGTGCCAAACGATCAGCAGATTGGCTCGACGGCGTCGTGGCCTGGTCCCCGGAGGTCGAACAGGGTGTCAGTTGCGAGGATGGTCGGCCATGGCCGGGGTATCGGCAGTGCGGAAGATCCGCGTTGGAATGCCCGCTTGTTGGGCCAGGCGGGCAGTGTGGGTGGCACCGGGCGAGTTGTCGCGAATAAACGCCATACACAGATCGGCGCCGGCTCGCACCATCTGCTCGTTGCGCACGAACCCGGCGCGGCGTCCGAGCCGGTCCCAGTCGGCGGGATGTCGTTCAATCCGGCCGCCCCATGCTTGCCAGCACGCCTCGCATTGGACGTCGGCGCCATGCGGGCAGGCCCCCGACACCAGCACCACGTCCGGGGACCACACCTCGGCTAGGGCCGCCCGGATGGTGGCGCGGTCGGTCCAACTGCGGGAGCCAGTGATCAGGATTCGGCGGCCGCGACTAAGAGGGGCGTCGGGAGTCGGCGGTGAGGTGTGCGAGATGGTGACGGCCAATTCCAGGCGTACGCCATCGCGGTCGAAGGTGGGCTGGCTGAACATTGCTGTGGGCACGACAACCTCCAGGAAGTGAAGCAGCTACCGGTGCCGTGCAGAGCCGGAAAGTGTTTGAGCGCAATCGGTCTCGACGCCGGGCCCGTTGTGCGGGGCGCGCGTCGGCAGCCGCGGCGGCGGGAAGGGTGTCAAGCCCGCGGGCGCTTTTCCCCGCGGGCTTGACACACGACCGACCGCCGCCGGCACCATCTCCAAGCGCCCGCACAACGGGCCCGGCGACGCGACTATTCAGAAGTCGGTGTAGTCGGTGAACCGCTCGCCGGTCGCGGGGTCGCCGTGATAGACGGCTGGCCCATCGTTGAGGTTGATGCGGATCGGTCCGGTGTGATCGAAGGTATCGATATGCACCACCCGGCGATCGTCGTGTTCACCGCGATACACACCGTGACATTGATGTCGTCGCGGGTGATCCGGTCATCGACAAGTTCGGTGCCGCGCAGGAAAACCCGCGCCTTCGTCTCAGGGGCAACCGGATCGATGTGCAGCACAGTGTGTCCCGATCGGTCCTGCTCCACGCGAAGAGATCCCCACCGTGGGTCGGCGACGACGATCGGCGTGCCAGCGGCGGATGAATCTGGCGGTGGGGTTGCACTCGAACGGCGGTGAGGTTCACGGTCGTCGGTGAGTGCGATGATCAGGTGAGGCAGGGCGGTGCGGGCCTCGGCGATCGCCTCGCCGAGAATGTCGGAGGCGAAAGTGACGAGCTGGTCTTCGAAGTCGGCGTTTGGGTCGAAATCTGCACCGACGGACGCCTCACCGAGCAGTACACCCGCCTTGTGTACCGACACCGTGATGATGCGGGCGTCGAGTTCGGTGAACAACCGGGCATCCTGGCGGACCTGTCGCTCAGCCTCGACCTGCGCCGGGCCGCGGGCATACCCGAGTACCGATAGGTCCGCCCGACGATGTCCGATGGTGTAGCAGGGCAGAAAGTACCGCGGATAGTTGGTGGGCGTGGCGTGATCGTGGGCAATGACGTCGGGGGACCACGAATTGGTGTACTCGCCCAACCATGACCGGTCCGGATCGTCGTCCGGGGTAGTCCTGGCGGTGACGACGAGGCCGGTCAACTCCGGATCGTCAAGCAGGAAACGAACGGCGTCAGCGCCATAGGATTCATAGGTGTGCACGGGTTCGGGCGTGATCGCGTGACGGTGGGCCGCAGCGGCAGACATCCCGTCGGCGCGGGCAGCCCGATACCGTCGAATCACGTTGGCGTTGAGGGGCGATGGGAACATGTGCGGGCCTCCAGTTCTACGCGGCGGGCAAACCGACCGGCCCAGGCGTTGTCGTGATGGGCAAGCTGAACCGGCGACCGTTCGCTGGATGACGGCGGTCGGTGTCGACGGTTGCGGAGGGCCGTTCGGTGAAGTCACACACGACGACTTCGGTGGTTATCGGTCGCTGATGCCAGTCGTCGGTGTAGTAGGTGGTGTCGACGCTGCAGCCGGGCTCGAGGGAGATCCCGGTCGTCGTGTGGAACTTCTGGTACTCGGTGTCCGGGTCGTCGGTGTAACAGCGTTTGCCGCTGTGGCTGAACGGGGCTGACT
Source organism: Nocardia ninae NBRC 108245 (assembly GCF_007990755.1). Lineage (GTDB taxonomy): Bacteria > Actinomycetota > Actinomycetes > Mycobacteriales > Mycobacteriaceae > Nocardia > Nocardia ninae. The sequence goes on along the minus strand of NZ_BJXA01000004.1, from coordinate 188,439 downwards.
GTTGCGGTACCAGGAACACGCCACGGCGGGCCAGGCTTGCCGCGACAGCGATAACGTGGTACTCGAATCGCGGACCGCGGTACCCCGGAGCGTTCGTTGTGCGACGAATGGGTCCGAATGGTGGGTTGGCGATAGCGGTGTCAAACGAGCGCAGGCGCATGGAGGGCACGGTCAGCACGTCGGCGCAGACCCAGGTGGCCTCGGGCATGATCCGCATGCCGACTCGGACGTATTCGGGATTGCGTTCCACACAGACGAATTCGCGAAGCTGCTCACCGTTCCAACGGTGGTCGAGCAGGTTACGGCACGCGAAGCTCAAGTGCCCGATCCCAGCGCACAAGTCGACGATGCGGGTTCCCACGACGTCGATCCGCATGTCGCCCGCCAGCCCCAACGGCGTGAAATAGGCTCCGTCCAAACAGTGCTCGGGGTTGGCGGCCTCGTGCCAGTGATCGAGGACGAATCTCTTCTCATCGTCGTCGAGGTCGCGGTCGGCATCGATCAACAGGCACGCTTCACGATGCAGCTTGGCTTGGCTCCTGCTCAATGTCGTAGACATACGAACTTCCTTCGCTCAGGGTTCGGTTGCCGATGGCCGGGAATGGGGTGGGATCGCGCCGATGCGCCGCGCGGGGTGGGCAACGGATCGAACAGCGAAATCTGGCCGGACGCCGGGACGCCGGAGCACGCACCGGTAGCTGTGGTCCGGCGCAGCGAGCGTGGAATAGGTTGCGGTGGAACGGGATCGGACCACAGACCGGGATCGGCGGCCGCCACACGCTCGGCGCAGGTACGCAACGCGTCCATGACCTTTTCCCGCCGTGAATTGCTGCGGGGCGATGCTGATCGGAGTCTGAATTAGCACGGATGGCAAACACCTCCCAGGAACACTGGGATCTCGGAAATCTCGGACGGGACAGGGTGAATGGAAATTCCCGCCGCCGAGAAACGCGCCTTCTCCAAACAGAGGGCCGGGTTTGCGGGTCGGCGGGCTGGCCGTTCAGTCCGCCTTGGCGGCGGAAAAGGGGTGTCAAGCCGCACGCTTTTCGCGGCTTGACACCCCCCGCCGCCAAGGCAGACTGAGAAGGCCCGCCGACCCGCGAAGACCGGCCTCTCGTCTACCTCAATCTGCGTCGGTCTCGCGCAGGAGCATGTGCGTGAGCGCAGCACCCATTCCGAGCACGACAACCGGCAGGCACGCGACCATTGTCGTGATCGGCCACGGTGCGATCCGGGTTTCCGCGGCTTGCAACAGGTGGTAGGCGATCTGCCCGACAGCGCCTAGCGTCAGGCTGCCGATGGCCGACCACTTGGCGTAGTTGACGGTCTTCGCGGTCCGGACGCGACCCGACAACCAGACATACAAGGCGTAGGACGCGTACGCTTCGACGCCGATCGGCAGCGTGATCGCGGTGTTGAGGCGGCCGGAATCCCAGATGCCCGGCAAAGGATGGATGATACCGAACCCGGTCAGCTCACCCAGACCGACCCAACCGGACCACACCGCCAACGCTGCGGGCAGCGCGATCAGCAGCACGGGCCAGATCCTGACCGGGCGAGACGACGTCCGCGGCGCTTCAGCTGCTCGAGCGTCGAGACCGGATTCGTCGTCTTTGACGCTATCAACCGTCAACTCGTTGAAGGGTGACGCGTCGACCCGGCGGTGCTCCGGCATGAGTACATCGACAGGCGACGGGTCGATCTCGTCATTTGTACGAGACTTTGTAATTGACGCGTCCACCGGTTGCTGTTCGAGCTCGAGTGTCGTCACCTCAGTGACCGTGTCCTCCCTATCCGCGAGACCGACGCCGTCAGGCGACGCGGGCAGGGCGTCGGCGACTCCGGCAGTAGCGTGCCGATCCGGGTCGGCAGGCCGAGGCCGGCGGTGGTGCGTTCGCCGCCAATCGTTGACCACGTTTGATGCGTGCTGACGCGAGACCTGTGCTCCGCAGCGCGCCAGCACCGAGCGCACGTCGTCGGTCTTCGGGTCTCCAAACAGCTCGCACACGAGCTGCATCATGTCCTTCTTGGTCGAGCAGCTTTTGAGGGCTGTTCGGAGCATGGCATCGTCGGGCACCTCCTCTAGCGGGTTGAAACCTTCGGAAAGCGGTGTCACCGCGCCTTCACTGCTGGGGCGTGTCGTAGGACAGGTCGCTTCGATGGTCATAGTGGTGTCTCCATCCGGCCGGTTCACGCCGCTGCGGCGAGTGGATGGGGCTCGCCGGTCAATGTGGCCAATGCCAACGCGACTTCCTCGAGGCTGGCGCGGGTGTAGATGACGGTCGAGCCCTCGGATTTTCCTTCGGCGTGCCCGGCGTAGGCGCGGGCCACGGCGAAGCCGAAGTTGCGTTCCACCCACTTCAGGGTCGTGTGCCGCAGCCAGTGGGTGCTGATCTGCTGTTTTTCGACCCACGGCAATTCGAGCCCGATTCGGGTCCACAGTCCGTCGTAGCGGCGGCGGGTGATCGGTTTGCCGTTGCGGTAGCGCAGCAGTTGTTCACCGGGTTGCACGCCGCGCTCGCGGGCGTGATGGAGCAGGTTCGCCATCAGAGTGGGCGAGATCGGTTGCCAGCGAGGGATTTTGCCTTTCTCGACGAGGTAGATCAGGCATTGCTGGGGGTCGAGGTCGTCGAGGCGTAAGCCCAGGGCCCCGCCACGGCGGCACGCGGTCTCGGCGTGCAAGCGCAGCAGCAGCGTGTCCAGGTCCGGGTCGTTGCCGGTGGTCGCGGCGACCCGCGCGATCTCGGTGAGCTGCTCGAGCGGGAGGCCACGCCTGGTGGACGGGATGCGACGCGGTTTGGCGACTCGTTTGGCCGGGTTGTCGCCCGGCCGGAGAAGTCCGTCGTTCTCGGCGTGTTTGTAGAGGAACCGCAACGCGCTGATCATGGCCTCGGCGGCGCCGCGGCCGTCGCGGGCGTTACGGTCCTGTTTGGCGTTGCGTCGAGCGGTGTCGCGCATCTCGGTGATTTCCGCGGCGGTGGGTTCGTCGATTCGGCGGGAGCCCCATTCCCGTTCGAGGTATTTCCAGTGGGTGTTGTAGGTGCGCAGGGTGCTTTCCGAGGTCGCCCGCTCGCGTACGAGAGGGATGTAATCGGCGAATGTCGGTGCGGGTGGGCGGATGTCGAGCAGATCGGCGGCGGTGATGCCCATCCGGGCCAGTAGGGTGCGTGCGGCGTCGAGTTCGGCGGAGGTGATCGCGGGGGTCGCGGTTGTCATGGCTGCTCACCGCCGTCGATACGGTCGCGGATCTCGGTGACCAGGTCCGCGAGCGCGACCTGACAGATGATGATCAGCCGCCGCTGGTCGGGATGGGCGGCCAGCAGCACGCGGTCGCCTTTGCGCAGGCGGATCGCCTTGCGGATGTCGGCGGGGATGGAGAGTTGGCCGTTGCGTGCGATCGTGTGTCCGCCGGGCTCGCCGTCGGTGACCAGCAGTACACCGGGCGCGGCGGGCCGGATCCGGACCGGGGTGCCCGGGTTCCAGTCGAGTGAGCCGAGTACCGCGCGCTCGGCCAGGCGTCCGGCGTGGTTGACCAGCACGGAGCCGTAGACGACACGAGTCCGGTCCAGCGAGGTCGGCTGCATCGGGTCCAGGCGCCCGCCCCGCAACCGCTCCGTCGGGATGCCCGAGTCCGGTGCTGCATCGGCGGGATCGGGTGTCGTGCCTGATGTGGGTAAGGCAAAGGGGAAGAGGCCAGCGATATCCGGCGTCTCCGCAGCGTGTTCTAGCGTGCTAGAACACGCGATACGAGGAAGGTGTCCAGGAGTACCAAAATTGTGCGCCATCAGGGACTCGAACCCCGAACCCGCTGATTAAGAGTCAGCTGCTCTGCCAATTGAGCTAATGGCGCTTGCTCCGTGTTCCGGTGCGGGACAAACCTTAACAGGCCGAGGCGGCAGATGTGAAATCGCCTCCTGAGCGGGGGTGATGACGGTTCGGTCGCGGGTGTTAACACCGAACCGGACAGTTCGGATCTATCCGGTGTAACACGTCTGTGTCGGCGCGGGATTCGCGTTGGTGCGAGCGTCTCGGACTGGCAGAATGACCGAACGTGGTCTCGACCGCTCCGCAGGCACGGCGGGTTGAGCTGTAGGCGGTTGGGATCCGAAGCCATCGGTGTGCTTCTGATGCACCGAGACTTGAAACGGGGTTGGAATGAGCGTTGGTCATGGTCGGCGTCGGTGGATACGACATATCACCGCACCTCTCGTCGCATTCGCGGTGGCCGCGTCGGTGTTATCGGGGTGCTCTTCGTCGGACTCGGCGGACTCGTCGTCGATCGCCATCGACCGGAACCCGCTGGTCGAGCTGATCAAGCCGAAGCTGTTGTCGCCGATCAAGGACGGCGAGATGGGGGTCTCGCCGGGTGTACCGCTGGCCTTCCAGGTCGAGGACGGGAAACTCACCAACGTGACGTTGGCGAATGCGCAGGGTAAGCCGGTGAACGGCAGGCTGGCCGCGGATGGCCGGTCCTGGGAGACCACCGAGGTGCTCGGTTACGGCAAGGTCTACCGCCTGAAGGCGGACGCGATCGGCCTCGGCGGCGCCAGCTCCACCACGCTCAGTTTCACCACCAGCTCCCCGGACAGCCAGACCAAGCCGTATCTGCTGCCCGGCGAGGGCGAGGTGGTCGGCGTCGGCCAGCCGGTGGCGATCCAGTTCGACGAGACGATTCCGGATCGCAAGGCCGCCCAGGATGCGATCAAAATCACTACCGAGCCGCCGGTGGAGGGCGCGTTCTACTGGGTGAATAATCGCGAGGTCCGGTGGCGTCCGGAGAATTTCTGGGCGCCGGGGACGAAGGTCACCATCGACGTGAACGTGTATGGCCGTGATCTGGGTGACGGTCTGTACGGCCAGGACAACATCCACTCGTACTTCACCATCGGTGATGCGGTGATCTTCACCGCGGACGACAACACCAAGCAGGTGGTGGTCGAGAAGAACGGTGAGGTCGTCCGGACCATGCCGACCTCGATGGGGAAGAACAGCACGCCCACCGACAACGGCATCTATATCGTCAGCGACCGGCACGAGAAAATCATCATGGATTCCTCGACCTACGGTGTGGCGGTGAACTCGCCGGACGGGTACAAGACGCCGGTCGACTTCGCGACGCGAATCTCCTACAGCGGCATCTTCTTCCACTCGGCGCCGTGGTCGGTCGGGCAGCAGGGTTACAGCAACACCAGCCATGGGTGTCTGAACCTGAGCCCGGCGAACGCGCAGTGGGTGTATCAGAACGCCAAGCGTGGTGACATCACCATCATCAAGAACACCGTCGGCGGAACGTTGTCCGGCGTAGACGGTTTGGGGGACTGGAACATCCCCTGGCCGGTGTGGAAGGCGGGCAACGCCGACCCGCGTTGAGCGGCGACGTCAACGGGCCATCAGCAGTAGCTGGTGGCCCGTTCGTCGTTTGCGGGTCCCATCTCCGTAGTCGCACACGTTGTGACATCTGCACGCGTGTCGGTGTGCAACTCGTCAGCAGGCGTGCGGGGCGGGGCCGGGCAAAAGAAAAGGCCCGGGCTGGAGATTTCTCTCCAGCCCGGGCCTCTCAGGGTGACCGACGGGACTCGAACCCGCGACAGCCAGGATCACAACCTGGTGCTCTACCAACTGAACTACGGTCACCATCACCGGATGAACACCGGCGCCGTCGATATTAGCGTGTCACCCCTTCGTCTCCCTAATCGGTTTCCGACGAGGCGTTGACCTGGGCTGATTCGGCGGGTCCCGCGGCGTTGCCGATCTCGGCGGCGATCGCGGCGATCTCCGTGGTGGACGGTCCGGGGGGTGCGACGAACGCGGTCCGGCGGTAGTACTCCAGCTCGCGGATGGATTCCTTGATGTCGGCCAGCGCGCGGTGGGCCAGGCCCTTCTCCGGCTGACCGAAGTAGATGCGCGGGTACCAGCGGCGGCACAACTCCTTGATCGAGCTCACGTCGATCATCCGGTAGTGCAGGTGGGCGTCGAGCGTGGGCATGTCCCGGGCGATGAAGCCGCGGTCGGTAGCGATCGAGTTACCGGCCAGCGGCACAGTGCGCGGAGTGGGCACGTACTGGCGGATGTAGTCCAGCACCTGCTGCTCGGCCTCGGCCATGGTGACCGTGGAGCGGCGCACCTCCTCGGTCAGCCCGGAGCGCGCATGCATGTCGACGACCACCGCGGGCATGGCGGCCAGCGCCGCGTCGTCGGCGTGGATCACCACGTCCACACCCTCGCCGAGGATGTTGAGGTCGCTATCGGTCACGAGCGCGGCCACCTCGATCAGCTTGTCGCTGTCCAGGCGCAGGCCCGTCATCTCGCAATCCATCCACACCACGTATTTATCTGACACGGCAGCAACATTAGCTGTGTCGTTTTTGCAGCGCCTGCGGCGGCGCGCGAACGGCGCATTCGAGGGAGAAGTCCGCGCCGTCGCAGGGAGGCGAGACCACTGGAGGGTCCCTCAGGGATACAGTTTCCCGAGATCGGCACAGGCGTTTTCGGTACGACAGCAAACACTGCGTTAGCAGTTCGAGTCAGACCAGACGGAGGACGTGCGATGAGTAGCCCCCAGGAGAAAGCTGCTGCGGCGCGTAAGGCTGCTGAGGACGCGGCGCGGGTTGCTGCGGAGGCGGCTGCGGCTGCGGAGGCCGCCGAGCGTGAGCTTGCCGAGCAGGAGGCGGGTGAGAAGGGCGTGCAGGCCAAGACGAAGGCCAAAGCGGAGAGCGCGGCGGCCAAGGCTGACGAGACTGCCGCTGCCGCCGCCGAAGCAGCGAGCAAAGCCGATCAGAAGGCGGACGCTGCGGGGGCAGGCGAGGCGGACACCGCAGCCAGCAAGGGGTCGGCGGCCGCACAGGAGATCGCGGCCGGGTACGCCTTCGATGGGGTGGCACTGGAGCTCGGCACCGTGGTGGTCGACGGCGAGGTGGATCCGGCCGCGCGGGTGCGCATTCCGATGCGCACCATGAACCGGCACGGCCTCGTGGCAGGCGCGACCGGCACCGGCAAGACGAAGACTTTGCAGGGCATCGCCGAACAGCTGTCGGCCGCAGGGGTTCCCGTGGTGCTCGCCGACATCAAGGGCGACCTGTCGGGCCTGTCACAGCCGGGGGCGGCCAACGACAAGTTGAGTGCTCGCGCTGCCGAGACCGGCGCCGAGGACTGGAAGCCGACGGGCTTCCCGACCGAGTTCGTCTCGCTCGGCACCAACGGCATCGGTGTCCCCATTCGCGCCACCATCACCTCGTTCGGCCCGGTGTTGCTCAGTAAAGTGCTGGGGCTCAACGAGACTCAGGAATCCACGCTCGGGCTGATCTTCCACTGGGCGGACAAGAACGGTCTCGCGCTGCTGGACCTCAAGGACTTGCGCGCGGTGATCACGCATCTCACCAGCGCGGAGGGCAAGGAGGATCTCAAGGGCATCGGTGGGGTCTCGGCAGCCACCGCGGGCGTGATCCTGCGGTCGCTGGTCAATCTGGAGGCCGACGGCGGCGACACGTTCTTCGGTGAGCCGGAACTGGATCCGAGCGATCTGGTGCGCACCGCGGGCGGGCAGGGCGTCATCACGCTGTTCGAGCTCGGCGCGCAGGCGGCGCGGCCGGTGATGTTCTCCACCTTCCTGATGTGGGTGCTCGCGGATCTGTTCCAGACGCTGCCCGAGGTGGGCGACGTGGACAAGCCCAAGCTGGTCTTCATCTTCGACGAGGCGCACCTGTTGTTCGCGGACGCGTCGAAGGCGTTCCTGGACCAGGTGGAGCAGACCGTCAAGCTGATCCGCTCCAAGGGCGTCGGCGTGTTCTTCTGCACCCAGCTGCCCACCGACATCCCGAATCAGGTGCTCTCCCAACTGGGTGCGCGCATCCAGCACGCGCTGCGCGCCTTCACCCCGGACGATCAGAAGGCACTGTCGAAGACGGTGCGCACCTATCCCAAGACCAGCACCTACGACTTGGAGAAGGCCCTCACCTCGCTCGGCACCGGTGAGGCCGTGGTGACGGTGCTTTCGGAGAAGGGCGCACCGACCCCGGTGGCATGGACCAGGATTCAGCCGCCCCGCTCGCTCATGGACACCATCGGCGACGACGCGATCAAGTCGCGCGCACTGTCCAGCTCGCTGCACAGCAAGTACGGCCAGACCATCGACCGCGAATCGGCCTACGAGCTGCTCGCCGCGAAAGTCGCTGCGGCGGACCAGAGCCCGGAATCCGCCCCGGCACCCGGTCGGGCGTCGAAGACCGACGAGGACTCCACCGCCGAACGCATCATGAAAAACCCTGCGGTCAAGAGCTTCCTGCGCTCGGCGGCCACCGCTGCGGGCCGGGAGATCAGCCGCAGCATCTTCGGCACCCGAAAGCGCTGACAGCCAGTCGATTTCCCGCGCACAGTGTGGTGTGCGGGAAATCGTGAGCAGACGCAGCTCGAACCGTGAGGGTGTAGTTGAGTTCCCCGTCGGGGTTCAGCAGACCAAGCGCGCCGCAATGAGTCCGTCAGTGTGTACCGCGATCGAGCCCCGTCAGCTCGCGTCACGATCGAGCAGACTCGGTTCGCGGCGAACGAGTTGTGCGTAGTGACCCTCGCGTACGGCGATGACGCGGGTGCGTGGCGAACCATGCTGATACGCACCGGTGCACGGCACCGCGAGCAACTCACCGGGCCGCAGGTCGGCGGGCAGCCGCACCTCGGTGGCGAGGATGACATCGCCCGCTCGCCCCGCGACGGTCGCGCTCACCAGCGGACCGGTCACCAGGCGATTCGCCACGACTGTCCCCGCGAAAGTTCCTACCCGCGTGCGTGTCTCGCTGTCGATGACGACGGAGACATGCCCGCCGTCGCTGTGCTTGACCGACAACACCCGGTACAGCGTCACCCCGGCCCGCGCCACGATCCCGCGCCCCGGTTCGAGGACGACCCTCGGCCGCGGAAAATGCTGCCGGGCGCACGCCGCGTCGAGGGCATCCTCGATGATCGCGGCGAGTTCGGCGAGGTTCATCTCCGCGTCACCGTTGCGGTAGGCGATGGCGTGCCCGCCGCCGAGATCGAGATCGGTGAGCATGCGCTCGTGGTCGTGCCGGACCACCGCCATCTCGGCGACCATCCGGCGGATCGCCTCGCCATAGTGATCGGGGTTGTAGATCTGCGATCCGAGGTGGCAGTGGAAGCCGATCAGCTCGAGCATCGGCGCGCCCAGCACCCGTGCCACGGCCTCGGTGGTGGCCGCACCGAGCGGAAACCCTGGTCGGTCCGCCTCGTGGGCAGCGTCTCCGTCGATACCAGGAGCTACGCGCAACAGCACCCGCTGCGGGCGGGCCGCGAGAACGGTGGTGAGCAGATCGATCTCGGCGAGCGAACTCAGCACGATCCGGCCGACCTGCCGCGCCACCGCGGTCTCCAGCGTCTCGCGTGATACACCGTTGGCGTGCAGGATGATTCGCTTCGGATCGACCCCGGCCGTGAGCGCGGCGGTCAGCTCGCCGGACGAGCACACGACCACCGACAGCCCCTCGCCGGTGACCCAGTCGGCCACCGCGCCCAGCAGTAACGCTGTTGCGGCGTAAGCGATCTCGTCCTCGGCGAAGGTATTGCGATACGCGCGGCAGCGCTGTCGCACTTCCCGCTCGTCGAGCACCCGAGCGGCGGTGCCGTACGTTTCGGCGATGTCGACCAGCGCGACCCCACCGACCACAATCCGACCCTCGTCGTCATACCTCGCGTCGCTGGGCCATACCGCGGAATCCAGGTGCGCGGCAGTTCCCGACCGCATCGGCGAGAAGAAGTCCACTAGCGTCACGGGTGCTCTCCTGATCCGCTCCCCGCTTTCTCCATCTGCGGGGCCTACCAAGACTTACGCCGCCGAACCGCCAGGGAGCAGTCGCTTAGCGCAACGTTGACCACCCGCGACCCGATCTTGACGGATCACTGACGCGCCGGACCGCACGGCGAGCAAACGCCGCGCGGTCCGGCGGGGACACTCAGCAGCCGACGTCGCGGCACATCAGATCGGCGATGGTCTCCCGGCGCACCAGCTCCCGGCACTGCCCGTGCCGCACCGCGACGATCGGCGGCCGGCCGACGCTGTTGTAGGACGAGGCCAAGCTGTGGTGGTACGCGCCAGTAGACGGCACCGCGAGCACCTCGCCGGGCCGCAGGTCGACCGGCAGTTGGACGTCGGTCGCCAGGATGTCGCCCGCCTCGCAGAAGCGGCCGGCCACCGTCGCGGTCATGCTGGCGCAGGTCGGGTGCCGGTTCGCGACGACAACGCTGTAGCGCGCGCCGTACAGCGCGACGCGCGGGTTGTCGCTCATCCCGCCGTCGACGGTCACATAGGTGTGCCCGCCCTCGATGTGCTTGACCGAGAGCACCCGATACAGCGTCACGCCCGCGTGCGCGACGATGGCCCGGCCCGGCTCCAGCGAGATGTGCGGGCGCGGGAAGTGCTGTCGTGCGCAGGCCGCGTCCAACGCGTCCTCGATGATCGCGGCGAGTTCGCCGAGGTTCATCTCGGGGTCGCCGGTGCGGTAGGCGACGGCGTGCCCGCCGCCGAGGTCGAGCTCGGTCAGCAGGTGTCCGTGGTCCTGCCGGACCCGCGCCATCTCGGCGACCACCCGGCGCACGGCCTCGCCGTAGTAGTCCGGGTCACAGATCTGCGAGCCGAGGTGGCAGTGGAAGCCGACCAGATTCAGTTTCGGCTGCCGCAGAATGCGCGCCACCGCCTCCGCAGCCGTGTCGCCGCCGAGCGGGAAGCCGAACTTCTGGTCGGTGACGCCGGTCTTCACGGCGGGATGTCCGTGCACGTCGATGCCGGGGGACAGGCGCAGCAACACATTCTGCGAGTCGGTGACCAGCGCCGAGAGCAGCGTGATCTCGGCCAGCGAGTCGACCACGATCCGGCCGACCCCCGCCTTGATCGCGGCGGTCAGTTCGTCGAACGACTTTCCGTTGCCGTGCATGATGATTCGGCGCGGGGCGACCCCGGCGGCCAAGGCGATGGCCAGCTCGCCGGACGAGCACACGTCCACCGACAGCCCCTCCTGGGAAACCCAGTTGGCGACCGCGCGGATCATCAATGCCTTACCCGCGTAGATGATCTCGGCCTCCGGGAAGGCCTTGCGGTAGGCGCGGCAGCGCTCCCTGACCTCACGCTCGTCGAGGACGTAGGTCGGAGTGCCGTACTGGTCGGCGATGTCGGCCAGTGCCACCCCGCCGATGGTGATGCGACCCGCGTCGTCGTAATGCGTGTCGCGCGGCCATACGGCCGAGTCGAGACGAGAGGGCATTCCCGACTTCAGCGACGGGAAGATTTCCAGCAGCGTCACGGTGTCTCCTGTGTGCGCCCCCGCTATTCCGTATGCGGGGCCGCTGTCAGGACTACGCCGATTCCGCTGGGGCAAACGTCCAGCTTACGGCTGCTTGACGACCGAAGGCCCGATCTTGACGGATCCCTGACCCCGGTCGTGAGGTGCGTCTCGCTAGCCGCCGAGCTTCTTGTAGAAGGCACCCGCGATCGGCGCGGTGACCGCGCGCGGACCGTACTGGCCTGCCACGCTCATCCCCTTGCTGATCAATCCGGGCACCACCCGCATCTTGTTGCGGGCCAGCGCGTCGATGGACACCTTGGCCGTGTACTCCGAGGACACCCACATGAAGTCGGGCACCAGCCGGTCGACGATCGACGCGTCGGCCGGGTCGGGCGCGTCGGTGCGCACCGGGCCCGGTGCGAGCAGCGTGACATGGACGCCGGAACCCTTGAGCTCGCCGCGCAACGACTCGGAGAACGTGTTGGCGAACGCCTTGCTCGCGGCGTAGGTGGCGTTATTGGGAATCGGCATGTTCCCCGCCGCCGAGCCGCTGATCAGGATCCCGCCATTGCCGCGTTCGATCATGCCGGGCAGCACGGCAAGCGTGAGATCATGCACCGCAACAGCATTCAGTTCCATCTGCGCACGCTCGTAACTCGGATCGAGCTCGGCAACGGCCCCGAACGTCGCGATGCCCGCGTTGTTGCACAGGATCGAGATATTGCGCGCCGAGAGCTCCTCGACCAGCGCCGCACGCTGCGTCCGATCGGCGAGGTCCACCGCGCGCACCTCGGCGGCGATCCCGTGCGCCAACGTCAGCCGCTGCGCCAGCTCGGTGAGCACTTCACCGCGCCGCGCGACCAAAATCAACGAATACCCGCGCGCGGCGAGTTCGGCGGCCAACGCCATGCCGATGCCGGAGGAGGCGCCGGTAACCACCGCGCGATTCTCAGAAGTAGGGGAGGGCAAGCTCACGCCAGGAGCCTATGCGATTCACCTCCGTCCCACGCACCCCTCCTATACGGCACTGGGAACGAGGGACCGCTCAGGTGAGCCGGTCGATCTTGGGTGGGGTGGCAATCTCAGTGGGGTCGGGGGAGCGGACGGGGAGCAGGGCGAGCAGGCCGAGGACGAGGACGAGGACGATGCCGATGATGCCGGCTCGGTCGGCGTCGAAAAGCCAGACGAAGAGGCCGAACAAGGTGGGGGCCAAGAAGGAGACGGCGCGGCCGGTGGTGGTGTAGAGGCCGAAGAACTGACCTTCGCGGCCGGGCGGGGCCAGCCGGGCGAGGAACGACCGGGCGGCCGACTGGGCCGGGCCGACGAAGACGGTGAGCAGCAGGCCGAAGATCCAGAACATCAGCGGGCCGGAGACGACGAGCAGGGCGAGACCGCAGATGATCATCGAGACCAGCGAGACCACGATGACGATCTTCGGTCCGCCGCGGTCGTCGAAGCGGCCCGCGACGATCGCGCCCAGCGCCGCAACCACATTGGCGGCGATGCCGAACAACAGCACGTCGGAGTCCGCGATGTCGTACACCCGAACCGCAAGCACCGCACCGAAGGTGAACACGCCCACCAGGCCGTCGCGGAATATCGCACTGGCGATCAGGAACGTGGCCGTGCGCCGGTCCGTCACCCACAGCTCGCGCAGGTCGCGCGCCAAGATCCGGTACGACGCGAAGAATCCCGCGTTGGCCGCGCCGGGATCGGCGTCGGTGCGCGGCAATTCGGGCACGGTGAACAGCACCGGCAGCGCGAACGCGGCGAACCAGACCGCCGCCACGATGGCGACCAGCCGGATGTTCAGTCCGTCATCGGTCGGTATACCGAGCAGCCCGCGCGTATCACCCTCGCCGGCGATGAAACCGAAGTAGCAGATCAGCAGCAAGAAGATGCCACCGAAATAGCCCATCGCCCAACCGAATCCGGACACCCGGCCGACCGTTGCGGGCGTGGACACCTGACGCAGCATCGCGTTGTACGGCACGCTGGCCAGTTCGAAGAACGCGGAGCCCAACCCGAGCAGCACCAGCCCGAGCCACAGGTAGTGGTAATCGTCGTGCACGAAGAACATCAGCGTCATCGACGCGATGCAGAGCGCCGTCAAAACAGCAAGGGAGCGTTTACGTTTCGCGGTCGCGTCGAACCGCTGCCCGCTGACCGGCGCGGTCACCGCCACCACCAGCCCGGCCAGTCCCAGCGCCCACCCCAGCCACGCACTCGGCGAAATCCCGCCCGGCAGATCATCACCGACCTTGTCGGTCAGGTACACGGAGAACACGAACGTGAGAATCACCGCGTTGAACGCCGACGATCCCCAGTCCCACAGCCCCCATGCCGCCACCTGCCCGCGCCCGGCGGCCTGCCCGACAGTCGCCCGCGCGTCCACCTCACTCATGCCTGCACCTCGCCGGCAATCGGCCTTGGCATGCGCGACCCGCGCTCCGACACGATTCGCTCGCCCATGCGGCGCAGCCTAATGCGATTCGGCCCGCGCAACCGGGTCAACGCCCGACACGAAACCCAGGGTATGCACTCAGTTGCATAGTACTGGGTGTCACGGTTACTCTGACCGCATGGCCCTCGAGCACGCATTGCTGGTATCGCTGACCGAGCGGGCCGGCTCGGGGTATGAGCTGGCGCGCCGCTTCGACAAGTCCATCGGGTACTTCTGGAGCGCGACGCATCAGCAGATCTATCGCGTGCTCAAGCGCATGGAGGAATCCGGCTGGCTGAGCAGTGAGTCGGTGGCCCAGGACGGCCGACCGGACAAGAAGGTCTACGCCGTGAGTGCGGCCGGCCGCGCCGAGCTGGCCCGCTGGATCGCCGAACCCTCGGACACCGGCACCCCGCGCAACGAGCTCGCGGTCAAGATCCGCGCCGCCGCCTACGGCGATATCGGTGCGCTGCGCACCGAGGTCGCGCGGCACCGCGACGAGCACGCCCAACGCCTCGACGTCTATCGCCTCATCGAGAAACGCGACTTTCCGGCACCGGATCAGCTCTCCGGTACGGCTCTGCACCAGTACCTCGTCTTACGCGCGGGCGTCCGCGTGGAGTCGGGGTTCATCGAATGGTGCGACGAAGTTCTGCACGCGCTGCACCCGCCCGCGACAGCCCCGCGCGGCGATTGACCGGAGAAAGGTGAGACAGGCATGAGTGCCTTCCCCCATTTGTTCGAGCCGCTCGACCTCGGCTTCACCACCCTGCGCAATCGCGTGGTGATGGGGTCGATGCACACCGGCCTGGAGGACCGCGCCTGGGACACCAACAAGCTGGCGGCCTACTTCGCCGAGCGGGCCCGCGGCGGTGTCGGCCTGATCATCACCGGCGGCTACGCACCCAACCGCACCGGTTGGCTGCTGCCGTTCGGCAACAAGCTGACCAACAAGACCGAGGCGTACCGGCACCGGGTGATCACCAAGGCGGTGCACAAGGAGGGCGGTAAAATCGCCATCCAGATCCTGCACGCGGGTCGCTACTCCTACATGCCCGGTAGCGTCTCCGCCTCGTCGATCAAGGCGCCGATCAACCCGCTCCGGCCGCGCAAGCTCTCGGCCAAGGGCGTCGAGCAGACCATCGACGACTTCGCGCGCTGTGCGAAACTGGCCCAGTTCGCCGGGTACGACGGCTGCGAAATCATGGGTGGTGAGGGCTATTTCATCAACCAGTTCCTCGCGCCGCGCACCAACAAGCGCACCGACAAGTGGGGTGGCTCGCCGGAGAACCGGCGCCGCCTCGCGGTGGAGATCGTGCGCCGCACCCGCGCCGCGGTCGGCCCGAACTTCATCATCGTGTTCCGGCTCTCCATGGCCGAGCTGGTCGAGAAGGGTCAGACGTTCGACGAAATCGTCGCGCTGGCAAAGGAACTCGAAGCCGCAGGCGCGGACATCCTGAACACCGACATCGGCTGGCACGAGGCGCGTGTCCCGACCATCGTGACCTCCGTGCCGCGTGCGGCTTTCGTCGAGTTCACCGCGAAGATCACCAAGCAGGTGAACATTCCGGTGTGTGCGTCCAACCGGATCAACATGCCGGAGATCGCCGAGGAGATCCTGACTCGCGGTGACGCGCAACTGGTTTCGCTGGCGCGCCCGTTCCTCACCGATCCCGAGTGGGTCAACAAGGCCAAGCAGGACCGGGTCGACGAGATCAACACCTGCATCGCCTGCAACCAGGCCTGCCTGGACCACGCTTTCCAGCACAAGACGGTGTCCTGCCTGCTGAACCCGCGCGCCGGGCACGAGACCGAGCTGAAGCTGCTGCCCACCCGGCGCACCAAGCGCGTCGCCGTGGTCGGTGCGGGCCCGGCCGGGCTGTCCGCAGCGGTCAACCTCGCCCAACGCGGGCACCACGTCGATCTGTTCGAGGCCGACGACAAGATCGGTGGCCAGTTCGACATCGCCCGCCGCATTCCGGGCAAGGAAGAGTTCAACGAGTCGATCCGGTACTACCGCCGGATGCTCGAAGTCACCGGCGTGACAGTGCATTTGAACAAGCGGGTGACCGCCGCCGAACTCATCGCGGCCCGCTACGACGAGGTGGTGCTCGCCACCGGTGTGAAGCCGCGCATCCCGAACATCCCCGGCATCGACCACCCGATGGTGCTGTCCTACGCCGAACTGGTCCGCGAGGAGCGCCCGGTCGGCAAGCGCGTCGCGGTCATCGGGGCCGGCGGCATCGGCTACGACGTGAGCGAATTCCTCACCGTCGAAGGACATCCCACGCTCAAGCTCGACGAGTGGAAGGAAGAGTGGGGCGTCACCGCCGACGACGAGCAGGTTCGTGGTCAGCTCACCAAGCCGAAGCCTTCGCCCGCCGCCCGCGAAGTCGTTCTCCTGCAACGCAAGACGACGCCGTTCGGCAAGGACCTCGGCAAGACCACCGGCTGGGTGCACCGCGCCGCACTCAAAGCCAAGGGTGTCGACCACATCGGCGGCGTCAACTACGAACGCATCGACGACAACGGCCTGCACATCAGCTTCGGCGAGAAACGCCAACGCCCCCAACTGATCCCGGTCGACAACGTGATCATCTGCGCGGGCCAGGAATCGGTCCGTGATCTGGAGGACGAGCTGCGCGCCGCGGGCATGAACCTCTACCTCATCGGCGGCGCCGAACTGGCCGCCGAGCTGGACGCCAAGCGCGCCATCGATCAGGGCACCCGCCTCGCCGCGCGACTCTGAGTGATCACCCGGTGTCGCCGGTGGGCGACACCGGGTGACCTCGTCTGATTTCCGCCAGCGTCGCGCCGGAATCTTCGCGACGCTGACGGGGTGACTCAGGACAGCAAAACCATCGTCCAAAACGCCTGGAAAGCCTTCGCCACACACGATTTCGATCAAATATCCGCGTTCTTCACCGAGGACGCGGAGTGGCTCGCACCCCCGCAGAACGCCACCGCGGTCTTCATGAAGGGCCCCAGCCACATCATCGGCCGCGACGCGATCGCCGACTTCCTCGCCTACGGCTTCTCCAAAATGTTCGCCAAGGACGTCGTACTCACCTTCCACGGCTTCTACGCCGAAGGCGACCGCGTCATCGTCGAAGAAACCATGAGCGCCACCCTCGCCAACGGCAACGCCTACGAAAACGACTACTGCTTCATCTTCGAACTCCACGAAGGCCGCATCCACCGCGTCCGCGAATACATGGACACCGCCCGCGCCAACACCATGGTCTTCGGCTAGCGACGACCCGGCGCCCAAAAGCCGCCGGGGGAGAACGCTTGAACCCGCCGAGCTGGGAACAGCTTTCCGTCAGCTCTGTCTAGCATCGGTCGCATGGCACTTTCGTATGTGGTGACCGGGGGCGGCCGGGGGATAGGGCGCGGGATTGTGGAACGCCTGCTCGGCGCGGACAACATCGTCGTAGCCGTCGAACGTGACCATGAAGCTCTGGCATGGGCGGGCGACCGGGTGATTCCGCTTACCGGCGATGCCGCCGCAGCGGAGATAGCTGAGCAAGCCGCTGATCTCGCTCAACAGTTCGGCACGCTGACCGGATGGGTGAACAATGCGGCCGTATTTCGCGATGCCTCAGTGCATTCCGACTCAGCTGAGCGTGTCGTGGAACTGATCACTGCGAATCTGGCTCCCGCGGTGGTCGGCTGTACAACCGCCGTGCGCCGCTTCCTGCGGGCCGAAACCGCCGGTGCGATAGTCAACATCACGTCGCATCAAGCGCAGCGAGCAGTGCCGGGCGCGCTGCCGTACAGCACCGCCAAGGCCGCGATCGAAGGGCTGACTCGCGCGCTGGCAGTGGAGTACGGGCCGCGAAGGATTCGAGTGAATGCCGTCGCGCCCGGGTCCGTTGCAACCGAACGCTACGCGGAATTTCTCGCAGGACTGGACAGTTCGTCTGCCGAGCGGGTCGAGCAGCAGATGGCGGAACTCCATCCGCTCGGCCGCGTCGCGACTACGGCGGAAATCGCCGCGGCGGCGGCATTTCTGTTGTCGGACGACGCAGCTTTCGTCAACGGTGCGGTACTTCCGGTCGACGGTGGTCGGTCAGTGCTCGCGCCGGACCCGGAGGCTCGATAGCACGGACCTATGGCGCTGTGCGTGGGGGTCAGCGTCATAGGTCTTTATTGGTCAGCGTGTCACGGAGCACCTTCATGTCGTTTCGCCACTCTGCACGGGCGGCCTTGTCGCGCAGGCGATCCCAGATCTCGTAGGTCAACGTGAAGGTGAAGCCGGCTACCACCCCGGCCAGCATGGCGATGATCATGCGTTCGTTCAGCGGCTCCTCGGGATCCCGGTCGGACCAAAAGATGTTGGTGCCGATGCCGATGACGGCGATCGTCAGCCAGAAGGCGAGTCTGCGGGTCGTTCGTCGTCGGCGCCGCCACGCTTCTTGCACGGCCGCCAGGCCGGTGTCCACCTTCAGTCGGTGGCTGGGTAGGTAGGCGGCATTGGCGGCGATGCGCAACTTGGCCAGTTGCCTGCCGATCTCGTAGTCGACGGCTTCGACGCCGCTGAGACTCGCCGGCCAGCTTTTGCGGATCTCGATGAGGGACTCGAGCTCGTCCAGGGGCGATCTTCGCTCGTTCCACCACGCGACCAACGCCGCGATCAGCGCTCCGGTGACGACCCCCGCAGGCACGAACAGACCGATGTAGTCGACGAACTGGGAACCTCGCGCGATGTCCTCGGCCGCCATTGTCATGGGAAAGGGTTCCCAGAGCCAGCGGCTATACATGTGCGATTCGGGTTGGTCGGTCAGTGCGGCAAGGTCCGCTGATCAGGCAAGTCGAAACCCGCTATGCCGCGGCCAGGCGGCAGCTACCGCTCCTTCGGCGGCCACCACGCGCCCATGCCCAGCGAGATCAACCGCATCTGCTGCACCGTGCGATCGATGATGGCGTCCCGTTCGCGGGGCAGTGCCGAGATGTAGGCGACGATGCCGTCAGTGACTGTTGAGACCAGGAGGTCGGCGGCGATCTCCAGGTCCGCGTGACTCCAGGAATCCAGGGCCGGGATGCGGGAGAGGTCCGCTACGAGTTCGCGGACGATCAGTTGGAGTTCCAGCGCGATGGATTTGCGCAGTGCCGCGGACCCGCCGTGCCGTTCGCGGGTGAGGAAGCCGAACAGTTCGCGTTTCGGCTCCACCTGAGCGAACACGAACCGCACCGTGTCGGACAGGCTCGCATCCGGTTTGCGCCGTACCTCGCGCAGCGCGAGGCGCAACGCGGTGATGCCGTCGTCGACGAGCTGCGCGCCGAGGTCGTCCAGCGACGCGAAGTGCCGGTAGAAAGCGGTCGGCACGATGCCTGCCGAGCGGGCGATCTCACGCAGGCTCAGCGCCGCGAAGCCGCGGTCGGCAGCCAGTGCGAGGGTGCCGTCCAGTAGGGCCTGTCGCGTGCGCTCCTTGCGCTCGCCTCGGGTTTCTGCCTGCTCAGTCATCACGGTGAGCATACATCCGTTCACCATTCGTCTTATCTCCAGATGTTGTTCGCGTCACATGTTTTGCCGGTTGACACCAGACCCCGGTCATCAGTCACACTAGTTGAGTGTACATACGTGCACTGAAATTGGAACGCAACGTCGCGGCTCCTGCAAGTCGAACAGCCCCGACATCGAGGCACGGAGTAACGAATGGTGGATCTCATCAACCTGGTGCAGACCCTGACCACGCCGCATCCGCTGGACCGGTATCTGGAACTCGTGCGCCCGACCCTCACCGCGCGGGAGATGCGCGCCGAGATCATCCGGGTCGACCGTTCGGTCCCGGGGTCGGTGACCCTGACGCTGCGCCCGACCCGGCAATGGAAAGGCCACGCCGCCGGGCAGTACGTCCAGATCGGCGTGGTGATCAACGGTGTCCGCCACACGCGCTGCTATTCGCCGGTGAACCCGGCGGGCGGCCGAGGCAGGCACATCCAGCTGACCGTCAAGGCGCACCCCGAGGGCTTGGTCTCGCAGTACCTCGCCCGCAACGCGACACCCGGCATGGTGGTCGATCTCGAACAGGCCGCCGGTGTCTTCCGGTTGGCCGACCCGCGCCCGGAGCGGGTGCTGCTGATCAGCGGTGGCAGCGGCATCACGCCGGTGCTGTCGATGCTGCGCACCCTGGCCGACGAGGGCTACCCGGGTGAGGTCGTCTTCCTGCACTACGCGAAATCGCCCAAGGTGGTTCCGCACCGTGCGGAACTCGACGCGATCGCGAAGCGGCACTCGAACTTCCGGATCGAGCTGCGCCATCCGTGGCGTCCCGACACCACCGGCGTCGACTCCTCGGCGCCGTGGGTCGACGTGGCGACGGCGAAGTCGAGCGGATACTTCGACTACGACGAATTGGAGCGGGTGGCACCGTGGTTCGCCGATGCGCACACCTACGTCTGCGGCCCGCAGTCGCTGATGGACTCGGTGCGCAAGATCTATGAGGCCGAGCAGCTCGACGATCGGCTGCACACCGAGGAATTCACCCTCTCGCTCACCCCGGTCGACGCGGACGAGGCCTTCGGCCAGGTGCGCTTCTCGGCCAGCGGTGTCGCCGCGGACAACAGCGGCGCGCCCCTGCTCGAGCAGGCCGAGGCCGCCGGACTCACCCCGGAGTACGGCTGCCGGATGGGAATTTGCTTCTCCTGCACTGCGGTTCGGCGCACCGGTTGCACCCGCAACCTGCGCACCGGCGAGACCGACAGTGACCCGGATCAGCCCATCCAGCTCTGCATCAACGCCCCCGTGGGCGACGTCGACATCGACATCTGAACCCGAGCAAAGGATTAATCGAATGACAATCCTGACCGAAACCAAAGACGGCCCGCTGGTACTGAGCCCGGACCAGATCGAGGAACTCGGCAAGGCGCTCGACGAACTGCGCGCCAAGGTGGTCGCCGACCTCGGCGACCGCGACCGCGAATACCTCTACTCGATCATCAAGGCGCAGCGCGGTTTCGAGATCGCCGGGCGCGGCCTGATGTATCTCGGCTTCCTGCCGCCGGTCTGGTTGGCCGCCGTCGCCGCGCTGAGCGTGTCGAAGATCCTGGACAACATGGAGATCGGCCACAACGTCATGCACGGCCAGTACGACTGGATGCGTGAGCCCGGCCTGAATTCCCGTGTCTTCGAATGGGATACGGTCTGCCCGGCGGACCAGTGGAAGCACTCGCACAACTACATCCACCACACCTACACCAACATCCACAACAAGGACCGCGACATCGGCTACTCCATCCTGCGGATGGACGAGAGCCAGTCCTGGAACGTGCTGCGCCTCCCTCAGCCGCTGTACGCCTTCGCGCTGATGATGCTGTTCGAGTGGGGCGTGATGGCTCACGACCTCGAGGTCGAGAACATCGTGCGCGGCAAGCGGAAGTGGTCCGACATCAAGCGGCTCGTCACGGGCCAGTTCCGCAAGGCGGGCAAGCAGGCGCTGAAGGACTACCTGATCTTCCCGGCGCTGACCGGTCCGCTGTTCCTCAGCACGCTGGCCGGCAATGTCACGGCGAACCTGGTCCGCAACGTCTGGGCGTACTCGATCATCTTCTGCGGTCACTTCCCCACCGGCGTACAGACGTTCACCGAGGAAGAGACCGCCGACGAGACCCGCGGCGAGTGGTACATCCGGCAGATGCTCGGCTCGGCCAACATCACCGGTAGCAAACTGTTCCACATCATGTCCGGCAATTTGTCGCACCAGATCGAACACCACCTGTTCCCGGACATCCCGGCGGCCCGCTATCCGGACATCGCGCCGGAGGTTCGCGCATTGTGTGAAAAGTACGGACTCCCGTACAACACCGGCTCGTTCAGCAAGCAGATCGGCTCGGTCTGGCTGAAAATTTTCAAGCTTGCACTGCCGCCCAGCTTGGTCAAGAGCGAACCGTCTCCCGGTGTTATCGTGATGCGTCAGCGAAAGGCAACCGAAGTGGGCGTGTGAATGATCGGGAAATTCGAAAGCAACAAGGACCTCATTCAAGAATTGACGTCCTCGGGCGCCAAACATGTCGGCAATATCGCGAGCATCATCGCGGGCACCGTCGCGGAGGTCACCAAGGAGATCGGTGAGTGGGTGACCGACGCGATCGAGATGAACGAGGCCGCCGCCGCGGCTCGGCGCGATGCCGCCGAGGCGCGGCGGGAGGTGGATCTCGAGCCCGACGATCCGGCACCCGCGGCGCCGAAGCCGCCGGTCGCTACCGAGACGCCGTTCGTCGACGCCGAGGTGGTCGAGCCGGGAGTCGACGAGACCCGCTGATCACCACACCGGCAGCCTGCGCCGGTGTTCGGTGACGTCGGTGACCAGATCGCGGTAGCCGTCGGTCAATTCGGCGAGCCTGCACCACTGCAGGTGGGCTTCCCCGTCCACCTGCACCGGGCGGGTCCGTTGCTGCGGCGCTCGACGCAGAGCTCGTTGTGCCGCAACCCATTTCGCCGCCATTCGATCGATCACCGCGCCGAGCGTCTCGGTATGCAGCGAGGCGCCGCCGCGGTGCTCGACATTGTCGGCCACCCACACGTCGATCTGCCCGACCAGCTCGGCGCGCTGCCCGTCGATGTCCTCCACCCGCTGGGTGCACGCCGCGACCCGCCCCGGTGAGGCGTCGGACGCGTGCGCCGCTTCGATTGCCTTGTGCCGCCGCTCATGACACTCGACGAGTTGCCGGGCGACGCTGAGCACGCTGTGCCGGTGCCGGTTCGGATCGTCGGGTTCGCGGAAGGCGCGCAAGAGTTCAGCGGGTGGCGGCAGTTCTTCTGTCCCGATACGGACGCGTGCGTATTCGGTCGGCATGTGCGTACACCCCTGCGGTATCTATCCCGATCTGGATGCGCCAGGGCCGAGGGGGATTTCGGGGAGGGGCACCCCTCGGCTCCGGCGCAGTCCCGAGCTCGGACGTCACCCCCATAGTCCACCAGCACGGCAAAGAAACCGGGAAATCCGCGACGATGCGATGAGGAAGACGGCCCGAATAATCGGGACTCTTTCAGGAAAGCGCGGTTGCCGAATCGGCGCAATAGTATGGTGTACGAAACCGAAAGCCGCTTGTAAATCGTTATGGTCCGTTACGGATCGGTCACATGAGTGCACCGTCGGTATCTCCGACAAGGATGGACGGGCGCACGATCAGCAACCGGTTCGGCGCGGCGGCTGCGCGGTCTCGGTCCATCCGCTAGCCTCGGTGTTCGTGCCCGCCTACGTGTCATCGCCCGAGCTCACATTCGGGTTCATGTTCGCGCTGGAAGACCCCGAGCGAATCGGAGAGGTCGTGCGCACGCTCATCGTTCGCAAGACCGTGTCGGTCTTCCGCCTCGCCAGGCTCTCCGACGACAACGGACCGCCCGAGCGTTACGTGGTGAACTGGGCAGCTATACCGCAGATTTCGATCACCACCGAGGCGCCGGCCACCGACGATCTGCAGGCCCAGCGCATCATGCTGGTCAACGCGTTCCTCAGCGAGGACGGCGAAGTGAGCCTGTATTCGGCGCAGGGGAGCGGTCCCGGCTAGGCGTCCCACTCCGGAACGCCGAACAGCGCCATGGTGATCTGGTACAGATGTGCACTCAGGGTGGGCAGCGCCTGGGCGCCAGGGCCTTCCAGGCAGTCGCGAATTCGATCGTCGACCGCGCCGATGAGTGCGTCGAATATTTCCGCCGGAATGTCCACCGGGATATCGCCCTCGGCCCGACCGATGCGAAAAGCCGCGTGCATGCGGTGCGCCAGTAACGTTTTCATCTGACGGCGCTGCTCGGCGACGACCGGCCCGGCGACCAGGCATTCGATATGCAGCGCGCGGGCGTAGATACCGTTCTCGGCCAGGACGCGCAGGTAGGTCTCCAGCGTGGTGCGGATGAGCGCGCGCCACTCGCTGCGCGGCGTGGCCTGCACGCTGCTTGCGAGTTCGCCGAGCACCAGCCCGACAGCCGCCTCGAAGGCCTCGGCGAAGCAGTCGTCCCGGCCGCGGAACAGCTCGTAGAAGGTGCGCCGCGAGACGTTCGCGCGGGCCACGATGTCGCCGACAGTCGTTGCGGCGTAACCCCGTTCGGCGACCGCCTCCAGCACCCCCAGATACATCCGCATGCGTTGCGAGTGGGCCACCGCCTCCGGCGCCATGCCGTGGGTGCCACGTGGTAGGCGGCCGCGGTCGACACCGGCTTCGAGTCCCATCCCCTGAGGATAGACACCTCGTGCCAGTGATCTGACTCATACTTGTCCATTCGATGTGGTCCCGGTTACTCTCACACCCATCATAGGTACGGCAGTGTTTTTAAGCAGGTCAGCCAGAAGGGTCGAGGTCGATGAGGACATTTCGTCGCGGGTTGGGTCGGGTCGGGGTCCTGGTGGTTGCCGCGACCATGGCCGCGTTGTGGGTCGTGCCGAGCACCGCGGTCGCGGAATCCGCGCCGGACGGGGGTGAGCTCGGCAGGCAGTGGACGGCCGCGCACGACGGTCCGGCGAAGTACCCCGGGCCGGTGCACATCGACTTCGACGTGCCGATCACCATGAGCGACGGAACGGTGTTGAAGGCCAATATCTATCGGCCGGTCGATGCCGCGGGCAACATCGTGACCGAGCCGCTGCCCACCATCCTCAACCTCACCCCGTACACGAAATTCGTGTCCCTGATCGCGGATCTCGCCCTCAACATCCCGGTGCTGTCCGACGCGCTGATCGAGCTGGTCAACCGGTTCGACTTCGCCGGTACGCCGTTCGACTCGATCACCGACCTGACCAGGGCGCTCAGCGGCGGCGCCGCGCGGACCTTCGGCGCCGATCGCAAGCTGGTGCAGCACGGCTACACCTACATCGTGGCCGACGTGCGCGGCACCGGATATTCGCAGGGGGCCTGGCAGTTCTTCCAGAGCAGGGAGGGTCAGGACACCCTCGAAATGATCGACTGGGCGAGCAAGCAGCCGTGGTCGGACGGTAATATCGGGATGTCCGGCATCTCGTACTCCGGCATCAATCAATTCAAAGCGGCCGAACAGAATCCGCCTGCGCTCAAAGCGATATTCCCGGTCGAGGGCAGCACCGACACCCTCACCGATGTCGCCTTCCCCGGCGGCGGATTGGGGTTGTTCGGCCCGCTGTACATCGCGGGCGTCGACCTGATCTCGAATTTCCCGGACCCGGTCGGCATAGCGCTCGGCCACCTGGACTTGAAATGGCTCCAGGATCGGGTGGCCACACCGCTGGAGTTCTTCGACTACATTCTGATGGCCCTGTCGCTCAGCGTGGATTCGGTGCCCGCGCCGCTGAAAGAGCAACTGCTGCCGGGCAGCTCGTTGCGCTCGGCGTTCACCGACAGCCATCCGGAGCGGATTCAGGTACCGACCTTCGCCTACGGCGGCTGGCAGGACATCTTCGCCTCGTCCAGTGCTCGGTCGTTCGCCGACATCCCGCTGCCGCCGGAACGCAAGAAGCTGATCATGGGCGACACCTACCACTTCAATCCTGGTTCGGGTCTGGGTAATCCGGGTCGGCCACCGCGGCTCGACGTGCTCCAGATGGCCTGGTACGACAAGTGGCTCAAGGGCATCGACAACGGCATCGACGAGTACGGGCCGGTGGCGCTGTGGCAGCAGGGCGGCGGCTGGACCACGGCACCGGCCTTCCCCAGGCCCGGCATGGACTACCAGCGCATGTATCTCTCGCCCGCCCCCAGCGGGACCGCGACCAGTGTCCACGACGGCTCGCTCACCGCCGGAACGCCCGAGGGCACAGCGCGTTTGACGGTTTCACCGGTCGCCGGCCTCACCTCGCTGTGCTCGCGGGACGCGGCGGTCGAATCCGCAGGCGTCATCGGCCTGCTCAATTTCTGCGGGCGCGACGACCGCATCCACGAGCTCGGTGGGCTCACTTTCACCGGGGCGCCGGTCGAGCAGCCCACCGTGCTGTCCGGCCCGATCACCGTGCACCTCAACACGATGTACGACAACATCGAGGGCTACTGGGCGGTCACCGTGAACGATGTCGCGCCGAACGGTCAGTCGACGGTGCTGGCGAGCGGGCAGCTCGCGGCCTCGCTGCGCGCGGTGGACGAGGCGAAGAGCGAGAAGGACGCGGACGGCGACTACACGCACACCGTGTACAAATTGACGCTCGCCGACCGGCAAACCTTGGTGCCGGGGCAGCCGACCATCCTCGACGTCGCCGTCAACCCGGTCGATGCCGTGCTACAGCCCGGACATCGGTTGCGCGTCAACGTCTTCGCGAGCAATTTCCCCCGTGGTTTCCTCGCACCGCCGATGTTGTTCGACGGTGGCATCTCGAATGCGGTGGCCCCGCAACACCTCGTGCTCGACCCGTCGGCGCCCAGCTTCGTGAATGTGCCGTTGAGCAGCCCGCTGGGATAACGAGGGGCAGAATGGGTTCCCGCCTATCGGGCGTTTAAGGCGGGATCTGTGACGCGCCGAACTAGTGTGCACCTATTTGTTGGCGTGTCGGTACCCGATCGTGGCGTCGGTAGCCGTCGAATACGCGAGAATCGCAGATATTCCGCACCTGGTTTGTGGCGTGGATCGAAAGCACCTGAAAGGAGCATCGATCATGGAACCTCAAAGCGCTGACTACACTGCGAAGCCGGCCACCCCGGTCAATCCGATTCGCGTCCGAGGAGATCTGGATCCCGCATTGTCGCGGTGGATGTGGCTGGTCAAGTGGCTGCTGGCCATCCCGCATTACATCGTGCTGTTGTTTCTGCACATCGCCTACTTCGTCGTGACGGTGATCGCGTTCTTCGCGATTCTGATCACCGGGAAATATCCGCGGGCGATGTTCGACTTCAATGTCGGGGTCATGCGCTGGACCTGGCGGGTCGAGTTCTACGCACTGTCCGTGCTGGGCACCGACAAGTATCCGCCGTTCAGCCTCCAGCCGAACGACGAATACCCGGCGGATCTCGCGATCGATTATCCGGAGCGGCTGCATCGCGGTCTGGTGCTGGTGAAGTGGTGGCTGCTCGCCATTCCCCATTATCTGATCCTCGCCGCGATGACGACGGGCGGCATGGCGTTCTATATGTATAGCGACGACGACGGATGGTCCGGCGCGAGCGGCGTTACGCTGATCAGCATCCTGCTGCTCGTCGCGGTGATCGGGCTGTTGTTCACCGCGCGCTACCCGCAGGGTGTGTACGACTTCGTCGTCGGCATCAACCGGTGGAGCATCCGGGTGCAGGCCTACGCCACCCTCATGCGCGACGAGTACCCGCCGTTCCGGCTCGATCAGGGTGCCCGGGATCCCGAAATAGGCTGAACACCAACAAGTCCCACTCCGAATCCGCCCGCTGTCTCAGCGGGCGGATTCGTATATCCGGCGGACCACGTCCTCGATCTCCGGTTCCTCGATGGACAGATCGCGCACCTCGGCCCGGTCGGACACCAGCGCGAGCAGCTGTGCGGCCGTGGTCTGCTCCGGATCGAAGGCCAGCCGCTGGCGCATCCCGCCGGCCTCGGAGCCCAGCAGTTGCGCGCAGGGTAGGTCGTCGATATCCGGTGCGGGCTCGGCCAGGTCGACGACGAGCACGCGCCTGGCACCCACCGTGGCGGCCAGCCCGGTCAGCGATCCGTCGTAGACCAGGCGGCCGTGATCCACCACGAGTACACGGCCGCAAAGCCTTTCGATGTCGCCCATGTCGTGCGTGGTGAGCAGCAGCGTGGTGCCGCGGTCGGCGCGTTCGGCGCGCAGGAACTCGCGCAGGCGCTGCTTGGACAGCACGTCGAGGCCGATGGTCGGCTCGTCGAGGATCACCAGTTCGGGCGAGTGCAACAGCGCCGCAGCCACTTCCGCGCGCATGCGCTGGCCGAGCGAGAGCTGGCGCACCGGGGTGTCCAGCGTGTCGGCCATCTCCAGCTGCTCGATCAGCTCGTGCTTGCGCTTGCGCGCGACGTCCGGGTCGAGCCGGTGGATCGCCGCGAGGATCGAAAACGATTCGCGCAGTGGCAGATCCCACCAGAGCTGGGAGCGCTGCCCGAACACCACCCCGATTCGGGCGGCGAGTTCGCGCCGCTGCCGGACGGGTTCGAGCCCGCAGGTGCGTACCCGGCCCGCGGTCGGCACCAGGATGCCGGTGAGCATCTTGATGGTGGTGGACTTGCCCGCGCCGTTGGCACCGATATAGCCGACCGCCGTGCCGCGTTCGATCCGGAAGGTCATCCGGTCCACCGCGGTGAGCGTCTCCCGCCGCCGGCGCCAACGGCGGCCGTCCTTGCGGTACAGGGTGAATTGTCTGGTCAGGTCCTCGATGTCGATGATCGGGTCCGAAAAGCCGGAATCCGCCACGTTATCCGCCGCCTCCCTGATAGTGCCGAGTACCGAACCGCCAGCAACTCAGGGCCAGCAGCCACACCCAGAGCACCGCCAGCGGGGACCACCAGGCCAGCCACGCGGGCAACAGCGCGGGACCGGGCAGCCGCAGCAGGGCGATGGTCGGAAGATAGGCGGTGAAGCAGACCGGAATGGCGAAGCCGAACAGCAGCCGCAGTGGGATCGGAAAGACGGTGGCGGGTTGCACCGCGGCGAACGAGCCGCCGTAGGTGAAACTGTTGGTGAGCTCGGCGCCGTCGATCAGGAAGAACTGCAAGCCGGCCGCGCACACGAAAACGCCACCGAACAATGCGATACCGCTGACCAGGGTGAGCAGCACCAAGAGA
Source organism: Nocardia ninae NBRC 108245 (assembly GCF_007990755.1). GTDB lineage: Bacteria > Actinomycetota > Actinomycetes > Mycobacteriales > Mycobacteriaceae > Nocardia > Nocardia ninae. The sequence goes on along the minus strand of NZ_BJXA01000004.1, from coordinate 160,055 downwards.
ACGGTGGCCGGGCTCCAGTCGATGTCGTTGCGCAGCAGCCCGAATCCGAGCACCACGAGCGCGACGGCGGCTCGGGCGAAGCGGCGCAGTGAGATGTCGCTGGTGATGAGCTGAAGGAGTAGCGGCTGCGGGCGCAGATGATAGGCGTCGAGCTGACCCATCCGAATCAGCGTCGGGAGGGTGTCCAGATGACCGAAGACCACCTGAGCCAACGCGAACGTCGACTGCCCGAACCCGAACAGCAGCAGGGCGGCGTTCAGATCGAGGCCGCCGAGCACTCTGACGTTGTGGAAGATCACCCACACCTCGGCGAACTCGACCAGACCGATCAGGAACGCGCTGAAAACCTCGCTGGCGAACGACAGCCGGTAGGACTGCTGGGCGCGGATCCGCGAGCGCAACACCGCCGCGTACGGGGTGGCCCAGGTCCCGGTCCGCACGGTGCTCGGCTCAACCACCCTGCACCTCCAATTTGCGCCGCCCGGCCGCCAGCAGTACCCGGCCCGTGCCGCCCACGACAAGCACCCAGAACACTTGCACGGCAACCACACTCACCGCCGCCATGCCGGTGATCCGGCCGGACAGCACGTCGATCGGCGCTTGCAGGATCGAGGGGAACGGCGTCGCCTGCGCGACGGTGCGCAGCCACGCAGGGAACATGTGCACCGGCACAAACAGTCCGGCGAGAAACGTGCCGGCGACCTGATACAGCACGCGGATGCCGCGGGTCTCGACCACCCAGAATCCGATCAGCGCGACGCCGAACAGACAGAGGAACGACAGGGCCACGGCGAGCAGCACGCTCACCGCGCCGAGCAGATACGGGCCGGGTGTGCTCGGCATGACGAGCCCGAAGGTGAGCACGCCGATCAGCACGCTCGGCACTCCGCGCGGCAGCATGGTGGCGGCCGCCCGGCCGAGATCGCCGGCGAGATAACCGAACTGGACGTCCACCGGGCGCAGGAAATCGATCGCGATGTCGCCGTTGCGGACCCGATCGGCCAGGTCCAGGGGTGGACCCATGAACTGCATCGCGCCGAGCAACCCCTGCGAGAGCCACACGTACGCGCCGATGGAACCTTCGTCGTAGCCGCCGAAATCGCCGGCGGCGCGCACGGCCGCCAGCATCACCGCCGCGCGCACGAAGCCGAACACGCAGTTGGTGAAAAGGCCTGCGAACATCGCCAGCCGGTATTGTGACTGCCGTCGGAAACCCGCGCGCGCGAGCTGCGTGTAGACCGCGACGGCGCGCCATGGATGCCGGGTCGCGCCGAGCCCTCCGTCCCCGCCTGCTCTGTCGCGCACAAAGAGTCAAGCCTAAGCCAGCCGACGACAGCGTGGAAGAGCTTCCGGATTCTTCCGTAAAAGTGCTGCATCGGCCGACTCCGCAGCGCAGGTCCGGATGCGCCGCCCGCACCGGAAGAATCGCACATAGCGCGGGAATTCGGACGCGCCGTCGAGTCGGCGGCTGCGCCAGCGCATGACAGCGTGCCCGTTGGTTGCCATACTCAGGCGGAACGGACTAGCGACGATCGGACGCAGGGTGTCCAGGTCGCGCAGTAGGCTTGTCATCGAATCATGTCGCGGTAGCGAAAGACTGGGAACCCGGGAGGGGAACGGTGGACACGCTGAAGCTGGATCCGGCGGCGGTGGCCGCTTACACCGCGATCGCGGACGCGGTCTCCCAACAGTTGGCCTCGGCGGCCGCGGTCGCCTCCGGGGCGGTGAATCAAGACCAGCTGGCCGCCGACCTGGGGCTGGTCGGCGCAGATTTCGCGGCGCGGTTCGCCACGGCGGTATCCGAACACGCCCAGGCGCTGTCCACCGCAGGACAACTCGTCGGCACCTACGGTCAGATCCTGCGCGGCTACACCTCGGACATGCAGGGCATCGATACCGACACCGCGGGTGCCATCACCCGGACCGGGGAGACGCTGACATGAGAAGCCTGACCGGACTACGCAGGCGGTCCCAAGCCGCCCCGGCCGATACCGTCGCGCCCGTGACCACGTACCAGGATCCGAACGTGGACCCGCCGATCGTCGCCGCGCTGGTGCGCCCGCTGCTCCAGTTGCGTGCCAGCCTCGGCACGGGTGTCGGTACCCCGAATCAGACCGCGACGAGCGCGCTGTCGGCCGCCTCCACCCAGGCCGCCGATGTGGAAGGCCCGCACCGCGACGGCCTGCACGCGCTCGAATCGACGTGGACCTCCCGCGGCGCCGACGCCGCGGTACCCGCACTGCGCACCACACAGACCGAGATCGGCGAAATCTCCGACCGGGGACCGGCGTATCTCAGCGTGCTCGGCGACGCGCACGCCACCAGCGCCCGCGCCGCGCGGACGGTGGACCAGATCATCGCCGACTTCCGGCGCGACGCACGCCAGATCCTCGGCAACGCCACCGCCGCCCCGGACACCGACGCCGTGATCGCGCGGGCCACCCAGGCGCTGCGCGACGCGCTCACCACGGTCAACGTCGCGCAAACCGAGATGGACGACCACAGCAGGCGACTGGACCGGATGGGACCGCTCACCGTCACCCAGCCGTCCGGCGTCACCGCCGCGCAGCCGAGCACCACGAGCCAGTTCATCCCTGGCGGCACAAGCCAATTCGTCCCCGGCACCACCGTCCCGGGCGCCGTGGCGCCCGGCATCGGCGGCACCACACAGCCCGCGGATCCGGCGCTGGCCGCCCAACTCCAGCTGCAACAGCAACTCATCAATGCGGGCGTGCAACTCGGTACCGCCGCCATCAACGCGGGCGTCGACATCGGCACGAACATCATCGACAAGATCGCCGGCGTCGGCACGCACATCGTCGACAAGGTCGCCGAGGTCGGCACGCACGCCATCGACACCGTGGCGGCCGGCGCGGACAAGGCCGTGCAGGAGGCGATCCGCCCGGGCAGCACCGCTGCGGATCAGTCGAGCGGTACGCCGAACTCGAGCGCCTCGCCGAAGCTGTTCGACTTCGGCGCTGGCGCACGCCCGTCCACTCCGTCATCTCCGACCGGCCCCGGCACGGTGATCCCGCCCGCGCAGCACGGCTCCGCGCCGTCGGCGAAGGTCGAGGCGCCACCACCACCGGCACCGGAGTCCAGGCCCGCGCCCGCTCCGGCGCCGCAAGCGCAGGCCCCGGTGGATGCACCGTCGCGGTCGGGCAACCCGGATCAGCAGAGCCATCCGGGCACCGGCGGTGGCGTGGCGTTGCCGCCGCCGCCACGCCCGGACGACCAGGAACACAAGCCCAAGGACGGCCAGCTCGGCGTCACCGTGCCGACGGCCGCGGTCGCCGTGACCCCGGTCCTCGGCGACTACGACGATGACACCCTCTGACCCGAACGCACCGGGTCGGCAAGAGGGGCAGGGCAATCCGTTCGACATGGGCTTGCCCATGCTGCGCACACCCACCGGTAAGGCGCGACGGCGGCGGCGCCCGTCCGGCCGCCGCGCACCGGTGCGTCGCCGAGATCCGGAGGTCGCCGTGTCCGAGCCACCAACCCCGGAGCGGCCCCGGCGAACCGGCGACTGGGAGCACTGGCTCGACCCGCAGCCCGCGGTGGTCGAGCCGTCGCAGCCACCGCCGGTCGAGCCGGACCGGCGGCGCACACGCGTCGACGAGTTCACCGCCGAAGGCCCGGCGGACAACGTCAATCCGCCGCCCGCGATCATCAACCGGTCCGGCATCCACCCCGGCGTCCCGCTGCGCCACCCCACCCGGCGTCGCGAGCAGCCGCGTGGCGGCAACAAGGTGCTCGCGGTCCTGATCGTGCTCGGTGTCGCGATCGCGGTCGTCTCGATCCTGTACACCGCCGTGCACGGGTTCGGCACCGACACGCCCGCGGCCGAGGAGACCGGTACGATCCCCGCCCGCGGTACCACCGGAACCGCCACCACCACAGCGACAACGGTGCCCGCACAGCCCGCGGCGATCGCGACCCAGGGGTGCGAGCAGAAGCGCACCGCCGACTCCGTCTCCGGCACCGACCCCGGCGGCACCGCCAACGGTCCGGACGCCATCCTCGCCTTCGAATACGCCTACTACGTGGAACGCTCCGGCTACCGGGCGCGCGCGGTGGTCGCCGACAACGCCATCGTGTCGCCCGCCGAGCAGATCCAGCGCGGCATCAACCAGATTCCGGTCGGTACCCGCTACTGCGTGCAGATCACCCGGACTCGCGACGGCGATGACGGCTTGGCGCACTGGGAGGTCAAGCTCACCCAGCAGTACCCCGGCGAGCAACCCAAGACCTTCACTCAGCTCATCACCACCCGCACCATCGCGTCCCGCACACTCATCACCGCGATCGCTTCGGGCTGACTCGTCCGGGCGCGATATCAAGGGTGGCAATCGGTACCGTGGTACGGACTTACCGTGGCTTTATGATCGATAATTCAGAAAACTGGGCCGCCGAGTCGTGCACGTTGCCGACCGCCGAACAGCCCTTGCGCACCGCGGAGTTCGATCGGTTCTTCGCGGAATCGGTGCGGGAGGTGCGCCGGGTACGCCCCACCCGGCTCGATCTGCTGATTGTTTCCGACGCCGAAGAACTCGGCCGGGATCTGGCCGCCCGCGAATCCGAGTGCTGTTCGTTTTTCGACTTCGCGTTCACCACGGTGGGCGATGATGTGGTCATGCGGATCGGCGTTCCCGACAGCCAGGTCGAGGTCCTCGATGCGCTCACGGAGCGGGCAAGGGCGCGAATAGATGAATGACAAGGCTTTACGAACGGGGCAGGTCGCCGCGGCGGCCGGAGTGAATGTGCAGACCCTGCGTTATTACGAGCGCCGCGGATTGCTGCACGATCCCGATCGATCGCTGGGCGGCCATCGAATGTATCCACCGGAGACGGTGACGACGCTGCGCATCATCAAGACCGCCCAGCGGCTCGGTTTCCGGCTCGAGGAGGTCGCCGATCTGCTCGAGGGCACCCGAACCGGCGCCGACCTACCGACCCGTGCCGCCGCGAAACTGGCCGAAGTGGACGCGAAACTCGCCGAGCTGACCGAGATCAAGACAACATTGCAAGCGGCGCTCGTCGCGGGCTGCTCCGACTTGTCCACCTGCGCGGAGTCCCCGTATTGCCCGATGCCGTTCGGCCCCAACGACAATCGCCGTTGAACTCGAGGGCCGCCCGGCTCTTGTTCGACAGCCCGCTCTCTGCGAAGGTGGTGCGTACCTCGGATAGTTTTTATTTCTCGATTCGATGACGAAGGCGGGGACGGCATGATGTCGGTGCTGTGGATTGTCCTGCCCTACAGTGCGCTGCTGTCGTTCATCATCGGCCATTTCTGGCGATATCGGCACGACCGATTCGGCTGGTACAGCACCGGTCCGGAAGCCGACCGGGCGCAGCGGATCGGCGGCACCGCATTTCGCGTCGGAATGGCGGGCATGATCGCCGCTAGGCTCACCGATCTGCTCGTCTCCGGGCCGAACTCGCACCCCGACAACACGTTCTATGTGGTCGTTGTCGCCGTCGAGGTGTGCGCCGTCGCGGTCGCGACGGTCGGCGCGGTGCTGCTGTTCGTGCCGGATATGATCGGCAGCCCGGGCCGGCCCGTGATCAGCCCGTTGGACAGCATCACCTTCCCGATGCTGGTGGCCGGTCTGCTGACGCGGGTGGCGATCAAGTTCGACCCCAACTCCTCCGAGAACGGATATCGCACCGCCGAAACCCTGTTCACCTGGTTCCGGTCGCTGTGGACGCTGCACCCGAATCCCGAAGCCATGGTGCACGCGCCGTTCATCTACCAGGCCCGCGGTTTGGTCCTGATGCTGTTCGTCGCGATCTGGCCTTACACCCGTCTGGCGAGCATTCTCGCGGAGCCGGTCTACTGGCTGATCCGGCGCATTCGATCCGAACCGCCGACCGGTCGGCCTCGCGAACTGTCTACGCCGTAGCGGACTGCGCCCGGTCGGTCTGTGGTGCAAAGAAGTACGAGACCGACCAGTGTGCGCGATACTCGGACGCAGTGACAGCTCGCCGGGCTTTCCCGCGTTTCCAGCTGTTCCCGGATGACGGAGGGCGGGCCCATGGCGCACGAGCAACTCGACGCGGGCGCATCGATCGAGCGCCGCACCATCGAGGTGATCCCCGACGCCGAACGGCACGGCACGCCCGTCAACCAGTTCACTCTCTGGTTCGGGGCGAACATGCAGATCACCGCGATCGTCGACGGTGCGCTGGCGGTGGTGTTCGGCGCCGACGCGCTGTGGGCGATCGTCGGCCTGCTGATCGGCAACATCCTCGGCGGCGTCGTGATGGCTCTGCACTCGGCGCAGGGTCCGCGGCTCGGGCTGCCCCAAATGATCTCCAGCCGAGCGCAATTCGGGGTGTTCGGGGCGGTGCTGCCGCTGCTGCTCGTCATCGTGATGTATCTCGGGTTCGCCGCGACCGGCACGGTGCTGGCCGGTCAGGCGGTGAACAAGATCCTGCACATCGACAACGCGACGGTCGGCATCCTCGTCTTCGGCGCGCTCACCGCGGTGGTGGCGGTGACCGGCTATCGGCTGATCCACGTGGTCGGGCGGATCGCCACGGTGGTGGGCGTGGTCGGTTTCAGCTACCTCGCCGTCCGGTTGTTCACTGAATACGACGTGAGCAGCTACGTCGGCGTAAAGCCGTTCGAGATGGCGACGTTCGTGCTCGCCATCTCGCTCGGCGCGGGCTGGCAACTGACCTTCGGGCCCTACGTGGCCGACTACTCGCGCTACCTGCCGCGCTCGACCAGCGACCGGACCACCTTCCTGGCGACCTTCGCGGGCACCGTGCTCGGCTCCCAGTGGTCGATGACCTTCGGCGCGCTGGTCGCTGCGGTGGCGGGAAAGGCGTTCCTGGGCAACCAGGTCGGCTTCATCGGCGACCTGGCCGGGCCCGCCGTGCTCGCGCTGCTGATCTACCTGGTGATCGTGGTCGGCAAGCTGACGGTGAACTGTCTCAACGCCTACGGCGGGTTCATGTCGATCCTGACCTCGGTGACCGCCTTCAACGGTCAGTCACGCACCACGCCGTTCGCACGGGCCGCCTACATCGTCGGCTTCACCGCCGTGTCGATGCTCGTCGCGATCGGGGCCAGCGCCGACTTCCTCGGCAACTTCAAGAATTTCGTGCTCACCCTGCTGATGGTGTTCACCCCGTGGAGCGCGATCAACCTGATCGACTACTACCTGATCTCCCGCGAACGCATCGACATCCCCGCGCTCTACGACCCCGACGGCCGATACGGCCGCTGGAACAGCACCGCACTGGCCTGCTACACCCTCGGCGTGCTGGCCCAGATCCCCTTCCTGGCCCAGCAGCTCTACACCGGCCCGGTCACCGAAATGCTCGGCGCGGACATTTCCTGGATCGTCGGCATCGTGTTCACCGCCGCCATCTACTACCCGCTCGCCCGCCGCACCAGCAACCCACCGGACCGGATGATCTATCCGACCGGCACCGTGCACACCGCTGCCCAGGTGTGAATTCTTGTGGCAGTGGGCGTTTCAGCTCAGCCGGAGATCGGACATGCTCAGCAGCGTCGTCACCTGCTCGGCGGGCATCGGATAGTGGAAGTGCCAGCCCTGGGCGGTGTCACAGCCGAGGTCGCGTAATTGGTCGGCCTGGTGGCGGGTTTCGACGCACTCGGCGGTGACGGTGAAGCCGAGGGCGTGCGTGAGATCGATGATCGTCTCGAGGAGCAATAGGTCGGTGGGGCTCGCGGTGTCCGGCGTGCGGATGCGTTGGATGAACGGCCCGGCGAGTTTGACCACGTGCAGCGGGAGTTGGCCGAGGTAGGCCAGATTGGAGTAGCCGGTGCCGAAGTCGTCGATGGCGATGCGGACACCGGCGTCGGCCAGGGTGTGCAGCGCGCGCAGCGGCCGTCCGGTGGTCTGCATGAACGCCCGCTCGGTCAGCTCCAGTTGCAGCAGGCTCGCGTCCATCCCGGTCTCCGCGATGACCTGTTGGACGTGGTCCAGCCAGGCGGGATCGGCGACTTCGGCGGCGGACACGTTGACGCTGACCGTCGGCGTCTGCGGATAGCGATCGTGCCACTCGCGGCTGGCCCGGCAGGCCGTCTCCAGCACCACGGAGCCGAGCGCGCCGATGTGCCCGTTGTCCTCGGCGAGGTCGACGAACCGGGCCGGGCTGAGAATGCCGAGATCCGGGTGCCGCCAGCGCACCAACGCCTCGACCGCCACGGTCTGCCCGCTGGCCAACGAGACGATCGGCTGATAGTCGAGGTAGAACTCGCCGTCCCGGAGCGCCGACGGCATGGCCGCCGACAGTTCGGCGCTGGTGTGTTCGCGACGACCGCGATCGGCGTCGAAGATCGCGTACCGCCCGCGGCCCGCGGCCTTGGCCCAGTACATGCTGGTGTCGGCCGCCTTCAGGAAGTCGGTGGCCGACATCCGGTCGGCGCGTTCCTCCATCACGCCGATGCTCGCGGTGACGGTCAGCTGATGCTCATGGACATAGAACGGTTGCGCCAGCGCGTGCAACACCGTCCTGGCCACCCCCGCCGCTTCCTCGACACCGGTGGAATGCGGGATGAGCACGACGAATTCGTCGCCGCCCATGCGCGCGACGAGCTGATCGGAGCGGTTGACGCACGCGTTGAGCCGGGCGGCGACCTGCGCGAGCAATTCGTCACCGACCGTGTGACCGAAGGTGTCGTTGACGGTTTTGAAGTGATCGAGATCGATGTAGCAGAGCCCGACCCGAACACTGTCGGCGTAGGCCGCGGTGAGCGCGTCGAAGAAGCGGGACCGGTTCGGCAGACCGGTCAGTTGATCGTGATGGGCCCGGTAGTGCAACCGTTCGCGCAGCGCGCGGCGCTCGGACACGTCCTCCACCAGCACCAGCGTGTACTGCGGCTTGCCGTGTTCGTCGCGGATGAGCGAGACGTTGATGTGGGTCCACACCGTGCCGCCGTCGCGGTGCCGGTAGGCCTTCTCCAACTGCACGTTGTCGTACTTGCCCGAGAGCACCCCGGCGTACTTCTGCCACATCTCGGGACCGTCGTCGGGGTGGGTCAGATCGGTGACCGACAGCCGGCACATCTCCTCGGGCTGGTAGCCGAGCATGCCCGCGAAGGCGTTGTTGACCTCGATGATCCGGCCGGTCATGTCCGAAAGCCCGGTGCCGATCCCGGCCTGGGAGAACACCGCGCGCAGCCGCGCCTCGCTGGCACGTAGTTGCTGCTCGACCAGCCGGCGGGCGGTGATGTCGGCGGCCCGGACGCTTTCCTGCTCGGCGAGCAGCCAGGAGCGGAAGGCGCGCAGATAACCGGTGGCAAAGGCGGCCAGCAACTCGGCGGCTCGATCTACGGCGATCGCGCCTTCGTCGACGAGGTAGGTATTCAGTACGGCGAGACTGCGACCGAGCACCTCGTCACCGACGAAATGCGAGCGGGCGAGCTCACCGCCGAGTCCGGCGACTCGATCGGTGGGTCCCTGATTCGCCGCGATGTCGACGAATTCCTTGGCCAGCGTGGTCAGCAGGGTACGGGTTTCCGCCGAGCTCATGGGCACGACGTGATTGCGCGGCCCGCCACCGAGTGCGGCCGCCCATTTCCCGGCCAGTTCGGCGTGCGGTCCGCCAGGATCAGAACCGCTCCCGGCATCCCACGCCATAACGTCTGATCGTAGTCCGATTTGCGGAGCTCCGCCCAACTGCGGCCACTCCCGAACCCGGCTACGATGGCGATGCTTTCGTCGCTGGCAAGCGATGTTTCGAGAAGGGTTGGCGATTGATGACCAGACCGAGTTGGGCACCCGAGGGTATCGATCTGGATCGTCCCAGCGCCTCTCGCGTTTACGACTACTTCGTCGGCGGCATGCACAACTTCGAGATCGACCGAATGCTGGCCCGCCAGATCGAGGAATTCACGCCCAATGTCGCCGAGACCATGCGTGCCAACCGGGATTTGCTGCGTCGGTGCGTGCGATTCCTGGTCGAGGCGGGCATCGACCAGTTCCTCGATATCGGCTCCGGCATCCCGACCGTCGGTAATGTGCACGAGGTGGCCCAGGCGGTAAACCCGTCGGCCCGTGTGGTTTACGTCGACATCGACCCGGTCGCGGTCGCGCACAGCCGGGCCATCCTCGAGGGAAATCCCGCCGCCGCTGTCGTGCAAGCCGACATCGGCGATCCCGACGCCATTCTGGCCGACCCGGAGGTGGCGCGGCTGCTCGACTTCGAGCAGCCGGTGGCCGTATTGGCGCTCGGTGTACTGCATTTCGTGCCCGACGCGGCCGATCCCGCGGGCTGTATCGCGCGGCTGCGGGACGCGATCGCACCCGGCAGTTATCTGGCGATTACCCACGCCACGGCCGACGGGCAACCCGACGAAGTCCTGGAAGCGCAGAAGTTGTCCGGGCGCACCTCCACCGAGATCGTGCTGCGTACCAAGCCCGAGATCGCCGAATTCTTCCAGGGCTGGACCATGCTCGAGCCTGGGCTGGTGCAGCTGCCGCTGTGGCGTCCCGACAATCCGGCCGACGTCGGCGACCATCCCGAACGGTCCGGCGCGTACGGCGGGATCGCCCGCAAGGACTGACCCGGTCAGGCGATCGCGGTGCGCAGGGCAAACCAGCCGGTCGCCGGGTCGGCGAAACCGTGATAGGTCAGGCGAATTCGCTGGTCCACCTGGAAGTGCCGATACACGGCGAGCATGGCGCGGCGGATGGCTTCCTCTTGGAAGTCCTCGGTGCGCCGGAATCCGATCGGGCGCTCGGGAAGCAGGGCGAGCCGGGTCATTTCGGCGGGATCGTCGAGATCGAGCCCGACCGGTGCGGTGTCGGTGATGTGCCGATCGTGCAGGATGGTGCGGATCTCGTGCGGGTCGGGCAGGCCGGACCGGAACGCCCGGAATTCGGTGCGCACCAGCGGGCCCGGATCGGCATGGGTCGAGTCGGTCTGCACCAGGTCGACCAGGTCGGCATCCGGGGTCGGCGCGGCGGTGCCTGCGGCGAGCGGCGCCTGTTCGAGCAGGTGCAGAATGCTGCCGCCGGGGATCAGCGGTTCGGGCGCGAGGAACAGGGTGACGGTGGGGCAGGTGCACCCCTGGCCGAATAGGCAGATCTTCAGGTGCGATGGATCGGGCATGCCGCCTCCTCCGGGAAACGGGCCTGCTGCTGCGGCCCTGGGCGGGTCGGGTCTGGGAGATATGCCGATCGCGGAATTGCCGTGGCGCTCCTGCGGTCGACCGTGCCGCTGTTTTTCAGTGTAGGAGCAGGCCGCGACCTGCGAAGAGGAACGGTGAGGCCCTGTGTCGGCCTAACGCACCGGAAAGTCGAAGAACGTCTTCGGGAACGGCTCGTCCTTCAGGGTGAAGTGCCACCATTCTTCGGCCAGATTGGTGAACCCGTGTTCTTCCATCAGCTCGGTCAGCAGCGCGCGGACGGCTCGCTGGGTGCCGCCGACCGCCGGATTCGCGGTGTGCGCGGCCGGGTCGAAGCAGTCGTAGCCGGTGCCGAAGTCGAGGATGTTGTCGCGGAACCGCTGCTCGGTGGGCAGGAAGCATTCGCGCAGCGGATCCCCGTCCCGATACGGTTCCGGGTCGGCCGCGGGCAGGGCGACGATGGCGAGGTCCACGGTGCTGCCCCGGCTGTGCCCGGATTTCTCGGCGATATAGCCGTCGCGGAACAGATTCGCCTTGTCCACGGCGGGATAGAACTCTTTCTTCATCTTCACATCGCCGAGATCCTTCGCCCACGCGACGAAATGATCGACGGCGCGCTGCGGCCGGTAGCAGTCGTAGGTCTTGAGCGAGAGGTTCATCGGCTGCAATTCCCGCTGCACCGCCGCCAGCGCCGCGGCCGCCTGCTTGGTCAGCAAACAGCGGGGCGCCTCGTAACCGGCCACCCGGGTGCCGAGAAAGTTGTGCTCCCCGTAATAACGCGCGTCGACCAGGATCGTCGGCTCGACGTCGGTGACGGAGACGAAGGCGGTCTCGTCGGCCATCGGCGTGGTCGCGACCGGAGCGTTGGTTTCCGCGGGCGCGTCGGGTCCGGCATCCCCGCAGGCTGCGAGGGCCATGACCAGCACACCGGCCAGTGTCGCCGATCCGAGGCGCCGCAACGACGGAACAAGGCTCATGTTTCTCCTCGCGATCAGCCTGGGGTGCAACCACATTCGCCGACGGTGACGAGCATGGCACAACCCCGGTGGTCAGGACAGGCTTCTCGACTTACGCATTCCGGACGATCTTGTCAGCCCTCGGCCCGGTGTCACAGGTTCGGCGTATTTGTGGGTCGGGTTCCGAAGCACGAGTGTTTCGGCGGATACTGAACGGGTGACGCTTGGCGACGACGTCTCACCGGAAGTGGTGAGCGCGATGGAAGAGACCATCGGCATCGACGCGTGCGCCGAGCCCGGCTGGTTCCGCTTCTGGTTTGCCGACCAGCGGTGGGAATGGTCCGATGAGCTGGCGGCGATGTACGGGTACGAGCCGGGGACCGTGAAACCGACGACCGAGCTGCTGTTGTCGCACAAACACCCGGACGATCGGGAGCATGTCGCGAGCTGCATCGCCGCCGCGGCGGAAACCGGGCAACCGTTCTGTGGCAGGCACCGGATCATCGACACCAACGACGAGGTCCGTGAGGTCGTCGTGGTCGGCGACCTGATGGTCGACGAGGACGGCACCGCGGTCGGCACTTCCGGCTACTACGTCGACGTGACCGAACGGCTCGAGGAACAGCGGCAGGAGGTGCTCGAGGAGATCCTGCCGGAGGTGATCGAGGCGCGCGCCGTGATCGAGCAGGCCAAGGGCGCGTTGATCCTCGCCTACGGGGTGAACGCGGATCAGGCGTTCCGGGTGCTGCGCTGGCGCTCCCAGGAGACCAACACCAAGCTGCGTGACCTCGCCGCGCAGTTCGTGAACGAACTCCGGATGCTCAGCAAAGACAGCGCGGGGTTCCGCAATCGCTTCGATCACCTGCTGCTGACCGTGCACGAACGCGTCGACGCCTCCTGATTCAGTGTCCGGTGGTGGCCAGGGCCAGCACCAGCGGCAACGCCACGAGCGTCAGGCAGGTGATGGCGTTGGTCCACTTGTAGGCGACCACGATCGCGACGAACTCACGCAGGATCGCGCTCGGCAGGTAGTAGAAGGCGGTGTGCGCGCCGGTCACCTCGGCGTCCAGCTTCAGCCTGCGGGCCAGAATGGCCGTGCGCAGCACATGAAAGTTGCTGGTGACCAAGACCATTCGGGTCGACGTGCCGCGCTCGCCGAGCAGCCGTTTGATGAAGAGCAGGTTCTCCCGGGTGGTGGTCGACCTGGCCTCCGTGGCCACGCTGTCGTCGGGTATGCCGCGGGCCCGGAGATAGTCCGCCATCGCGGCGGCCTCCGATACCGCCTCGTCGCACCCTTTACCGCCACTGGCGATGATCACCGGGCGGCGGCCCTCCGCGAGTTCGGCCCAGTAGATCTGGATCGCCCGGTCCAACCGGCTGGCGAGCAGCGGCGACACGCGCGCGCCGACCAGGCCTGCGCCGTGCACGACGATCGCGTCCATTCCCGGTTTGTACGGCATCGATCCGTAGAGCAGCGAGTACAACACGAAGCCGGTGAAGACGAACCCGAAGTAGCTCACCGCCATCGCCAGCGACGCCAGCAGGACCGAGCGCAGGCTGCCGGTAGCGATGGCGACGCCCAGCAGCACATAGGGCACCAGCAGGACGATCCCCGGACCGATCGAGAGCAGGTTCGCGATCCGCAGCCCCTCGCGGCGCACCATCTGCATGCCGTTGGCGAGCAGCAGCCCGGCCAGCACCAACACCACCAGCGGTGACAGCACCACGAGCAGCCCGACCAAGGCGCGCGTCAGATCGATGTCGTTACCCGAGCTGAGCGCCCACGCGCCGAGTAGCGCCACCCCTAGCAGCAGATAGATTCCGTTGCTCAGCCGCCGCCGATCCAGATGGAACCGAAGTGCGAAGACACCCAACAGAACCAAGCCGACAGTGAGCAGGATCACCCGCGCACCGTAGCTGGCGTGCCGTCGCCGATCGCATCGGGGGCGGGATTCGCCCGGTGTCCACGGACGGATTGTCCGATACGTCCCAACGGATTCGCGCCGATCCGGTGCTGGTCAGAGCTCAGCGGGTGGTGTGCCCGAAGATTTGGTGCCCCCCGGGTGGGCGATGTGCAGCAAGTAGTCGACTTTTGCTCGGAGTTCCGGTGGCGCGAGGTCCAGCGAAGGGAGTTCGGCGATCAATTGCGCGGCCAGCGCACGCAGTTTGACGTTGGTCTCCTGCGAGCGGCGGCGCAGCATGCCGAACGCCTGCTGCGCGTCTACCCCGTAGACCAGCATCAACGCGCCCTTCGCCTGTTCGATCACCGCACGGGCGGCCAGCAATTCGGGGGAGGCGCGCCCGAGGGACGGCTGGCCACGTTCCTCGAATACATCGCTCATACCGGGGGACTACCCAGCGGACCAATTGTTATGGGGCCGTTGGCCAACCTTCACAAAAGAGATGAGGACTGGTCGGTTCGCTATCCGAGGCGGTCCAACAGCCAGCCGGGTCCGACGGTGTCCGCGCCGAGCGCTGCGACGCGATCGCGCAGTTCGCGGTCGGCCGTCACGACGGTGATCGACCGCGTGCTGTCCTGCTCGACGGCTGCAGCGACAACGTCGACGATCGCGTCGTCTCCGGAGCTGGCTGCCTGCACCACCCGCACGTCATCCACCTCCGGATCCGCCGCCTTCGCTTTGCCTTCGAGCACGACGACCAACTCGACAGGTTGCTCGCGCCGCAACGCCGAAGCCGACAGCTGCTCGAGTAATCTTCGAGCCGCTCCCGCACGATCGCGCCACCAGCCATCCGGGCGCGAGCCGATGACATTCGCGGCATCCACCACAATCAGCTGAATTCCGTCCGTCACGCGCCCAGTCTCCTCGCTGCTCAACGGGGACCGCTACCGAGCCGGGCAGCCGCACCTCCCGGATGGGCGTACGGGTCGGTGATCTCGCGCAGCGCGGTGAGGGCGGCGCGTAGTTCGCGCATGCGTCGGGTCCCGAGGTGTGCGGCCCACTCCGCTTCGATCCGGTCGGCGATCGAGTTCGCGAACACCGCCACCTTCCTGCCCCGCTCGGACAGCCGGACCAAGCGCGCGCGACCGTCGGTCGGGTCGGCGACCCGCTCCACGTACCCGGCGCGTTCGAGCTGGTCGACCAGGAACCCCGCGGTCTGCTTGGTGATCTGCGCCTGCTCGGCCAACTCGGTGAGGCGGATGCCGTCGCGGCTGATGCGCTGCGCGACCCGGCCCTGCGCCACGGTGATGTCGGTGAACCCGGCCGCATGCAGCTCGGCGAAGATCCGATCCTCCATCGACCGGTGCGCGATGAACATCAGCAGGCCCGCGTTCAGGTCGGCGTCGGCCATTCCACTCCTTGACAATAGTACGATCCGCTGACTAATTTAGTCAGTGATGCTGACTAATGCTACCGGAGGTGCCCGATGTCGGCGAACACATCACCGCTGCTCGACCGCGAGGCCAGCTGGCGGGTCATCGAACAGCAGCGCCTCGCCATCGCCGACGTGCTCGCCGAGCTGACACCGGCGGAATGGGAGCTGCCGTCGCTGTGCGCCCGCTGGCGGATCCGCGACGTCGCCGCGCACATCGCACTGACGCCGCACCCGCCGTCACTCGGCGCCCTGTTCGTCGCCGGTCTGCGCGCGAACGGGAACTACAACCGGCTCATCGACGACCTCACCGTGCGCGCCGCCGAACGCCCACCCGCTGAGCTGGTCGGGATGCTGCGCACGCACGCGTCGTCCCGAAAACTGCCGGGCCCCACCAACTATCGCAACATCCTCTTCGACACCATGGTGCACGGCCAGGACATCGCCATCCCGCTGGGTCGCACCATCGAGCTCCCGGTCGACGCGGCCGCGACCGGCGCCACCACCGCGACGGAGATCGGCTGGCCGGTGTGGAAGAAACACCGCCTCGACGGATTCGCGTTGCGCGCCACCGACATCGACTGGTCCTACGGCGCAGGCATCGATGTCCGAGGTCCGATCGCGGCGCTGCTGCTGGTGGTCACCGGCCGTCCCGCCGGGTTGGCACAGTTGACCGGCGACGGCGTTCCCGCACTTGCGCGGCGCACCGGTGGCCCGTTAGGCGCCCTTGGTGGATGACGCGGACACCGCCCGGCCGGGCTCTGCCTCGTCCAGAGCTTCGTGCAGGTTCTTGATGACGCCGCGAGCCAGCGCGTTGTTACCGACGCCGCCGACCACGGCGCCGATGCCCGCGGGGATCACCTTGCCGAACGCGAGCGCGCCCCGCTTGACGATGAATTGGACGAGGAACCGCTTGATCGGCGAGTCGTCCATCCGCCGGATGATCGGAAGCTTGTTGGCCAGCTTGGTATCCCACTGTTTGGCCGAGCGGCCCGCAGCGCCGAGGCCCTCGGTTCCCGCTTGGCCGAGTACAACCGCCGAGACGAGCGGCGGCCGCGGGGCCGTGGCCTTACTGCCCGAAACTTCGGTAGCGCCAACGGCATACACCGTCGAGGCCTCGATGAAGAACACGGTGTCCGCTCCGGCCGCGGCCAACCCGACCAGGGTGCCGACACCCGGCACCGCCGCGCTGAGGCCGACGACCACGCCGCTGGCGGTCACCGCGATCAAGTAATGCCGTCCGAGCCGGTCGACGATCTGCTCGGGGGATTCGCTCGGATGCCTGCCTCGGACGAAGCCGGTGTACTTGCGCACCAGCGGTGCCTGCGCCCGCGCCGACTTGTCGATCAACGAGACGACACCCTGATCAAGGAACTTCCGCAGCATTGCTCACAGCCCTTCCAGCCGGCTACTTCCATCGCGACATCTGTCGACCACCCAGTGGACCCGCCCGAGCCTACGGTCGTCACGCTTCGATACAGGTAATCCCCGTCACTTCAGTTCTAAACATGACGGCGCGGCAGGCGGCTCAAATCACACCGTGGCGTACCGCGTGGGCGACCAGCTGGGCCCGGCTGCGCAGATTCATCCGCCTGGTGACGCCGTAGATCACCGTTTTCACCGTGCGTTCCGAGTAGTTGATCCGTCTGGCTATCTCGGCGGTGAAACCGTCGGCGAGCAGCCGGATCACCTCGATCTCACGCGCGGTCAGGCTCGCGGCGGTCAGCGCGTTGGGGGTGAGCACCTCCCGATGCAGTCGTTCCAGTTGGCGCAGCAGTTCGCCGAGTAGATCCGGTGCGATGAGCCCGGCGCCGGCCGCTGCGGCTGCGACCGCTGCGATCACTCGGTCCGGGGTGGCGGCCGCGCGGGGGAGTATCGCGACGACGCGGCACTCGGCGACCATCAGCAAGTAGGCCGGATCGACGTCGGAGACCACCAGGACCACCGGGCAGTCCGCCTGTTCCGCTGAATCACGCAGCAACGCAAGCGTTTCCGCGGTGACTCGGTCTGCGGCGACCACCCGTACCGCCGCTCGTGCCGTCTCGTCACCGGAAACGACCTGCACCTCTGCCCGTCCACGCAGCGACGCCAGCACGCCCATGCGGGTGATCGGATCCGTGGTGTGCACAGCGACACGGACGCGCCCGGACACCGGCGCCGAGGTTCGCGGGTCCCGGTCGGCGCTGAGTTGCGCGGTGATGTCGACGTGCTCGCTGTGTCCCATTCGAAAACCATGCGGCCGACCGATACTCAGCCGACAGGTCATCCGGTGCTCAATACCTGCCACCTCGGAAATTGAGCAGGTTCTGGTCTGGCACCTGAGCTGGCTCGGCGCCGAAGGTAGGCAGCGGCCCGTCCGCCAGGGCAGGTGTTGTCGACCAGAGAGGATCGCTGATGACTGTCGTCTTCGTTCATGGTATGCCGGAGACTGCCGACGTCTGGGATGGCGTGCGGGCACACCTCGGCACCGACAGTGTCGCTCTAGCGCTGCCGGGATTCGGTCGGGGCAGGCCGGATTCGTTCGTTGCCACCAAAGATGGGTACGCGGCGTGGTTGGAGGCCGAGCTGCGGCGCATTCCCGGCCCGATCGATCTGGTCGGCCACGACGTCGGCGCTCTGCTCGTCTATCGGATTGCGACTAGTTCCGATGTGGCGCTGCGTAGTTGGGTTGCCGACGGGGCGAGTGCCCTGCATCCGGACTACGGGTGGCACGAGCTCGCCAAGACCTGGCAGACCGTCGGTGCCGGTGAGGAATTCGTCCGGCAGGCCGTCGTCGCCGACCTCGATGCTCCGGAAGGTGTTGCGACGGCGCTGCGTTCGCTCGGCGCGCCCGACGCGCAGGCGCGGCGGATGCATCAGCAGTTCGACGCGCGCATGGGCCGGGCGGTGCTGGACTTCTATCGTTCCGCGGTCAACCCGTACCGCGATTGGGGGCACCAGCTGAAGCGAACGTGCGCACCGGGACTCGTCGTCAACCCGGTGCACGACCGGTTCGACGATTACCTGCTTGCCGCCGAAGTCGCTGGCCAGCTCGGTGCGACGTTCTACATCATGCCGGACGCCGGGCACTGGTGGATGCTGGAGCAACCGGCGGCGGCCGCGACGGCGTTGCGCGACTTCTGGGAGTCCTTGTTTCCCGGTCAGCGGAATCCCTAGGGGGACTTGCCCGTCCGTACCCATTCCTCGAGGGCGGGCCTGGTCTGCGCGGACAGATAGCCGATCCGGCCGCCGGTGCGGTCGGGTCGGGTGAAAAGGGCGGTCGGGGCCGCGTTGGGCGCGGGTCGCCAGATCACTTCGGGCGGCACGCCCCGGCTCGCCAATCGGGTGAGGCGGCGCTCCGTATCCTGTTCCCAGCAGCCGTAATACAGAACCTTCTTGGTTGCCGGGCTGGCGAAGATGCTGTCGCCGGTGGCCTGGATCAGCTCGTAGTAGGGCGGTTCCGTGCGCGACATGGCCGTGGTCAATTCGAACGAGCGCGTCGCACGGTCGCTGACTTCCATCAGTGGAATGCGTTGGGTAACAGGGTCCGTGAACCCGATGCCGAGTCCGTCGGCGAAACGCGCGATGGCGGCATCGAGGTCGGGGACGACGATGCCGAGGCGGAAGAAGATGAGCGGAATCGTCAGGCCGACGTCAGACAAGGTCACCGTTCAATTCGTGTCGCCAGAGCAGCTCGCTCATCCGCTCCACCGCGGTGGTGAGATGGCGACGGTAGGTGCTGAAGGGCAATCCGAGCAGCTCGGCCGCCACCTCCTGGGTCGGCGCTCCACGGAAGTGCGCGATCGTCACCGCGCGGTGCAGCTTCTCGCCGCCGCGCTGCCCGAGCAGTCCCTGCGCGGCGTCGGCGAGAATCTCGGTCAATGTCTTGCCGCTCTCGACGACGAGCCTGCTGCGGTTGAGCGGATTGTCGGCGAGTGCCGTCGGTTGCCGCAGCGTGCGCAGGGCCTCGCGGATCGCCGCGTCGAACTCCGGCCGGGACAGCACCACCAGTTCGCCGCGGGCGGGCACGGCCCCAGCCATCGCGGCACCCGACAGCATGGACTCGGACTTCTGCTGTAGCCACGGGCCCGGGGGTTGGGCGCGCCAATCGTGGGCGAACAGGGCGTACCGATGGTCGCCGACAGTGGGCGGCGCGGCAGTGGGCAGCATGTTGATGTCGCCGAGGTGGTCGTTCCAGTACCCGTCGTCGCGCATCACGACGAAAGACCAGGCCAGCCGTTCGCCGCGGATCATTTCCCCGGTCGCGCGCCACTGCGCGAAAGTGGTTGACGCGGCGGGCCGCTGATACGCCACACCGTCGATGGTGAAGCGGGCCAACGCCATATATTCACCCGGCCGGAGCGGTCCGTTGGCCCGCGCGTGGTTCCACGCCTCGGCGACGACCGGATCTATCTCCAGCCCTTCGGGTTCGGCGAGTTCGAGCCAGGCGGAGAAGCCGGCAAGTTCTCCGGTGTGAGTGGAGTAGTAGACGCGAAACGCCTGGGGTTGGTGGTCGAGCCAGAAGGCCGCTATCGCTGCGGACTCCGGCCCTTCGTGCTGCTCGACCAGAGCAAGCACCCGTTCCCGCTCGCTCGGCGGATAAGGATGGTCTTGCACGAGTCCGGTCTCGCGCCAGATATTGAACTCCGACATTTGCCGATCGGTGCGGTAGATGAAGATGAGCGCGCCGGTGGACTGGACCAACTGGGCGTGTGGCGCCGAACGCAGCTGTGCCAGATGCAGTTCCCGCATCCGGTGGTGCATCTCGGCGAAACCCTCGGGGTCGCGCCATTTGAGGTCCGCCTCGAGCGCCTCCCGCACCACGTCGTGCGGGAACAGTCCCGTGTCCGTCGACTCGATGAACGGCTGCACCCGCAACCATGCGAACAGCTCGGCGGCCGCGTCGCCGAATACCGCCCGCAGCAACGATTCCGAGGTGACATAGGCGTGCGCACACATCTCCAAGACCTTGCGGTGCTCGGTGCTGGGTGTGTCGCCGACCAGTTGGTACAGCAACGTGGCGATGGTGTCCTGGCTCGGTTTCCAATCCGCCGCCACCGCACGGTCTTTCACGGCCACCGCCGCGGCGAGCGCGAGCGCGAGCGGGTTGCCGCCGGTGAAGCCCAGCAGGGCTTGCTGTGCACTCGCGGGCACCTGGCGCACGTGCAGGAACTCGGCGGCTTCGTTCGGGGTGAGGTTGCGCAAGGCGGTGACCTGGAGCAGAACGGCCCACCCCGGGTCGGCGGCACACAGCGGGTCCGGAGCGGCTCGTCCGGCGATCACCACGATGGCACCGACCGGCAACTGCGGGAGAAACCGTTCCCACAGCCAGCCTTCGAGACCCTGGCACATTTCGAAGGTATCGACGAGCAGCACCGTGCCTGCCTGCTCGACCGCGATCCCCGCGGCCGTCGTGAAGCCTTCCGGTGTGCGCGTGACGGTGCGACCGTCTACTTCGACCACCGACCTGCCCGCTCGGCGTGCTTCGCTCGCGAATCGTCTGAGCAGAGCGGACTTTCCGATGCCGCCGGGTCCGTGTAGGTAGTGGACCGGCCGGGCGGTCGCGGTTCCGGCCAGCGCCGCCCTGAACAGCTCGAGTTCGAGATCGCGCCCTACGAACGCCCGATCACGCCCGGCGGCCAAGCTCTGGGCCAGTAGCGCTCGGCCCTCGGTCGCACTCATAACTCTCCTTCCGGCGCGGCGGCCGTCGTGGTGACAACGCTATCGACAGTGTCCCGGACTTGCATCGTGGACGATGTAATTGGGATGCCTCCGGGACCTGGTTGGTTCCCGCGGTCCCACCCGAGGGTGGGACCGGCCGGGCTCATTGCCCGGAAAGGAAGTCGAGCAACAGCTCGTTGACCCGCTCCGGCGCTTCGAGTTGCATCCAGTGACCGACGCCGTCGAGGCGTTCGTAGCGCCACGACCCGCCGACATACTTCTCGGTTCCGGTCATCGATTCCTCGGTCAGGTACCGATCTTCGCTGCTCCACACCCCGAGCATCGGCGCGAGTACCGGCGGCAGCGCGGGCGGCTCCACCAGCAACTGCGGTCCGGCGCCGGTGCGGTACAGGCCGAGGCTGGTACTGAGTGCTCGCGGATCACGCAGTCGCTCGATGACCTCGTAGAGGTCGGGATGGGTGGCCAGCCATTGCCGAGCATTGGCGAAATCGTCCTGCGCCAACCATCTTTCGGCGATCCCGGAGAACTGGAACAGCAGGAAGTACCAAGACTTCTCGCGTTGGGCCAACCCCGCGTCCACGACGGCTGCCGGGCTGGCGACCGACAAACAGGTGAGGCTGGCCACCCGGTCCGGGTAGCTCGCGGCCAGCAGGTAAGCCAGCGAGGCGCCCCAATCGTGGCCGACGACATGCGCCCGTTCGACGCCGAGCTCGTCGAGCACTCCGACGAGATCGGCGAGGTACTCCGTGAGCTCGTACTGCGCCAGATCCACCGGCTTGTCCGAAGCACCGAAGCCGCGCAGATCGGGCACGATCGTGCGGTACCCGGCGGCGTTCAGTGCGGGAACCTGATAGCGCCAACTGGCGTGTGTGTCCGGAAAGCCATGCACCAGAAGGACATCCGGTCCAGAGCCGCTCACCTGAACCTGGAGTTCGATGCCATTGGTTTCGATACGCATTACTCGGCTCCGATCGCGGCCAGCAGCGCCGTGCGGGACGGGCCGGACGAAGGATAAGGCGCTGCGCCCGCACCCAGTTCGATGATCCGATCAACGAGACCCGGTGTGGCCAACGCCTGTTCCGGTGAGCTCAGCATCGAGCCGACCTCACCGAACGCCCGCAATACCCCCGGATCGAGCAGTTTGGCCACCTCGATCGCCTGCCGAAGATTCCATTCTTGGTCGTCGGTTTCGTAAGGCACGCCATTGATTTCACTGTCGATCTGCGCGAGCCGGTGCCGATCCCACGCGGCCGAAGCCTGCTGCACCGGTGCGAGGGTGGCCTCGGTGATCTCGTCGAACCGCAGTGCCAGCTTCTCCAGATCCTCGAAACCCACTTCCCGCAACACGTCACGAAGCAGCGCCGCATGCGTCATCCCCATCGTGATACCCATGCCGAACGTCGGATTGGTTGTCGCCCAGGCATCTCCGATGCTGAGCAGTCCGGTCGCCACCGGCCGTCCATCGACCACGAACCGGCGATACCGTGATTCCATGCCCGCCATGGCGAGCACCCCGGTGATCGGTTCGCCGTAAGTGGCCCAGTGCGCCATATCCGGATACAGGGCTACCGCCCGCTGCCAGGCCGCCGGATCACTGAGCCCCCGCATCGCACGGTCGCGACCGGAAACGAACAACGCCAGTGACCACGTTCCGGCATCACCCGGCACGGAGGTGATCCCGAGACTGTTGTGATGCTCGAGCGGCCACGGGGCCTGCGCAGGCATGGACCCATCGGGGGAGCGGAAGTACCTGCTGTAAGCCAGAAACCCGACCTCGTCCTTCTGCTGAATCGGAGCGGGCAACCCGAGATCGGTGAGCATCGCGGCGATGGGTGAGTTACGACCGAGCGCGTCGACGACCAGGTCGGCGGTGATCACCTCGCCGTCACCCGTGCGCACGCCGATGACGCGCGTCCCCTGCCCGGCCTCGGTCAGCAAACCCGCCACGGAAGTGCCACGGCGAACGGTGATCCCGTCGGTCTGTGCCGCAGCTATACCCAGCCCGGCCTCGATAACCGGTCGCCGAGCCGACAGCGTCTCGAACCGCTCATCGCCGGGCCTGCGGCCCCCGATGGTCGGCAGATCGAACGCGCCACCGAGCATGTTGTGCGATACGGCACCAAGCGTCTTCAGCTCGACCACCGCCTGCGGCAACTCCCGCACTAGCAGCTGATACGCGCCGGGCAACATGATGTGCGGATGCCGGAATTGATTGACCCCCGGCCGCCGCCACCGATCCCACACACCTTCCGCGCCACCACCCGGGTCCGCCACGTCTCGATCGAGCACCGTGACGCGCAGGCCCTCCGCCGCCAACAGCATCGCCGCCGTCAACCCGGTCGGCCCGCCGCCGAGCACCACAACGGTCCTCGTCTGATCTGTATCGCTTGTTCGCATGATGGATCCTTGAAAGTTGTTTCGGACTCTCGGCGCGGCACTCGTCCGGCCGCTGTCCACATTCGGCCCGTGCGGCGCTCACTTGCCAGACCAGAACCTGCTCACTTGTCTGTGTGGGCGTCGCACAGCTGCTCGAGGCGCCCGCGATGACAACTACCGCTCGGCCGCGGTTGCTCGGCCAGGTTGGCCTTAAGAATTGGCAATGACGGCGATGATTGCGCCGATCGGCGCGTGGAAGGTTCGCTTGGCGCTGCCGTTCTGCGGCGCCGAAACCGGCACGCGGTGCATCGATCCATCAACGCCGTGAGTCGTTGGTCGCCAGAGGAGTGCCGGTGGATTGGCGATCTGATCGAGTGCGAACTCCGGCTGTGCCCTGAGCGTTTCGCAATCGGGCTATACGCATGGCGCCTACTGCGGCGAGCGCCGTCTGCGTGTCGCCTCTATGCGGATGGCGAGCTCGACGAGGTCTTGGGCGGGGCCGTTGGGCGGTGTGCGGCGGTGCCAGATGGCGCGGAACTTTCGGGTCAGGACGATCGAGTCGTCCAGAGATACTTCGTGGAGCGTGCGGGCGCGTAGCTCGTGGGCGACGATGAGGCGGCTGACCACCGCGGGTGCGGCGGCGCTGCGCGCAGTGGCGAGAATCGCTGCGGCCGAGCCGAGTTCGGCTGCCGGTGGCGCCGGTGTGCCATGCATCTCGAGGCTTGCCACACCGTATCGCGGGTGCCCGAGCCCTTCTCTCGCCACAGCAGTGGGGTATCGGCGAGTTCGCGCAATGTCACCGCACGGCGGCGAGTGGCCCATGGGTGGGTCGGTGCGACGACCACCACCAGGTCATCGGCGACGAGTACGCGGCTACCCAATCCGGGCGGTGAATGGGGTCCTTCGACAAAGCCGAGCTCGGTGTCGCGCTCGCGTACGGCCGCGGTCACCTGCTGGGAGTTTGCCACCTCCAACGCCACCGCCAGTTCCGGCCGGATTTTGCGTAGCGCTGATAGCCAGTGCGGAATGCGATGGTCGGCAATGGTTTTCGACGCCGCGATGTGCAGGCTCGGGCGTGCGGTGTGGTGCAGGGCCGCGATTCCGTCGGCCAGCGTCGCTGCGGCCGCTAGTACAGGGCGGCTTAGTTCGATGAGGGTGTGACCGGCATCCGTGAGCGCGGAACCTGTGTGTCCGCGATCGAGCAGCCGTAGGCGCAGACGACGTTCCAGCGTGCTGATGCGCATGCCTGCGGCGGGCTGGCTGATGCCGTGCCGTCGTGCGGCCGCGCCGAGGCTGCCCAGCTCTGCCACCGAGACAAGCAGATCGAGTACCTCTAGGTCGGGTGTACCCGGCGGCAGGGTCATAAGGTCACCTTATGGGGCGGTGAGTATTGACCGCTACCCAGCGGTGGGGAAGGGCACCAAGCTCGTAGCTGTCCCGAGTCGCGGGCACAGGACAGTGGAGGGGAACATCGTGACATTCGTGATCGGCGCCGCCTGCGTCGACGTACTGGATAGGGCCTGCATCGAAGAGTGCCCGATCGACTGCATTTTCATCGGCAATCGGATGGCCTACATCCAGCCCGACGAATGCATCGATTGCGCGGCATGTGAACCGGTCTGCCCGGTCGAAGCGATTTACTTCGAAGACGACATTCCCGCCGAGCAAGAGCAATTCGTTACCGAGAACGCCCGCTTCTTCACTGAGCCGCTGCCTGGACGGACGACACCGCTCGGGCATCCCGGCGGCGGGACAGTGGTCGGTGCGTTGGGAGTCGATACAACCTATGTGCAGCAATATTGAGAGCACGCGGTTGCCGCGCGTCGTCGTGGATGCGGTCGAAGACGGTCATGTCGATGGGTGGTCTATTCGAGCCGGACGATCGTGATCCGCTCGCCGTCGGTCACTGCAAACCGCTGACCGGCGGGGTCGATCGCCACTCGCGCTGTCCCGGAAAAGGATTCGTCCCACACGATGGAGCTGGTCGACGGGCCAGTCGAGAGGTCGGGCCATTCGGCCATCAGTGCGCCACTCGTGGCGTCATATAGGCGGGGGTACTCGTGGAGCGCCAGGAAGTGCCCCGCCATCGCAACGACGTCGCCCGCAGTCGAATCAAGCTGTTTGCGCCACGCGAAAGTCTTGGTGGCGGGCGACCAGCGCGCCAACATATCGGGCCCCAGCGATTCGGGATCTTCAGGAACAGCCGCAGCCGGGCAGGTGCTGATGACGACGTCGTCGTTGTCGAGGAAGCACGCGCCGGCGACATCAGCGCTTGTCGGCGCGAATCCGCGCAGAGAATCGAGTAAGGCCGGTTCGGTCGATGCCCGAGACAGCTCGTAGACAGCCAGCCAATCCACGGGGTGCCATACCCATCCGGCGCTGAGCAGATACCGCCCGTTGGGCGAGACCGCCAAACGAGAATGGAAGACATCCTCAGGCTCACGATCCGTGTCGACGGTGATGCGCTCACCGCTCACCGCTCACCGCGACCTCGACTTCCAGGCGGTTGTAGTCCTCAGGACAATGCACCAGCCCGGTACGGCCGTCCGGAAGTGCATACAGCGCCAACGGATATCGATACGCATCGGCGCAGTAGTCGCTGCGGTTGATTTCGCGGATGAGCTCGCCGTCGGGCCTCAGCAGCAGCCCCGTGTCGCCGGTGCTCGCCACCAGTGCGACAACATCGCCGCGCGGTGACGCCGTCGCGGCATCGAACTCGGCACCGTAGCCGCTGAACCTCGATGAACTCGAGGACCCGTCCAACGGAATCGACCGCCAGCCCGCAGCGACGTCGTACAGCCCTTCGTCAGTCCAGACCAGCGCCTTCGCACCCTCGACCGCGACCACATCCCGATGAACCTCTCGCATACTCCCAAGTCTGGCAAGCAGATACGACTTCTATGTGACCGGGCATGTCGTAGGTGATCATGTGTTCGTGGAGCCTGACTGCTTGGTGGCTATAGACCTATCGGAGGATGAGCGTGAGCTTCTACGCTGCGGGTTGAGCGAATGGGGTGGCCCGGCCAACTGCACCGATGCACTCGCCGTCGCTATGGGCTTTCAAACCGTAGCGGACCTCTTCCAGGAAGGTCGACGACTGCGTACGGCTCTGATTGCGGAGGAACCGCTGACTGCACGAGATTGGCGGCGCACTCTGGTCGCAACCGAGTTCGTCTTCGCCAGTGACGTTTTCGGATCCGGACAAGACTGGTCGATCACCACCGGGCTCTCCGACGAGACGACGGTAAAAACTCTTCGGAGAGTGCAGCGAAAGCTTGCCGTCGCGCTTCGGGAAGCGCTCTTCGGCCCCCGGCCACGGTGAGCGGAGCGGCATACGTGGAGCGGTCTGCCTACCGGTTTACGTCACTTGCTTTTGCGGGCAGACCAAATGGCGAACTCCCCACCCGGCAAACAAATAACCCGGGAGTGATCCAGCCCCGCAACTCCCCAGGATTCATACCTGTCGTGGACAGGAACGTGAATCGTAGCGCCGGAATCGAACCCGAGACTCAACCCTTCGACTTCACTGGCATCGGCCCTCGTCACGGTAGAACCAACGAGTGATTCCAGTTCGGAACTGATGTCGGCGTACTCACCGGCCGTGGCCTGTCGCCGGTTGCCCGCATGCGTCCCAAAGGTCACGTCGCCCTCGATCTGCAACTCGAACCCGTTCGGCGAACCCAACCGAATCGTCGCCGTGAACCCTACGATTACGTCCGCTACCTGCTGTCCGACGATGGCCAACTGCACGACCCGACCCGCATCGGTCACCTGAGCACTCAGTCTCGGTCGGTGCGCTGGTCGAGGCTGTGTTGCAGATCGGTGTTGAGCCGTTGGGCTTCGGCGAGTTGGTCTTCGAGGATGACGATGCGGCAGGCGGCCTCGAGCGGGTTGCCCGCGTCGACGAGTTCACGTACGCGCCCGGCAATACGTAATTGGTAGCGCGAGTAGCGGCGGTGCCCGCCGGCCGAGCGTTGCGGGGTCAACAGTCGCGCGGCGTCGAGTCCGCGCAGAAACGATTGGGTGACGCCGAGGATTTCCGCGGCACGCCCCATGCTGTAGGCAGGGTAGTCGTCGTCATCGAGTTTGTCCGAGGGGCTGGGACCGTCGGCGGGATGGTTGTTCGGTTGCTGCACAGCACCTCTCGGGCGTCAACGTCGGCAGGCCCCGGCGCGGGTGCGCCGGGGCCTGGGATTTACAGAAGAGGGGGTTTGATCGACTTCAATTCCTTTCACCGGCCCTGTCGGCCGATGTCTTACACCGCTCCCGACACTGCCTGGGACGCGGAACCGATAAGTGACTACTCAGTGACCACCTCCCAGATCGCCGGTCTTACTTCAGAGTTGTTCGTGTCTTGCTACTACTTCACTGACTTCCTCGTCCCCTCCGGCGGTCCGGCCAACTGCACCGGATTCTCTTCTCCGCCGGAGGGGGACAGTGGAACTTGCTGTTCCGGGCAGTTCACCTGCCCGGCCACTGGACTTCTTCATGCGAACGACAGCGACTGTATACCGACTGTTGGCAAATGTCTACCTTCGTCAGTGCAGATTTTCATCCGCCCCTGGAGATGATTACTTCACCGCGTCACGGCGGTTTCGCTGGGCTTACGCTCTGTCCGAGATCGACGCCGTGCCGACTCGGATCGGACGACGTCTGCCCACAACTCTGTGGGACCACTTGCCAGGCAAGACTTTTGAGTCGCATCGGGTGGCGTCATGGGGCGCGAACCCGACGATGACGTCGGCCGGAGCGGTGGCGGATCAGACTTGCGGCGCTGGAGTAATCACTCACTTCGTCCTGGATGGGCCGTTGGATTCCGGCGGCTGGAAGGCGGAGTCGATGCTCGTGCGGGTGCTGGCTGCGTCAACTGGGCCCGGTGTGACGGTGAGGGCTGGATACGCAGGTGGAACGCCGCATAGGTGATGTGGTGAGAGCTCGCCGGGTCGCGCCGAGTGAGGCACCTTTGATGGTGTCGGCGGTGGCCTGCTGCTAGCTCAGCTCGCACCGTTGGCGCGGGCTCCGAATTGCGTCGGCAGTTAGGCGACACGTAGAGGGCTGCTCGCAAACATCCCACCTGTTTGACCGCGGCGCTAGGTGGGTAATCCCCCTGTGGCGCACTGTTTGTGCAGACCACAGGGGGTGTGGCGCCCCCGGCAGGAATCGAACCTGCGACCTAGGGATTAGAAGGCCCTTGCTCTATCCAACTGAGCTACGGAGGCAGTGGGTTCCACCATGGCCGACATTGGTCGTGCTGTCCAGCGCGCCAATTATAGCGACCGACCAGATGGCTAGGGGTCGACCGTGACGGCGAGTACAAGCATTGCGGCCATGATCACCTCGAGCACCAGGTAGAACCAGACGGGGAAGAAAGCGGACGGGCTTTCGACGAAACCCGACCAGATCCGGCCGACCGCCATACCGCCGAGCGCGGCGGCGACCGCGACACAGGCCCCGAATCTGAGGTTGCCGACATCGGCGGCGGCCAACCCGAGAACTACGGCGATGGCGATGCCGAAACCGCCGTAGACGGCTCGCACCTCGGCGCGGGCGTCCGCGCGGTCGGCGAGCAGCCCGAGTGGGTCGACGAGTTGGCTGGGCCGCAGTAGCCCGTAGACGCCCATGGCGGCGAAGAACAACGCCACCAAGGCAATCAACACGATCGACACGATCGACATTGCACCTCCGTGATTCGCCGACCACCCTATCGGCACAAACCCGACGCGGCCACGCGATAACAATCGAACTACGCTGTGTCGTATGTCGTCAGCGCAGGATCCGTCCGCTTCATCAGGTCCGGAGGTCACTCGGTCGGCGGCGACATACGCGGTGATCATCGCGCTGGCGGGGGCGATCGCGGCGGTGGTCGCGGCGCTGGTGGTCGCGATGTCCGCGGCGCACGCGTTGAGTCTGCTCGGCATTCCGGATCCGGGTCCGCTGACCACGTACGGCCTGCCCGCGGTGCGCGCGCTCGCCGATCTGTCGGCGGCGCTGACCGTCGGCTCGCTGCTGTTCGCCGCGTTTCTGGTGCCCCCGCAAGCGAGCGGCCTGCTCGACGTGGGTGGTTATCGCGCGATTCGGCGCGCCTCGAATTTCGCGCTCATCTGGGCTGTGTGCGCCGCCCTGCTCGTTCCGTTGACGGTGTCGGACACCACGGGGCAGCCAGTCGGTGACACGCTGCGACCGGACGGCCTGTGGCGCGCCATCGATCAGATCGAGCTGGCGGGCGCCTGGCGGACCACGGTGATCTTCGCGCTGATCGTGGCGGTCGGTGCGCGGCTCGCGTTGCGCTGGGGGTGGACGCCGGTGCTGTTGGCCGGGTCGATCGTGACGATGATGCCGCTGGCGTTGACCGGGCACTCGTCTTCGGGCGGCGCGCACGACGTCGCCACCAACAGCCTGATCCTGCACCTGGTTTCGGCCGCGGTCTGGGTCGGCGGCTTGTTCGCGCTACTGGCGCATGCACGCCGTGGCGGCGCGCACACCGATCTGGCCGCGCGGCGGTTCTCGCTGACCGCCACCCTCGCGTTCGTCACCATCGGGGTCAGCGGCGTGATCAACTCCTGGGTCCGGGTGCCATGGGACGAACTGTTCACCACCACCTACGGCAGGCTGGTGCTCGCCAAAGCCGCCGCGCTGCTGATCCTCGGTCTGATCGGCTTTGCGCAGCGCCGCGCCGCACTGCCCGCGCTCGCCGCGAACCCGGCGGACCGTGGCGCGCTGATCCGGTTCGCGGGTGTCGAGGTGCTGATCTTCGCGGCGACCATGGGGCTCGCGGTCGGCCTCGGCCGGACCCCGCCACCCCCGCCGACCTCGATCCCGACGGCCGCCGAGGTGGAACTCGGCTACAACCTGGCCGGTCCGCCGACCGTCGGGCGACTGCTGTTCGACTGGCGCTTCGACCTGATCTTCGGGACGTTGGCCATCGTGCTCGCGGTGGTGTACCTGCTCGGCGTGCGCCGACTTCGGGCCCGCGGCGACGCGTGGCCGGTCGGGCGGACCATCGCCTGGCTGTCCGGCTGCGTTGTCCTACTGATCGCCACCTCGTCCGGGGTGGGGCGGTATGCGCCCGCGATGTTCAGCGTGCACATGGGCGCGCACATGGCGCTGTCCATGCTCGCGCCGATTCTGTTCGCGCTGGGCGGGGTGGTGACGCTGGCGTTGCGAGCCCTGCCGCCCGCCGGACGCAACGGCGCTCCCGGACCACGCGAGTGGATTCTGGCCGCGGTGCACAATCCGGTGTCGCGCTTCCTGACCCACCCGATCGTGGCGTCGGTCATCTTCGTAGGCGGCTTCTACGCGCTGTACCTCGGCGGGATCTTCAATACGTACGCGGATTCGCATGCAGCACACCTGCTGATGAACCTGCACTTCCTGCTCAGCGGCTACCTCTTCTACTGGGTTGTCATCGGCATCGATCCGAAACCGCGCCAGGTGGAACCGCTGACCAAACTCGGCATGGTGTTCGGTTCGCTGCCGTTCCACGCCTTCTTCGGTATCGCGCTGATGAGCATGACCACGGTGCTCGGCGGCTGGTTCTACCGCAGCCTCGGCCTCGACTGGAACGGCGACCTGCTCGGCGACCAGCGCACCGGCGGTAGCCTGGCCTGGGCCAGCGGCGAGGTCCCGCTCGTCGTGGTGATGCTCGCCCTGCTCATCCAGTGGTCGCGCAGCGATCGAAAGCTGGCGCAGCGCACCGATCGAGCCGCCGACCGCGACCATGACGCCGCCCTCTCCGCGCACAACGCGATGTTCGCCGAGCTGGCCAAACGCGATGGAGGGGTACACAAGTAGGGGTAGGACCATGCCTGCGGGCATGAGGTCTCAGGTCATGGTGGAGTCGAGCGTGGTCAAGGTGTGGTTGTGAACGAACGGTCCGTAGTTTTCTCCGAACACAGACCGATCGATCGGATCTACCGATCCGATGTGCGGGCCGCGCGTAAGCGGCTGGCCGGACGGATCCGCAAGACACCGGTCTTCCACACCACCGTGACCGGGCCGAACGGTCCGGTACCGGTCACCATGAAGCTCGAATACCTGCAGCACGGCGGCACTTTCAAGGTCCGGGGCAGCCTCAACGCGCTGCTGGAATCCGCGGCGAGCATCGACCAGGTGGTCATCGCGTCCGGCGGCAACGCGGGTATCGCCGCCGCGCTGGCGGCCGCGCAGCTCGGAAAGTCCTGCACCGTAGTCGTTCCGGAGTCGGCGCCGCATACCAAGGTGGCCGCGATGTGGTCGCACGGTGCCGAGGTGCTCTGGCACGGAACGACATACGCCGAGGCGCTGGATTACGCGAACGAGCTCGCCGCGGAACGTAATGCGCTGCAACTGCATGCCTATGATCTGCCCGCGATCGTCGCGGGCGCGGGTGTGGTCGGCTTGGAGATCGAGGAACAGGTGCGCGGGCGGCCGTCGGTGCTCGCCGCGGTGGGCGGCGGTGGGCTGGTGGCGGGCATTGCGGCTGCGATCGGCCGTCGGCAGCAGGTGATCGGCGTCGAGCCGGAAGGCATTCCGACCCTGCATGCGGCGTTGTCCGCGAACCGGCCGGTCGAGGTCGGGGTGTCCAGCATTGCGGCGGAATCTTTGGGTGCCACCAGAATCGGCGATATCGCGATGGATATCGCGCGGCGTTACCAAGTGCGCTCGCTGCTGGTTACCGACGATGCGATCGCGACGGCCCGTGATTACCTGTGGCGCGAGTTCCGCGTCGTGGTGGAATTCGCGGGTGCGGCGGCGTTGGCGGCGGTGCAGAGCGGCGCGTACGTGCCGGCCGACGATGAGCGTCCGGTCATCGTCCTCTGCGGTGCCAACACGGATCTCTCAGTGCTGTAGTCACTTTCGCATCCCTTTGCCCTGAAAGAAGCGCGGGATATCCACATCCGAGAAAGTTGTCCACATTCTCGGATCGAGGCGTCCGGCCGCCCGCCGAATCGATGAGGCTGGAGGCACTCCTCGCGGGGAGGAAGTCCCCGGGCAACCGCCACGGGTCGAATGCGAAGGGGCGTCATCATGTACGAGGCGAACGCGACCGTGATCGGCACCATCGTCAATAATCCGGTGAAGCGGGACCTGTCCAACGGTGAGCAGGTGCTGAGCTTCCGGATGGCGAGCAACTCGCGTCGGCTGGACCGCGCGACGGGGGAGTGGGTGGACAACGGCACCTTGTTTCTCACCGTGAACTGCTGGCGCAGGCTGGCGGCGGGCGTCGAGGGCTCGTTGCGCCGCGGCGATCCGGTGATCGCCCACGGTCAGTTGCGTTCGCTGGAATATCGCAGCAAGGACGGCTCGGAACGACGCGACCTGGAGATGCGGGCCAGCGCCGTCGGCCCCGACCTCGCGCGCTGCGTCGCCCAGGTGACCCGGTGGTCGGAGATGCGGAATACTGGAGATGGCTTCGGCGCTGAACAACCAGGGCCGGCAGGCGATGGGCCGGGGGAGAATGTCGCTGCCGCAGTTGCGGCGCCACCCCGGACAACCCACCCCGAGCACGCCGACGCCTGACCCCGGCGCGGCGCAGTTCCGGCCGCGCGTTGCGAGGGGTATCCGCCGGTTCAACTCACCGTTTCCGACACCGATAGGCTTCCTCCTTATGGCTGAGTACATCTACACGATGAAGAAGGTTCGCAAGGCGCACGGCGACAAAGTCGTGCTCGACGATGTCACCTTGAACTTCCTTCCCGGCGCCAAGATCGGTGTCGTCGGCCCGAACGGCGCCGGTAAATCCAGCGTGCTCAAGATCATGGCCGGACTGGACCAGCCGAACAACGGCGACGCCTTTCTCGCCAACGGCGCGACGGTCGGCATCCTGCAGCAGGAGCCGCCGCTGAACGAAGAGAAGACGGTTCGCGGCAATGTCGAGGAGGGCCTCGGCGAGATCAAGGTGAAGCTGGACCGCTTCAACGAGATCGCCGAACTGATGGCCACCGACTACTCCGACGAGCTCATGGAAGAAATGGGCAAGTTGCAGGAGGACCTGGACCACGCCGACGCGTGGGACGTCGACTCTCAACTGGAGCAGGCCATGGACGCGCTGCGCTGCCCGCCGCCGGACGAGCCGGTCACCCAGCTCTCCGGTGGTGAGCGCCGCCGCGTCGCGCTGTGCAAGCTGCTGCTGAGCAAGCCCGACCTGCTGCTGCTCGACGAGCCGACCAACCACCTCGACGCCGAGAGCGTGCTGTGGCTCGAGCAGCACCTGGCCGCGTACGCGGGCGCCGTGCTCGCCGTCACCCACGACCGGTACTTCCTGGACAACGTCGCCGAGTGGATCCTCGAACTCGACCGTGGCCGCGCCTACCCCTACGAGGGCAACTACTCCACCTACCTGGAGAAGAAGGCCCAGCGGCTCGAGGTCCAGGGCAAGAAGGACCAGAAGCTGCAGAAGCGCCTCAAGGACGAGCTGGCCTGGGTACGCTCCGGCGCCAAGGCCCGCCAGGCCAAGAACAAGGCCCGCCTCGGTCGGTACGAGGAGATGGCGGCCGAGGCCGACAAGCACAGGAAGTTGGATTTCGAGGAGATCCAGATTCCGGCCGGCCCGCGCCTCGGCAACGTGGTGGTCGAGGTCTCGCACCTGGACAAGGGGTACGGCGACCGCCAGCTCATCAAGGATCTGTCGTTCACGTTGCCGCGCAACGGCATTGTCGGCGTCATCGGCCCGAACGGTGTCGGTAAGACCACGCTGTTCAAGACCATCGTCGGGCTCGAATCCCCCGACAGCGGCGAGGTGAAGGTCGGCGAGACGGTCAAGCTGAGCTACGTCGACCAGAACCGGGCAGGCATCGACCCGAAGAAGAACGTCTGGCAGGTCGTGTCCGAAGGGCTCGACTTCATCCAGGTCGGTAACCAGGAAATGCCGTCGCGCGCGTACGTCAGCGCGTTCGGCTTCAAGGGTCCGGACCAGCAGAAACCAGCCGGCGTGCTCTCCGGTGGTGAGCGGAACCGGCTGAACCTGGCGCTCACCCTCAAGCAGGGTGGAAACCTGATCCTGCTCGACGAGCCGACCAACGACCTCGACGTCGAGACGCTGGGTTCGCTGGAGAACGCGCTCGAGCAGTTCCCGGGTTGTGCCGTGGTCATCTCCCACGATCGCTGGTTCCTGGACCGCACCTGCACCCACATCCTGGCGTGGGAAGGCGACGCCGACAACGACGCCAAGTGGTTCTGGTTCGAGGGCAACTTCGAGGCCTACGAGGCCAACAAGATCGAGCGCCTCGGCCTGGAAGCGGCCCGCCCGCACCGGGTTACGCACCGCAAGCTGACCCGCGACTGATCGAGACCGCGGGCCGGCCGACCCCTCGGGTCGGCCCGCGGTGCCTCGGCATAGCTGACTTTGCTCCGGGATCCATCCGTACCGTTGCCACGCGGTCACGCCCCGATCCCGGCTTCCACCGAGCCCACAATGTCGGGCCCGGACCGACGAGTTCGTCGCGCCACGATGAAGGACGTCCGTTATGTCTCGGATCCGGTACAACCGCACCCCACCGCCGCCCACAGCCAGTTCGAATCTCGCTAGTGTGGGACACGTGAATGCGCAGGCACAGTTCGAGCAATCGGCGGTTCCCACCGTCGACATGGTGGCCGAGCTGATCCGAGGTGCTTCGGCCCCGCTGCCGCCGCAGAAAGACCCTGTCGCGCACACCTGACGTTCGCGAGTCCGAACGATGCTGTGCCTGGATCCTTCATCCGAGCTGGGCAATCGCGTGGCGAACACCGCGGTGATGGTGAACACCCCAGGATTGGAAGGGATTTCACCCCCTCGCCTGCAACGCACAGCTACTCTCGGACCGGCGTCGCTTTGTTACGGAACCGAATCCGAGGAGTTGGCGAAAAAATGACGGTCTCGTCCGAATTGTCCAGTGCGGCGTGGGCCGCGAGTTTGCCGCAGGTACTGCGCGGCGAACTGGCGACCCTCGAGGAGGCGTATTTCCGCCACGTCGACGCTGGCGATGTGGACTGCGCGATCACCGGCATCACCCAGATCTTCCGGCGGCACATGGAGTTGGCCATGCACCGCCCGGCGGGCCGGGCGTTGG
The DNA here is from genome assembly GCF_007990755.1 of Nocardia ninae NBRC 108245. Classification (GTDB taxonomy): domain Bacteria; phylum Actinomycetota; class Actinomycetes; order Mycobacteriales; family Mycobacteriaceae; genus Nocardia; species Nocardia ninae. The sequence goes on along the minus strand of NZ_BJXA01000004.1, from coordinate 124,593 downwards.
TCCGGGTGTATCACCCCGACGACGGCTCCGGCCTCGGCGCGGCGGTGCAGCTGGTCACCGACGACATGCCCCTGCTTGTCGAATCGATCACCTCGTCGCTGAACAGGCTCGGCGTCAGTGTGAGCGAGGTAATCCACCCGATCTTCGAAGTCGAGCGCGATGCGGAGGGACGCCTGCAGCACGCCGCCCCGCACGAAGTAGTGGACGGCACCAACGGTGCCACCGCACTGCGCGAATCATGGATGCACCTGCAACTGCACCCGGCCACCAGCCGGGCGCTGCTCAGCCGGATCGAATCCGGCATGCCGAACGTGATCGCCGATGTCCGCCAGGTCATCGGTGACACCGAGGCGATCAAGGATGTCCAGAGCAGGCTGGCCGACGACCTGGAGCTGGCCGCCAAGTCGGGCACGGCACCGTTCGCGGAAACCGACCTGTCCGACACCGCGAACCTGCTGCGCTGGCTGGCCAGCGGCAACTTCACCGTGCTCGGCTACGCCCGCTACCAGCTGAGCTCCGAGCAGGGACGCGAGTCGTCCAACCCGATGCCTGGCACCTGCCTCGGCGTGCTCCGGCCCGACGTCGGCACCGATTTCCGGGTGCCGATCAACGCCACCGACCGCCCGCTGCTGATGCTGACCCAGGGTCTGGTGCCCGCCACCGTGCACCGCTCGGTGTACCCGTACTTCATCGGTGTCGCCGACTTCGACGAGGCAGGCACCATCGTCGGCGAGCACCTGTTCATCGGCGTCTTCACGGTCACCGCGGTGCACGAGAACGTGCTCGACATCCCGGTGATCGAGCGCCGGGTGCGCTCGGTGATCGAGGAGAGCGGCTTCGACCTGGAGTCGTTCTCCGGGCAGGCGATGCTCGAGGTCATCCAGTCCTTCCCGCGCACCGAGCTGTTCTCCTCCGACGCCGAGACGATGCGCCGGACCGCCCTCGCGGTACTGAACATCGGGCTGCGCAGGCAGGTCCGGCTGTTCCTGCGGGCCGACGGCTACGGCCGCTTCGTCGCCTGCATGGTCTACCTGCCGCGCGACCGCTACACCACCCGGGTGCGGCTGGAGATGCAGGAGATACTGGTTCGCGAACTGGGCGGCGTCTCCATCGATTACTCCGCGCGGGTCGGCGAAAGCGACCTGGCCAGTGTGTATTTCACGGTCCGCATGCCCGAAGTCGAGTTCGGTGCCCCGCGCTACGCGGCACCGCCCGCGGACACCTCCGAGGCGAACCGGTTGCGCATCCAGGGCCTGCTCGCCGAGGCGAGCCGGACCTGGGAAGACCACCTGAACGACGAGGTCAGCACCTCCACCATGCTCGACCCGGCGGTCGTGCAGCGCTACGCCGAGGCGTTCCCCGACGCCTACAAGGAGGACTTCGAGGCAGGCCGCGCGCTCGCCGACATCGTTCGCCTGGAGCGGCTGCGCGAGGGTGGCATCGACCAATACCTGTACCGCAACGCGGATTCCGATCCCGGCACCTGGCGGTTCTCGCTCTACGTCGCAGGCCCCGGCATCTCACTGAGCCAGGTGCTTCCGGTCCTGCAGAGCCTCGGTGTGGAAGTTGTCGATGAGCGTCCGTACCAGCTCGAATTGGAGCCGCAGCCCGGCGGTGACCCGAGCACCGGCGGCGAACGCTGGATCTATGACTTCGGCCTGCTGGCCCGCGCCGAGTTGCTGCGCAGCGCGCTCGACCGCGACCTGGATGCGGAACTGCTCGAGTCGTCCAAGCGGGCCGCCGTGCTGGAGGCGGAGGTCCGTGGCCTGCGCGAGCGGTTCACCGAGGCCTTCGAGGCGGCCTGGTACGGCCGCGCGGAAGCGGACGGACTCAACGAACTGGTGCTGCGCGCACGCCTGCCGTGGCGTGCGGTTTCGATCCTGCGCGCTTACGCGAAGTACTTGCAGCAGGCCGGTTTCCCGTACAGCCAGGCCAACATCTCCCGGGTGCTGCTCACCTACCCGGACGTGGCGCGGCTGTTCGTGGACCTGTTCGGGGCGCGTTTCGACCCGGACAACTTCTCGGCCGAGCACGCCGCCGAACTGGAGATCCAGGTCCGCGGCCGGATCGACGACGTGGTCAGCCTCGACGCCGACCGCATCCTGCGCGCCATCCTCAACCTGATCAGGGCGACGCTGCGCACCAACTACTACGTCACCGACGCCGAGGGCATGGCGCGCGACTACATCTCGATGAAGGTCGAGCCGCGCGAGATCAGCGAATTGCCCAAGCCCAGGCCGCAATTCGAGATCTTCGTGTACTCGCCGCGGGTCGAGGGTGTGCACCTGCGGTTCGGCTCGGTGGCCCGTGGTGGGTTGCGCTGGTCGGACCGGCTGGAGGACTTCCGTACCGAGGTGCTCGGCCTGGTGAAGGCCCAGGCGGTGAAGAACGCGGTGATCGTCCCCGTCGGTGCCAAGGGTGGCTTCGTCGTGAAGCAGCCGCCTGCCGCCACCGGTGACCCCGTCGCGGACCGGCAGGCGCTCGGCGCCGAAGGCGTCAGCTGCTACCGCACCTTCATCTCCGGCCTGCTCGACGTCACCGACAACGTGGATCGCGCGACCGGCGATGTAGTGCCGCCCGCTCGGGTGGTGCGCCGCGACGGCGACGACACCTACCTGGTGGTGGCCGCCGACAAGGGCACCGCCACCTTCTCCGACATCGCCAACGATGTGGCCAAGCGCTACGGTTTCTGGCTCGGCGACGCGTTCGCCTCGGGCGGCTCGGTGGGCTACGACCACAAAGCCATGGGCATCACCGCCAAGGGTGCTTGGGAGAGCGTCAAACGCCACTTCCAGGAAATGGACATCGACACCCAGACCGAGGATTTCACCGTCGTCGGCATCGGCGACATGAGTGGTGACGTCTTCGGCAACGGCATGCTGCTGTCCGAGCACATCCGCCTGCTCGCGGCGTTCGACCACCGGCACATCTTCCTGGACCCGAACCCGGACACCGCCGCGTCTTACGCCGAACGGCAGCGGATGTTCAAGCTGCCCCGCTCGTCGTGGGCCGACTACGACGCCTCGCTCATCAGCAAGGGCGGCGGCGTGTGGGACCGCACGGTGAAGTCGGTGCCGATCAGCCCGCAGGCGCGAAAGGCGTTGGGGCTGGCCGACGAGGTGGAGTCGTTGTCCCCGCCCGAGCTGGTGCGCGCCATCCTGCTCGCGCCGGCCCAGTTGCTGTGGAACGGCGGCATCGGCACCTACATCAAGGCGAGCACCGAGTCCAACGCCGACGTGGGCGACAAGTCCAACGATCTGGTCCGCGTCAACGGAAACGAGTTGCGCGTCAAGGTGATCGGCGAGGGCGGCAACCTGGGTGCGACGGCGCTCGGCCGCATCGAGTTCTGCCGCCACGGCGGCAAGATGAACACCGACGCGCTCGACAACTCGGCCGGCGTCGACTGCTCCGACCACGAGGTCAACATCAAGGTGCTGCTCGACGGTGTGGTCAGCGCGGGCCAGCTGCCCGCGCCGGAACGCAACCCGCTGCTCGCCTCGATGACCGACGAGGTCGCGCGGATGGTGCTGGAAGACAATGTGGCGCAGAACTTCCTGATGGGCATGTCGCGCACCGACGCATCGCAGATGCTGAACGTGCACATGCGCCTGATCGAGGATCTCGAAGAGCGCCGCGGCCTCGACCGCGAGCTGGAGGCGCTGCCGTCGAAGGCGCAACTCAAGCGCATGCTGGAGGAGGGCACCGGCCTGACGTCGCCGGAACTCGCCAATCTCATGGCGCACGTGAAGCTTTCGCTCAAGGCCGACCTGCTCGACACGGATCTGCCGGACAGCCCGTTCTTCGTCACCCGGCTGCCGGACTACTTCCCGACGCCGCTGCGCGACCGGTTCGGTGCCGCGATCAAGAAGCACCGGCTGCGCCGGGAGATCCTCACCACGATGATCGTGAACGAGATGGTCGACTACGGCGGCATCACCTATGCGCACCGGTTGAGCGAGGAGACCGGCGCCACGGCCACCGATTCGGTGCGCGCGTTCGCCGCGGCCACCGAGATCTTCGGCCTGCCGGAGATGTGGGCCAGGATCCGGGCGGCCGACGCCACCACCGCGGTGCGGGACCTGCTGGAACTGGAAACCAAGCGGACGCTGGACCGGGCGTCGCGCTGGTTCCTGAGCAACCGTCCGCAGCCGATCGCGGTCGGTGCGGAGATCAACCGGTACTGCCAAGACGTGCAGGCGCTGGCGCCGAAGGTGCCGGGCTGGCTGCGCGGACACCACGTCGCGACGCTCACCGATCAGTCGGCCGAGCTCATCGCCCGCGGTGCGCCGACCGACCTGGCCACCGAGGTGTTCGGGCTGCTCAACCTGTTCCCGCTGCTCGACATCGTCGATATCGCCGACATCACCGATCGTGACGGTGACGAGGTCGGTGCGCTCTACTACGCGCTCAACGAGCACCTCAAGATCGACTGGTTGCTCCAGGCGGTCAGCCACCTCGAGCGCGGTGACCGCTGGCACTCGCTGGCCCGGCTCGCGCTGCGCGACGATATGTACTCGTCGCTGCGCTCGCTGACCCTCGATGTGCTCTCCGCCGGTGACCCGGAAGAGAGCGCCGACGAGAAGATTGCATACTGGGAGTCGAAGAACCAGTCCCGGCTCGGGCGCGCCCGAGCGGCACTGTCGGAGTTGTTCGAGTCCGGAACCCACGATCTCGCCACGCTGTCGGTTGCGGCGCGGCAAGTGCGAAGCATGGTGAGCGGGGTGGGCGCCCAATCGGAGGTACCACGTTGACGAGCTCGTTGAACGGTAACGGGAAGGCACACGGCGGCAATGTCGTGCTGCCCAAGCGTTTCCACACCCAGGTAGAGGTCAGATGGTCGGACATGGATGCTTTCCAGCATGTGAACCATGCCCGGATGGTGACCCTGCTGGAGGAGGCGCGGATCCCGTGGCTGCTCGAGCCCGGTAGGCCGACCGCCGCGCTCGGCACCGGCTGTGTGCTGGCCGACCTGCGGGTGCGCTACCGCGGTCAGCTGCGGCACGAGGACACGCCGCTCGATATCGCCATGTGGATCGAGCAGCTGCGGGCGGTCGACTTCACCATCGGCTACGAGGTGCGTGCCGCGAGTGCGGCGCCGGACTCGCCGGCCGCGGTGATCGCGTCCACCCAGATCGCCGCGTTCGACATGTCCGCGCAGCGGTTGCGCAGGCTCACCGATGCCGAACGCGACTATCTCGCCGAGTGGATGGACTGATCCACATCGGTAGTCACGTAAAGCGAACGGCAGCACAGCCGTGATGCCGGAACAACGTGTGCTGCACGTGCCCGATCCGGCGGAGCGAGAGAATCTCGCGACGTTCCTGACTCGGGCACTGCGGCTGGACCCCGCGGTGGTGGTACGCATCCGCCGCCGCGGGGAGCAGCACGTCTCGGCCTGGGTGGCAACGGGGTTCGAGGCGCTCGCGGTCCGCACCATCGTCGGCGAGCTCGGCGTCGACGACGTCACCGTGGGCGCCGACATGGTGCTGGCCGGCCTCGCCTCCGGCCTGCCCATCGACCTCGGCTTTTCGATGGACTCCGCCTGGCGTGGCGCTTTGCCGCCGATGGACGGTTTCACCCACGTCGAGGACGTCCCGGCGCGCACCCTGGTCGAACTCGCCGAGCAAGGCGCGCGATTGGCCAAGGAACACGGCAGCAGTCACGGCCCGCCCGCCTCGCTGCTCGACCAGCCCGTACTGACCGTCTCCGGTGGCGACATCGAGGTGGAGGTCCCGATGCGTGTCGTCTTCGCCCTCACCGCAATGGATTTCATCCCGCACTCCGGTGACAAGGCCGACCCCGCCCGCATCCTCCCCACCGAAATCGTCAGAGTCCGCGCCACCAACACCTGGCTGCGCATCGACGCCCGTTACGGTTCGGTGGCCCGCCGCCGAGGCGGCGGCATCTCCCTCTCCCCGAGCTGACCCACCGCCGACGGCTCAGCAGGGCAGGGTGGACGGGCGGGTCAGGGGAGACCGAGTAGGCGTAGGAGGGCGGTGGTTGTTGCGGCGGCGAGGATTACCAGCAGGATGGGTTGTTTGCGCCAGGCCAGCAACGCGGCGACGAGAACGCCTGCGGGCAGCGCGAATCCGAAGTGGCCGGAGGCGGTGGGCAGCGCGGTGACTGCCACCAGAGCGGCGAGCAGGACGACGGCGCCGACCTCCAGGAGCTGAATTGTGCGGGCGGGGAAGCGGATACGGTCGCGGAGCGCTGGTCCGGACCAGCGGAAGGCGTAGGTTCCGAGAGCGAGGGCGATCATGCCTGCGATCAGCATCATTCGACACCTGATTCGCATGTGGTCCGCTCGCAATTCGGCGCTGGTGCAACAGCTTCCGATTCGGCAGTGGTTCCTTTGCCACCCCGAGGCCGCACGAAGAACAACCCCGAAAGCGCCACCAGCACAGGCATTCCCGCAGGCAAGAACGGCGCACTGGCGACCGCCGCCGCAGCTCCCACCAACGCCGCACGCCGTGTCGCTATGTCCCGCAACGCCGGAATGATCAACGCGAGCAGCACAGCAGGGAACACCGCGTCCAACCCGAACGCCGCGGTATCCGGTACGAAGGACCCGATCAGCGCACCGAGCGCGGCACCGACTGGCCAGGCCAGCAGCACGCCGAAACCGCACGCCCAGTAGGCAGCCCGCTTCCGCTCGGCATCGGGTTGGGCCAGCGACATCGCCACCGACTCGTCGTTCATCAGGTGCACCCCGAGGAACCGCCGCCACCCGGTGCCGACCACATCGGGCACCGACAACCCGTACGGCAGATGCCGAGCATTGACCACCAGCCCGGCCAGCACGGCCGCGATCGGACTGCCGCCGGCCGCGACGATCCCGATGAACAGAAACTCCGCACCTCCGGCGAGTACCACGATCCCGAGCGCAATGGGCAGCCACGCAGGGAGGCCGGTGGTCACCGCGGTCGCGCCGTAGGACACCCCGATCACCGCGACGGCAAGGCACACCGCCGCGATCCCGGAGAACGTATCCCGCCCGAGTGTTCGCCATATCGAACGCATGTAGCTTATAGTGAACACAGCGAACCGATCCGTCAATATGGTTTCCTGTTGAGTGTTCGATCACACGATGGGAGGGCAAGTGGCACAGCGGGACTCACCGGCGCAGACACCCCAGGCGGTGATCGCTGCCGCTTTGCGCCGTGAACGCACCCGCGCCGGCTTGTCCCTCACCGAGGTGGCGAACCGCGCGGGCATCGCGAAATCCACCCTCTCCCAACTGGAATCGGGCACCGGCAATCCGAGCCTGGAGACCCTGTGGGCATTGTGCGTCGCATTGGACATGCCCTTCTCCGGCCTGCTCGACCCGCCACGCCCCACCGTTCAGGTGATCCGCGCGGGGGAGGGCCCCGTGGTCGCTGCCGCGGAATCCGACTACCGCGCGACCCTGCTGGCGGCGAGCCCACCCAACTCCCGCCGCGACCTGTTCCGGATCACCGCCGAGCCAGGCCACGCGCGCCGCTCCGAGCCGCACATTCCAGGTGTGGTCGAGCACGTACTACTCGCGAGCGGTCGCGCCAAAGTCGGCTTGATCGACGAACCCGTCGACCTATCCCCGGGCGACTACATCTCCTACCCGGGCGATCTCCCACACGTTTTCGAAGCACTGGAGCCCGCCACCTGGGCGACCCTCGTGATCGAATACACCTAAACCCCTATATCGAACCCGGGGCTAGGCGGCGCCTTCACCCAGGTACTGCAACCACACCGGGTCCAGGTCGGCTGTCGTGGACAGCAGCCGCCAATGCGGTCCCTTCGGCGAGACCAGCGGTGAGCGCAAGGTCCAGCCCAGTTCGCTCAGCATCTTGTCGGCCTTGCGGTGATTGCACGGCGCACAGCTGGCGACGCAGTTCTCCCAGGAGTGTTCCCCGCCCCGGCTGCGCGGGATGACGTGGTCGATGGTTTCGGCTTTGCCGCCGCAGTAGCCGCAGCGATAGCGGTCGCGGTGCATGAGTGCGGCGCGGGTCATCGGGACGCGGGCCCGATACGGCACGTGGACATAGGTGCGCAGGCGGATCACCGAGGGGATCGTGACGGCGGATTCGGCGGAATGGACGACCGGACCTTCGACGTCGTGATGGACGGTGTCGGCTTTATCGCAGATGAGCAAGACGATCGCGCGACGCGCGGACAGAGCGGTGAGCGGCTCGTAGGTGGCGTTCAGAAGCAGCACCCGGCGCTTCAACCAGCTCGGACTCTCGCTGTGCGGCGGTGCGGAGCGGTGCGCATGATCGGCGTGACCGTGATGCGCGCCCGGATAATGATCGGACAAGATGTGCAGCGGAGTAGCCCCCGACCCACGATTGTGGACGTCGGCGGGCTGGAGTTGTCGGTGTGTGCGCGCCTCGTGTGATCTGGCGCTGTGCCGCTGCTTCATCTGGACCTCAATTTCATGATTGGCAGGATCATGCTGTTAGCTCGGCAGAGATTGCCACCCAGTTGACCATGGAACGTCGGCTATTGCACGGTGATTTTCAACAATGTCCGGTTAACTGTGGCTGAAGAGCCGCCGGCCCGCGATTTACCGTCCCGAGAAACCGCGGTGTGGGCTGCCGATGCCGAGCGCGGGCACAATGGACGTCGGCGCATCCAGCGAATCGAGAGGGTCTATGACTTCGGGCGAGCAGACAGCAGCGGCTTCGGCAGAACAGGCGACGTCGTTCTATGACGCGGTCGGCGGGGCGGAGACGTTCCGGCGCATCGTGGCGGCGTTCTACCGCGAGGTGGCGACCGACGAGGTGCTGCGCCCGCTCTATCCCGAGGAAGATCTCGGCCCGGCCGAGCGCCGACTGCGCATGTTCCTGGAGCAGTACTGGGGTGGGCCGCGGACCTACGGCGAGGAGCGCGGGCACCCTCGGCTGCGGATGCGGCATCACCCGTTCACCATCGGTCCGCTGGAGCGCGACGCGTGGTTGCGTTGCATGCGAATCGCCGTAGCCGAGATAGAACCCGAGCTACTCGATGACGAGCACCGCAAGGTGCTGCTGGACTATCTGGAGATGGCGGCGAATTCGCTGATGAACGCCCCCTGGTGAGGGCGTTTGGCGCCAGAGCCGAGACGGGCCGAGGGTTTTCGGCGCGTCGCGGCGGACGCTGGCGATTTGCCGGAAGTTGAGATCACTGCTCCGCCTAAGGGTTTTTGCCGCAAAACTTTGGCACTATTGCAGGTGTGACTGATACACCCGCCGTGCTGGTGCCGGTGGATCGCGCCAAGCAACCATGGTGGCGGTCGGCCGTTTTCTACCAGGTTTATCCCCGATCATTCGCGGACTTCGATGGCGACGGGGTCGGTGACCTCGGTGGCGTCCGGGAGAAACTCGGCTACCTCGAACTGCTCGGCATCGACGCACTCTGGGTGTGTCCGGTGATGACGTCGCCGATGGCCGACGGCGGCTACGACGTGGCCGATCCGCGCGATATCGACCCCCTGTTCGGTGGCCTCGCCGCCATGGACGAGCTGATCGCCGAGGCGCACCTGCGCCACATCAAGATCACGATGGACCTGGTGCCCAACCACACCAGCAACGAACATCCCTGGTTCCTCGCGGCGCTGGAAGCCGGACCAGACAGCCCGGAACGGGCCCGCTACCTCTTCCGGGACGGACGTGGCCCCGGCGGCGACGCCCCACCGAACAACTGGCCGAGCATCTTCGGCGGCCCCGCCTGGACCAGGATTACCGAGCCCGACGGCACGCCGGGCCAGTGGTACCTGCACATCTTCGCGCCCGAACAGCCCGACCTGAACTGGGAAAACCCGGAGGTTGCCGCCGATTTCGAGAAGACCCTGCGGTTCTGGCTCGACCGCGGCGTCGACGGCTTCCGCCTCGACGTGGCGCACGGTATGGCGAAACCGGCCGGGCTGCCCGATATGGCGGTGGCCAAGTCCAGCATGCTGTCCAACGACGACGATGATCCGCGCTTCAACAACCCCGCCGTGCACGAGATCCACCGCCGCATCCGCAAGGTGCTCGACGACTATCCGGACGCGGTGTCGATCGGCGAGGTCTGGGTGAACGACAACACTCGATTCGGCGAGTACCTGCGCCCCGACGAGCTACACCTGGCCTTCAATTTCCGGCTGGCCAAGACCGACTTCGACGCCGACCACGTCCGTGCGGCGATCGACAATTCGCTCGCCGCGGTCGCGCCGGTCGCGGCCGCACCCACCTGGACGCTGTCCAACCACGACATCGCCCGGGAAGTGACCCGCTACGGCGGCGGTGCGGTGGGTGAGGCGCGGGCCCGCGCAATGCTGCTGGTCGAGCTCGCGCTGCCCGGCACGGTCTTCATCTACAACGGCGCCGAACTCGGTTTGCCGAACGTGGACGACCTACCCGACGAGGTACTGCAAGACCCGGCGTGGGAACGGTCGGGGCACACCGAACGCGGCCGCGACGGCTGCCGGGTGCCGATCCCGTGGGAGGGCACCACACCCCCGTTCGGATTCACCACCGGCACACCGTGGCTGCCGATGCCGGCCGACTGGGCGGGACGCACCGTGGAAGCGCAGCTCGAGGAACTCGGCTCCACTCTCTCGCTCTACCGGATGGCCATCGAATTACGCGGCCTGCGACCGGAATTCAGCGGTGACCGGATCGAGTGGTACGGCAGCCCGCCCGGGTGCCTCGCCTTCCGCCGCGAAGGTGGCCTGGTCTGTGTGCTGAACGCGTCGAACATACCCACCCAGCTGCCACCCGGTGACGTGCTGCTGGCCAGCGCCGCGCTCGACGGTGGTCAGCTGCCGCCGAACACGGCCGCGTGGTTGGTCTAGCGGGCGCGGTTGTCCGCGGAACTTTTCGGTGGGCAGACTGCGGAAGCCGCTGCGGCAGAACGATGCTGAAGGCATAGGGACCGCGGCGTCCACTCGGACAGGTACACGTAGTTGTGCTGGGGTGTTGCTGTGTGCGGCTACACCCCAGCGTGGGGAGGGCTGCGCCCGTAGCGATTGATCGTTGCGAGCCAGTCGGCCGCGTCTATGCCGCCGGAAAGCCGCACCCGTCACGCCGAAATTTGCCTATGTGCGCGATGCATTTTTCCAATTGGACTAGTTCGTGCGGTCCAAATCGGCGTTCAGGGGGCTTGCGTTTTAGTCCAAATCGCTGGTCGACGGGGTTGTCGTCGACCCGAACGCGGTTCGCTCTCAGCGAAGTTACACATTTGTGATTTTTGCTCGCGGGGACTGGCCGTGAGCGGTCGCGGAATGGGAGACTGGTCGGTGCCCCCAGTGCAGTGGGGGGCCGCGCTCGGCTTAACCAGCCTGTAGCGCGCAGTGCCGCGATGGTCCCGAATTCGGCTGCACCCACGATGCTTTGGGGTTCGCGAGGCACGCGAGGCTCAACGGCTGGTACCCACCTCATAGTGGATCCGGACCACGAGCGCCGATCGCAGTGGTCGGCGCGCAGCATCGCGGCCCGCGGACTCCTTCGTTACACAGGTTGAGGAGTTGACGTGACCGGTTTTGTCGTGTCCGCCGGAGTGCCGAGGTGCGTGCGGCGTCGGAGAGCTGGCTGTGGCGCGTGGCTCGATGGCGCACTACGTCGGGTTCCGGGTGGTGCTGACTGCCGTTCACCGCGGTGAGGGCCGAGGTGTCCGCGGCCGAGAAGGCAGGCACCGAGCTGAAACTCACGCTCGATCTCGACGGCGCCTCTTACGACCGACTGCGCACGGAGTTCCTGGAGATGACCACCGAGGCGCAGCGTTCATCGGGGTTGTCCAGGGCTGCTGTCGCGAAACGCTGCGCCGGTAAGCCCGGACGGCAGACGGTGTACAACTACGCCGGAAACCCCACCTACACGAGCTTCCCGAAGCCCGCGCTGCTCCAAAAGTATTTGGAGAGCTGCGAACTCCCACCGGAGCAGATCGAGTTCGCGGTGGCCCGCTGCGCGGAGATCAGGCGCAGGTTCCCGGAGGCGGGCAAGGCAGGGCTCCGCGGAACAGAAGAGTCGCCCCGGCCCCAGGCCGACGGTGTGCACTCTCCCGGACGGTACGTGAGCGGCTCCGGGCCGGTTGCCGGGCAGCGGGAAACCGTTTTGCCGAACACCGTGAACGCCGGTCCCGGCACCCCGTTGTCTGCTCAGCCGGGTGGCTGGTCGGAGTGGTGGCGTGGGCTTACCCAACGGTTTTCGCCGAGAAGAACCTTCTCGCCGGCTGATGTCTACGGCTCCGTCGGCACGCGGTTCATCACGCCCCTGCCGGCCACACAGTACGAGCCGCACGCGTACGAACCGTGGCAGCCGCGCGATCCCGCGGTGCGGGCAGTAGGCGCAGAGTCGGCAACGCAGGGCCACCGTTGGTGGGTCGGCAGCGTGCTGCGGGATTCGGGGGTGCGGGTCTCGCCAGGTCGAATGGCATTGCGGTTCGTTCGCGAAGAACTCGCTGACCCGCGCTCCCTCGAGAATCTCACCGCGGCGTCGCTCATCCGCAAGGCTTATGGTGCCGCGGGGATCACCTTGCGGACCCGCGCGGGCGAACAGGCCGAGGCCGGCGTGCACGTGCCGTTCGAGAACGCCGAGCCGGGCGACATCCTCATCCTGGCCGATGGCCGTGAATGTCTTTATGCGGGCAATGGACTCGCGTTGTTGTTCGCCTCGTCGGTGGGCGGATCATACGGCTGGCTGATCCCCCGGGATCAGGTTCGGACGACACGCCGCATCACGTGGGAGTCTGTACTGCTGGCGGACCGCCCTGCGCAGAGTCCTCCCACACCAACAGTTTTCGATGCGGTTCCGCCGTCGTCGACCGACATTCCGCCGGGCCCGCGAGACGGTGCACCCGCGCAGCAGGTAACGATGCCGTCGCGCCCGGCCGACTCGTCGACCGAGCGCGTCATATCGGAGTACGAGGCGGTCATGGGTGCGGTGACCGAACGGGTCGAGGCCGCGGCGCGGGCCGCCGAACCGGGACCGGCCGCGCTGCGGGCGATCGACCGCCTGGTCTTCCCGTACGCGGGATCGCAGGCATGGCTCGTCCGCGAGGCCTTCAAGGCCATCGACCTGCCGCTGCCACCCGATATCCGCTTCGAGTTGCCGGTGATGGCGGTCGCCGTCCGCCACGTCGACCTGCGCCCCGGCGATATCGTGTTCACCGAATCCGGCGTGCTCGGAATCTACGGTGGCCGAGGTGAACTCGTATATCTGGGGCCGGCGGGCACCAAGGCCACCAGCGTGCTGCAGCCCGCGTTGTATGTGGCGGCGTGGCGGGTGACCGCCGTGCCTGCGCGGACCGGCTATGGGCTGGTGAGCTCGGTGGCGGTGGTCGATCATGACGGCACCGGACGCCTCGCGCGGATCTACCGGGCCGGTGAGCGACGTAGCGGCCGTCATCGCCGGGTTCCGGAAACGGCCGAGGTCGTCGCCATGGTGATCGAGGTGGTCGAGCGCGCGAAGCAGCGCGGGGTCGCCGTGCCGTTGAGCGGACGAGAGTTGTTCACGGCGGCCAAGATTCGAGGCGGAGTCGAGTTCACCTCGGTGACGACCGCATGGGATCCGGTGCGGGAACCGGTGTATCCACGTGACGCTCGGCTCCGCAACATTCAAGCGGTGTCTCCCGCGGACTCCGCGACGGCCGCGGAGTTGATGATGGCGCGGTTGGCCACGGCCGCCGCGGGTCGGTGGTCTGCCCGGAATCGGCCGGGGGTCGCGTAGGACCAGGGCTTTCGCTGGCCGCCACTACGGCGCCGCGAAATTCTCGAACGTCTGCTTTTCCGTACAATCTGCACTGGTGTATTTGCATTTGCAATCTCGAGCGGTAGGTATATCGGCGGCTCAAACACTTTGCTGCATGCAGTTTGTCGAGACTTCCGTTGTCGAGTACTGCGCAGTTTTCTCGTAGTGGCGCCTATAACGCCTCGTTGCCCGGCGGTCCGACCATCGCGTTCAGGGACGGTCCACTGGTTCACACTGCTTCTCGGGCGCATTCTCTGTGCGCGAGTCGGGAGGGCCGGAGTCAGATTGCTGTGCTCGCGTAACCCGGTGCATGGTGGACTGGTTGCCGACGCAACCTCGACGGTCGTTCGTCATCCTTGTGCGGCCTTCCCTCTGGTGCAAATTTCCAAAAGCACAGGTAAGAGCGATGCATCAGAGTCCAAATCCCTCCGTTTGGAACGACCTCCGAGGGCTGGCGGAGCTTGGTTGGAACGGTGCCGATTCGTATTTGGAATTCCAATTCCAAACGCGTCTATCGGTGTGTCTGCTTTTTGGAAGCTGCCGAGAGTTGCGCTCTACCGGACCGATTTCGCCATGGGCCGAGTCGCTTCTGCTGCAAGGGTGCAAAAGGAATGTTGAAACTCGGCCGGTCTTGGCTATGCTCGTATTCGTCCTCTCGCTGGCGAAGGGTGGCGGGCTCTCGAATCGGGCCCGCTGCGGATACCAGAGAAGAACTGCACGTAATCGTGCGTCGGTCGCATTCCCTGAATATTCCTGAGTTCGTGTTCCGTCGTGCTGATTCAGTGCTCGAACACGGATTCCTCACCTAGGAAGACGAAACGCAGATGCTGAATTCTCACCGCGATCCCGCGGGGGACGCCACGCGCACAGGTGATACCGGAGACCGGTCGGTCACCTCGAGCGCGCGGGACGACACCGCCGACAGTGTCCGGACGGATGTGCCGTCCGGCCCTGTGCTGCCTGTGTCGTTCCCGGTATCGGCAGGCCCGATCGGTGCCCGCCCCGCGACTGCCGGGCTGATCCGTCGCACGCTGCGGCTCGATATCCCGGTTGCGGTGGCCGGCGTGATGACGACCGCGACGTTCGCCGAGCTGGTCGGCAGCGGATGGCCTGACGATGTCGAGCATCGGACACTGGCCTGCTGCGCGCTCGTGTTCGCCCTCCGCACCGGGTGGCGGACCGCCCGGGCCCTGTGGCGGCGGTGCGGGCCGGAAGAGATCCAAGTCAGCGTCCGGTTTCGGCCTCCCCGCCCATGACCGGCGGGGTCGTCGCCGCGACCCGACACGAAACAGTCACAGTGCGACCAGAAGAGGAACTACTACAGAGCATCGTCTACCGTTGGACCGTGAGCATTCTCGAGACAGTGCTGATCTTCCTCGGCATCCCGCTGGTGGTCTACGGCGCGATTGCCGGATTGTCGTATCTCGGTAAGCCACTGCCCGGCGAGAAGCCTGCCCACTACGACCTCGGTCAGCAGTGGACGGCGGCGCCGGTGCTGTGGAGCGCGACCGACGAGGTGACGAACGCATTTCACCACGAAAGGGCCGAGGAGTCGCACGGCCATCACGCGGAGTCGTCGCATGGCCATCATGCGGCGCTCGAAGCCCCCAAGGCGGAGCTGATCGGAGGCCGGGCAAGTGGCAAGTTCTAAGTGGCCCGCGGTGGTCGAGTCCGACCTGCCGCACGGGTATGTGGTCACCACCAGCGGACGCGTCTCCGGCGTGCACGAGGCGGGTGACGTGTTCAAGGAGGCCCCGTTCAGCGACGAAGAGCGGCTGGCCATGGACAACGTGCTCACCGAGGCGACCCGCGCGACCAAGGTGCGCTTCAACGTCTACATCGGCGATCTCGGCGCCGATCCGGCCGCGGGTGCGGACGCGATCTTCCCCTCGACCCCCGAGGCGACCCGTTCGGTGCTCATCGCGGTCTCGCCCAACGACAAGGCGATCGAGGTCCGCTCCGGCCGCGACGTCGCCGACCGCGCGAACGACCGGGTCTGCCAACTCGGCGTCACCGCCGCATCGAGCTCGTTCCGGCAGGGCCAGCTGATCGACGGCCTGGTTTCCGCGGTTCGCGTGATGGCCGCCGCGATCGGCCGCTGAACCATCCCGCCCTTGCGGCGGAGTCACGAGTGCTGCTTCCGGCGCGCTCACCCACTGGGTGAGCGCGCCGGTGGCGTTTGCGGGCCTACTCGCGTGGGCGCGCCGGTGGCATCGCGATTATGTCGTCACAAGTCCAGACGCGGAAAATTTTCTCTTCGCTAGTACCAGAATTGGGGGTTGCCGCTCGGTGCGCCTGCCGCGCAGGGTGGTGGGATGAAAATTCTTGTGACCGGAGCTACCGGAAATATCGGACGGATGGTGGTCGACCACCTGCTCGCGGCGGGGGCACAGGACGTACGGGCGCTGTCGAATCATCCGGAGCGGACGAACTTTCCGGCCGGAGTGGAGGTCGTCAAGGGTTACCTGAAGCGGGTGTCGTCTTTGCCCGCCGCGTTCGAGGGGGTGGACCGGATGTATCTCGCCCCGGTCCTGGAAACCATCGACGAGGTCGTCGCGGCGGCGAAAGCCGCGGGCGTCCGGCACATCGTCGATCTGTCCGGCAACGAGTACACCGACTGGCAACCGATCGCGCGGGCCGTGGAGAACTCGGGGCTGGACTGGACGCATCTCTATGCCGGCGAATTCACCGAGAACGCCACCATCTGGGCCGACCAGATCCGGGCCGGTGACGTGCTGCCGGACGCCTACCCGGAGGCCGCCAACGCACCGCTGGTGATGGACGACATCGCCCGCGTCGCCGCGGCCGTCCTGCTGTCCGACGGTCACGCAGGCAAAGCTTACGAACTCACCGGGCCGGAAACGCTGACCAGAGCCGAGAAGATCAAGCAGCTCGGCGCGGCACTGGGCCGCCCCCTCAGGATGGTGAAAGTGTCACGGGAGGAGGCGATTCAACAGCTGACACCGGCCATGGGCGAATACGCCGAATGGTACGTCGACGGCCTCGCCACCATGGTCGAGCACCCGCAGCAGGCGAACACCATCATCGCCGACCTCACCGGCGCCCCCGCCACCACCTTCGCCCAGTGGGCCGCCGCCAATACCGCTCTCTTCCAGTGACATTCATGATCAACGGGACATGTCGGCCCACATCAGCCGTCATGTCCCGTTGATCATGGTGCGCTACCGGCTGTCGAATACCCGTGCGCGCAGGGCACGTTCGACGCCCGCCTTGCCCTCGATCACCAAACGGCGCAGGGCGGGCGGGTGCTCACCGGCCAGGAACTTGTCGGCCGCCGCGACCGCGTCGTCACTGATCGCCCAACTCGGGTAGAGGTTGACCACCACGGTCTGGGCGACCTCGCTGGAGCGCCGCTCCCACACGCCGGGGATCGCCGCGAAGTACCGATCCACGTAGGGCGCGAGCAGCTCGGCCTGACCGGCCGGAGCGAAGCCCGCGGCGATCGCGCGGGCGGTGATGTTGGAGATGGTGTCGTCCTCCACCACCTTGGTCCAGGCCTGCTCCTTCACCGCCGCGATGGGGCGCGCGGTCGCCGCGGTGGCTGCGTGCCGCTTGCCCGCCGCGGTCGGATCCTTGGCCAGCACCTGGTCGATGAACGGGGTATCGAGGCCGTCGGCGTCGATCTCGCCCGCCGCCGCCAGCGCGATCACCAGGCGCCAGCGCAGGTCGGTATCGATGACCAGCCCGGCCAGGCCGACCTTCGCCGGGTCGCCGTCGAGCAGCTCCTGCAACACCTCGGTGTGCCAGGCGGACAGCTTGGCCGCGGCGAGCGCGTTGACGAAGGCCAGCTGGTGATCCGAGCCGCCCCCGGCCTCGCGAGCCAGTTCGAGCAGCCGGTCGGCGTACACGGTCCAGCCGGTGCTCGCCGACCATTCCGGGTCGGCGTAGCTGCGCAGCGCCAGGTTCGCCTGCATCAGGAGTCGTTGCACCACACCGATTTCCGATTCCGCGCCGACGCCACGCTGGACCAGCGCGAGGAAGTCGCGGGCCCGGAACTCGGCCTGGCGGGTCATCTCCCAAGCCGCCGACCAGGCGAGGGTGCGCGGCAACGGCTCGGCGATATCGGCGATCCGGTTGACGAGCACGTCCAGCGATTCGGCGTCGAGGCGCACCGAGCAGTAGGTCAGGTCGTCGTCGTTGATCAGCACGAACTGCCCGCTCGCCACGCCGACCAACTCGGGCACCTCGGTGCGCTCGGCCGCCTGGACATCGAGCTCGACGCGCTTGGTGCGCACCAGCTTTCCGTCCTGGTCGTCGTAGACGCCGATGGCGAGCCGGTGTACGCGGCGCTCACCGGCGCCGGGCTCCGCGCCGCCCTGCAGGACGGCGAACGAGGTGAAGTTGCCGTCGCCGTCGACCGTGAAGTCGGGGCGCAGAGTGTTCAGGCCGGTGGTCTTGAGCCACTGCGCACCCCAGCCGGAAAGGTCACGGCCGGAAGACTTCTCCAGCGCCGCGAGCAGATCGTCGAAGGTGGCGTTGCCGTAGGCGTGATCGGCGAAGTAGGCCCGCAGACCCGCCAGGAACGGCTCCAGCCCCACGTAGGCGACCAGCTGCTTCAGCACGCTCGCGCCCTTGGCGTAGGTGATGCCGTCGAAGTTCACCTCGACGGCGGCCAGGTCGGGGATGTCCGCCGCGATCGGGTGGGTGGAGGGCAGCTGGTCCTGCTGGTACGCCCAGGACTTCTCCACATTCGCGAAAGTCGTCCAGGCACTGGTGTATTCGGTCGCCTCGGCCTGGCACAGCACCGACGCGAAGGTGGCGAACGACTCGTTCAGCCACAGGTCGTCCCACCACTTCATGGTGACCAGGTCGCCGAACCACATGTGCGCCATCTCGTGCAGCACGGTCTCGGCGCGCCGCTCGTAGGACGCGCGGGTCACCTTGGAGCGGAAGACGTAGTCCTCCAGGAAGGTCACCGCCCCCGCGTTCTCCATCGCGCCCGCGTTGAACTCCGGCACGAACAGCTGGTCGTACTTGCCGAACGCGTAGGGAACGCCGAAGTTGTTGTGGTAGAAGCCGAATCCCTGCTTGGTCTCGGTGAACAGCCGCTGTTCGTCCATGAACTCGGCCAGCGAAGCGCGGCAATAGATCCCGAGCGGGATGCTGCCGTGCTCGTCGGTGTAGACGTCGGTCCACTGCGCGTACGGGCCCGCGATGAGCGCGACCAAGTAGGTGCTCATCTTCGGAGTGGTACGGAAAACATGCCTACCCGGTTCCGCCGCAAGGGTTTCCACGACCGCGCCGTTGGAGATGACCTTCCACTCCGGCGCCGCCGTCACGCTGACGTCGAACGTGGCCTTCAGGTCCGGCTGGTCGAAGCACGCGAACATCCGCTTGGCATCGGCGGTTTCGAACTGTGAGTAGAGGTAGACCGAGTCGTCGGTCGGGTCGACGAAGCGGTGCAGGCCCTCGCCGGTGTTCGAATACTCGCAGTCGGCCTCCACCACCAGCTCGTTGCGCTCGGCCAGGTCGGGCAGCGTGATGCCGGTGGACTCGTCGTAGCCGGAGACATCGAGCGGGGTGCCGTTGAGCACCGCCGACCGCACGCCGCGGGCCACCAGGTCGATGAAGGTGCTCGCGCCCGGCGTCGCGGCGAAGGTGACCGTGGTCCGGGAGAAGAAGGTCTGCTCGCCCGGTTTGCCCGCACCGTCGGTCAGGTCCAGGTCGATGCGGTAGTTATCGACCGTCACTGTCGACGCGCGTTCGATCGCCTGGTCGCGAGTCAGGTTCGGTGCGGACATAGGGCTCCTTCGGGTTCGAAGAACTAGCTCGGGCGTTCCCCACGATGCCACCTGGGTAAGGTTGCCCGCGCGGGACTTTTTACTGAACCCTATCCAGGATCGGAGCTGCGGAGTGAAGCATGTGCACGCCGGCAAGGTGCGCGACCTCTACGAGGACGGCGACACCCTGCTGCTCGTCGCGTCCGATCGGGTCTCGGTCTACGACGTGGTGCTGCCGACGCCGATCCCGGACAAGGGCGCGCTGCTGACCCAGCTGTCCAACTGGTGGTTCGACTACTTCACCGACGTGCCCAACCACGTGGTCTCCGCCACCGACGTGCCCGCCGAGTTCGCCGGTCGCGCGATCCGGGTCAAGCCGTTGAAGATGGTGCAGGTCGAGTGCATCGCCCGCGGTTACCTGGTCGGCTCGGGGCTGAAGGAGTACCAGCGGGAAGGGTCGGTGTCCGGTGTCGCGCTGCCGCCCGGACTGCGCGAGGGTGACAAGCTGCCCGAGCCGATCTTCACGCCGACCACCAAGGCGTCCGAGGGGCACGACGAGTCCATCACCTTCGCGGATGTGGTGAACCAGGAGGGCCGCGAGGTCGCCGAGCAACTCCGCGACCTCACCCTGCACATCTACTCCCGCGGTGCGGCGCACGCCGCCGATCGCGGCGTCATCGTCGCCGACACCAAGGTCGAATTCGGCTGGGACGGTGACACTCTCACCCTCGGTGACGAGGTCTTGACCTCCGACTCGTCGCGCTTCTGGCCCGCCGCCGAATGGGAACCCGGCCGCGCGCAACGCTCCTTCGACAAGCAGTTCGTCCGCGACTGGGCCACCTCCACCGGCTGGGACAAGGAGCCGCCCGGCCCGGAGATCCCCGCCGACATCGTCGAGGTCACCCGCCAGAAGTACCGGGAGGCTTACGAACTCGTCACCGGCCGCGCCTGGACGGGTGTCGCGCAGTAGACGAACTCAGGCCTGGCCGAGGTAGTCCCGCAGCCGGTCGAGGAACGGTCGCTGGCCGGTGCCGAGCTTGTCGTGCGCGGTGGCCAGGTCGAACCAGTCGGCGCGGTCGATCTCCGGAAAGCTCGCCATCCGGCCGGACCGCGGCGGCCACTCCATCTCGAAGGTGCCCGGTACCACGTCGGCCGGGTCCAGATCGCCCTCGACCGCCCAGACGGTGACCGTCTTCTTGCCCTTACCGCTGCCGTACCGCACGTCGCCGAGCGGAATCCAGTCGCCGGGCGGCACGAACAGGCCGAGCTCCTCGTGGAACTCGCGACTGGCCGCCGCCCGCGCGTCCTCCAGTTCCGGCTCGTACTCGCCCTTCGGAATGGACCACGCGCCGCTGTCCTTGCGCGCGAAGAACGGCCCACCCATATGCCCGATCAGCACCTCGACGTCCGCGCCGTCGCGCCGCCGGAACACCAAAACGCCCGCACTGGTCTTATCCGTCACCCCATGCAGTCTGCCGTACGAGTCGCAGCGACCGCGGCAACCGTCGAGCGAGCCGCTCAGCGATGCCGGAGCTGGGCGGCGCGAAGGGTGAGGTAATGGTTCTCCGGCGCGCTGGGGGTGCGGCCCGCCGCGGTGGTGTAGCAGGCGATGGCGGCGTCGGGATTGCCTGCCATTTCGTGCAGGTGGCCGCGGACAGCGTCGAGCCGGTGGTTGCCTGCCAGCCGATCGTCGAGGGTCGCGGCGAGGTCCAGCCCGGCCTCGGGCCCGTGCACCATCGCGATCGCGACGGCCCGGTTGAGCGTGACCATCGGGTTGTCCGAGAGCTTTTCGAGCAGGTCGTACAGCGCGAGGATTTTGGTCCAGTCGGTTTCCTCGGCGCTACCGGCCTGCGCGTGCAGCACCGCAATGGCCGCTTGGATCTGATACGGCCCGGAAAGTCCCTGCGCGAGTGTGCTTGTCGCCAACGTGACGCCCTCGGTGATCTGCGCGCGATCCCACAGCGCACGGTTCTGCTCGGCGAGCGGAATCAGCTCGCCCTTGGCGCCGGTGCGGGCCGCACGCCGGGCATCGGTGAGCAGCATGAGCGCGAGCAGGCCGGTGACCTCGGTATCGTCGGGCAGCATGCGATGCACGGCGCGGGTGAGCCGAATCGCTTCAGCCGACAGGTCCGCGCGCTGTAATTCCGGGCCGGTCGTGCTGGTATTGCCTTCGTTGAAGATCAGATACAGCACATGCAGAACCGTTCCGAGCCGAGCATGCCATTCTGCCGAATCCCGGGTCGCTTCGCTCCTGCCCGTCGGTGCACCACCCGGCTGGGCGAACGGCCGCTCCAGCGTCGCCAGTTTCTTCTTCGCCCGTGTGATCCGTTGCGCCATGGTCGCTTCCGGCAGCAGGAACGCATGCGCGATCTCCGCCGTGCCGAGCCCGCCCACCGCTCGCAGAGTGAGCGCGATGGCGCTGGCCGAGGACAGCGCGGGATGGCAGCAGAGGAAGAACATCGCGAGGGTGTCGTCCTGATCGACCGGCATCGCGTCGGGCACGTCGCGGTCGAAGGCCGTTGTCTCCCTGCGCCGCCGGGCCACCTCGGCGCGCACCGCGTCGGCCATTCGGCGCTGCGCCACATGGATCAGCCAGCCGCGCGGGTTGTCCGGCAGACCGTCCACCGGCCACTGGGTCGCGGCCGCGAGCATGGCCTCCTGCAGCGCGTCCTCGGCAGTATCGAAATCACCGAACCGGCGGACCAACGCACCGAGGACCTGTGGCGCCAACTCGCGCAACAGGTCCTCGGCCCTCGCCGGGAGCGGTGTGTCGTCGGGCACCACTCGCCGGTTGGTCACAGGTCGCTGGCCGGGACGCTCATAACCGGCCGCACCTCGATGTATTCGCCGATCGGTTTGCCACCCGGCCCCGGTGCCGCCGAGGCTTTCGCGGCGATCTCGTAGGCCCGTTCCGGGCTTTCCACGTCGACGATCCAGTACCCGGCCAGGAATTCCTTCGTCTCCGGGAACGGTCCGTCGGTCACCACCGGCGCCGAGCGGCCGTCGGAGCTGACGATGCGGGCCTCGGTCGGACCGGCGAGCCCTTGCGCATCTACCAGCTCACCCGACTTGGCCAATTGCTCGCCGAGGGCGCGCTGAAAGTCTATGTGCGCCTGGATTTCTTCGGGGGACCATTCGTTGATCGGTGTGTCGCAGAACGCGGGGGCGGTGTAGGTCTTCAGCAGCATGTACTTCATCGGGTCCTCTTTCCGGCTACCGAGCGGTGCGCCCGTGTGGCGCGCTCGTGGTGTAGTCGGAGCCTGGCCCATCGATTCGACGCATCTCGCCGATCATCGAAGTGAGCTGCATCACAAGGGTTTCGAGGTGTCGGCCAACGCGTCCGGGTCGACCGGTTCGCCGGCGAGGATCAGTTCCTTGATCCGGTCGGTCACGTCCCAGACGTTCACATTCATGCCCGCGAGGATCCGGTTGTCCGAGTCGAGCCAGAACGCGACGAACTCGCGTTTGCCGACATCGCCGCGCGTCACCACCCGGTCGTAGTCGCCGGGGGCGGCGTAGCCGGTGTACTCCATGCCCAGGTCGTACTGGTCGGTGAAGAAGTAGGGCAGTCGGTCGTAACTGGCTTTCTTGCCGAGCATGGTCGCGGCGGCCACGGCGGGCTGGTTGAGCGCGTTGGCCCAGTGCTCCACGCGAATTCGGCGGTTGAGCACCGGATGCTGCTGTTCGGCGATGTCGCCGACGGCGACGATATCCGGGTCGCTGGTGGCCAGGTGTTCGTCGACGAGCACGCCGCCGTCGACGTCGAGCCCCGCCTCGGCGGCCAGTTCGATATTCGGCTTGGCACCCACCGCGATCAGCACGGCCTCGGCATCGAGCACGGTGTCGTCGGCGAGTTTCACCCCGCTCGCCAGCCTGGTGCCGATCCCTTCCTTCGTGGTGATCTCGCTGACCTGAACCCCGAGGCGTAGGTCGACCCCGTGCGACCGATGCAGGTCGGCGAACACCTCGCCCATTTCCGGCCCGAGCGCCCCGAGCAGTGGCTGCTCCGCGCTCTCGACTACGGTCACCTCGAGATCGGCGGCCCGGGCCGCCGCGGCGACCTCCAAGCCGATCCAGCCTGCCCCGATGATCACGATGCGCTGCGCGGCGCTCGCGAAGAGCTCGATCAGGGTGTCGGAGTCCTCGATGGTGCGCAGCGTGTACACGTTGGGCGCGTCGGCGCCCGGGATGGACAGGGTGCGCGGGGACGAGCCGGTGGCGAGCGCCAGCTTGTCGTAGGACACCGTCGAACCGTCCGGCAGCGAGACCGTCTTCGCGTCGCGATCGAGGCTTTCGACGGTCGTGCCGACCCGGACCTCGACGCGATGGTCGCGGTACCACTGACGCGGTTCGCAGGTGAATTCGGCGAGCTGTTTCTTGCCCGCCATATGGTCCTTGGACAGCGGTGGTCGCTCGTAGGGCAGCCACTCCTCCGCGCCGATGAGCGTCACCGAGCCGGGAAAGTCGTTGGCGCGCAATGCTTCCGCCAGCTTGGCCGCAGCCAGTCCGCCGCCGACGATGACGAAATGCTCATCCGAGGTCATTCGGACTCCTTGTCGAGAGGGAACCGGACTCCTGCGAATAGACCCTACTGGGGTGGGCGGCGCCGTCTCCCGAAAACGCGGGCACCGGATGGGAACGAATCGGGAGCCGGTGTGGTTGGTTCGGTATAGCGGCGGGGCACCAGCGCGCGCAGCGAGCGACATCATCCGCCACCGCCACCGCCGTCGAATATCCGAGTCGAGAGGACCCGCCGTGAGTGATCAAGGCTCCGCGAAAGACGTTGCCGATTTCTGGTTCGACCCGTTGTGCCCCTGGTGCTGGATCACCTCGCGCTGGATCCTCGAGGTCGAGCAGGTGCGCGACATCGAGGCGCGATTCCACGTGATGAGCCTGGCGGTACTGAACGAGAACCGGGAGGGCCTGCCCGACCAGTACAAAGAACTGCTCGCCTCCGGCTGGGGCCCGGTCCGCGTCGCTATCGCCGCCGCGCAGGAGCACGGCGACAAGATGCTGTCGCCGCTCTACACCGCGATGGGCACCCGCATCCACAACCGTCGCGCCGAGTACGAGCGGGACTCGCGCAAGGACTCCCTCGCCGCGGTGATCGCCGATTCGCTGGCCGAGGTCGGTCTGCCCGCCGAACTGGCGAAGGCTGCCGACAGCACCGACTACGACGAGGCGCTGCGCAAGAGCCACCACGAGGGCATGGACAAGGTCGGCACCGACGTGGGCACGCCGACGATCCACATCAACGGCACCGCGTTCTTCGGTCCAGTGCTGTCCCGGATCCCGCGCGGTGAGCAGGCGGGCAAGCTGTGGGACGCCGCGGTGACGCTGGCGGACTACCCGCACTTCTTCGAGCTCAAGCGCACCCGCACCGAAGATCCCGAGTTCGACTGAGCGATCGTGCGAGTGCCGCGTACGTGCGGCACTCGCACCTGCTTGCTACGGAACGGGTTTCGGCGGCAGCGCGGGTGTCTGGCCGAAGGAGCTCGGGTATGCCGGAGGCACGGCGCCCGCGGGCGGGGTGGGCCGCAACCAGAGCTTGCCGTGCCGGCTCCGGTCGCGCAGCGCCCACATCCGCCAGGTCAGCACCGGGTGCGAGGACATGGCGTTGACCATCCAGACGAAGAAGCCCTTCTCCAGCGCCGCCCGGTCGGCCATCTCGTCGAAGCCGACCAGCTTGTTCAGGTACTTGCCCGCGGCCAGCGTGCTCATCGCCCCTGGCGCGCCGACGTGCCGGTTGCAGTAGCCGTGATTGTCGGCGGTGAACTCCTGCGCGCGGATCAGCGAGTTGCCGATGATCGGCAGGAACGGGACCAGGAACATGCCCAGCTGGCGCCAGTACGAGACGTGGCCCGCCGCGATATGGCCCACCTCATGGCCGATGATGAAGGCCAACGCGTCGGGTTCCCGTGCGGCGCCGCCGATCTCGAACAGGTCGCTGTACACCACCACGAAGCGGCGGAACCCGTGCCCGCTGGCGAACGCGTTGATCTGGCCGTTGCCGAGCACCACGTAGGCGTCCGGCGCCTTGGCCATGCCGAATCGCGCGGCCGCCTCGAGCACCAGCCGGTGACCTTCGGGGAACTGAGTCGGCGACATCTTCACGCCGTTGACGCGCTGGGTCGAGTAGAGAATGCCGCGGCCGAACCAGATCAGCAGCGGCGCGAACACCAGCAGCAGCACGTACTGATCGACACTGCCGGTCACCAGCAACAGCACCGCGATCGCGTAGGCCACGACGGTCAGGGTGACCACCACGATGAGCATCGGGATCTCCCAGCTGTGCCGGGCAGGCATGCCGAACGGCGACAGTCCACGCGGCTGCTGCTGTGGCGGCAGGTTCGGCGGGACGGGAACGCCGGGGTACGGGCCGTATGCGGGCGGAACGGGGTAGGGCGGCGGCGAGCCGTAAGGCGCGTCCTGCGCCTGCGCCCACCCGGCCGGGGCATACGGGTCGGCGTGCGGGCCCGTCTGAGGGGGCTGGGGTTCGTGCGGCTGCATGGAATGAACTCTATTCAGTTGCTGGGAGCGGGAGCGGAACCTCGTGGTGTCGCGAGACCGCGGTGCTCCCGACGTATCTCGATTCGCGCGTGCGATCTCCGGTGTTAATCGGGCCGTGTGCCCCTTCGCAACTAGCCGCGGCCGGGCCTGACAGAATGCCTGCCATGCGCGTATACCTCGGTGCCGACCATGCCGGTTTCGAACTCAAGAATCACGTCAAGGATCATCTGGAAAAGGCGGGTCACGAGGTGGTCGACTGCGGCGCCCTCGAATACGACGCCCTCGACGACTACCCGGCCTTCTGCATCGAGGCGGCCCGCCGCACCGTCGCCGACCCGGGCAGCCTCGGGCTGGTCTTCGGCGGCAGCGGCAACGGCGAGCAGATCGCCGCCAACAAGGTGCCCGGCGCCCGCTGCGCGCTGACCTGGAGCGTGGAGACCGCCCAGCTGGCCCGCCAGCACAACAACGCCCAGCTGGCAGGCATCGGCGGCCGCATGCACTCCACCGAGGAGGCGCTGGCCATCGTCGACGCGTTCGTCACCACCCCGTGGTCGGGCGAGGATCGCCACCAGCGGCGCATCGACATCCTGGCCGAGTACGAGAAGTCCGGCGAGGCCCCCGCGGTTCCCGCGTACTGAACACGCTGTGCCGGAAGGTCATACGCTGCACCGGCTCGCGAGGCTGCACCAGAAGCGCCTCGCGGGCGGTGTGGTGCGCGTGTCGAGCCCGCAGGGCAAGTTCGCGGCAGGGGCCGCCCGGGTCGACGGTCACCTGCTGACGCGAGCCGAGGCGTGGGGCAAACATCTACTGCACCACTACGACTCGGGCTTGGTCGTGCACGTGCACCTCGGGTTGTACGGGAAGTTCACCGAATCCGAGCTGCCGATGGGGGAGCCGATCGGGCAGGTGCGGATGCGCATGCTCGGCGCGCCGGACGGACAGCCCGGCTTCGGCACCGATCTGCGTGGGCCGACCGCGTGCGAAGTCCTGCTCGCCCCAGAGGTTTCCGCGCTGACCGATCGGCTCGGCCCCGATCCGCTGCGCCGTGGCGCCGACCGTGACCGCGCCTGGCAGCGCATCCACCGCTCGCGCAGGCCGATCGGCGCGTTGCTGATGGATCAGCAGGTGGTGGCCGGTGTCGGCAACGTCTACCGGGCGGAACTGCTGTTCCGGCACCATGTTTCGCCGTACCGGCCGGGCACCGCGTTGTCCGCCGGCGAGTGGGACGCGATGTGGGTCGATCTGGTCGCGTTGATGAAGGTGGGCGTGCGGGTCGGCAAGATGGTCGTGGTCCGGCCCGAGGACGACCACGGGGAGCCGTCCTACGCTCCGGACCGGCCGCGCACCTACGTCTATCGCCGCCAGGGTGCGCCGTGCCGCGTGTGCGGCACGCCGGTCGCCCATGCCGTCATGGAGGCGCGAAACCTCTTCTGGTGCCCCACCTGTCAGCCGGAATAGCGCGTCCAGGGGTCAGTTCGGCCGGATCGGGCTGTCGCGGTCAGCGGGATCAGGTGTATCCGCGCTGTGCGGTGCATCAGTCCCTCAACCGGCGACGGCCTCGTCGATGACCGGCTCGTCGGCCAGTGCGAACCGCCGCCCGCCCGCCGTCTTCGCCGAGTACATCGCACGGTCGGCCCGGCGCAGCAGATCGCTGAAGTCGCAGGGACTTCCGGGCGGACAGAACGCGGTGCCGACGCTCGCCGAGACCGGCACCGGGCCCGCGGTCGACCACACCGGGTCGCGTAGCGCGGACACGATCCGGTGGGCGAGGTCGCCGAGCGTGTTGTGCGGCGGGTTGACGGCGAGCACGAATTCGTCGCCGCCGTAGCGGCAGATGACCGTGTCCGGCGGGCACACCTCGCGCAGGCGGTTGGCCAGTTCGACCAGTACCTCGTCGCCGATGGCGTGGCCGTAGCCGTCGTTGATCTGCTTGAACCGGTCCAGGTCGATCAGCAGCAGTCCGACGCCGCGGTTCGGGTCGGTCGCCATCAGCCGCACCCGGTCCTGCAGCAGCGTCCGGTTGGCCAGGTCGGTGAGGGCGTCGTGGGTCGCCTCGTGCCGCAGCCGGTGTTGCAGCGCGGCGATCTCCTGTACGCGTAGCGAAACCTTGGCCGAGAGGTTTTGTTCTTGCTGCGCCAGCGCGCGCTCCTGGAGCGCTTGGGCGTAGCTGTCGATGGCCTGGCTGGCGACGAGCGGCCAGCGGGTGGCGACGAGTGAGCCCGGCGCGCCGGAGGGGAAGCCGAGTAGCCACCGGGAGGCTTGCGCGAGCATGCGTATCCGGTCGAACGGTGCCTCGGCCAGCTTGGACCCGAGCACCCGGGCCTCCGGCACCGGGAACGGCTCGGACCTGGCCAGCCTGAGCAGGCGCTCGACGATGTCGATCAGTACCGGTTCCAGCTGTTGGGGCGCCGCGCCGGTACCCGGCTCGGCGCACACCGCACGGGCCCAGGCGCGGGCCATCGCGGCGACGGGGGGCTCGATATCGATCGACATCGAACTCACCCGACGCAGGTGGCGTCGGTACCCAGAGGCCCTGTGCTGACACAGGTGCCGACGTCACCCCGATCGTTCGCACTGCTACGCGGTTGTGTCCACCTCGCTCGGCGCACGCTCACCGCCCCCTTTCCAGATACCCCCGTCCGGCAAAAAGGATCCTAGCAAGCCACTCGGCATCAAAATACGCTGTTTTGCAACGTGTTCTCGATGCCTCGCGAATGGCGATCGGGTATGTGATCGCTGCAGACGCGTCGGCGTTACACCTGGATTTCGTTCGCTGAGAAGTCGCGCCGTGACACGCTGACGACACGCTGTAGCGGTGCGTCAGGCGGGTCCTCTCGGCCACTCGCGATACCTCGGCGCCCTGTGGCCGTGCGCTCGGCCTGCCGGGCCGCCCGCCTGGTCGTGGTGCCGAAGTAGCGGTATGAGTAGCCGAGAGTCTGCGGGTCTTCTGCCCACTGGAGGTGTGGAGCCGGTTTTTCCTGCCCACAGCACACCCGGCGGTCGGTCGCACAGCGCAATTTACTGCTAGTGCGATATCGGCGAGTCGTGATGTCCCCAAGGGTGGCATCCTCTCCGCGACCGGTCGGGCGTGACTGCTGGCCACCCCGTGGGCCACGGCTCCCCCCGACAGGAGTCGTCACGCGTCCCATATGCTCCCCGCTTCCCATCCGACACGCCCGAGTTTCCAGGAACAGAAGCCTTTTAATTTCATTTAGTTCTGGGCTGTGCGCGCCACGCCCTGACCGGGGCGGCTGCCATCCGGCACGCATCAGCGGCATCGCGCCGACAACCGGACACACCCCCGCGCTAACCCGCTGCGCGGGGGGCTGATTGGCAATTACGAAGCAGGGTTCGGTACAGTCGGAACGCACACGACATCGTGGCGATCCCATCGATGTCGTATGCCTGCGGGTGTAGTTCAATGGTAGAACCTCAGCCTTCCAAGCTGATGGTGCGGGTTCGATTCCCGTCACCCGCTCCACACGGAATTCAGCCTCGGCGGCGGCCGACAACCGCCGCGAGGAACAACGGGGTGTAGCGCAGCTTGGTAGCGCATCCGCTTTGGGAGCGGAGGGTCGCAGGTTCAAATCCTGTCACCCCGACAGCATCGAACAGCCTCTGACCTGTGTACGAAGGTCAGGGGCTGTGCCGTTTCAACTGGCGGATTCCCGCGCGTGCGGCCTACGCAGCAAACCGGCATCGGGCTTGCATCGCGCACCACTAGTCGGGGCACCGTCGGCATTTCGTGCCCTTCGGCCGCCGGGCAGTCAGGCGAACCGTTGTGATCGCTACCACCTTCCACCGATGTCACGGTCTCCACTCCGGCGGTGTCTTCGAGACATCGGGTCGAGCTGAGCGGAGGTGGTTGTGTTGCGTCGAGTGGTGGTTGTCGGTGCGGGCTATGCGGGGGTGATGGCTGCGAATCGGCTTGCGGCGGTGGGTGGGTCGGATGTCCGTGTCACTGTGGTCAACCCGCGGGCGCAGTTCGTGGAACGTATTCGGTTGCATGAGCGGGCGGCTGGGGTGTCGAGGGTGGTGCAGCTTCGGCGGGGTGTGTTGCATCGCGATGTTCGGCTGCGGGTGGCGACGGTGGCGCGGATCGGTGCGGAGTCGGTAGCGCTCGATGATGGTTCTGTTCTCGAGTTCGACTATCTGCTGTACGCGGTGGGCAGCACCGCCGCGCCGGGCTTGGCCGGTGCCGAACACGCGTGCAATATCGCCGATCTCGACGGTGCCGAATTGTTGCGTGGGCGGCTGCGGCGACTATCGGCGGGGGCTCGGGTTGTGGTGGTGGGTGGCGGGCTGACCGGGATCGAGACGTCCGCTGAAATCGCTTACCGGTATCCGGCTTTGGCGGTCGAGCTGGTTTCGGGGTCGGTGGCCGGGTGCCTGCCCGATTCAAGCCGAGCGAGCATCGAGGACAGGCTTGAGAACGCTGGGGTGCGGGTGCGATCCGGGTTGCGGGTGACCGCGACCCGTGCCGACGCTGTTGTGACCGATGCGGGTGTGCTGCCCAGCGATTGCACGGTGTGGGCGGGCTCGTTCGGGGTGCCGGACCTGGCGTTGCGCAGTGGTCTGGCAGTGGCCGCTGATGGGCGGTTGCGCACCGACGATACGTTGGTGTGTGTCGATCATGGGCGGATCGTCGGCGTCGGGGACGCTGTCGCACCGCCTGCACATGTGGGGGAGCACCTGAGAATGAGTTGCCAAGCGGCGATGCCGATGGGGGCGCACGGCGCCGATACGGTGCTCGCGTTGATTCGGGGTGAACGACCGCAGCCGTCGTCTATCGGAATGGTCGGACAGGCGATCAGTCTCGGGCGGCGCGACGGGTTCATTCAAGCGACGCACCTGGATGACACGGCTCGCGGGTTCGTGCTGTCGGGACGAGTGGCGGCGATGGCCAAGGAACGGGTGTGCCGCTGCACGCTGACTTCGATGCGGTATCCGCGGGCCTACCGGTGGCTGCCCGGCCCGACCGTGCTCGCACCGGCCCCGACGGCGGCCCGATGATCGAGCGAACCGAAGACACCACCGAACCGGACGTGTTCGACCGGTTCCGTCCGCTGCTGTTCACCATCGCCTACGAGATCCTCGGCAGCGCGGCCGACGCCGAAGACGTGTTGCAGGACAGTTATCTTCGCTGGCGCGACATCGACCAGGACGAGGTGGAACACCCGCGCGCTTATCTCGTGCAGATCGTCACGCGCCAATCGCTCAACCAGCTGCGGTCTGCGCGCCGCCGCCGCGAGGACTATGTGGGCAACTGGTTGCCCGAACCGATCCGCACCGAACACGACGCCAGTCACGATGTGCTGCTGGCCGAATCGGTGTCGATGGCGATGCTGCTCGTCCTGGAGACGTTGAGTCCGACGGAGCGGGCGGTGTTCCTGCTGTCGGAGGTGTTCGGTCACAGCCTCGTCGAGATCGCCGACATGATCGGCAAGTCCGACACCACCGTGCGCCAGATCGCGCACCGGGCCCGCGAACACGTGCAGGCTCGCCGCAAACGCTTCGAACCCGACGCGGACACCAATCGGGCAGTACTCGATCGGTTCCTGCTCGCCGCGCGCACCGGTGACGTACAGAATCTGATGGACGTGCTCGCCCCCGATGTCGTGCAGATCTCCGACGGCGGCGGAAAAGCCATCGTCGCCGGTCGACCGATCACCGGTGCCGCGGCAGTGGCCGGCTTCCTCATCAAGCTCGCCCAGCACAGCATGGCGGGCATGGTCGCCGAGTTCGGCACCTTCAACGCGCTGCCCGCGATCCTGCTCCGGTCCGAGGGCGGTCAGCTCGACACCGTGCTGATGATCGAGATCGCCGGGGACCGCATCACCGGCCTGTACGCGGTACGCAACCCGGACAAGTTGCGCTCCGCCGACGTGCTGCGTCCGCTCGATCGGCCGCAGGACGTCTGAGAGAACCCCCGGCGTGGCGGAGACCACAGGTGCCCAGATGTCACGGTCGCGAATCGGGTGGTGGCTCAGAGCATGTCCGGTTCAACGCAACCTGAAGGGAGCGTCGTCATGAAAGCCATCATCGTGTGCACCTCGGTGTCTCATGGCAACACGAAAAAGATCGCCGACGTCATGGGGCAGGTGCTCCAAGCCCGGGTTGTCGACCCGCAGCACATCGATGCCGCCGAGCTGGCCGGCTACGACCTCGTCGGGTTCGGCTCGGGGATCTTCCTCGGTTCCTTCCACGCCGAGCTGCGGGAGTTCGTCGAGTCGCTCCCGCAGGAGCCGCGAAGGGCCGCATTCGTCTTCGCCAGCAGCGGCTTTCCGGATGCCGGTATGCAGCGCTTCTCTCGCCCCATGATCCACCTGCTCGAGCAGAAGGGATTCGAGGTGGCCGACACCTTCTCGTGCCGCGCGTTCGACACCTACGCACCGTTCAAGCTCGTCGGCGGCATCCGGAAAGGGCGACCCGACGCCACCGATCTCGAGGCGGCGCGCACGTTCGCGGAAGGTCTACGAGTCCGACTGGGCGCGACGCGTTGAGAATGCGGCGATGCTCCTGCCGACGCTGGGCGGCGCGCTCATCTCGGCCGTTCAGCTCAGCGAGCTCCGCGCTGCGGTCCTGCACCACACATCGACCAGGGGGCTCAGACGAGCGCGGCACGGCCTTGCACGTACTCGATGAGGCTCTCCGCGTAGGCCGATTCGTCTCGAGCCGCTAGGTACGCCCGCAATTGGGTGCATGCGTCTTCCAGTTCGGGCCCAGGTCCGCGATCAGCGAGCAGCACGACGATTACCTCCCAAACCTCACCCTGCGGATCCGGGTCGGCCAGCAACTCGTCCAGATACCGGTCCGGCTCCAGTAGTCGTAGCGCGCGCCGCGCATAGGCGTGCACGCGCTTGGGTAGCTCGGCACGAATGGCGTCGACGTCTGCCGCCAGCGCATGCCTGCCCGCCGTTGCCGGGTCGACCCCCAGCGACCACGGCTGGGTCAGCTCGTCCGGCATGCCGTGGTCACTGATCAGCCCGGGGCCGGTCGCCTGCTCCAGCGGCACGAGCGGGCGACCGAGCTGTGTATTGCGCCAGTTGCGGAATTCCCACCAGGCGGCGGGTGTCGCGTCGAGGGTCAGGCCGAATTTCAGGACCTGCTGCCCTTCGGTCCAGGTGCGCAGTACCCGGGTGCGACCGACCGACGCCACACCCCCGGGCACGACTCGCACCCACATGTCTTCCGAGCCCTGGAAGCCATAGGGCTGCAGCAGCTTCCCTGCCTCGCGCATCAGTCGGCGCAGCGCCGAATCCGGTCCGACCACTTCAGCAGACTAGCGGCACCTACCGACACAAACCGGGCACCAACCATCCCGCTGTGTTTCGCGCGGGTCGGGGTTATTCGGAATCGAGCTGGGACTCGGATAGGTAGGTCTCCACGGGCTGGCCGTTCTCGTCCTCGAGCGTCACCCGGTACCAGGGGCTGTCGCGGACGGAGGGGTTGAGGCTGAGGTCGTTTTCGTCGTGGGCGGGGGAGTACTCCGTGTCGACTGCGACGACGACACCGTGACGTCCGATGGACACGTGGCGGACTCGGTCGCCGACAGCGAATTTGGCTTCCGTCATGATTCACGCACCTTTCCGATACAGGTCACTGTATCTGTCTTGCGTGCAACAACATTGAGGAACGAGAGTCGGGGCGGGCGGGGGAGTCGGGGACTGGGGCGCAAAGCCGATCGGGTCGGCAGCCATCTGTTTGCTGCGCGGCAACGAAGATTAGAGCGGACATCTGGGGTAGGTGTTGATATATCGACTACCCGGAAATAACACGCCAAAACTGGTCGGTTTGCTTCTGATGTGCCACCTCCAGGCACCCGCCTTACAGTACAATCGTACTAAGTACGCTCGTACTGTTTACGAGAAGGGTTTCGTATGTGGGATCCGAAGAAGTACCTCGATTTCGCCGATCACCGTGCCCGTCCGTTCTTCGAGTTGATCAGCCGGATCGACGCCGAAAAGCCGCGCCGCGTAGTGGATTTGGGCTGCGGGCCGGGCAACCTCACCGGTGTGCTCGCCGCACGATGGCCGGACGCGGAACTCGACGCACTCGACTCCTCGCCGGAGATGGTGCAAGAAGCGCAGGAGCGTGGCATCAACGCCAGGGTCCTCGACGTGCACGACTGGGCGCCGGACCCCGAGACCGATGTCGTCGTCAGTAATGCTGTCCTGCAATGGGTTCCGGATCACCTGAGCCTGCTCGCGGAGTGGCTGCCCGCCCTGTCGCCCGGCGCCTGGTTCGCCATGCAGGTGCCCGGCAACTTCGACGCGCCGTCGCACCGGGAGATCCGCGCGCTGGCGACCGAGGCGCGCTGGCAAGCCCAGCTGGCCGAGATCGCGCTGCGCAGCGCCGACGCGGTGTCCACGCCCGCCGACTATGCGACGGCACTGGCCACCGACGACACCATCGTCGATGTCTGGGAAACCACCTACCTGCAACGACTTTCGGGCCCGGATCCCGTGCTGGAGTGGGTAACCGGCACCGCGCTGCGACCGATTCGCGCCGAGCTGGACGACGAAGATTGGCGCGAGTTCCGTACCGAGCTGGCGGCCCGCCTGCGCATGGCCTACCCGGCGAGGTCCGACGGCACGACGTGGTTCCCGTTCCGCCGGATCTTCGCGGTGGCGCACAAGCCCTCGTCCTGAGGCCGTTGCAATAAACATACGGTCGACCGTATTGTTCCCAGCATGACGGAGTTGAAACCATCTGTCGGCACCAGCCCGGCCGTTGTGCCGTGGACCGCGGTGTCGGTGGTCATGGTCGGCATGTTCATGGCCATCCTCGACGCGTACATCGTGGTGGTGGCCGGCCCCGCGATCCGCGCGGATCTCGGTGCCACCGAGGGGCAACTCCAGTGGATCCTGGCGGGTTACCAGCTGAGCTACGCGGTCCTGATGATCACCGGCGGCCGCATCGCCGATATGTATGGGCGCAAACGGATCTTCCTGCTCGGCGCGGCGGTGTTCACGCTGTCCTCGATCGTGTGTGCCGCCGCGCCGGGCCCTGGCACGTTGATCGCGGCGCGGGTCGTGCAGGGGCTCGGTGCCGCGCTGCTGGTTCCGCAGGTCTTCGCGATGATCGCTGTGCTGGTGCCGGAACGCGGCAGGCATCAGGTCTTCGGCGTGCTGGGTGTGGTGATCGGTATGGCCAGCATCGGCGGCCAGCTCATCGGCGGGTTGCTGATCAGCGCGGATCTGTTCGGTGCGCAGTGGCGCGCGGTGTTCTGGGTGAACGTGCCGATCGGGGTGGCGATGATCCTGCTCGCCGCGAAATTCGTGCCGGAATCACGCGTGGCGGGGGCGCGCAGGCTGGACCTTCCTGGCGTACTCGCATTGAGTACCGCGCTGTTCCTGCTCACCTTCCCGCTCATTCAAGGGCGCGAGGCGGGCTGGCCGTGGTGGACCTGGGCCTGCTTCGTGGCGAGCGCGGCCGCGTTCGTGCTGTTCGCCGTGATCGAACGGCGCGTCGCCGAGGCGGGTGGCGACCCGCTGGTAGATCTCGCTCTGTTCGCTCAGCGCTCGTTCACGGTGGGCATCCTGCTCGTGCTGTGCGTGTATGCGCTGCTCACGTCTTACTATCTGGCGCTGTCGATTTCGCTACAGGAGGGCCTCGGCATGTCCGCCCTCCGCGCGGGTCTGGTGTACGCGCCCGGTGCGGCGGCGTTCTTCGTCTTCGGCATGGTCGCGAGCCGCGTCGTGCCGAAATATGGTCGGCGCGTATTGGAACTCGGGTCGATCTTGATGGTGGTCGGTTATCTGTGCACCGTGGTGGTGCTGCTGTCGAGCTCGGGATTCCCTGTGGCGCTGGTGATTGCGACTATCGTGCTGCAATGCGCCGGTGGTGGTCTGCTCATCACGCCGCTGCTCAACACGGTGCTGTCCGGGGTCGGCCCGGCGGCTGTCGGCATGGCGTCGGGGGCGCTGTCGACTGCCCAGCAGATTGGTGGCGCGCTGGGCGTCGCGGTGATCGGCGCGGTCTTCTTCGCCGCGTTCCAACCCGGCGCGGACACCGGCGCCGCTGTGTCGGGGCACGCCTTCATGATGTCTTCGATCGCGAATTTCGCTGTCGCCATTGTTATTTCGGTGCTGGTACGTCAACTGCCTGCGGTCAGGGCGAAGTGAGGAAACCCTCGACGATGCGCCGAGCCCGGCTCATGGCGTCCTGCTCGCCCACGCGCAGCGCGGTGTTGGTGGCGCACAGCACCGCATCGATCTGATAGGCGGCGAGTTCCGGGTCGACCTCGACGATGTCGCCCGTGCGCACCGCCTCGCGCAACTCCCGCTCGAGGATGCGCACCCACGCCCGCCGGTCCCGCAGGAGTGCGTCGCGCAACGGTCCCGGCCTGCTGTCCTGCTCCGGCATGTTCGCGACCCAGAAGCAGCCGCCCGGGAACAGGGGAGTCTCGGCGTAGGCCAGCCAGCTCTCGATCAGCGCTCGCAGCCGGGCGATACCGTGCGGTGTTGACCTGGTCGGTTCGATCACCTCGTCGACGAACAGGTCGCGCGCGTAGTCGATGGCGGCCAGCTGCAAGGCTTCCTTGGTCTTGAACAGCGTCTGGATGCCCGCTTTGCTCAGCCCCGCGTCGGTGGCGAGCCTGCCGAAACTCAAACCCGCGAGCCCATCGATCGAGGCGATGTCCACCGCATGCCGTAGCACGGTCTGCCGCGTCTTCGCACCGCGGAGCAGGCGTTTATCGGTGATCTCGGCCGGCTCACGCCGGGTGAGGAGCGCAGAGTCGGGGCCACTTTCCATACGGTCGATCGTACTCAGGCTGGCGAGAAACGGTCATCGGACCGCCGGATTTGTGCTTGGATCGGCCCATGTCCTACGCGGTCGACCCGCGCGTCGACACCTATATCGACGCGCTACCCAACTGGCAGCAAGCAATCTGCCGGGAGGTGCGCGAGTTGGTGCACGCCGCCGATCCGGAAGTCGTCGAGACCATCAAGCGCACCGTGCAGCCGTACTTCGTGCTCGACGGCAATATCTGTGCCCTGCTCGCGGCGAAGACCCACGTCAATATCTTCCTCTACGACGGAGCCATTGTCGCCGACCCCGACGGCATCATCACCGCGGGCCACGACAACAAGACCGCCCGAACCGTCGCCGTGCGCGAGGGCGAAAAGGTCCCTGCCGCACCGCTGCTCGCGATGTTCCAGCAGATCATCGCGAACAACCGCGCGGGCGGCTGGCGCAAGCTGAAACGCGAGAGCTGACGTCTCAGCCGACCGCGACGTCGAGGGTCTCCGGCAGGCCGCTGGTGTCTTTCACGCCTCTGGCGGCGCGCTGGGAGAGCGCGGCGAGCACCGGCAGCCGCGCATCACCCAGTGACATGGCGTGGTTGCCGAGGTGATTGGTGACAAAGGCGACCGAAAGCCCGAGCGCGGGCATGGCGATGCCGCCGGAGCCGCCGATACCGAAGTGCCCCAATGCTTGCCGGGTCAGTCTGGTGCCGACGATGCCACGGTGATACCCGAGCGCGAAATGTGGTGCGGCGCCGAGCACGTAGTCGAACCGCCCGTTCGGCGGCATCTGCGCGATCAGCCGGGTGGTCTCCGGCCGCAGCAGGCGCCGATGACCGATCATGCCGTCGTTGGCGATCGCGCCGTACATCTTGCCGAGCGCCCGAGCCGTGAAAACCCCGTTCCAGCCAGGCATCATCGCATCGTAGGGCTGGTCGCCGAGCGTCATGTCCGCCCACCCGTCGTACACCGCGCCGCGCGCCGAGTGCACTGCCCGCATCGAGGCGAACGGGGCGATCATCCGGTCGAACGGCACGCGTGCGATGCCGAGGCGCGGTGACAGCTTGGCTAGCCGGTGCCGCTGGTGCTGCGGGACGCCGAAGTAGAAGTCGTTGTCGCCCAGGGGCTCCGCGAGTTCGGTTCGGACCAGCTCGGGGAACTCGCGCCCGGTGGCCCGCTGTGCGATCTCCGCGACGATCGTGCCGAAGGTGAGCCCGTGATACCCGGATGCGCGCAGCCGCAACGGATCCGGCGCGGAGGCGGCGATGGCGGCGGCCATGGCGTCGTGGTCGAGCAGATCCGCCGGATCGTCGAGCAGACCTCGGGTGCGTTGCAGCCCCGCGCGATGGTTGAGCACGTCGCGAACGGTGATGGCCTCCTTGCCATTTGCCGCGAACTCCGGCCAGTACGTCGCCACCGGTGCGTCGAAGTCGAGCACGCCGCGCTCGGCCAGCCGGTGCGCGATAGTGGCGGCGACGCCCTTGCCCGTCGAGTACGACAGCGCGATCGTATCGGCGCGCCACCGCCGGTCCCGGTCCGCCCAGCCCGCCCAGATGTCCAGCACGGGTTCGCCGTGCAGGTATACCGAGAGGGCACCACCACCCTGCCGCTTGCGCCGGAACATCGCGAAGAACTTCGCGGCCACGGCGGTGAAGCGGTCGTCGATGAGCATGTGCCCGGTGCTGGGCGTGCTGTCGGAACTCGCTAACGGCATGGTCAGACTCCCTTGTCCAGTACGCCTGCGAAGCCGCCGCGGTAACAGTTGCAAGCAGCTTGCTAACACCCACGGTAACGTGTATCAGTTACCGCGTGCAATGGGTCTGGGACAGTTGGAGCCCGAGTTCGGACTAGCCCAGCGAGACCACCTTGGCCTGACCAGTGACGACGGTGTCTGCGCTGTCGACCAGCGCAACCCGAACCTGGACGGTTTGCCCCGCCGAGAGCGGCGCGTCCGTGCCGTTCGCTCCGGTCAGCAGCACAACGGCGGTTTGGCGGCTGCCGTCGCAGGTCACCGCCGTGTGCGTACCGGTGGCCGAGGGGCTGTCGGCCTGCGGGTCGCCCACCATGGCCCGAATCGCGGTCACGCCGGCCGAGGCTTCACAGCTATAGTCGACCCCGATATTGACCGGCCCGACACCACTGACGTCGATGGAGTTCTCGGCTGCGGCCACAGCAGTGGCCGAGGCGATGGCCAGCGCGGTGGCTCCGATGACGGTCGCGATGCGGACGGAATTTCGAATAGTCACCATGGATCTTCGTCCTTCTGCGTAGCGGGAACAGGTCGCCGAACACATTCAGAAGAGATCGCGGCGTGGAACTATGCCGCGGCAGAATCCTGACTCATCGACAGGATGGTTACCCGACTCGGCGGCGCTTCAACCATCGCCGGCGAGCGATGGATCGCGCGCAATCGCCGCCGCGCTGTCGATGACGACTGTCTGCCGTGTGGGGGGACAGTGCTGACACCACCCAGCGCGGCGGGGGCGTCCGCGCGCATTCGTACTACCAGCTGTCCCGGTCCATGATTCGCCCACGGCGTCTTACAAGCGCGGATCCACCGGTTCGGACTCCAGTGCGAGCACCGCGAAGACGGCCTCGTGCACGCGCCATAGTGGTTCGCCCACGGCCAGCCGGTCCAATGCCTCCAGTCCGAGTGCGTACTCGCGCAACGCCATCGAGCGTTTACGGCCGAGGCCGCGCGTGCGCAGCCGAACCAGGTTGTGCTCGCGCAGGTACTCCGGTCCGTAGATGATCCGAAGGTATTCGGGGCCACGGCATTTCACGCCGGGCTGGACGAGCCTGCCGTCGCCCTTGGCACCCTCGGCCTTCTTGGCCCCGCGCACCAGCGCTTGCCGCGGCTTGACCACCATGCCTTCGCCGCCTGCTGCGGTCAGCTCGGTCCACCAATCGGTGGCGGCGGCCACGCTGTCCGCGTCGGTCAGATCGACGAACATCCGCCCGGTCGGCGCGAACAGCTCGCTGTCGGCCGCGACCAGCCGGTCGATCAGTGCAAGGTGCCAATCATGCTCACGCACCGCGTAATTCGATCCTTCGGCGGCGAGGACCTGGAACGGCGCGAGCCGCAGGCCGGCCACGCCGTCGACCGGCCAGCAGTAGCGGCCGTAGGCGTCGGTGAAGGCCGCGGCATCGTCCTTACGCGCTCCTGTGCGTGCCGCCAGGTCCGCGACATCGAGTCCGCGTTCCGCCACC
Source organism: Nocardia ninae NBRC 108245 (assembly GCF_007990755.1). Lineage (GTDB taxonomy): Bacteria > Actinomycetota > Actinomycetes > Mycobacteriales > Mycobacteriaceae > Nocardia > Nocardia ninae. Next base: position 84,702 of record NZ_BJXA01000004.1, on the reverse strand, counting down.
GCCGAAAGCACCTCGGTGGTGGCACCGAGCGCCGCCCGGGCCGCCGTGCCGACGGCGGCGTACTGGTTGCGCAGCAGGCCGATCGCCTTCGCCGACCACGGCATGAGCTCGGTATCGAGCAGTAGCCACTCGCTGCGCAGCTCATCGAAGAGCCCCGCGGTTTCGGCGGCCGCGCGCACGCGGGCGAGCAGTGTCTCGGTGTGCACCGGGTCATCGAAGAACGGCCGGCCGGTGCGCGTGTAGATCACGCCGGTGCCGCCGTCGTCGACGCCGAATCGGTCCCGCGCGGCGGATGCCGACCGGGCGACCAGGACCACGGCCCGCGACCCCATGTGCTTCTCCTCGCACACCAGCCGGTCGACGCCTTCGGCGCGGTAGTACGCGAACGCCTCCGCAGGGTGTTCCAGATAGCCCGGCAGCTCCGAGGTCGCACACGGCGACATGGTCGGCGGCAGGTACACCAGCCAGCGCGGGTCGATCGCGAATCGGCTCATCACTTCCAGTGCGGCGCAGGCGTTTTCCTCCTGCACGCCGACCCGGCCGTGATAACGGGTCTCCACGACGCGGCGGCCGATTACATCTTCCAGGTCGAGCACACCGGGATCCCGGTGCACCACGCCCCCGGTGGCGGCCGACACGACCGCGTCGGGCGCAGCTGTGGTGGGCTCCAGCGGCCGCGTCGGCTCGTACCAAACAGTCTCCGCCGCAACCGAAACCGGCTCCCGCTCCGGATAGCGCAACGCGGACAGCCTGCCGCCGAACACCACGCCGGTGTCCAGGCACAGCGTGTTGTTCACCCACTGCAGGTCCAGCACCGGAGTGTGCCCGTACAGCACGGTGGCCCGGCCGCGATAGTCGTTGGCCCACGGATAACGCACCGGCAGGCCGTATTCATCTGTCTCCCCGGTGGTTTCGCCGTACATGGCGAAGGACCGCACTCGCCCCGATGCCCGCCCGTGGAACTCTTCCTTCAGCCCCGCGTGCGCGACGACGAGCTTGCCGCCGTCGAGCACATAGTGGCTGACCAGCCCACGACAGAATTCGTGGGCCGCCTTGCGGAAGACCTCGTCCTCGCCGTCGAGCTGGGCCAGCGACTCGGCGAGACCGTGTGCCACCCGCACCTGCTTGCCGTCGAGGGCGCGGACGAGCTTGTTCTCGTGATTGCCGGTGACGCACAGCGCCGTTCCGGCCGCCACCATGCCCATGACGAGCCGCAGCACGCCCGGGGTGTCCGGCCCGCGATCGACCAGATCGCCGACGAACACCGCGGTGCGCCCCGCCGGGTGCCGCGCGCCGATCGCCCGGCCCGCGTCGTCGCGTTCGAGGACATAGCCGAGCTCGCCGAGCAGCGTTTCCAGTTCGCTGCGGCAGCCGTGCACGTCACCGATCACATCGAACGGCCCGGTGAGCTCACGCTTGTCGTTCCACGCCTTCTCGTCGACGATGGTCGCCGCCTCGATCTCGGCCACCCCGCGCAGCACGTACACCTTGCGGAAGCCCTCACGCTCCAGTCCGCGCAGGCTGCGCCGCAACTCGCGCTGCTGCCGGACCACCACGTGCGCGCCGAGCGAGGCGCGGTCCGGGCGCGCCGAATTGCGTTCCAGGCACACCGAATCCGGCACGTCGAGCACGATCGCCACCGGCAGTACGTCGTGCGCGCGGGCCACCGCGATCAGTTCCTGCCGCGACTTGGCCTGCACGTTGGTCGCGTCGACCACCGTGCGCAGGCCACGCCGCAACCGGATGCCCGCGATGTGGTGCAGCAGCGCGAACGCCTCTGCGGTGGCCGACTGATCGTTCTCGTCATCGCTGACGATGCCGCGGCACGCGTCGGAGGACACCACCGCGGTCGACCGAAAGTGCTTGCGCGCGAAGGTGGATTTACCCGAGCCGGTGCTGCCGACCAACACCACGAGGGACAGCTCGGGCACCGAGAGCTCTGCCATCACGCCACCCCTTCCCGGGCCGCAGCCACGGTTACCGTGGCGTTGTCGAATTCGATCTTGCTGAATACTGCCATTTGGGTGGGCGCGCCGAACTCCGCGTCCACCACGCCGATCGGCACGAATCGCACGGAATACCCGTGCCGGGCCGCCACACCGTCGGCCCACGCCGCGAATTCGGCACGGGTCCACTCGAACCGGTGATCGGCATGCCGGAAAGCGCCGGCCGCCAAGCCCTCGAAGCGCACATTGACCTCCGCGTTCGGCGTCGTGACGAGCACCGCCCTCGGCGCTGCCGCCGCGAAGACCGCATGCTCCAGCGCACCGAGACGCGGCGGGTCCACGTGCTCGATGACCTCCATCAGCACCGCGGCGTCGTAACCGCGCAACCGGGCGTCGGTGTAGGTGAGCGCGCCCTGCCGCAGGGTCAGCCGCTGCGCCACAGGTTCTGGCAGGCGCTCGAGCCGCAACTTGCGTTCAGCGATATGCAGCGCCCGCATCGATACGTCCACCCCGACGATCTCGGTGAATGTTCTGTCCGCCAACAGCTCTCGCAGCAGCGTGCCCTCGCCACAACCGAGGTCGAGCACTCGACGAGCACCGACCTCGTGCAGCGCGGCACGCACCGCAGCGCGTCGTGTGACTGCCAACGACACTGTGCCCGGGGGAGTTTCAGCCAGTTCGGACGCACGAGGCGCTGCCAGGTCTGACCCGCCTGTCGCTGCCATGTCAGGCACAACAGGGGCTGCGATGTCTGGCACACCGGCCTCGTCGGTGGCGGCTGCACCGGCCACGGCCACGTCGATCGGATCAGCCACGGTCGTGTCGTGCGCACCGGCCACTGTTGAGGCGAGGTCCGCCCCGTCTCCTGTGACGATTTCGCCACCACCGGGCAGATCGGACGCTGACATATCGACTTGCTTGCTCGCGTCGGCTACGGCCATTCCCGCAGCGTCGATCTCGGTCGAAGGTGGCCGTGCCTGGGCCGAAACACCATCGCCGTCAGCCATTTGGGCTGGCGCGGAGCCGGGTTCGGACTCGCCCGCCGCAAGGTCGCTGGAACCGACTTCCTCCGCGTCGTCCACTTCCTCCACCGCGTCCAACAACTCCGGCTCCACCTCGTCCAACTCGGCGAGCCGAGCCAACGCCGTCCGTACGAGCGACTGCCGCCGCGCCAGATAACGTCGCGTGATCCATCCACGCTCCGGATGCTCGGCCAGCCATCCGCCACCCGCCCGGATCAGCTTGTCGACCTCATCCGCGGCCAGCCAGTAGTGCTTCGCCCCATCCAGCACAGGCAGCAAGACGTACAGGTGTGAGAGCGCGTCCGCCAACCGCACGGTCCCGGACAACTGCAGCCGCAGGTAGTGCGAATCACCCCACTCCGGGAACGCCGGATCCAACGGCAGGGCAGTGGCGGTCACCGCCCAGCCGAGCGGCGCGAACACCCGCTCCGCCACCTCCGCGCCGCCTCGGCACGGTACGGTCGGCAGCTCGATGCGCAACGGCAGCGCGGTCTGCACCAGTTCCGGGCGCAGCGTGCAGCGCCCGTGCAGCGCGGTGCGGAACACCGCCCCGATCGCGACCGACAGCAGCGACGACGCCGCGTACGGCCGATCGTTGACGTACTGGCCGAGACTGAAATCCGGTGTCCCGCGCGAACGTCCGCGCACCAGCCGGATCGGATCGATCTCCAGCACCAGTGCCACCGTGCACCGGGCGGCGGTCGCCTCGGGGTACACGACATGCGCTGTGCCGTAGGACTGTTCGAACGCCTGCACCCGGTCGGGGTTCTTGTGCAGCAAGAACCCCAGGTCGGTCGCCGGCCAGTCGGCGTCCTCCGGTGGTGTGCAGGTGATCGTCAGGAGCATGCAGCGATCGTCGCCCAGTGCCGGGACCTGCGCAAGGAAGTTTCATTGCCGTAGCAGGCCCCAGACAAGTTCGCTCCCGTTTATCCGTAGTAGGTGCGGTGGCGCAGGCCGGCTTGGATCCGCCCGGCGAGCACACCCGCGTGCAGGGTCCACAGACCGCGAGGGAAGCGGTTTCTGGTGAGCGGGATAAACGGATTGTGCAGCACCACAAGCACAATCGAGAACCATGTCGCCTGAAACGGCAATCGGGGACAGCCGGCGGCCCGATGCTTGACGTACACCTCGACGGCGCCGCGCCCGTAGTTGAGCGCTTGCCGCCAGGTGTCGCGGTAGGTCGTGCGTAGCCGGTATGCGACGAGAGCATCCGCCGAATGGCCCAGGCGCAACCCAGCTTCCTGTAGACGCCAGCTGATGTCCACGTCGTCGCCGCCGAAGAGGCTCTCGTCGTATCCGCCGATCTTGTCGAAGGCGGCGCGCCAGTATCCGGCGTTGTTGCCGTGCGCATAGGGCAGGTAATGAGTGGGGAAGCCGTCCTCCGGCGCGGGCATCGGTCGCCAGCGGGCCACCTCCGGGGTGTTGAGCGTCGTCACCTCCACGGCGCCGCTCACCGCGTCGTAATCGGCGGCGGTCCGCACCATCGCGCTGAGCCAACCGGGATGCACGCGATCGTCCTGGTCGACGAAGGCGAGGAAGTCACCGCGGGCCAGCGCCGCCCCATTGTTGCGGGCGTACGACGGACCTGGTGTGGCGGAGCTGGCCACGTAGCGCAACCGCAATCGCGCGGTCAGCGGATGTCCGTCGATGTGCTCGGCCAGGCCGTCGCTGGAGCCGTTGTCGCTGATCACCACTTCGTAGGGCCCCTGGTAATCCTGTTCGGCCAGGCCGTCGAGTTGTTCGTCCAATTCCGGCAGTCCGTTGAACACCGGGATGATGACCGAGACGAGCTCGGGCTTACGTGCAGGTACAGCTGACGCCGACATCGGTACTCCCCCTTGGCCTCGACGAGGACACAATCGAGCGGAACGAGTACGTGGACGGTCCCGCCCCGACCGCATCGTCGGACTCGTTTCGCGAACTATCCTTCACCACAATACTTTTGAAGGCGCCCCCGGACAGCGAAGTATACGAAAGTGTTCGTACTCCGCAGCGGTCGAGGCTGGGGTCAGTACGGCCAACTCCAGTCGGCGACCTCGGGAATGTCCTCGCCGTGCTCGCGGGTCCAGGCCCGCGCCTCCCAGCGTGCGTCCACCATTTCCTGACGCAACCCGGCGGCCCGCTCGCCGAGGCTCGGCACCCGATCGATGACGTCCATCACCAGGTGATATCGATCCAGATCGTTGAGCATCACCATGTCGAACGGTGTGGTGGTGGTGCCGCGTTCCTTGTAGCCGCGCACGTGCAGCCCGTCGTGGTTGGCCCGCCGGTAGGTGAGCCGGTGCACCAGCCACGGGTAGCCGTGGAACGCGAAGATCACCGGCCGGTCATGGGTGAACAACGTGTCGAACTCGCTGTCGGGCAACCCATGTGGGTGTTCGTCCTGCGGTTGCAGCCGCATCAGATCGACCACGTTGACCACCCGCACCCGCAGGGCGGGCAGCCGATCCCGCAGAATCGCCGCCGCCGCAAGGGTTTCCAGTGTCGGCACGTCACCGGCGCAGGCCAGCACGACATCCGGGACGGTGCCGAGGTCGTCGTTGTGCCCCGCCCAGTCCCAGATCCCGATGCCGCGGGCACAGTGCTCGGCCGCGTCGGTCACCGAAAGCCAATCCGCCTGCGGCTGTTTGCCCGCCACCACCACGTTGACGTAGTGCCGGGACCGCAGGCAGTGGTCGTAGGAGGACAACAGCGTGTTGGCGTCCGGCGGCAGATAGACCCGCACGATCGAGGGCTTCTTGTTGAGCACCACGTCGAGGAAGCCGGGGTCCTGATGGGTGAACCCGTTGTGGTCCTGCCGCCAAACATGTGAGGACAGTAGATAATTGAGGCTCGCGATGGGCCGCCGCCACGGCACCCCCGCGCTGGCGTCGAGCCACTTGGCATGCTGGTTGAACATGGCGTCGACAATGTGGATGAACGCCTCGTAGCAGGTGAACACCCCGTGCCTGCCGGTGAGCAGATAGCCCTCCAGCAGCCCCTGGCACATGTGCTCGGACAGCACCTCGATCACCCGTCCGGTGCGGTCGAGTTTCTCGTCGTACTCACCGATCTCGGCCTGCCAGTTGCGGCCGGTCACCTCCAGGATGTCCTGGAGCCGGTTGCTGGCCAGCTCGTCGGGGGCGAAGGTGATGAAATTGTCCGGGTTGTTCCGGGTGACCTCGCGCAACCACGCGCCGAGCACCCTGGTCGCCTCGTGCGAAGACCCACCCGGCGTGGCGACTTCGACCCCGAAATCGCGCCAATCCGGCAGGTTCAGATCACGAACGAGCATGCCGCCGTTGGCAATCGGATTGGCGCTCATCCGCTGGTCGCCCTCGGGCACCTGGTCGAGCAGCTCCGATACCGGCCTGCCCAGCTCGTCGAACAACTCCTCCGGGCGATAGGACCGCAGCCACTGCTCCAGCACCGCTCGATGGCCCGCGTCCGAACGCGCCCCTGGCAGCGGCACCTGATGTGCGCGGAACGTGCCCTCGACCGGATCGCCGTCCACCACGGGCGGACAGGTCCAGCCCTTCGGGGTGCGCAACACGATCATCGGCCACACCGGGCGCGCACCATCGCTGCCGCCGCGCGCGGCACGCTGGATCTGCGCGATGCGTTCCATGCAGGTGTCCACCGCGACGGCCATCGCCTGGTGCACCGCGGTGGGGTCGCTGCCCGAGACGACGATCGCCTCGTAGCCGTACCCGCGCATCAGCGAAACCAGCTCCTGCTCCGGAATGCGCGCCAGGATGGTCGGATTGGCGATCTTGTACTGGTTCAGCGCGAGGATCGGCAGCACCGCACCGTCGCGCGCCGGGTTGAGGAACTTGTTGGCGTGCCAGCTGCCGGCCAGCGGCCCGGTCTCCGCCTCGCCGTCACCGATCACGCAGAACACCGTCAGGTCCGGGTTGTCCAGCGCCGCGCCGAAGGCATGCAGCAGGGAGTAGCCGAGTTCGCCACCCTCGTGGAACGAGCCGGGCGTCTCCGGCGCGCAATGGCTGGGCACTCCGCCGGGAAAGGAGAACTGTGCGAACAGCGCGCCCATGCCCGCGGCGTCCTGCGGAATATGGCTGTACAGCTCGGAGTACGTGCCCTCCAACCAGCCGCAGGCGTTCGGCCCAGGCCCGCCGTGCCCGGGTCCCGCCACGAAGACCGCGTTCAGCCCGCGCTGCCGGATCGCCCGATTGGCATGCACCCACACCAGATTCAAACCGGGCACGGTGCCGAAGTGCCCGAGCAGTCGCGGTTTGATGTGTTCGGCCTGTAGCGGCTCCCGCAGCAGCGGATTGGCCATCAGATAGATCTGCCCGACGGCGAGGTAGTTCGCGGCTCGCCACCACGCGTCGATCGAGGTCAGTTCGTCGCGGTCCAGCGGGCCCGCGATATCCGTCAGCCGATAGGGCTGCGGGGCGACGCTCTCGCCGCCCGCGCTGCCGACATTGTCGGCCGAGGTATCGCCACCCGCGCTCGCCATGTGGGTCATGCGCCGACTCTCCTCGTCGTAGGGGGAGATTCCACTTGTCAGCGTAACGGCAGTCCGACGCGCGCCGGGCGACTCGGACATTCGCCGCGAGGATGGTCTAGGGTCCGCCGCATGCACACACTCGGCAGGATCATCGGGATCGGCACCATGGCCGCGGCAGCGTTCACTCTGGTCGCCTGTGGGTCGGACGACAAGGCGTCCTCTACTCCTTCCACTACCGCCCCCGCGAAGAGCCTCTCCCCGACGGCACCGGCTGCGCCGACCCAGAGCAAGGGCCGGGAATGCACCGCGGAGGACATCGGCGTGAGCGGCGACTTCGGTTCCGCACCGAAGATCACCATCCCGGACAACTGCGATCCGCCCAAGACGCTGATCACCAAGGATTTGATCCAGGGCAGCGGCCCCGGCGCCGCCTCCGGCCAGCCGCTCACCATGAACTACGCGCTCGTCACCTGGTCGAACAAGCAGAAGAAGGACAGCTCGTTCGACCGCGGCACCCCCTTCCAGCTCACCCTCGGCGGCGGCCAGGTCATCCAGGGCTGGGACGAGGGACTGGTCGGCGTGCAGGAGGGCACCCGCAGGCTGCTGATCGTGCCGCCGGACCTCGGCTACGGCGCGGGCGGTCGCGGTATCGCGCCGAACGAGACGCTGGTCTTCGTCACCGACGCGGTATCGGTGGGGAAGTAGCGGCCCGAAAAGCGGCCGAGTGCAGCCCGCCCCGGCCGGTCAACTAACCTGGTCGGGATGCGTACGCCGCGTCCCTCGCCAGCCCGGTGGGTGCCGGGGTCCCGGTAGAAGTCCGGGACAACGGGGGATCGCGTCTCAACCAGAACAGACGACGAACAAGGAGCATGTCCGTGAAGAGCACCGTCGAGCAGCTGAGCCCGACCCGGGTCCGGATCAATGTCGAGGTGCCCTTCGAGGAACTGAAGCCGGACTTCGACCGCGCGTACAAGGCACTCGCCAAGCAGGTCAAGATCCCCGGCTTCCGTCCGGGCAAGGCGCCGGCCAAGTTGCTCGAGGCGCGTCTGGGCCGCGGCGCGGTGCTGGAGCAGGTCGTCAACGACGTGCTGCCCGGCCGCTACAGCGAGGCCGTCACCGCCGCCGACGTGAAGGTCATCGGCCAGCCCGAGATCGAGATCACGAAGATCGAGGACGGCGAGGAGCTCGCGTTCACCGCCGAGGTCGACGTGCGCCCGGAGATCACGCTGCCGGAGTACGAGAACATCGCGGTGACCGTCGACGCCTTCACCATCGGCGACGAGGACATCGAGGAGCAGCTGCAGTCGCTGCGCCAGCGCTTCGGCACCCTCACCGGTGTCGAGCGCCCGGTCCAGGACGGCGACTTCGTCTCGATCGACCTGTCGGCGACCGTCGACGGCGAGGACGTGCCCGAGGCGGCCACCACCGGCCTGTCCCACGAGGTCGGCTCCGGCCAGCTCATCGAGGGCCTCGACGAGGCGCTGATCGGCCTGACCGCCGGTGAGTCCAAGGACTTCACCTCGACCCTGGTGGCCGGCGAGCACGCGGGCAAGGAAGCCGTCATCAAGGTCACCGTGCAGTCGGTCAAGGAGCGCGAGCTGCCCGAGGCCGACGACGACTTCGCCCAGCTGGCAAGCGAATTCGACACCCTCGACGAGCTGAAGGAAGACCTGCGCAACCGGGTCGAGCGCAGCAAGAAGGTGCAGCAGGCCGGCGAGATCCGGGACAAGGTGCTGGAGACCCTGCTCGAGCAGGTCGAGGTGCCGCTCCCCGAGGCGGTCGTGCAGGCCGAGATCGACGCCGTCACCCACGACGCGGTGCACGGCTTCGACCACGACGAGGCCAAGCTCGCCGAGGCACTGGAGGCCCAGGGCTCCAGCCGTGAAGAGTTCGACAAGGACGCCAAGGAGTCCGCCGAGAAGTCGGTGCGCACCCAGCTGCTGCTGGACGCCATCGCCGAGGCAGAGAACACCCAGGTCGGCCAGGAAGAGCTCACCGAGCGGATCCTGTTCCAGTCGCAGCGCTACGGCCTGGCGCCGGAGCAGTTCATCCAGCAGGTGCAGCAGGCCGGCCAGCTCGGCGCGATCTTCGCCGACGTCCGGCGCGGCAAGGCCCTTGCGGGTGTTGTCGGCAAGGTCAAGGTCACCGACTCCGCGGGCAACGTGGTGGACACCGCCGAAATGTTCGGTGCCCCTGAGGATTCCGCCCCCGAGGTCGAGGCCGAAGGCGTGGCCGAGGTCGAGTCGACCGAGACCGCCGCGGCGAAGGCTGAATAAGTGCAGAAAGCGCAGCTGAGCGCTAGCGAAGTTGCGCTGTAAGCGAAGAAGGGCGGTACCGGGAGTTCGGTGCCGCCCTGCTTCGTTAATGTTTGTGACAACGAACCAGAGATGGCCGTCGGCCAACGAGCCGGTAAGAAAAGGCAGGTATCCGTGACAGTCAATCAGGCAGGGGTCGTCATGACATCCCCGACTGCTGGTCTCAACCTCAGCGATTCGGTGTACGAGCGACTGCTTCGCGAGCGCATCATCTTCCTCGGCACCCAGGTCGACGACGACATCGCGAACAAGATCTGCGCGCAGATCCTGCTGCTCTCGGCGGAGGATGCGTCCAAGGACATCAAGCTCTACATCAACTCGCCCGGTGGTTCGGTGACCGCCGGTATGGCCATCTACGACACCATGCAGTTCGCCGAGTGCGATATCGCCACCTTCGGCATGGGCCTGGCCGCGTCGATGGGGCAGTTCCTGCTCACCGCAGGCACCAAGGGCAAGCGCCACGCACTGCCGCACGCGCGGATCATGATGCACCAGCCGTCGGCGGGCATCGGTGGTTCCGCCGCCGACATCGCGATCATGGCCGAGCAGTTCGCGCACACCAAGCGCGAGCTCAACGAGCTGCAGGCGCTGCACACGGGCAAGTCCGTGGAACAGGTCACCATCGACGCCGACCGCGACCGCTGGTTCACCGCCAAGCAGGCGCTCGAGTACGGCTTCATCGATCACGTGATCGGCCATGCGAACCAGGCCAACGGCGCAGGCAACTAGGCGCCATCCGGACTCTTTCGTCCGTTCAGCGCATCAGCCGCTTTCCCACACAGACTTTGGAGACGAAGATGGCCAACCAGTTTGACCCACGCGCAGGCCTCGGCGGTATGGCACCGCAGGGCGTCCAGTCGCGCTACATCCTGCCGTCGTTCATCGAGCACTCGAGCTTCGGCGTCAAGGAATCCAACCCGTACAACAAGCTGTTCGAGGAGCGCATCATCTTCCTCGGCGTGCAGGTGGACGACGCCTCGGCGAACGATGTCATGGCGCAGCTGCTCGTGCTGGAGTCGCTCGACCCCGACCGTGACATCACCATGTACATCAACTCGCCCGGTGGCTCGTTCACCTCGCTGATGGCCATCTACGACACCATGCAGTACGTGCGTGCCGATGTCGCGACCGTCTGCCTCGGCCAGGCCGCCTCGGCCGCCGCCGTGCTGCTCGCCGCCGGTACCCCCGGCAAGCGCGCCTGCCTGCCCAACGCCCGCGTGCTGATCCACCAGCCGTCGCTCGAGGGTGGCATCCAGGGTCAGGTGTCGGATCTGGAGATCCAGGCCGCCGAGATCGAGCGCATGCGTCGCCTGATGGAGACCACGCTGGCTCGCCACACCGGTAAGGACGCGGATCAGATCCGCAAGGACACCGACCGCGACAAGATCCTCACGGCCGAAGACGCCAAGGAATACGGGATCATCGACCAGGTGTTCGATTACCGCAAGCTCAGCGCGCAGAAGAAGTGATCGCGTCGTGCGAATCGCCGACCCCGGCGGCGATTCGCTCGTAAATTGCTGTACCCCAGGGATTTCCGGCCGGGAAGTGCGCCAAGTGGCGTGCTACCCGGCCGGACTGCTCCAGTGACACGGCAGGCCCGGAAACACTCGGGTCCGCAGCCCCGATGAAACAAGCGGCTGACGCACAAAATGGCTGCTGAACGGACGTAACGTGCTCCGGTGTCGTGAGAACTCGCACAACCCGGCGGAGAAACATGCTCGAGTTGTCGACCTCCGTCGCACACACCAGGTACGGTCAACCTAGGGACCTTTGCTCCCGGTTGACAGCACTGCCTCACCCACCGGAATCGGTCGATGCGTTTGCGATCACAGCCGGTGGCGCGGACAAGCAAGGCGGCAGATAGCTGGCAACCTGGACGGACGGTTGCACGCGGACAAGGAAGTAGGGACCCACGAGATGGCGCGCATCGGAGATGGCGGCGATCTGCTCAAGTGCTCGTTCTGCGGAAAGAGCCAGAAGCAGGTCAAGAAGCTCATTGCGGGACCAGGGGTGTACATCTGCGACGAGTGCATCGATCTATGCAACGAGATCATCGAGGAGGAGCTCGCCGAGTCCAGCGAGGTCAAGCTCGATGAGTTGCCCAAGCCCGCGGAGATCCGGGACTTCCTGGAGAACTACGTGATCGGGCAGGACACCGCCAAGCGCACTCTCGCGGTGGCCGTCTACAACCATTACAAGCGCATCCAGGCCGGCGACAAGGGCCGCGACAGCCGCGGCGAGGTCGTCGAGCTGACCAAGTCGAACATCCTCATGCTCGGCCCCACCGGCTGCGGCAAGACCTACCTCGCGCAGACGCTGGCCAAGATGCTCAACGTCCCGTTCGCCATCGCCGACGCGACAGCGCTGACGGAGGCCGGGTATGTCGGCGAGGATGTCGAGAACATCCTGCTCAAGCTGATCCAGGCTGCGGATTACGACGTGAAGCGCGCCGAGACCGGCATCATCTACATCGACGAGGTCGACAAGATCGCCCGCAAGAGCGAGAACCCGTCGATCACCCGCGATGTCTCCGGCGAGGGCGTGCAGCAGGCGCTGCTGAAGATCCTGGAGGGCACCCAGGCGAGCGTGCCGCCGCAGGGTGGGCGCAAGCACCCGCACCAGGAGTTCATCCAGATCGACACCACCAACGTGCTGTTCATAGTGGCGGGCGCGTTCGCGGGTCTGGAGCGGATCGTCTCCGAGCGCACCGGCCATCGCGGCATCGGGTTCGGCTCCGAGGTCCGGTCCAAGTCCGAGATCGACACCGCCGATCACTTCGCCGAGGTGATGCCGGAGGATCTGATCAAGTTCGGCCTGATCCCCGAGTTCATCGGCCGGCTGCCGGTCGTCGCCTCGGTGACCAACCTGGACAAGGAATCGCTGGTCAAGATCCTCTCCGAACCGAAGAACGCGCTGGTCAAGCAGTACGTCCGGCTGTTCGAGATGGACGGGGTCGACCTCGAGTTCACCACCGACGCCCTCGAGGCGATCGCCGACCAGGCGATCCTGCGCGGCACGGGTGCTCGTGGCCTGCGCGCCATCATGGAGGAAGTCCTGCTGCCGGTGATGTACGACATCCCCAGTCGCGACGACGTCGCCAAGGTGGTCGTCGACTCCGACACCGTCACCGAGAACGTGCTGCCGACCATCGTGCCGCGCAAGGCGCAGCGGGCCGAACGCCGGGAGAAGTCGGCGTAGTCCGCTCGATAGAGCTGAGAGAAGCCATCGCGCAGTGCGCGGTGGCTTCTTTCGTTCCAGCAGGAAATAAATCTGCACCGATGAGGTGTAGATCGGGTGTGGAATGGGTAACCGACGTTCAGGGTTGAGCGAACAGCCTAGTTCTGGTGCTCATTGTCAGCCCGGGACGCAACGCATTGCCGGCAACAGACGTCAATTGCCGTGCGCGACAGGACCGAGATCCGCATGTCGTCAACTCTTGCTACTCCTGCAAGCCCCGCAACCACCACGTCGAGACCCGACCCTATGGCGAGTCGAGGTGTGGCACCGAGTCGAGCAGTGTTGCCGAGTCGTACCGAACCGGAAGCTCGACTGCATGTTTCCGTGACCGCGCCGAGCGATACCGTCACGCTGTGCGCCGTCGCAGGTGAAGTGGATTTCTATACTGCGGACCAGTTCCGGTCCCAACTGATCGGCTCGCTGAATACGGCCGCACCGCTGGTGGTCGTCGATCTATCCCAGGTGACGTTCTTCGGCATCGTCGGCCTGCATGTGCTGATCGAGGCGCGTACCTGGGCTGAGCACACCGACCGCCGGGTTCGCCTGGTCACCGGCCCGCGCTGCGTTGACCGACTGCTGGCGGTCGCCGGCGATTTCGTCGCTTTCGACACCGCGGCCAACCTCGCCGAAGCGCTGCTCGGCGCCGCCTAGCTATCGAGACACGGCGGCGGTCACTACGATTCGATCATGTTTGCCCGCCGCCGCCTCGAGCGGAAGATTGATGCGCTGCACTTCAAAACGGACCTGATCCTCCAGCATCTGGGGATCCAGGGGCTGCCGCCCATGCCCGCCGAACCAGTGCGGGTCGCGCCCACTCATGCTCGACCCGCATCCTTCAGCTTCGCTGAGATCGACGCACTTCTGGCTGATGGCAAGAAGATTCATGCGATCAAGCGGTATCGAGAGCTGACCGGCTGTGGCCTCAAGGAAGCCAAGGACGCTGTCGAGCAGCGCTATCCGTACTGACTGCGCGGAGGCTAACTCAGCTGCCGCGCAAGTGAACTGAGCTGACGCGCAGGCGACGGCCGCCGCGGTGATACTCGCTACAGCGGCACCGGCCGCTCGTGCACCACATGTTTCATCACCAGTGTCGACGTCAAATGCTGTACACCGGGCAGTGTGGCCAGCTTCTCGTCGTAAAGCTGTTGGAACGCAGGCAGATCCGCCGCGACGATGCGCAGCAGAAAATCCGGATCCCCGAACAGTCGTTGCGCCTGCAACACAGGCGGTATCTCCGCGACGGCCTGTTCGAACGCGGCCACCGTCGTGCGATCCTCCTGGCGCATGGTGACGAAAACCAGCGCCTCGAACGTCAACCCGACGGCCGCCGCGTCGACCAGTGCGCGGTAACCACGGATCACACCCGTTCGTTCCAACTCCCGCAGCCGACGGTGACACGGCGACAGGCTCAGCCGTACCCGGGCGGCGAGTTCGGTGATCGTCAAACGCCCGTTCTGCTGGAGTTCGGCAAGAATCTTCCGGTCCACGCGATCCATGCAGAAGATCCTTCCACACACAGCCGCTCAGCTGCGAAAACTTGGAATCATCTCCCGGTCGATCCCGCCTATTCTTCCTGCGGGTATTCAATCGAAGGGAGCAGCTCCGCATGGCAGTCGGGTACATCGCCGCGTTCTGGACCGTCTCGGTCCTGCTGATCCTCGTGCCCGGCGCGGACTGGGCCTACGCGATCGCCGCAGGTCTGCGTGAACGCTCGGTGCTGCCCGCAGTCGGGGGACTGCTCCTCGGTTACGTCGCACTGACCGCGGTCGTCGCGGCCGGTGTCGCCGCGGTCGTCGACCGCAATCCCGTGGTGCTGACCGCCCTTACCGTCTTCGGCGGCCTCTACCTGATGTGGCTCGGCGGAACGACCCTCGCCACCGCCGGCACTCCCGCCGCCCTCCCGGAGCAGACGAACCCCGCCCCCTGGGGCGCCAGCGTACTGCGCGGCATCGGCATCAGCGGCCTCAACCCCAAAGCCATCCTCCTCTTCCTCGCCCTGCTCCCACAGTTCACCGACCGCACCGGCTCCTGGCCGCTAGCCGCCCAAATCGGCACCCTCGGCCTCATCCACACCCTCAGCTGCGCCGCCATCTACCTCTGCGTCGGCACCCTCGCCCGCACCGTCCTCCGCGCCCGCCCCACCGCAGCCCGCCTCGTCACGCGCATCTCCGGCATAGCCATGATCATCATCGGCACCCTCCTCCTGCTGGAACGCCTGCTGTGAGCTGCGCCGAGTGGGTTCAGCGGGGCGGCGGAAAGTCACCGATAGATTTTGTTAACGGATTGTGGGGGAGGGGCGATGTACTGGTTGTGGGGTTTCTTTCGGTGTCCCTCGCTGCCGCGGATATCGCGGGTTCCGACTGTGTCGGCGGCGTTGCGGGCGCTCCGGGTTTCCTCCGGTAGGTAAAGGGTCGCGGGTGACAACACCTGCAGGCATCCGCGGTTCGTGCGATCCCTGCCCCGAGGTTGGCTTCGACGGCAACCTTGGGGCAGTTTCATGTCCCGGTCAGCCCGGCTGGCACGGTGTGTCGAGCGCGGGGATTCGCCCGTGGACGAGATAGTCCACCGCGATGGTGCGGGCGCACGAACTGGTGCCGGGGATCGCGGCGGGAAATCCCTTGGGTCGTTGCGGCAGCACGAGGTGACCGGGCGTGCCGACCACCGTGATCAGCCGTGCGGTGGGGATCAGCGCGCGGACGGCGTGGGCACCCGAGATCGGCGTCACCGGGTCCCTCTCATTGGCGATCAGCACTGCGGAGTCGATCTTGTCGTAGCCCAGCGGACTTGTGCCCGTATGGGATTCGGGCCAGAACGCGCACGCGGCGGTGAAGTTCATCCCGAGGTAGGTCAACGGCGCGCGAGCGGCGAGTTGTCGTGCGGTGTCGACGATGTGGTCGAGGTCGTGGCTCCATGCGTCGATATTGCAGTTGCGAGCGGTCCACCAGCCGACGCGTGAACCGGCGGCCAAGACGTCCTGGGCGAGCTCCTCCAGTAGTCGCGGGACCCGAAATGCCGTGGCGGCGTTGAGCTGTGCGGCAGGCGTGGGATTGTCGACGCCGGTGCGCAAGGTCAGGAGTTTGCGTTCCAGCGCCTCATAGGGGCTGTTGTCGACGCCGAAAAAGAGGGTGTTGAGGTCGTTGCCGCTGAAGGTTCGATCGAGCGGCAGCGGGATCGGGTGTGCGGTGAGGTCGCCGCGCAGCTTTCGCAGCGCCGTGAGAACTGCGTCGGCGCTGTCGCCGAATACTGTGCCGCGTGCGGCTAGCCACGGTGCGAACCGCTGCTCGATCACGTTCTGCTGGCGCAGGACTCGTTCGGCGTAGGCTGCCGCGCTGGACACGGTCGGGTCGACTACCGAGTCGAGGACCACGCGGTCGAGGCGGTCGGGGAAGGTTCGGGCCAGTTCGGCTCCGAGCAGGGTGCCCTGGGAAACGCCGAGGTAGCTCCAGGTCGGCGTGCCCAAGAGTTCGCGTACCAGGTCCAGATCCCGGACGGTCTGCCAGTACGTGATGGTTCCGGAGGTACCGGCCGGGGTGCGATCGACACATGAGCGCACCCAATCGCGGGCCTGCCCCAGTTGGAGTCGCACCGATTCGGTCGAGAAGTTCAGCATGTCGGTGCGGTCGTTGCGGCCGGTGCCGAGCAAAAGGGGATCGCCCGAAACGTTTGCGTCGCAGACCTGGTCGGTGCTGGACAGGCGGGTGCCGCGCGGATCGAAGCCCAGCAGGTCGTAGGTGTCCAGCAGTTCGGGAATCGCGGCCGCCCACTCGGCCGGGTTGATCAACGAACCGGCCCCCGGACCGCCCGGGCTGGTCAGCAACTGACGCGGTCGGCCTGCTGGCTGTCGGGCGGGTAGTCGTGAGATCTCGAAGGTCGCGACCGGACCGGCGTCGGGTTGCGTCCAATCCAGTGGGGTGCGGACCGTCGCGCAATCGAGCCCGACGAGCAGGGGAGCGCGAACACCGGCCTCCGGATTGCCGTTCGCTGCGGCGATCAACCCGGCCTCGGTGCACGGCTTCCAGTCCAAGCGCTGATTGGCAATCGCCGCAGGGATCTGTGGTGCGCCAGTGGGGTATTCGGCAAATCGTGCCGGTGCCGGTTGGAATTCGAGATTGTATGAGCCGCTGTCCGCCGAGGTGTGCCCGGCCGCGAGCGACAGGACAACCGCCAGCAGTGGCAGCATGATGACAGGTCGCCGTGTTCGGCGCATAGTATCCCCCTCCGCCCCAAATGGGCCGGGCGCCAGTCTAATCAGAGATCGGCCTGGCTCGCGTCCGATGGTCCCACGAGTTCGGCCGGCATGTGATCGTCGCCTCGACTGGCAATTCCGAGAACCCGACGCTCGCATTACGCTGTAGTGCAACGGTTTCGACCGACAGCAGGGTCCTCATGGAACAGCTTCCGTCCATCCTCAGTGCGATTGCCGCCACCTTGGCGGCGATCCTGTCGTTCGGAACGCTGTACGTCACCGGTCGACGTGAACATCGCCGCTGGCTGCGGGACTCCCTGGTGGAGGCCTACGTGGAGTACGTCGAGGCGAGCTTCGCCACGCGCTCCCCGCGGACGCTGGAACTACGTGCGGCGGACGACCACGCCGGACTGGTCGAGCAGAAGGAGAGTTCGGACGCCGCCTGCAGGCGCGCGATGACGAGCCTCACCAGACTGCGTCTGATCGCACCCCGCGAGGTCGTTGCCGCCGCCGAGCAACTGCATTTTGCCGATGTCGATGCGATGACCGTGGCGTTCAACGGCCCGGTGCCACCGGACGAAACGTGGCACGTCGCGCGCCGACACCAGCAGGAGTGCCGAGACCGGTTCATCGGCGAGGTCCGCAAATCGCTGGGCGTGGGGAAACCGGCGGACATCAGTCCCGGCAGGGCGTGGCGGTACAGCCCCCGATCCCTGAGCCAGTAGACGCGCAGTCGACACCGAAGACAGCGGACCGATCCTGTCCGCTAGCGCTGTCAGGATGGCGGCATGAACGCAGACGAACTCGACTGGAACCAGACGCTGCGCGAGCAGTGGGAGTTCCACTGGAACCATCAGATCCGCGCCCGGCTCGAAGGCCTCACCGATGACGAGTATTTCTGGTCACCGGTCCCGAACGCGTGGAGCGTGCGACCGCGCGGCACCTCGACGGCGCCCGTGCAGGCCGGTGCCGGAGATTTCACGATCGACTACGCCTTCCCCGAGCCGACCCCCGCACCGTTCACCGCGATCGCCTGGCGGCTCGGTCACGTCATCGTCGGCGTGCTCGCCGCACGTAACGCGGCACACTTCGGCGCACCGGCGGCGTCCTACGAGAGCTGGGACTACGCGGGCACCGCGGCCACCGCGCTCGACCAACTCGAAACCCAGCTCGACACCTGGTTGACCGGAGTGCACAGCCTCGGTGCGGACGGGCTCCGCGTCCCGGTCGGCGAGAAGGAGCCTTACCCGGAGCTGCCCATGGCCGCTCTGGTGCTGCACGTCCACCGCGAACTGATCCATCACCTGTCCGAGGTCTGCTTGCTACGCGACCTCTACCTGCACACCAAAACCGCCACCGGATAACTACGCTGAACCTCCCACGCGACGGACAGGAGGCGGCGGTGGCCGAAACGACGGTAGCCGAGGTGCTGGCCGAGCTGTCCGCGCTCGAGGATCCGCGAGCACGCGCGGTGAACGAGAAGCACGGTGACGACCACGGTGTGAATCTCAGCAAGCTGCGCGCGCTCGCGAAGCAGCTGAAAACGCAGCAGGATCTGGCGCGCGAGCTCTGGGCGACCGACGACACGGCCGCAAAACTACTGGCGACCTTGATCTGCCGCCCGAAAGCCTTCGACCGCGCCGAGCTGGACACTATGGTGCGCCAGGCGCGCACACCCAAGGTGCACGACTGGCTTGTGAACTACGTCGTGAAGAAGAACCCACACGCCGAAGAACTGCGCCTGGCCTGGCTCGCCGACCCTGAGCCCGTGGTCGCGAGCGCGGGCTGGGCGCTCACCACCGAACGTGTCGCCAAGCAACCCGATGGTATCGACCTCGCTGGGCTGCTCGACGTCATCGATGCGGAGATGAAGGATGCCCCGGATCGCTTGCAGTGGGCGATGAACCACTGCCTCGCGCAGATCGGCATCGAGCACGCCGAGTATCGGGCCCGCGCCCTCGACATCGGCGAACGCCTTCAGGTGTTGAAGGACTACCCGACTCCACCGAACTGCACGTCCCCGTTCGCGCCGACCTGGATCACGGAAATGGTGCGCAGGCAGGAGAAGTAGCGAGCCGCAGCGACGACAACTGTCCTGCACCCGGCCCGCTGGCGATCGAGCCGAAATTTCGGCATCACCGCTGGTGAAGGGTAATAATCTTCGAGTGACCGAGACTGTTGCATCTACTACCAACGGCCAGCCGAGTCTGGAGCAGATTGCCGCAAGCAGCCCGTACCTGATCGGTAGCTTCCGATTCTGGTTCGCCGACCAACGCTGGGAATGGTCCGACCAGGTCGCCCAACTCCACGGCTACGAACCCGGCACCGTCACCCCGACCACCGAACTGCTGCTCGCACACAAACACCCAGACGACCGCGACACCGTCGCGGAAACCCTCGCCGTCGCGGTCCGTCACGGCGACCCGTTCTGCTCGCGGCACCGCATCATCGACACCGCCGGGACCATGCATCACGTCCTCGTCGTCGGCGACCGCCTGCACGACGACACCGGCGCCACCGTCGGGTCCATCGGCTACTACATCGACCTGACCGACCGCCTCGACCAGAACCACCGCGAAGCTCTCGACACCAGTCTGCCCGAGGTTGTCGAAGCACGTGCGGTGATCGAGCAGGCCAAGGGCGTGCTGATGTTCGTCTACGGCATCAACGCCGAGCAAGCCTTCCGCGTCCTGCAGTGGCGCTCCCAGGAAACCAACACCAAACTCCGCACCCTGGCCACCAAACTCATCGCCGTCATCAACGGGTTCAATGGAGCACCGGTCAAGGTGCGTGCCCAGTTCGACCACCTGCTCCTGACCGTGCACGAACAACCCGACCCGCCAACCGATCCCGAATAGCCGGGCCGGCAGCCCTCCCGCTTGCCTGCGCCCTCCGTCTAACGCCTACCGCGATGCGTCAGTCCCGCTACCACCCGAAAAGCTCTGTTGGACAAGCGATCACGAGGAACTGGTGGTGTTGCCTCTCGGCCGATGCCACCATGATTTCCTCGTGATCAACTGACCAACGATCGTGCGGTAGCGGCAGCGCTGGCGCACAACCCTATGCGTGCGGGCGCACAGGTGCGCCCTCGTCATCCTGTGGGTCGCGGTGAACGCCGCGTCGG
Source organism: Nocardia ninae NBRC 108245 (assembly GCF_007990755.1). Lineage (GTDB taxonomy): Bacteria > Actinomycetota > Actinomycetes > Mycobacteriales > Mycobacteriaceae > Nocardia > Nocardia ninae. Next base: position 64,422 of record NZ_BJXA01000004.1, on the reverse strand, counting down.
AGGTGCACGTACCGGCGCGCGCGACAGTTGCGGTTGGGGGTTCGGGGTTGGCACTATTGCGGCAGCATGCCGGATTTCGATTGTGTTCGGGACAGCCTGGAGGGTTTGTCCGTTGGTGATGCGCTGGGTGCGCAGTTCTTTGTGCCCGGTCGGTCTGTCAGTGAATTGATTGCCGGGCGACCGCCGGCGGGGCCGTGGGAATGGACCGACGATACCGAGATGGCCTGTTCGGTGTACTCGGAAATCTGTCGCCTTGGGCGGGTTGATCAGGATGCGCTCGCAGCGGTGTTTGCTGATCGGTGTGAGCCGTATCGGGGCTACGGTGGGGGCACAGTTGTTGTGCTGCATGAGATTCGGGATGGGCGGCCGTGGCGGGAAGCGGCTGGGGCCGGTTTCGGTGGACGCGGGTCCTGGGGGAATGGGGCTGCGATGCGGGTGGCTCCGCTCGGGGTGTACTTCGCTGAAGATCTGGATCGTGCGGCGGGGGAGGCGGCGTTGTCCGCGGAGGTGACGCATCGGCATCCGGAGGCGATCGTGGGGGCGATGGTGGTTGCGGTCGCGGCCGGTCATGCTGCGGTGACTCGTGGGAAAGGTTGTGCGCCAGACGAATTGCTGGAGGCGGTCGAGCCGTATCTGGTAGACGGGCGGACGGCGGATGGTGTGCGGCGCGCGCGGAAGCTGTTGGGGCGGTCGGTGGCCGAAGCGGCGTATGAGCTCGGGAATGGTGCGGAGGTCAGTGCGCAGGACACGGTGCCGTTCACGTTGTGGGTGGCCGCTAGCTTTCTCGGTGACTATCCGGGGGCTGTCACCGCGTGTGTGGCGGCTGGTGGGGATGTGGACACTACGGCCGCGATCGTTGGGGGGATTGTGGCGGCACACACGGGGGTGGGGCGGCGAGGGGAGATGCGCGGGGTGCCGGAGGAGTGGTTGGCGGCGCGTGAGCCGCTGCCTACTTGGGTGGCAGAGTGACGCAAATGTGAAGCGCCCTCGGAGATTTCACTGAGCGATCCGAGGGCTGGTCACTGGACGCGTTCAGAGCTGAGGGTGATCGAACTCCCCATCGACGACTCCGGTGGTAAAAGCGTTCCACTCGCCGAGGGTGAAGGTCAGGGCGGAACCGTTGGGGTTCTTGGAGTCTCGGACACCGACCATGCCGTCGGCGAGGAAGGCGACTTCTACGCATTCGCCTTGTGCCTCGCTGCGGCTGCTCTTGAACCAGCGAGTACTAGTAAGGTCGGCACTCACGCTAGATACTCCCTTGCTATCTGCCGGAGCAGATTCCTGCTGTGTTCAGCGTCCAACGCTGCCCGCCGAATGATCTCGTACGATCGATCGTAGCGTTCTACGTCTTCAGGCTCCTCGAGGTAAAGGTTGCCGACAGAGCTGCCTTCGATGAAGACGACCGGTGGCTCCGTGGGCTCGCCGGTTGCGGTCTTGCCGAAGTCCAGGATGACGAATGGTCCCAACGACATTCCGGCGGGGAACCCCGCTCGGAACGGGAGAACACGCACCGTGACGTTGGGTCTCGTGCTGACGTCGGCCAATCTCCGGAGTTGTGCGGCCATGACGTTCGGGCCGCCGTTCATGCGGCGTGCAACTGCTTCGCCGATGACCACGTCGACGGTGGTGGGGCGGTTTTTGCGGGTGACGATGTTCTGCCGCTGCATCTTCAGCTCGACCCATCGGTCTTCTTCGGCCCGAACGGCGTCTGGGCGAACGAGACGAAACAAGGCGCGAACGTAGTCAGCTGTTTGGAAGAGGCCAGGCACCAATTCGGGCTGATGTGAGCACAACTTGACGGCCGCTGATTCCAGTCCGACATACACATCGAAGTCTTTCGGAATGAGGTCGCCGTACGCGTGCCACCAACTTTTGACGCTGGCCTGCCGGGCTAGCCCGGTCAGCGCGTCCGCCAGTTCGTTCGGCACCCCGTACAGATCGCACGCCGCCTGGATGTCGCGGACTTTGATCCGACTGTTCTGTCCGCGTTCCAGCCGTTGCAGGCTGCTCGATCCCATCTCCAGTAGCTCAGCGGCTTTCTGCTGGCTCATTCCCGCGCGACTGCGCCACTCCGTCAGATATCGACCGAGTTGCCTTCGCGGCAGGGTAGATCCGGTTTCCGGCATGAAGTCCTCCCCACTTCGGGCGGGCCGTTCGACCCGCATCGGGTAGATCATGGCAACTGCCGCGGGAGGTTTGCTGGGGATTCGGGGGAGTTCATTCGGGCCGCCCGAAGCCGCACACATCGCCACCCTGGCAGGTGTTTTGTTGATGTGCGCCCGGTCGATGCGGTTAGGGAGTCCACCTCAAACCTAACAGTTTCGTTGTTGGCCGGGCGCACCCTCACCGCGCTGCGCTCCTGTGCCACAAGGAACCCCCGATGCCGACCGATCCGTTGCCGCCGAAACATCAACTGCTACAAGCTTGCCGGGGTGATCAAGCGGTGGACCACCCGTTACTGCGCTTGGCGCGCGAGCTATCGGACCTACACGAACAACGGTTGTATGCCGCCCGGGAAACCATTGCCGACCGCAGGCATATCGATCAAATCGACGTGCGGCGCGCCAGATTGGTGCGCGACATCGATCGCTGGGTCACCCTGCAACTACCGCCCTCGCACGGTGCCGCATACATCCATACCGAGACTGTCGGAGCCGTGATCGACCGCCTTGCCCAATTCACCGCCTGCGCCTTTGCAGCCTTGGCGAGTGCATCGCAGTGGGAGCTGGGCGACGCTTGGGAGCAACTAGCCGAATTAGCGGTCGGTTACGACGATTTGGCCGCTGAGGTGTGCGCTGGCCGCAGACGCCTGCCTGGCGGACCGTAGCCCGTTCACCACGTGGCTTTGGTCTGCTCGTTTTCCATGCGGTAATAGCGGCGGGTCAGGTCGAGGAGGCGGGCTATTTCGTTGGTCATCGAGGTAGGGCTCATGGGAGTGGCGACAATCGGGTCGCCGGATTTGATGTAGTAGCGACCGTCGTCTGCGTAGTCGGTCCAGAGGAAACCGCGGCCGTCGATTGTCGGTCTGGAATCCATTGCGGGTCCGGGGAATACGGTGATCTCGCCGACGGCGGTACGATCACGCTTGAACATCCGGTTGAGCTGATCGTTGATGCTCACCTCGTTCGCGCGACGGGAGTAGCGCTGACGGTCCGCGGCGATCTCGTCCCTGCGAAAACTGACCGCAGGTTGCTTGCCTGCCTGGGCCTTCGGCAATGCCGACACCGCCGCCGCGGCCACCTCGCTCGGTGCACACAAGCCCATGATCACGTCACCGCCGGTGTCTTCGGCTGGGCCGGGCAGCTGAACAAGAGTGGCGCCGGAACCGTTTCGGACCGCACCGTGGAATCGGAACACCGCGGTGAGGCCGGAACCGCCGAAACCCTTGGATTCGACGCGTGCTTCGGGCTCCAGCAACGTCGACAAGGCGAGTTCCAGATTCTCCGAATACTGGCCGAGTAGCGCCTCGACCGCCGACTCTCGTTGCCGCACAAGGTCGTCCCAGTCGACTGCGGTAGTGGGGCGGAAGGCCAGCGGGTAGGGCAGACGATCGCGATCGTAAGCCGACCAGAGGATGTCGAATTCCTGGCCGGTGAATCTCCAACTGCGCACGCTCAGTTTTCCCCGATCACCGGGGGAACAGCTTTGGTCGGTTCGCCGAGGAGTTCTTCGGACCAATCTCGGATCAAGTAATCCTTGGTCTGATGGGTGTTCTCCTCGTCATCCTGCTTACCGGCGGCACCGGCCATCGGCATACCGCTCATTCCGGGACGTCCGGCGGCGCCGGTGCTTGTCCCGGTGCGGGCGGCTGCTGGGGCCACGGTCCCGGGCTGCTGGGGACTGCCAGGGACGCTGCGACCAGGGGCGGGCGTGCCGGGAGTGCTTGGGGTGCCGGGACTTCCAGGGCTGCCGGGGCTGCCCGGCGAACGCGTAGTTGCCGGGCTACCGGGCGAGGTGCTGCGGCTGGGTACTGGAGTTCCCGGAGTCGTTGTGGTGCTCGGAGTATTCGGGTTCGGCGTGCCGGCCGGAGTGGTATTCGAAGGCGACGTGGGATTGGTTGCCTGCGTGGTGGATTGCGGTGTAGTCGTGCCGGCCGGATTGGTCTGTGAGTTCTGGCCGGCGGGCTGGGTGGACGAGTTCGGATCCTGCTTCGGATCCGCTGCCTGGTTCTCGGCCGACGTCGGATTTTCCTGCTTCGACGGATCGCCCGTGGCAGAGGACGTCGTCGGACCGGAGGAAGTCGACGGGGGAGACACCGATTGATCCGGATTGTTCACCAGCGTCGGCGAGTTCGGCACCACCGGCACACCATTGTCGGTCTGGTTCGCAACCTGCCAGTACACCGTGCGCAGCACTCGCCGCGCCTCCGCGGTTGCCTCGGTTTGGTTGTGGTCGTCGACCTTCAGCACGCCTTCGCTGGGCAGTGTCTTGCCGCGGAGGTCGGGACTGCTGTCGCTGGCGCAAGGCATCAGCGCTTGCGTTTGATGGAGACCGGTGTAGAGCTCGTTGAGTTTCACCGAGATGAGTTCGGTTGCGAGGGTGAGCTGACGGGACTGGTCGACGTACCGGCCGACGGACTCCACAGCCTGGTTCGCAGCCTGTCCTCGCCAGCCGTTGGCGACGGTGGCCTTGATGGAGTCACCGAATGCATTCGACTTCTCGCGGAATGACGCGCTGATGTTCTGCCACATCCGCGAGGCTTCCCACGCCTGCCCGGGTTTCATCGCCTCGACCTTGCTGACGAGATCCTGCAGCGTGCCAGTCTCGATCGCGAACAGGTCCTCGCCAGGGTTTGTGATCGACGGCGGATCGTAGCCCTGCTCGAGATCCTGAGCGAGTTTGCCGCGGTGCGAGTAGATGGCTGTACGTTCGTCGTTCCACTGCTGTTGAGCCGCGATAATGCGGGCCCGGTAGTCGTCCTGACTCATGAGCCGCCCTCCCCAGGGACGTCGATTGCAGCGATCTTTTGGCCCGTGGCTTCGTCGACGGCATGGTAGTTCGCGATGGCCTTGGCAAAGACCTGGCGCATCAGTTGGACTTCCTCCATGTGCGTTTGGAGTGATCCTTCGATGGACGTCCCGCCACCGGCCGCTTTCAACGAGAACTTTTGCTCGAGGACCGGGCCTGACGGCATAGCACCGAATCCAGTGACGTGGTCGACTTCTAGCCTCATGTCGCGGAGGTCATCAAGTCCGTCGAGATAGGTCTGGCATTGCGCGTCGAGATTCTTGCCAACTTCAGGGTCGAGCGAAAGTTCCCCCGCATTGGCAAGCTCTAGCAGCTTCTGCCACTCCTGCGCTCCATCGGAAGCCATGGTCAACCCCTCCTCAAGGCAAGAACTTTGCGAAATCATTGGCGTGCCGCTGAGCCTCATCGCACGGCTCGCCGAGTTTGCCTACCGAAAGTCGTGTATTGACGAGGAAACTCACGGTGCCGGCCTTGCTGCCCTGCGGTATCTCGACAGCGACGCTACAAGTCAGGCGCTTGTCGTCCCCGACCTTCAGGAAACGCACCCCTTTGCGGTTTCCGACGGTCACTGGCGTAAACGCCTCGTAGTCGGGACGTTGCTGAAACTGTTCCAAAGGCACATCACCAGAGAGGACAGCAAGGGTGTACCAGCGGGCCGAAGATCGCCAACTACAAGCTTTCCAGCCAGTTGGATCTACACCTGCGACGTCCTTGGTCCGAGTGTCCAAGCTGAGTCCGCTCGCCTGCAGCGCGTCATCCGGCAACGCGGTACACGGATCCCAGATCGCAGCATCCGCATCTGTGGAACCCGACGGCTTCGCAGTGGAACTCACCGAACTCTGCCCACTACTAGTAGGCACCCCATCCGTCGACTTCTCACACCCCGCCAACACCAACCCGACACCCACAACCAGCGCGATCCCCCGCAGTCTGTTCCCCCTGCTGGTCATCCGTTCCCCTAACCGCCGGTGCCTGAAATCCATCCGAGGTGGATGTATCCCGGTGCCCACCCCCGTTACCTGCGCAAACCGTACCGCCGACCCCGCATGACCCGCAACAACATGTGCCGATTCGGCGACCCGGGGCAGTACCTCATAACAGCGACCAGGCACGGCGGTCCCCCTACCGCCGTCTACCTGACGATTACCCGCGCGTAGCGCCGAGCAGCGTGCTGTCGTGCATCGGCCGCGGCCGATCAGGATTCTCGCGGATGTGCTCGGTGGCCCGGGTGATCGCTTGGCTGTACCGCGCACTCGCCGCATTGTGTGTCAGCAGCGCGACACCGATCATCATCGGTGCGACCGCGTGCACGCCGGCGTCGAACCACCGTGCGTCCTTGACGTGCGGGTAGGTGTTCAACCCGACAGTCAGTGCGAGCAGCACGATTTCGGCGGAGACGACTTGGCGGCGGCTGTTCAGCACGCCCCATTCGGAGAGTTTGGTGGTGCCGATCATGATGATGACCAGGCAGACGCTGATCATCGCCTCGACCAGGTAGCTGAACCAGTACAGCGGGTCGGTGATGCCGTCGGGCGCGATGTTGTGCTGCACGTTGACGGCCGACCACAGCATGCCCGCGATCACCACGCCCGCGAGGGCGCGCAGCGACCAGGCGCGATGCCGGTAGAGCGAGGCGAGCTGGGCGTGCGGGCTGGATTCGCGGCGCTGGGCGGCAATGGCTTTGCGGGCCATCAGCAGGTCGCGGATGTCGGCCTTTTCGATCGCTTCTTTGGTCTGCCTGGCGCGGTCGGCGGCGGCGGAGACGGCTTCGGCGTACTTCCAGCGCTGCCCGCGGTCCTGGGTGCGGATGCGTTCGGCCAGTTCACGCTCGGCCTCCAGCTCGTCCTCGGCCAGGGCCTCGGTGAGCGCGGGATCGAACTGGTAGGCCAGCCGGCCGCGGGCCCGCTCGACCCGCCTGGCCAACTGCGCGACATCGTCGAAGGGGTGTTCCTCGGGCATGCGGCTCCAAAAGTGGATGGGCGGAACGGAACTCGACAAATCGGGAGATGCCGGGCTGCCCGATCACCGGGAGCTGGGTAGTAGCTCGCTGCGAGGGTAGCGGACAGGAGGCATCGACACCTACTCTTCATAGTCGATTCCGCGCGCCGAAGACACGCTGAAGCGCTATCTGCGCCGAAAAACCCGGCGAGTCACTCGGGTTCGATCGCCATGTCTTCCTGACTCCAGAAGGCGCGCATGCGCACGATCTTGCCTTCGTCGTCGAATTCCATCACGTCGATGGGGGAGAGGGTGAAGCGCTGACCGCCGACCCGGGTGACGACGGTGAACATGAATGCCGCCTCGTTGCCCGCGATGCGGATGGTCTCGGGCCGCAGTTCGGTCTCCCGGTCGAGTGCGGCGAGCACGTCGTAGAACTCCCGGATGGCGGCGTGCCCGTGCCGGACCGGGGTGCCGACGGGATCCTCGACGGTCGCGTCGGGGGCGTAGAGCTCGACGACGGCCTCGGTCGGCCCGGAACCGACCAGTTTCACGTACTGCTCGACCACGTCGCGGATCTGCTTGGCCATCGGAACTCCTGCCGAATTGGAACCTGTTCTAGTTCGGCAGCGTAGCAGCACAGCGGCGGGGGCGGTCAAGGATCGGTTCCGCGCTCTCGTTGCGCTGTCCACGGCGATCGATGTGGCTCGGGCCGTGGGGAATCCCCCCGAAAGTTACCTGCCCCCGTTTCCGCTGTGCTGTTGTCAGCATCCGCGCAATAGGACACGGTGACGATCGGAAAACCCGCTCGCGCCCGGTGCCGGGGATCATCTTTGATCCCCCGTGGCTCGCCGTTGAACCTTCATCCCGCGCTGATGCTTTCGTTAATTCTGTCGCTCTGACCGGGCGGGGCGTTACCGACTGGACGCATTCGGTCCGGTCAGCGGACCGGGGTCGGATTTCGTCCTTTTTGCCCGCTGATTACTGCGTTCGGCGGCGCGAAGCCAGGAAACTCATCGCTAACTCCGCCGAACCGATCCCGGTGTGTCGGCCTTGCGCTGCCGGTGAAGTGCTGTTTACTCGGTCCGGTCAACCAGATGTTCGAGTGACGAGTGGAAGCGGAGGAGACATGGCACTGCCTACCATGACCGCGGAGCAGCGCACTGAAGCGTTGGCCAAAGCGGCAGCGGTCCGCAAGGCGCGCTCCGAACTGATCGGCAAGGTGAAGGCGGGCAAGGTTTCGGTCGCCGACCTGCTGAAGAAGGCCGACTCTGATGAGCTGGTCAAGAAGACGAAGGTCGCCGCGGTGATCAAGGCTCTGCCCGGCGTCGGACCGGTGAAGGCTGCCAAGCTGATGGATCAGGCGGAGATCCCGGAGGATCGTCGGATCGGCGGGCTCGGCGCACGTCAGCGTGCGGCGCTGCTCGACGCACTGAAGGACTGAACAGCAACAGTTCGCGGTTGATCTAACCGGGGAACGAATACTCACGTCGGTGGCGCGGCTCTGCCTCGCGAAGGACCGCCTGCTCGCGGTCCGGACGGCGTAGCTCAGCCCCCAGCCGCACAGACAATGCAAACGCCCCACAACGCCTAGCCGGGTTGTGGGGCGTTGTCGTCGGTCAGCGGCGGCGACGCGGGAATCGGACGTGCACGGGCGCGGGATCGGTCATCGGGATATCGCCGCGTGGCGGTAGTACCAGGCAGGCGAGGCCGAGGGCGATCAAGAGCGCGGCGGCGAGCAGGCTGAGGGTCAGACTGACCCCGCCCATCCCCTCGGGCCGGTGGAAGGCGTGGTAGACGAAGTGCGGCAGGCTGAAGGTCAGCCAGCCGATACCAGCCAGGCGGGCCGCCGCGGTGCTGTTGAGGACCAGCGCTCCGATGGTCACCGCGGTGAGTGCCAGGAAGAACGCGCCGACATCAGCCGCCAGATGATGGTTGAACGGGCCGTCGGGGGAGATCCACTGCATGCCGAAGCCTGGAAAGCTGGTGTACCAGGAGTGCGGCGCGAAGGTCGCCCACAGGCCGATGGCGGCACCCTGTACGGCAAGGACTGCCAAGACGATCCGGGTGGCCAGGAGGCGACGGCGGTGCTGTTCGAACCGCATCCGGACGCGTAGGCCCTCCTGGGTACCTTCCACTGAGAACCGCATCGGTCTCTCCGTTCCCGCCCGAACTGCTCCGACTACGTGCTGTCACGGTAAAGCGGACATCGGGTCCGGGCAAGGGGTGATCAGGCCAGCCGCGGTTTCCTGTTCGGTGAGGCGGTGATCCGGCCTCCGTGGGTGTAGACGTTCATCGTCTCGCCACGCAGGAAACCGGCCAGTGTCAGTCCCGCCTCCGCGGCGAGATCGACGGCGAGTGAACTGGGGGCGGAGACGGCGCCGAGCATCCCGATGCCCGCCATCACCGCCTTCTGCACCAGCTCGAAGGAGGCGCGGCCGCTGACGATGAGCACCAGATCCCGTGCGGGAACCCGGTTTTGGCGCAGCGCCCAGCCGATCACCTTGTCCACGGCATTGTGCCTGCCGATGTCCTCGCGCACCGCCAGCGCGGTGCCGTCCGGCGTGAACAGCCCGGCCGCGTGCAGGCCGCCGGTCGCCTCGAACAGGGATTGCTTGCTGCGCAACGTATCCGGCATCCCCGCGAGCACCTGGGTGTCCACCACCGGTCCGCCCTCGGCGATCGGATACCGGGAGAGCGTGCGGACCTCGTCGAGCGCCGTCTTGCCGCACAGCCCGCACGCACCGGTGGACAGGAAACCGCGGGTGCGCACCGGCACCGCGGTGCGCAGGGTGAGGTCGAGGACGTTGTAGGTTTGGCGGCCGTCGTCGTCGGTGCCCGTGCAGTAGCGGGCGGCCGTGATCTCCTCGGCGACGCCGATCATGCCCTCGCTCAACAGGAACCCGTGCACCAGGTCGACGTCGTTACCGGGGGTTCGCATGGTGACGGCCAGGGATTGGCCGCCGATCCGGATCTCCAGCGGCTCTTCCACGGCGAGCGTGTCGGGGCGCTGGATCTCACCCGACGGGGAGATCCGGCGCGTTCTGCGGCGGGCGGTGACTCTACTCATCAGTGGTCCGCTCGAATCTGATGGTGACCGACTTGGACACCGGGGTGTTCGACCGTGCCGCGACATGGTCAAGGGGGACAAGGGGATTCGTTTCGGGATAGTAGGCCGCGGCATTACCGCGCGGAGTCGGGTACGCGACGAGCCGGAAACCCTTGACGCTGCGCTCGGTACCGTCGGTCCACTCCGAAATCACATCGACGAGTTCGCCTTCCGCGAAACCGAGCGCGGTGATGTCCTCGGGGTGCACGAGCACCACCTTGCGACCGCCGTGTACGCCGCGGTAGCGGTCGTCCAGGCCGTAGATAGTGGTGTTGTACTGATCGTGGCTGCGCAGCGTCTGCAGGACCAGCCTGCCCTCGGGAACCGGGGTCCAGCTGAGCTCGTTCACCGCGAAGTTGGCTTTGCCGGTGCTGGTACGGAATTCGCGGCTGTCCCGGGGCGGGTGCGGTAGCACGAAGCCGTTGCGGGCGCGGACCCGCGTGTTGTAGTCGGCGCAGCCGGGCACGACCCGGGAGATCGCGTCGCGGATGGTGTCGTAGTCGCGCCGAAACTTTGCCCACGGGACCGGGTGGTCCGCGCCGAACAGGGTCAGCGCCAGATCGCAGACGATGGCGACCTCGCTGCGCAGGTGCTTGCTCACCGGCGTCAGCCGCCCGGTCGACAAGTGCACCATCGACATCGAATCCTCCACCGACACCTGCTGTTTGCGGCCGTCGCGCAGATCCTGATCGGTGCGGCCGAGGGTGGGCAGGATCAGCGCGGTTTTGCCGTGCACGACATGACTGCGATTCAGTTTGGTGGAAATCTGCACGGTCAGTGCGCAATTGCGCAACGCGGCCTCGGTCACCGCGGTATCCGGCGTCGCCGAGACGAAGTTGCCACCCATCCCGACGAACACCGACGCGTGTCCGTCCCGCATGGCGCGGATGGCGTCGACCGTGTCGAGGCCGTGCTTACGCGGGCTGGTGATGCCGAATTCCTGGTCCAGGGCGTCGAGGAACGCATCCGGCATCTTCTCCCAGATGCCCATGGTGCGGTCGCCCTGTACGTTCGAATGCCCGCGCACCGGGCAGACACCCGCGCCCGGCTTGCCGATCATTCCGCGCAGCAGCAGCAGGTTCGTCGCCTCCTCGATGGTGGCGACGCCGTGCGCCTGCTGGGTGAGGCCCATGGCCCAGCAGATGATGATGCTTTTCGCCTCTGCCATTTGCTTTGCGGTGCGGTCCAATTCGGCCTGGGACAGGCCCGTCGCCGCCAGCACGGTGTCGAAATCGACCGCGCGAACCTGCTTTTCGTACTCGGCGAAGCCGGCGCAATGCTCGTCGACGAACTCCCGGTCCACCACCGTGCCCGGCGCGCGGTCCTCGGCCTCGAACAGCAGCCTGCCGAGGGCCTGGAACAACGCCATGTCACCGCCGAGGCGGATCTGCAGGAAGTGGTCGGCGATGGAGACACCGGTGGTGAAACCCTTGACCGTCTGCGGATCACGGAAGCCGAGCAGCCCGGTCTCCGGCAGCGGGTTGATCGCAATGATCTTGGCGCCTTCGGTTTTGGCGTTCGCCAGCGCGCTGAGCATGCGTGGATGATTGGTGCCCGGATTCTGACCCGCGACGATGATCAGGTCCGCGGCGGCGAAGTCGTCGATCGACACCGAGCCCTTGCCGATGCCGATCGAGCTGGTCAGCGCGGCGCCCGAGGACTCGTGGCACATGTTCGAACAGTCCGGCAGATTGTTGGTGCCGAAACTACGAACCAGCAACTGATAGAGGAACGCGGTTTCATTGCTGGTGCGGCCGGAAGTGTAGAAGACCGCCTCGTCCGGAGAAGCCAAGGCGCCCAGGTGATCCGCGACGATGCGGTAGGCGTCGTCCCAGGCGATGCGGGAGTAGTGGCTGTCGCCGGGGCGCAGCACCATCGGATGCGTCAGCCTGCCCTGCTGGCCGAGCCAGTACCCCGACTTGTCCGCCAGCTCGTCGATCGAGTGCGCGGCGAAGAACTCCGGGGTGACCGTGCGCAGCGTCGCCTCCTCGGCGACCGCCTTCGCACCGTTCTCACAGAACTCTGCCGGGCGGCGATGACCGGTCGGCTCCGGCCAGGCACAGCCGGGGCAGTCGAAACCGTGCACCTGATTGACCCGCGCGAGGGTGCGAGCGGTGCGAATCACGCCCATCTCGCCGACCGCACGCTGCAACGACACCGCGACCGCGGTGACACCCGCAGCCTGCTCTTTCGGCGCGGTCACGCTCAGGGCGGACTCGTCGATGTCCTCGGTCGGACCGTTACGGTGCATAGTTCGTATTGTCCTCTTCGCGGTGTCTGAGTCGGGCAGGGGACCAGCTACTTCGATGGTATGCACTCGCGGCGATGCGGGTGCGGAACACGCTGGTTGCCCGCGCTGACCATAACGGGCGTCCGGAGTCCGCGTGCATCCCCAGATCTCGAGCGGGCGCGGGACGGTAATCCCCGAGGTCGGCTCGTCGGAGTTGGCTCCGCGTTGGCGCACACGGCCTTACGATGCTAGGGATCGCACGCACGATGGGCGCGGTCGTACAGAGTCCGTCAGCGCACCGGGCAGGGTCGGCGCGCGGCGGCGGTATGCCTAGCGAGAGCATGGCCGATGGGGACGCTGGCACCAGGTGCTTCGCGTGCCGGCGCAGCGCGTCGGCAGGTGAGACAGCGGCGTGCGGGTCGGGTGCTGTTGGCGACCATCCTGTGTGGGGGTGTGCTGGCCGGGTTTCCGGGGGCGCCCGCGGTGGGGGATTCGAATTCGGTAGCGGTGGTAGGGGACGCGCAACGGCTGCCACCGATATCGGGACCGTGGGACGGCTTCGTCGGGCGTTACGCGCCTGCGCTGCTGGATAGCGGGGTAGACGAGGGCGTCGAGACGGGTGATCGGCCGCAGGCGGTGGTTCCGGTGCGGCAGCCGTCGAGCCCACTACCGCCGCCGACGGATGAGGGCGGTGGGACCCGCGACGGGACGGGTGCGCCCGCTCCGGGGCAGGAGGGCCGCGGTGGCAGAGACGCGCCGCCACCACAGGATGGCAGTGGGACGCATGACGGGCCCGTTTCGCCCGGCCGAGCGGTGCCGCCGCCTCGGCCGCCCGATCCGTGCGGTGGCTCCGATGGGCCGACCTGTCCGCCGGTGCCGCCGTCGAGTAGGCCGAGGCCGCCGGATATTACGACGCCGCCGAGCACGCCGCCGGAGGTCACCACGCCGCCGATCACACCGCCGGAGGTGGTGATCCCGCCGCTGCCCGAGGTCTTGATTCCTCCGCCGCCCCCACCGCCCCCGCCTCCGGAAGTCGCCGATCCGCCGCCTACGCCGGATGTTGTTGCGCCACCGAGGAATCCGGTCCGTACCCCGGCGGTTGTGCCGCCCGTGCCCGAGCCGCTGCCCCCGCCACCTCCTCGATTACCTCCCGCCGCAATGGATCTCACGCCGTCGGCCGTCGGCCCCGGGGTCGGTGTCACCGCCAGTGGTCACGGCTGCGAGCCAGGGGTACCGGTCGATGTCGCGATCGGTGATGTCGCCGTAGGTAAGACGGTGGCCGGGGTGGACGGTGCGTTCGAGGTGCCGTTGGCCACCGGTGCGATGGACATCGGCAGGCATCAGGTGACGGCGAAATGCGGGCGCACCCTGGCGGCACCGTTGGATGTGGTGCTGGTCGGCACCGTCGGGTCGGGGACGTCGACGCTGACCGTGATCCTGTTCTTCCTTGTGCTCGGCGGGTGGTACTACTGCCATCGCCTCGTGTCGCATCTACCCGCTCGGAGGGGCGAATGAGCGGTGGTTTCCAAGGCATTCGGGCTGTCGTCTGGCCGGTGCTGTTGCTGATCGCGCTGCTGTGGCCGGCGGCGCAGGCGGGTGCGAAGCCCGACGGGGTCGACATGTCCGCGAACTTCGACGGGCGCGATATCGCGGGGACGTCGGTGGAGAAGCCGTTGCGGCTCGAGCCGGACAGCACGGTTCGGGTCGCGATCGAGTTGACGAACAATACGAGTGAGCCGTTGGAGATCCGGCACGTCGATCTCGCGGGGCGGGTGCTCGGGTTGAGCTTCTTCTCGTACTCTACCGCTGTCGAATTGACCATTGCGCCAGGGAAATCCGAGTCGCTGCGGTATCGACTGGAGTTGCGTGGGCTGGCTGGGCAGGCGACCGGGCTGATCGGCGGTGAACTCGCGGTGTACGGCGCGAGCGGTGCTGCGGCGGCAGAGATTCCCTTGGTCACCGATGTGCGCGGGTCGTTGTGGTCGGTATACGGGTTGTTCGGGATCGCATTGGCGGTTTTGACCGCACTGGCCATTGCGGACGCCGCGTTGGCCATTGCCCGGCACCGACTCTCGGCCAACCGCTGGCAGCGCGGGCTGCGGTTGCTCGCGCCGGGACTCGGGATCGGGCTGGTGTTCGCGTTCACCGCGTCGGTGGCGCGGTGGTGGGTGCCGGATACCAGTTTGTGGCTGGCGTTCGCGGGAACGACAGCGGCCGTGGCTTTCCTGCTCGGCTACGCGTCGCCGACGCCGGAACCGGAGGAGGACGACGACCTGGATGCCGATGTCGATACCGACGAGATCGCCGACGCCCCTGCCTACCGCCTGCCCGCCGAAGGATCGGCGTCGTGACCGAGCAGGACGAACTGGTGCGGGCTGCCTTGCCCGCCTACGACATCGGCGCCGAACTCGGTCGGGGCGGCTGCGGGGTGGTGCTCGCGGGCACGCATCGGAGGCTGGGCAGGCCGGTCGCGATCAAGCAGATTCCGCCGCAGTTCGCGCACGACGAGCAGGTCCGCCGCCGGTTCGTCGCGGAGGCTCGGGTACTCGCGGCGATCGACCATCCGCACGTGGTGCGGGTTTTCGACTATCTGGAGCACGGTGAGCTCTGCCTGCTGGTGATGGAGTATCTGCCGGGCGGCACGGTGGGCGAGCGATTCGCCACGGACGGTTACGATTCCGCGACCGCCGTCGCGATCGCGCTGTCCTGTGCGGCGGGATTGGCCGCCGCACACCGGCATCGGGTGCTGCACCGTGACGTGAAGCCGGCGAATCTGATGTTCGCGGCGGGCGGGGCGATCAAGCTCACCGACTTCGGTATCGCCAAGATCGTCGGTGGCGACGAGACATGGGTGACCAAGGCGGGCGACATCATCGGCACGCCGTCCTACATCGCGCCTGAGCAGGCACGAGGGCAACAGCTTTCGCCCGCCACCGATGTGTACGCGCTGGCGACGATGCTCTATCAGCTGCTGTCGGGGGTATTGCCGTTTCCACCGGGTGACGGACCGCTGGCCATGTTGTTCGCGCACGCCTTCGATGAGCCGACCCCGCTGAGTGCGGTCGCTCCGGGCGTGCCGGAACCGATCGCCGCCGTGGTAATGCGTGGGTTGGCAACCGATCCCGCGGATCGGTTCGATACCGCCGAGTCCTTCGGTATCGCGCTCGCCCAGCCCGCCGCCTACTGCTGGGGCGAGGATTGGCTTACACCCGTGGGTATTCCGGTGATCGGCGCGGACACGATTGTTGCCGCCGCTACTGGAAGTGGGCGGATGTCGAGTCGTGGATCTGTTCGGCACCGCCGCACACCACCGGTCACCCCTGGGCCGCGACCTGGTATCCAACCGTATTCGGCGGGCGGAACAGCGCTGTCCCCCAGCGGAACTGGCGAGGCCGGCGGAGCTACTCGGTCAATCGGCTCGCTTTCTGGCGGAACTGGCCCGACCTCGGGCGGAACCGGCTCACCTGGAGGAGCGGGCCCGGTCTCTGGTCGAACCAGCTCGCCCACTGGCGAAACCGCCTCATCCTTTGGCAAGACTGGCGCACTCCCAGGCGATAACGTGCCTCCGAATGCCTATCGAACCCCACCGCCGTTTCGACCGGCAATGCCCAGCGGGCCACAGGAGCCAAGCGTTCCATCGGGATCGGCCGCGTCTGACACACCTTCGGAGCGAGGTACGTCGTCGGACACGGAGTCCCTGTCGGCGGCACAGCCATTCGGTGCCGCCCCGCCGACCACGCCCTGGTTTCCTGGCGGGGCATCGAAATCCGTTGCGCCGTCCGAGGGATCGGGGGTGGCGCCGCCGTTCGGGCCTGCGCTGGAGAGTGAGCCGCCGCGGTCGACGGCTGGGTCGGCGGGGAATGCTCCGCCAACCGTGCAGTGGTATCCGGCCGGATCTCGGCCTGAGGGTGGTGCACGTCCGCCGACTGATCCACGACCGGTGGGTGGTCATCCAGTGGGCGGTCGGCCTCCAGGTGCGTACCCTCCGGCTGGGACTCGGCCACCTATACGGCCTCCGGCACAGACGCAGGGCGCGATGCCGTTTCGTGGTCCGGTGACTCGGGTGCGGCCGTTGCAGCCGATGCCCGACAACGGGGCGCGGCTGGCCGAGATCGATCGACGGGACCTGGTGCTCATCCAGGAGGTCGTCACCTTCGAATCGCCACGGGTACCGTTCGCCGTTGCGGTGGTCCTCGCGATTGCGGCGGTGGCGCTGGTGGTCTCGGGGTTCGGTCAGTCATCGATCGGTGGTGACTTGGCACCGGGCGCGGTCACCCTCGGTGGGGTCGATCCGGCCACGACGCCCGTCGAAGTCGATCTGACGAAGCCGGTCCCGTTGCGCGTCAATGGGATCGACGCGGACGCCGCTTCGCTGAAGGTGACGCTGCTCGGTGTGCCGCTCGTCGGCGAAGTCGTGCCGTTCATACCGGGTGAGCCAGGGGCCACGCTGCCTGCGCCGATCAATCAGTACGTGATGGCGGGGCACCTCACCGGTGAGCTCGTCCTGCTGCGGAACAACAGCGAAATCGCCACCGAGCGAGTGGAAATGCAGGCCGTCCAGCGCCCGGCAACCACCGTCACCGCCGCGAGCGTCGTCCTGCTCGCCCTGTTCTCCCTCGCCTACCTCGAGTCGAACATGCGCCGCTTACGTAGGGGCCGCGGTGGATTCGCCAACAGTGTGGGCCTGATCATCAGTGCTGCCCTGCTCGCCGTCGCCCTCGTCGGCGGTGCCTGGATCCTCCTCGGCCACCTACCGGCAATAGCGACCACCGCAGGCGCCGCCGCCCTCGCCGCCGCCGCAGGCCTGGCAGCGTCCGTCGGCGCACGCCGAATCGGCAAGCGCCGCCGCTATCTTCGCCGCGCCCGCCGTCAACGATGAGTGGGCTGCCGGGGGGTCGGATTCGTCGCGCCGGGCGTCGATGACGAGTCGGCTGCCGAAGGGGGCGTAATCGCCGCGGCTGCTGTCAACGGTCAGTCGGCTGTCGAGGTGATCGCCACGCCCCCTATCAATGATGCGTCGGCTGCCGACGGGCGTAGGTCGCTGCGCCCGCCGTGGACTATGAGTGAGCTGCCGGATTGGTCGTGATCGCTGGGCCTGCTGCCAATGATGAGTCGGCTGTCGCCGGTCGCAGGTCGCTGCGCCCGCCCTCGACGGTGAGGCGGCTGGTGGACTGATGGTGATCGCCGTGCGCCATCAACGCCGAGTCAGCTGCCTTGGTCGCCGTAATCGATTGCGCCGGAACATAATTCCCAGCGGTTCACGCCACTGCGTGCGTCACTCGGATTCTCGACGGTCGCCGTCCTTCTCGTCACTGCCCCGGTAGGTGATCACTCGATCGCTGATGCGGACGCTCCAGCCGGGGCGGAGTTCGGTGGGGGAGGTGCCGATTCGGGTCCACTGGTCGGTGCCGGGCGGGGCGATGAAGGTGCCGGAGGTGGCGGTGGCATCGCGGACGAAGACCTTGCCGCGGTCGACCGAGACGTAGGCGTGCACACGGGAGACGTGGCGGTCGCGTTGGATCACGATGGGCGCTGCAGTGGCGGAACGGACGGAGTCGTCGGCCTGCGGGCCGCGGCCGATGACGTAGGGGCGGTCCAGGGGATAGGCCGCGCCGTTCTCCAGGATCAGGTTGCCGACAGCCTGGTCCTGCTCGGCGGCGGGGCGGACGATGCGAGCCACGTGGTCGGCCGAGGTCTTGTGCAGCGCAACAGGTTCGGGTCGTGGCCCGGGGTGGTGGGTTTGCGACCAGGCGAGTGGACGATCCGCCGCGGGACGGTTGCCGATCGGCGGCCGTGGCCGCATGCGTGGCCGCGCCGATTCCGACGGCTGGCTCGTGGTGGAGGTCGCGGCCCGGGTGGACGTGGGTGGGGGTGCCGACGAGGACTGAGCCGCGCCGGACCGGGTAGCCGAGGGGGTCCGGTTGGCCGGCGATGCCCGGACGACCGACGACACGCTCGCGGCCGCCGCGGTATCGGAGGGAGAAACCGTGGCAGCCGACGCGTCGACCGCCACATCGGCACCGGTGGTTTCGGGTGTCGCGGCGAATCCGGCGGCGGCGGTCGGCGGCGGCTCGGCTGCCGAGCCGCCGGCCGGCGGGCGGGGTGCCGCAGCACTCTTGGCCGCTTTGCCCGCACGCTTGAGCGCGACATTCAGGACGAAGCCACCACCGGGAACCACGCCGGCGCGCAGATCGGTGCGCGGCAATGCTTTCAGCGGTTTGCCGATGTCCGTGCCGACGGTGATCCGGCGCAGTGGTTCGCGCACGATCTCGTCCACCCAGGTGAACGCGCGCGAACCGTCCAGCCGCCTGGTCCCTTCCGCGCCGCTGATCTCAGCGAAGACCGGTCCGCGCAGCAGGATCAGGGTGCCGTCGTCGGTCGGGGCGACCACTCCGAACGGCGGAGTCTCGGACGTGCTGCCGAAAACCACGGCCGCCAGCCGCTGCGCGAGCGCCGCGCCGGGATGCGCCGCCTCCGCGACCGCCTCGATCGCGCCGAGGATCCGGTCCGTGGAGGCGGTTTCCCCCGCCAGATAGACGACTACGCCACCGAAGCGCGCGACAAGGCCGTCACCCTGCGCGATACCAACGGTGGATGATTTGCTGCGCATCCGCGCCCTCCTTCCCGGCGCACTACCGACATTCGAAGCCAGCATAGAGCGTGTGCGCCGGGTGGATCGGCGCGCCGAGGGGCTGCGGGGCTACGTCTGCGCACATCGGCGCTACCGATCGGAAGAATTTGTCGACCGCTGAATCCGCCAGTGCCGCCACGATTCTGGTCGGTCTGTCGGCGTCGGGCACGCCACAGGCGGTGATGGTGTTCGTCCTATTCGGTCCAGAGCGCAAGTGTGGCGACCGTCTCGCCGACACCCGGTTCGGGTACCGGTCCGCGCGTCGCCCTTGCCGCCGGTCGGCGCAAACGTTTCCGACAGCCGGATGTGCGGCTGTCGGAAACGGATCAGGTGCCCGAGTTCAGCCGGTGAACAGGGCGGCATTCTCCACGAGCCAGCTGGTGAAGGTACGGGCCGGTCGCCCGGTCAGGGTGCGGACATCGTCGGTGATCGGACTCGGCGCACCGTCGCAGCGGCGCCAGTACGCGAGCAGGCCGTCGGCGAAGTGGCCGGGAATGTACTCGGCCATCTGCTGTTTCCATGCTTCGGGAGTCACGTGGTCGATGGCGATGGAGCGGCCGATGACCTGGCCGACGCGGCCGAGCTGCTCGGTGAAGGTGAGGGTCTCGGGTCCGGTCAGGTGGTACTGGCCGCCCCGCGAGCCCGGCTCGGTGAGCAGGGTATACGCGGCCTCGGCGATATCGAGCTCGTGGATCGGATCGCCGTAGGCGTTCGGGTACGGCAGGCTGATCGGCCGGCCCGCCTTGATCGCCCAGGCCCAACCACGGGCATTGCCGGCGAAGGCGCCCGGGCGCAGCACGCTGACGGTCATCGGGGCGTCGGCGAGTCCGAGCTCGGCGTCGAGGTGCGATTTCGCGACCGGGTTGGTCGCGGCGTCGGGATCGAGCACCGAGGACGAGGACAGCAGGACGATGTGCTCGACACCGGCTTCAGTTGCGGCGGTGACGAATTCGCTGATGGTTGTGCCCTCCGCGTATAGGAATACCGAGGTGACATCGGCGAGGGCCGCGGGAAAAGTGGTCGGATCGGTCAGGTCACAGGCGACGGTCGGCACGTCCGCGGGAACTCGGAGTTGCTCGGGGTGGGCGGATCCGACACGGACGGCAAGGTCGTCGGCGCGCAGCAGGTCGAGCAGGTTGGTGGCGACCGCGCCGCGGCCGCCGGTAACGAGAATCATGAGAAGTCCTTGGTGAGTAGCGAATTGGTGGGGTGTGCCGGTCTGCCGCTGGCGGACAGGCACAGCGGCGGGTCAGTGCACGGCCGGTGCGTTGCGTGGCATCAGCCGAACCAATGCGCAGCAGACGACGGTGCTGACGGCAACCAGCACCAGGCTGACGATCAATGCGTGCGCCTGCCCCGAGCCAACGGTGTGGAAGTACACCGTGGTGACGGCGGCCGCGCCGATGGCATTCGCGAGTTGTTGCACGGCAGTGAGAGACCCACTGGCACTGCCGGTTTCAGCCTGCTCGATATCACCGACGGTGACCTGGTAGACGGTGCCGAAGCAGGTCCCCATGCCGAGCCCGAGGATCAAGACGGGCACCGCAAGCGCCCAGGGGCCGACCGTTGTTCCGGCGGTCAGTGCGAGCACGAGCAGCAAGCCGATGCCCACCAGTGTGATCAGCAAGCCGATCAAGATGAGGTCGCGACCGAGCCGGGCGATGAACTGATGCGCCGCGATCGAGGCGAGCACGATCCCCACGGCCAGCGGCGCGAGACCGAGCGCGGCACCGGTCGGGCTGTAGCCGAGCCCGGTTTGCAGGAACAGCGACAGCACGTAGAGCAATCCGGACACCGCGGCGAAGAACACGAGTCCGAGCAGCAGTCCCGAGGTGAAGCCCCGGTTCTGGAACAGCGTCGGCCGGACCAGCGGTTCCGCGGCGGTCAGCTGACGCCGAATGAACAGGCCGAAGCAGATCAGACCGCCGACGAGACAGCCAAGGGGCAGCACGGTCCAGCCGCTGGCCGCACCGTCGATGAGCCCGAACAGCGCACCGAACATGGCGACACCGAGCAGTCCCGCGCCGAGCCCGTCGATGGCGACGGAGCGGTCACCGGTGTCGGGCGGCAGCAGGCGGTAAGCGGCGGCGAACGCGGCACCGCCCAGCCCGATATTGATCAGGAACATGGCGCGCCAACCGAGGTCGAACAGATCGGCGTCGATCAGCAAGCCGGCCAGGATCGGCCCGCCCACCGCGGACAGGCCAAGGGCAGGTCCGAAGACGCTGAACGCCTTGCCCAGTTGTTCGCGCGGGAACACCGCGGTGAGGATGCCGAAGCCCTGCGGGATGAGCAGCGCGCCGAACGCGCCTTGGACCAGGCGGGCCACGATGATCGAGACCGGATCGAAGGCCAGGCCGCAGGCGACCGAGGCGACGGTGAACCCGGCGAGCCCGATCAGGAACAGGCGGCGCTTACCGAAGCGATCGCCGAGCCGGCCGCCGACGACGAGCAGCACGCCGAGGGCGAGGGCGTAACTCGCGCCGAGCCACTGGATCAAGCCCTGGCCGCCGCGCAGGTCCGCAGCGATCGTCGGCGCGGCGATGTTGGTGATCGTCGCGTCTAACAGGTCGAGAATGTCTGCCGCGAGGATGACGGCGAGTATTGCCCACATGCGGCTGTTGACCTGCGGATTTGC
The DNA here is from genome assembly GCF_007990755.1 of Nocardia ninae NBRC 108245. GTDB lineage: Bacteria > Actinomycetota > Actinomycetes > Mycobacteriales > Mycobacteriaceae > Nocardia > Nocardia ninae. Next base: position 42,908 of record NZ_BJXA01000004.1, on the reverse strand, counting down.
CGCTGTGGACAAGGTGGGGATGGACATGGGACACCTCCTTCGAGGTGGAGCGGGATCGAACTTCGATCGTTACGAACGTTGTTCGTTGAGGGCGACAGTACGAAACGAACGCTGTTCGTGTCAAACAGTGTTCGTTCAACGCGTATGCTCGACGCCATGAGCGAGCGCGGAAAGCGACCAGGTGGTTTCGGCACGGCCGAGCGAGGCGTGGTCATGAACCCAGCACCTCTCAGCCGCCGAGCTCGCCCCGCGAAGGCGCCGCTCAGCCGCGACGTGATCATCGAAACCGGCCTGCGCGTTCTCGATCAGGACGGCCAGGCCGCGCTGACCATGCGCCGCGTCGCCCAGGAACTCGACACCGGCGCGGCCTCGCTCTACGTCTACGTCGCCAACCGCGACGACCTGATGGCCGCCATGCTCGACCACGTGCTCGGCACGATCGAGGAACCGACCGACGGCACCTGGCGTGAACGACTGTTCGCCCTGGTCGAGGCGGCGGTCGTAGCGATGAGCCGGCACGAGGGACTGGCGCTCGTCGCACTCGGGGCGATCCCGACCGGGACGAACGCACTCGTGCTCATCGACCGGATGCTGGCGCTGCTCGCTGCGGGCGGCGTGGACGAGCGCACCAACTCGTGGGCTGTCGACCTGCTGTTCCTGCACATCACCGCGGTCGCCGCCGAACAGAGCGCCTACAACACCAAAGGGATGCGTGCCGAGGCGCACCTCGCCGAGGTCCGCGAGCGCTTCGCCGCGCTGCCGGCCGAGCGCTATCCGATGATCGTGGCCCTGGGAGACACCATGATGTCGGGCGAGGGAGACCAGCGTGCCCGCTGGGCACTTCGGGTGTTGATCGAGGGCATTCTCGCCACGCCCGCCACCTGATCTCTATGATGCGAAGGTGTCCGTGATCCGACCGGCGACCGAGGACGACTTGCCAGTCCTGCAGGATATCGAGATCGCAGCGGGTAGACCGTTCGCGGAAATCGGTATGACAGCCGTGGCGGAGGATGAACCGCCGCCGTTAGAAACATTGCGCGAATTCCAGCGCGCCGGACGCGCGTGGGTCTGGACCGACGACGGCGACCACCCGATCGGTTACCTGGTCCTCGGCGTCGTCGACCAGATGGCGCACATCGATCAGGTGTCGGTGCACCCCGACCACCGGGGCCGCCGGATCGGCAAGCAGCTCATCGACCACGCCGTGTTCTGGGCCAAAGACCATGGCATGCAGTCGATCACCCTCACCACCTTCGTCGACGTCGCCTGGAACGGCCCGTACTACGAGCGCCTCGGCTTCCGCTACCTGTCCGAAGAGGAGCAGACACCGGGTCTGCACGCCATCCGCGCCGCCGAAGCCGCCCACGGCCTCGACGGTTGGCCGCGGGCCACCATGTGCGCCGATATCGACTCGTGGACGTTCGACGGGTCCGTCTCGGAAACCTAGGGCTGTCGCCAAAGTCCCATCCGGCGCCTCCGTGGGCGACCGGACCTAGGTGGCCGGCGCGAGCGCGGCCATCGCGGCCGGGGTGGCGGCCGTGCGGTCTTCGGCGATCAGGCCGATCCTGGTGCGGCGGTCGAGCAGGTCGTCGGCGTCGAGTGCGCCCTCGTGGGTGACGGCGAAGTGGAATTCCGCTGCGGTGACGTCTATCCCGGGCGCCACCGGTTGGGCCAGTGCCGGATTGTGCTGGGTGGCGGCGAGCACGGTCGCTGCTTCGCTGCCGTAGCGGTCGATCAGCACCGGGGGCGCGTCGACGCGATCGCGCGCGGCGCCGGAAACCGCGCCTACCAACGGAAGTCGTTTGGTGCGGCAGGGGCCCGCGGTCAGTCCGGCGCGGGTGACGGCCGCGTCGATGACGTCCTCGGCCATCTGACGGTAGGTGGTGAGTTTGCCGCCGACGATGGTGATGACTCCGGTGGGGGAGTGCAGGACCGCATGCTTGCGGGAGATGTCGGCGGTGCTGTCGTCGGCGGTCTTCAGCAGCGGACGCAGGCCCGCGTAGGTGCCGCGAATGTCGGCACGGGTCAACGGTTCACGGAGCGCGGTGTTGATGGTGTCGAGCAGGAAATCGATCTCGGACTCGGTGGGTTTCGGCTCGTCCGGGACCGGGCCGGGGGCGTCCTCGTCGGTCAGGCCCAGGTACACCCGGCCGTGCGCGGCGGGGAAGGCGAAGACGAAACGGCTGGTGCTGCCCGGCACCGGGACGGTCAGCGAGGCGGTGAGCCCGCCGAACGACGCGGCGTCGAACACCAGGTGGGTGCCGCGGCTCGGGCGCAACTCGATGCTGGGATCGACCTCGTCGGCCCACACACCGGTGGCGTTGACGACGGCGCGGGCGCGCACGGACAGGGTCTCACCGGTCAGGGTGTCCCGGAGGCGTGCCGAATTGCCGTTCACGTCAAGCGCTTCCACGCGGGTCAGCACCGTCGCGCCGTGCGCGGCCGCGGTGCGCGCCAAGGCGACCACCAGGCGGGCGTCGTCGACGAGCTGACCGTCCCACGACTGGAGGCCGCCGCGCAGCCCGTCGCGGCGCACGGTCGGTGCGAGCCGCAATGCCTCGGCGGCCGCGACCCGGCGGGAACGGGGCAGGATCGCGCCCGGGGTGCCCGCGCCGCGGCGCAGCGCGTCACCCGCCAGGAAACCCACCCGTACCAGCGCGCTCTGCGCGGCTCCGATGCCGGGCAGCAGCGGCACCAGCTGCGGCAGCGGGCGGACGAGATGCGGTGCCGTGGTGCGGATCAGAATGCCGCGCTCCACGGCACTTTCGTGCGCGATGCCCACCTGGCCGCTGGCCAGATACCGCAACCCGCCGTGCACCAGCTTCGAACTCCACCGGCTGGTACCGAACGCGAGGTCGTGCCGCTCCACCAGCACGGTGCGCAGTCCGCGGGCCACCGCGTCGAGTGCGGCGCCGGCACCGGTGACGCCGCCGCCGATCACCAGGACGTCGATCTCGCCCCCGTCACCGAGCTGCCGCAGCTCCCTGGCGCGGCGTTCCGCGTTCAGGGCCGAGTCTCCGGTGACAACCGAATTCCGGTTCATCGCAGTGCCTTTCCGAGGTCGGTGCCGTGCCGATCGGCCGGCACGAGATAGCCGTCGAGTGCGTGGGACAGCTCCGTGTCCAGGCCGGCTCCGGCGAGTAGTGGTTCGACCGTGCCTGCCGACTGGACCGCGGATTGCGCGATCAGCAGGAGCATGGTGGCCAGCTGCTCGGGGTCGCCTTCGCGAATTGACCCGTCCTGCTGGCCGTCTCGAATGCCCGCAGCGAACAGCTCGATCAAAGCACGCTGGTTGCGGCCGAGGCGGCCGAAGACATAGGTGAGCATCAGGTCGGTGTCGGCACGGAAGATCTTGCCGAACAACGGGTTCGAGCGAACCTTCGCGGCTCCCGCGACGATGCCGGTGACCAGCCGGGTGCGGCCGGGCCCTCCGGTGGGCATGGTGGCGTCGACGATCGCGCGCAGCTCACGGACCAGCAGCTCGGCGACCAGCGCCCCGGTGTCGGACCAGCGTCGGTAGACGGTCGGCCTGCTGACGCCCGCACGCCGGGCCACCTCGGTGAGCGTGGTGCGGCGCACGCCGAACTCCGCCACGCAGCGGCGGGCGGCATCGAGGATCGCGAGATCGATGGCGGAGAGCGGGTCGTCGGGAGCGGTCAAAGGTTCACCTCGGTGAGGTCGGCTCGTTACTGCTTGACATTCTATGTCAAACTGTAACGCATGGTCGAGACGCAGAAGTACCCCGGCGACGCATCGGCTCCGGCAGAAAACTCGGGCGCAGCCGAGGCCGTGGCGAGTATGGTCTGGGATGCCTGGGGCATTCCGGCCGGACACAAGCCGTTGTCGGCACAGATCCGGGGCCTCCTCACGCAGGTGTTCGGAGTGTCCGGCGACCCGGTGGCGCGCCGCGATGAGGGCGAAGTGCCACTTCGAGAGTCGGCGCTGACGCCTACCCGACGAGACGGGTTGGTCGAGGTGGTCGGCCCGGACAATGTCTCGACCGACCACCGCGACCGCTTGCGGCATGCCGGCGGCAAGAGCACCCCTGACCTACTGCGTCGCCGTGCCGAGGGCCCGCAGGACGCCCCGGACGCCATCGTCTTCCCCGCCGATCACGAGCAGGTGCTCGCCGTGCTGGCCTACTGCGCCGAGCACGCCATCGCGGTCGTGCCGTTCGGCGGCGGCACCAGCGTGGTCGGCGGCGTCGATCCGGTGCGCGGCCGCTTCGACACCGTGGTCGCGATGGACCTGCGCAGGCTCGACGGGGTGTCCGATATCGACCCGGTCAGCGGCATGGCCACCCTCGGTGCCGGGCTCACCGGCCCGCGCGCGGAGGAACTGCTTCGGGCGCAAGGGCTTTCGCTCGGACATTTCCCGCAGAGCTTCGAATTCGCCAGCATCGGCGGGTTCGCCGCCACCCGGTCGTCCGGGCAGGCCTCGGCGGGGTACGGGCGGTTCGACGACATGGTGCAGCGGCTGAAGATCGCCACCCCCACCGGCACACTGGAACTCGGCCGTCCGCCCGCCTCGGCGGCGGGCCCGGACCTGCGTGAGCTGTTCGTCGGCTCGGAAGGCGCGCTCGGCGTGATCACCGAGGTCACCGTGCGCGTCCACCCCATGCCGGAAACCACCGCCTACCAAGGGTGGTCGTTCCCCGACTTCGAAACCGGCGCCGCCGCACTGCGTTCGGTCGTGCAGGCCGGTGCCGCACCGACGGTGCTTCGCCTGTCCGATGAGGCCGAGACCGGGGTCAATCTGGCCCGCGCCAGCGATATCGGCGGCAACGCGATCGCCGGCTGCCTGGCCATCACCACCTTCGAGGGCACTGCGGCGCATGTCGCGGCACGCAGCGCCGAGGCGAGCGCCTTGCTCACCGCGGCGGGTGGCACCGCGCTCGGCGAAACTCCGGCCAGGGAATGGGAACAAGGTCGGTTCGGCGCGCCCTACATGCGCGATGCGCTGCTGGACGTCGGCGTGCTGTGCGAAACGCTGGAGACCGCGACTACCTGGGCGAACCTCGGTGTGCTCAAGGCGAAGGTGACTGCCGCGCTGACCGATTCGCTCACCGGGCAGGGCACCCCGCCGCTGGTCATGTGCCACATCTCGCACACCTACCCGACCGGTGCGTCGCTGTACTTCACCGTGGTCGCCAAGCAGCTCGATGATCCGATCGCGCAGTGGCACACGGCAAAGCAGGCTGTCGGCGACGCGATCGTGGCCAACGGCGGCACCATCACCCACCATCACGCGGTCGGCACCGACCACCGCCCGTGGCTACCCGCCGAGGTCGGCGAACTCGGGGTCCGCGTATTGCGCGCGGTGAAAGCCGAATTGGACCCGGCGGGCATCCTCAATCCTGGAAAGCTGATCCCGTGACGCAGAATTCGATTCGAACCGTGCGTGCGGTCACCGTGGTGACCAACCCGCGCGCGGGACACGACGTCGCGGATGCGGCAATGGCACGGTTGCGGGCACGCGGGGTCGAGATCGCCGAGGTGCGCGCGCCGTCGGCCGCCGAAACCGTTCGGCTGGTGCGGGACTCGATCGCGCAGGGCAACGGCGACGCGGTGGTCTGCATCGGCGGCGACGGACTGATCAACGTGACCCTCGACGCCGTCGCACACACGGGTGTTCCGCTCGGCATGGTTCCGGCGGGTACCGGCAACGATCTCGCCAGGGAACTGGGCGTGCCCAGCGAGGATCCGGCCGCCGCGGCCGACCTGGTGGCCGACGGGAAGATCCGGACCATCGACCTCGGCCGGATCGAACCGTCCGCACCGGGATCGGCGCCGATGTGGTTCGTCACCGTCACCGGCACCGGATTCGACGCCCGAGTTACTTTGCGCGCCAACGCTATGCGCTGGCCGAGGGGACGGCTGCGCTACACCGTCGCCGCGCTGGCCGAGATCTCCGGCCGGTTCACCGTGCCCTATCGGGTCGAGCTGGCCGGCGCGGTCACCGAAGGGCTGACGAACCCGGGGACGGGTTCGGAAGTGGCCACCAATGCGGTGATGGTCGCGGTCGGCAATACCCGCACCTACGGCGGCGGCATGCTGATCTGCCCGGACGCGGTGCTGGACGACGGCCTGCTCGATCTCACCGTGGTCGGCGGACTGTCCCGGGTAGAAATGCTGCGGCTGCTGCCCGCGCTGTCCGCAGGTAAACGGCAGAATCACCCTGAGGTCAAGCAGTATCGCGCCGCCGAGATCACCCTGACCGCGCCCGGCGCTCCGGCGACTGCCGACGGTGAACCTGCGGGCACGTTGCCGATCACCATCCGCGCTGTACCCGGCGCGCTCACGGTGCTGGTTCCCTGAGGCGCCCCACGCCGGCCGGTTCAGTATCCGCCGGACCTGCTCACGCCTACCAGTTCCGGTGACTGCTGGATGCGCCCGATTCCGGCGGACCCCGGACGAGCCCACGCCGCGCGGTTACGGCACTTGACGGAATCGTTCAGTGGCAAAGGCGTCACGGCGCGAACCGGTGCGGGCGTTCTTTCGGATGGCGCGAGCGAACTTCCTAAGCGGCGAAGGTGACCCGGTTCATCTGATTGATGTTGCTCCGGTCGACGATCACCAGTGACTCCGGCGCGGGCCGCAGACCGCCACCCGCCCGCAGTCGCTGCATCAACCGCCGCCAGCGAAAGCAGTGCAGTACGAAGGTCATTCGATTGGACCGCCGTCCGCGCGACTGTTGCCCGGCGCGGGCCTCGGCGGCGGGCACATCGAGCAGGATCACGTGCAGCTCCCTGCCGTACCCCGCGGCCCAGAGGGCGATGATCCACCGCGCCCAGCCGGTGGTGGCACAGTCGTGGATGACCACCGGTCCCTCCGTATCCCGCAGTGCCCTACGAATTCCCGCGAAGTGCACAACGTGGACGACCGGCCGCCACAGCGAATACGGCAGCCAGCCGAGCCGGTGCCGCAACCGATTCCGGGCTTGCAGCGAGTCCAGCACGAGCGATCCTTCCGGCCCGCCGGACGGGTCTTCCGCCTCGGTGGTGGCGCCGAAGAACCGGCGCAGCACCGTGCTCTTGCCCGCCCCCGGTATCCCGGCGACGACCAGCGCCGCCATGGGCGGATACTGCAATTCATCGATGACCCGGCCGCGCAGATCGTGCACGGCATCCGGTGCGAGGAAAGACGATATCGCCTCGGGGGAGTGTGGTGGCAGCACGACGAGCGGAGGGTTCACCTCTTCCAGAGTCCCTAGCCGGACTTGTTCCGGCAACGGGGAAAACCCTGATTTTTCACTCACATCCTCCAGCCTCCGCATCCGCGGCCGATATCGCAACAACGGACAATACGGGCGCGGTCGAATCGTGACTATTCCGATCGGCCGCCGCGGCTGCGCGCGCGGACGTGCATGCGCTCGCCCTGACTCCCGAAGAGGCTGAGAATTTCGACCGGACCACGGCCGGTGGAACCGAACCAATGTGGTTGCCGGGTATCGAATTCGGCGGCTTCGCCAGGTCCGAGGACGATGTCGTGCTCGCCGAGCACCATCCGTAGCCGACCGGACAGTACGTACAGCCACTCATACCCTTCGTGCACCCGCGGCTCCGGCTCGGTGCGATCGGCGGGCATCACCATCTTGAAGGCTTGCAACGGTCCCGGCTGGCGAGTGAGCGGAAACACGGTGATACCGTTAACCTTTCGTGCCGGAGCATGCACGCGGGGGTCGGCGATCCTCGGTGCGGCGACGAGTTCGTCCAGCGGCACCTGTAGAGCGAGCGCGATCGGCAACAGTAATTCCAGACTGGCGCGGCGCTGCCCGGACTCCAGCCGGGACAGGGTGCTCTTGGAGATCCCGGTGGACTCCGCCAAGGCCGTCAGCGTGACATTGCGGTGCGTGCGCGCCGCCTTGAGCCGCGGACCGATATCGGCGAGCGCGGCGGCGATGGTCGGCTGGTTCTGCATGACTCCAGTGCACCTCGAATTCCCGGAAACGGCAATATAAGTTGCTGTAATCGCGACGAGACCGGCAACCTCTTCAGCGGAGGTGATCGCTAGATGAGCGAGCGAACAATGGACACAGCCGAGCATTCGCTCGTGCCGGAGCCGAGCGTCAGCGAGGCGGAGGCATGAGCGAAAAATATGACGTAGTGGTCGTCGGTGGGGGTGCGGCGGGACTGTCCGCGGCGCTGGTGCTGACCAGGTCCATGCGCACGGTGGCGGTAGTGCGAGGTGGTGCGCCACGCAACGCGCCCGCCGAACACATGCACGGATTCCTCACCCGAGACGGCATGCCGCCGGGTGAGCTGCTGGAGCGAGGCGCGGCGGAGGTCGCCGGATACGGCGGTGAGCTGATCGATGATTTAGTGACCGGCGTCGAAAACCCCGACACCGGAGATGATTTCACCGTTCGACTGGCAAGCGGACGGATCCTTACCGCACGGCGCATCCTGGTCGCCACGGGACTGCGTGATGAGCTGCCTGACCTGCCCGGCGTGCGCGAGCGGTGGGGCATCGACGTGCTGCACTGCCCGTACTGCCACGGATACGAGGTGCGCAATCGGCCGCTCGGTCTGCTCGGCGGTGTCGACCCGCGGGTGCCGCATCTGGCTCTGGTGCTGCCGCAGTGGTCGGCCGAGGTGACCTTGTTCCAGCACACGATGGAGTTGTCCGACACCGATCGGGCCCAGCTCACGGCGCGCGGCGTTCGGATCGTCGAGGGCGAGGTCGCTCGACTCGTCATCGACGGCACCTTGCGCGGCGTGGAACTGGTCGACGGGCGCGCGGTGCCCTGCTCGGCCGTGTTCGTCGCCCCTACCTTCGTGCCCAATGCCGACCTGCTGCACGCCCTGGATTGTGAGTTCGACGAGAAGGGCTGGGTGGTCGGCGACCCGTCCGGGCGGACCAGCGTGCCGGGCGTCTGGGCGGCGGGCAATGTCGCGAACCCAGCTGCCCAGGTCGTCGGCGCGGCGTCGGCGGGCTATTCGGCGGCCGTCGCGATCAACGTCGACCTGGCGCAAGCGGCCGCCCAGATGCCCGTTTCGACCGGTTAATCCGGAGATCAGGGGTAGAAAATGCCGGAAGCTGAGAATTGCTTATGGATTCGAGAACCCTTCCAGCTGGGACGGTAAGCTTTCTGGTGTAGGCGGAGTCTTCGGTGTCCCTCATCCACCGAAGACTCCGCCTTACTTTTTGTCCGGATCCTGGGCAGTCTCGTTGTGCGGCAACCGATGCCGCGACCCCAGTCGCCGCAGGCAGGACACTTCCTCCTCGGTCAGCAGCAGGGCCCGCGCGATCCCGGCGAGCACCTCGTCCGAGACGTGGGTCACCCGGCCGAGCTCGAGCCGGGTGTACTGATCGACGCTCAGCCCGGCCAACTGGGCGACCTCTTCGCGACGCAGCCCGCTTACCCGGCGTGGATTGCCGACGGGCGGCAGACCGACTTGCTCCGGCGCGATCGACGCGCGCTTGCCCCTCAGGAATTCGCCGAGCTCACTCACGTCGGCAAGTTTCACATGACCCGGGGCTCGGCCTGTCCACCGCGCCGCGAGCCACCGGGCTCAGCCGCCGTCCGGCCGCCACCGCGCACCGAATCGCCGCACGACGGGATTGATTCCGGCGTCGCCCCGCACCCTGCGGAAAACGGTTGAGCCCGACCACTAGAATCGTCGGGTGACCAGCGCAGCCCCTGACAATTCGCGTAATCGTGCCGATGCCCTCCCCAAGAGCTGGAACCCCGGCGAGGTAGAGGCCTCGATGTACGAGCGCTGGGTAGCCGCTGGCTATTTCGAGGCCGACGCCACCAGCGACAAGCCGCCCTACTCGATCGTGCTGCCCCCGCCGAACGTCACCGGCAACCTGCACATGGGCCACGCCCTCGACCACACGATCATGGACGCCCTCACCCGCCGCAAGCGCATGCAGGGCTACGAGGTGCTGTGGCTGCCGGGCATGGACCACGCGGGCATCGCCACCCAGACCATCGTGGAGAAGCAGCTCGCCGTCGACGGCAAGACCAAGGAAGACTTCGGCCGCGAGCTGTTCATCGACAAGGTGTGGGACTGGAAGCGTGAGTCCGGCGGCGCCATCCAGTGGCAGATGCGCGCGCTCGGCGACGGCGTCGACTGGAGCCGCGACCGGTTCACCATGGACGACGGCCTCTCCCAGGCCGTGCAGACGATCTTCAAGCGGCTCTACGACGCCGGGCTGATCTACCGCGCCGAGCGACTGGTCAATTGGTCGCCCGCGCTGCGCACCGCCATCTCCGATATCGAGGTCAAGTACGAGGACGTCGACGGCGAGCTCGTCTCGCTGCGCTACGGCTCGCTCGACGACAACGAGCCGCACGTGATCGTGGCCACCACCCGGGTGGAGACAATGCTCGGCGACACCGCGGTGGCCGTGCACCCGGAGGACCCGCGTTACCGCGCGCTGATCGGCACCACCCTGGAGCACCCGATCACCGGGCGGCAGATCCCGATCATCGCCGACGACTACGTCGACCCCGAGTTCGGTTCCGGCGCAGTGAAGATCACCCCCGCGCACGACCCGAACGACTTCGAGATGGGGCTGCGGCACAACCTGCCGATGCCCAACATCATGGACGAGCGCGGCCGGATCATCGACACCGGAACCGAATTCGACGGCATGGACCGGTTCGAGGCCCGCGTCGCGGTGCGTGAGCGGTTGGCCGCAGAGGGCCGCGTGGTCGCCGAGAAGCGCCCGTACGTGCACAGCGTGGGGCATTCCGAGCGCAGCGGTGAGCCGATCGAGCCTCGCCTGTCCATGCAGTGGTGGGTCAAGGTGGACACGCTGGCCAAGGCGGCGGGCGACGCGGTGCGCAACGGCGACACCGTGATTCACCCCGCCAGCTCGGAGCCGCGCTGGTTCGACTGGGTCGACAACATGCACGACTGGTGCATCTCCCGGCAGCTCTGGTGGGGTCACCGCATTCCGATCTGGTACGGCCCCGAGGGCGACGTCATCTGCGTCGGCCCCGGCGAGACCGCGCCCGAGGGTTACGTGCAGGACCCGGACGTGCTCGACACCTGGTTCTCCTCGGGCCTGTGGCCGTTCTCCACCATGGGCTGGCCCGACGCCACCGCGGAACTCGAGAAGTTCTATCCGACAAGCGTTCTCGTCACCGGGTACGACATCCTGTTCTTCTGGGTGGCCCGGATGATGATGTTCGGTACCTACGTCGGCAACGACGCCGTGTTAACCGCATCGCGAAGCGATTCCGTGGGGGGTGGTGGTCGGGCGACGGGTGGGCCCGCCGGCAAGGAAGGGTCGCAGGTTCCGTTCAAGGATGTGTTCCTGCACGGCCTGATTCGCGACCAGTACGGCAAGAAGATGTCGAAGTCGCGCGGCAACGGCATCGACCCGCTGAGCTGGATCAACGAATACGGTGCCGACGCACTGCGATTCACCCTGGCCCGCGGCGCGCAGCCCGGCGGCGACCTCTCGGTCGGCGAGCAGCACGCGCTGGCCTCACGCAGCTTCGTCACGAAACTGTTCAACGCCACCAAGTTCGCGCTGATGAACGGCGCGCGCACGGGTGCGCTGCCCGACCGCGCCCAGCTCACCGACGCCGACCGCTGGATCCTGGATCGGCTCGAAGAGGTGCGCGCCGAGGTGGATTCGGCGCTGGACGGCTACGAGTTCGGTAAGGCCTGCGAGGCGCTGTACCACTTCGCCTGGGACGAATTGTGTGACTGGTACCTGGAATTGACCAAGGTGCAGTTCGCCGAGGAAGGCGCCCGCGCCGACAACACCCAGCTGGTGCTCGGCACCGTGCTCGACGCGGTGCTGCGGCTGCTGCATCCGGTCATCCCGTTCGTCACCGAGTCGCTGTGGCAGGCGTTGACGGGCGGCGAGTCCCTCGTGATCGCCGCTTGGCCGCAGGCCTCCGGTGTGCCGACCGATCAGGTGTCGGCGCAGCGCATCGCGGACACCCAGCGGTTAATCACCGAGATCCGCCGGTTCCGGGGCGATCAGGGCCTGGCCGACAAGCAGAAGGTCGCGGCCAAGCTCATCGGCCTCGACACCGCCGGCCTCACCGAACTGCACGACTCCGTGGCGAACCTGGCCCGGCTCACCGAGCCCGGCGCCGACTTCGCGGCGACCGCGACCGTCGAGGTCCGGCTGAGCGGTGCCACCGTCACCGTCGAGCTGGACACCTCCGGCGCGGTCGACCTGGACGCCGAACGCCGCCGCTTGGAGAAGGACCTGGCCGCCGCCGAGAAGGAATTGGCGGGCACCACCGCCAAACTCGGCAACGAGGCCTTCCTCGCCAAGGCGCCGGAGCCGGTGGTCGTGAAGATCAAAGACCGCCAGGAAGTCGCCGCCGCCGAGGTGGCGCGCATCGGTGCCCGGCTCGCGGAACTGAGCGGCAAATGAACCACGAACCCGAACCCCAGTACGGCGACGAGCTCCGGCACCCGGCCGCCGGGCCGCGGCTGAGCTCCGGGCCGTCCCCGGTCGAGCTGGCCGAAATGGCGCTGGTGGAGGCCGAACTCGACACCCGCTGGCCGGAAACCAAGATCGAACCGTCGCTCACCCGCATCGCCACGCTGATGGATCTGCTCGGCTCGCCGCAGCAGAGCTACCCCGCGATCCACGTCGCGGGCACCAACGGCAAGACCTCGGTGACGAGGATGATCGACGCCCTGCTCACCGCGCTGCACCGGCGCACCGGCCGGATCACCAGCCCGCACCTGCAGCTGGCCACCGAGCGGATCAGCATCGACAACGCGCCGATCACGCCGGCCAGGTATGTGGAGACCTACCGCGAGCTGCAACCGTTCATCGAGATGATCGACGCGCAGTCGGCCGAGGTGGGCGGGCCGAAGATGAGCAAGTTCGAGGTGCTCACCGGAATGGCGTTCGCGGCCTTCGCCGAAGCGCCGGTCGATGTGGCCGTCGTGGAGACGGGTCTCGGTGGGACCTGGGACGCCACCAACGTGATCGACGGGCAGGTCGCGGTGATCACCCCGATCGGGATGGACCATACCGACTACCTCGGCACCGATCTCACCTCCATCGCGGGGGAGAAGGCCGGGATCATCAAACGCGCGCCGGAGAGCCTGATTCCGCGCGACACCGTCGCGGTGATCGCCGAACAGGACCCCGAGGCGATGGAGGTGCTGCTGCGCCGCGCCGTCGAAGTAGACGCCGCGGTGGCGCGGGAAGGCGGCGAGTTCCGGGTGCTGGCCCGGCAGATCGCGATCGGCGGCCAGCAGCTCGAACTGCAAGGCCTCGGCGGGGTGTACGACGAGATCTTCCTGCCGCTGCACGGCGAGCATCAGGCGCGCAACGCGGTGCTGGCGCTCGCGGCGGTCGAGGCGTTCTTCGGCGCCGGCGCCGACCGCCAGCTCGACATCGAGGCCGTCCGTGCGGGTTTCGCGAGCGTGACCAGCCCGGGCCGGCTCGAGCGGATGCGCAGCGCGCCGACCATCTTCATCGACGCTGCACACAACCCGGCGGGCGCGCAGGCGCTGGCCTCGACGTTGACCGCGGAGTTCGACTTCCGCAAGCTGGTCGGTGTGGTCTCCGTGCTCGCCGACAAGGACGCCGACGGCATCCTCACCGCGCTGGAACCGGTGCTCGACGAAATCGTCGTCACCGCCAACGGTTCGCCGCGCGCGATGGACGTCGACCTGCTCGCCGACCTCGCCGTGCAGCGCTTCGGCGACGAGCGGGTGATCACGGCGCCGACGCTGCCGGACGCGCTGGAGACCGCGATCGCCATCGCCGAGGAAGTCGGCGAGTCCGGCGAGATGGTGTCCGGCGCCGGGGTCGTGGTGACCGGCTCCGTAGTGACGGCGGGCGCGACGCGCGCGCTGTTCGGAAAGGACCCCGCATGACAGAGCCCACCGCACAACCCGATTCGGTGCCCGAACCCGCGACCGATCCGTGGAAGGGCTTCCGCGGGGTGATGGCGGGCACGCTGATCCTCGAGGCGATCGTGGTGCTGCTGGCGCTGCCGGTCGTCGGCTCGGTCGGCGGCGGAGTGACCTGGGCTTCGGGGACGTATCTGGTGGTGCTCGCCGTGGTGATGTTCCTCGGTGCCGGATTGCAGCGCCGGTCGTGGGCAATGTCGTTCAACCTCGGGCTGCAGGTTTTCGTGCTGCTCGGTACCTTCATCCATCTGTCGATCGGGATCATCGGCGTGGTGTTCGCGGTGGTGTGGGGGTTCATCCTGGTGCTGCGCGCGGATGTCCGCGGGCGGATGGAGAAGGGCCTGCTGCCGAGTCAGCGGATCCAGCGTTCCTCCTGATTCTTATCTGCACCGGCCTTCCGTTGCGCCCGCGCGCTGCCCCTGTCGTCGGGGTCGAAAGTCTTGGGGTCGAGACAACTTCGGTCTGCCCGACTGCACCGCTACTCCCTACCGTGGCCGCTGATACGGCGCCGAAGAGGGCGCCGTACGGCTAGCGAAGGAGTAGTGCTTATGAAGCGGATTGTGGCGAATAGTGTTGTGCTCGGGGCGATCGCGGTGGGCACGTTGATCGGAGCGGGACAGGCGACCGCCGAACAGGGCCTGCGCCTGGAGCCCGCTGGGCCGGCGCCTGCCGCGCCGGTCGGTGCGAGTGACACCGGTTCCGCGACCGGGCTGACCAAGCTGCTGTCGACGCTCTCGGGTTCCGCGGACTGTGGAATCGGTGGCAGGCCGCCGACGGGCAGCAACTTCCTCTGCTGACCTGCACCGGAACCCCCTGATCCAACCTCGGTGCCCCGCCCCGTTCACGGTGGCGGGGCACCGTCGTGCCCCTCGAACCATGACGCACGCACCCCCAGACGAACGCTGGTTCGGTACCCGGCGGGGGTGCCGGTTAGAGTGTGCGCCGTGACTGAGCAGACGTTGGTACTCATCAAGCCGGACGGTGTGGCCCGTGGCCTCGTCGGCGAGGTGCTGGTACGAATCGAGCGCAAGGGCCTGAAGATCGCGGCCCTCGAGCTGAAGCATGTGTCCGAGGACCTGGCCAAGGGCCACTACGCCGAGCACGCCGAGAAGCCGTTCTTCGGCTCCCTGATCGAATTCATCACCTCCGGCCCGGTTGTCGCGGCCATCCTGGAGGGGCCGCGCGCGATCGCGGCGTTCCGGCAGCTCGCCGGCGGCACCGATCCGGTCGAAAAGGCGGTGCCCGGCAGCATTCGCGGAGACTTCGCCCTGGAGACGCAAGAGAACCTGGTACACGGGTCCGATTCGCCCGAATCGGCCAAGCGCGAGATTGCTCTGTGGTTCCCGGAGTTTCCCGCCTGAAAATAGTTTGCGAGTTGGACTCGGTCGTGCGCCGCGGTGAGACCGCGGCGCTCGGTATGGGATACTGACATCGGCTGCTTTTGATGCCGACTGTTCGCGCAGGTACGTGGACTATCGGGGCCATCGCAGCCGGATGACACACCGCGGTTCGATGCCGATCATCGCTGCCACGGACAAAAGGCCCGGTCGCTGGGCTTGTTGTTCGCGTCGGCACGCTGGATGAGCGCTCACAACTGCGGAGTTCAGCCAACAGCCAGGCGCCGCGTGACCAGTTAGCCCAAACCGACGAACAACATGGTGATAACCGGACATGCGGGGCGAGACCATATGACCTTGCGCTGAGCGGCGTGAGGCGAACGGACAGTGCCCCCGCGTCGGCCGCTTCACTCCTTACCGGGAGGGACGCGCCCGGGGGTCCGAGGAGACTTCGTGGCCGAAAAAGAGCCATTGGAAACAACACCACAGGATGCCGAACAATTGCCGGAGCGAATCCGAGTTCACGCACTCGCCAAGCTGCTGGGGGTAACGAGTAAGCGCATCCTGGCCAAGCTCACCGAGTTGGGGTCCGACGCGCGGAGCGCGCAATCGAATGTCGACCGGGCTATCGCGGAATCCGTCCGCGACGCGCTCGGCCCGCCGGAAGGTGACGCTCCGGCGGCGCAGGCGGCCGAGACTCCGGTCGCCCAGCAGGCCGCGACGCCGGTCGAACACCAGCCCGAGACCGCGGCCGAGCGACCGGCCGAGACTCCGGAAGAGCCTGCCGCCGCGCCCAGCAGGGGCCATGGCGGACTGGTCTTTTCCGCACCCGAACCGCTGATCGGCCACTCCGGGTCGGAGAACCCGAACGAGGTCGCGCACCAGCCGTCGGTGCAGCTGTTCACCCATCCCGTCCGGGAAGAGCCGCACGTCGCGGCGCCGGTGGTCTTCGAGTCCGCCGCCGTCGTGCAGGCACCGCTGTTCCTGCCGCCGGATGCCGCGGCCGCCGAGCAGACCCGCCGTAAGCGCCGCACCGAGCGCGACGTCCGTCGCGAAGAGCCGGTGGTCGAGCCGGAGCCCGAGGAAGAGCCCGAGGCGGTCGAGGACGACCAGGAATCGGCCGACCAGAGCGATGCCGACGGTCAGCCGCGTCGCAGGCGCCGGGGTCGTCGTGGCCGTGGCCGCGGTCGTGGCGAGCAGCACAGCGACGCCGACGACGAGAACGACTCGGACGACACCGAGGACGAGCAGAACGGCGACACCACCGCCGACACCACGGACTCGACCGACGCCGCCGAGGACAACACCGACTCCGACGACGACGAGAACGAGCCGGAGGGCGCGAGCCGTCGCCGCCGTCGTCGTCGCCGTCGCAAGGTGGCCGGCGAGCCCGCCGAGGCCGAGGCCGCCGTCGCCACCGAGGACGACCCGCCGAACACCGTCGTGCACGAGCGCGAGCCGCGGAACAAGAGCCGCAGCCGCGCCACCACGGTCGACGAGGTGCAGGGCATCACCGGCTCCACCCGGCTCGAGGCCAAGCGGCAGCGCAGGCGCGACGGCCGCGAGGCCGGTCGGCGTCGCCCGCCGATCCTGACCGAGTCGGAGTTCCTGGCCCGTCGCGAAGCGGTGGACCGGGTGATGGTGGTGCGCGAGAAGGCGTTCCCGGATCACCCGACCGCCACCCAGGTCGCCGTGCTCGAGGACAACATCCTGGTCGAGCACTTCGTCACCAGCACCGGGTCCGCGTCGATGGTCGGCAACGTCTACCTCGGCAAGGTGCAGAACGTGCTGCCCAGCATGGAGGCGGCGTTCGTCGATATCGGCCGCGGCCGCAACGGCGTGCTCTACGCAGGCGAGGTGAACTGGGAGGCCGCCGGTCTCGGCGGTAAAGAGCGCAAGATCGAACAGGCGCTCAAGCCAGGCGAACTGGTGCTGGTCCAGGTCTCCAAGGACCCGGTCGGGCACAAGGGCGCCCGGCTGACCACCCAGATCAGCCTGGCCGGACGCTTCCTGGTGTACGTGCCGGGCGGCACCTCCACCGGTATCAGCCGCAAGCTGCCCGACACCGAACGCAAGCGGCTCAAGGAGATCCTGCGCGACATCGTCCCCAACGACGCCGGTGTGATCATCCGCACCGCGTCCGAGGGTGTCGCCGAGGACGAGCTGGCCCGCGACGTGGAACGGCTGCAGGCCACCTGGCGCACCATCGAGAAGGCCGCCGGAAGCAAGAACGACGGTCAGCCCAAGACCCTGTACGAAGAGCCCGACCTGCTGGTCAAGGTCATCCGCGACCTGTTCAACGAGGACTTCTCCAAGCTCGTCATCGAGGGTGACCGGGCCTGGAGCACGGTCGAGAAGTACATCGGCACCGTCGCACCGGAGATGCTCGCCCGGGTCTCCCGGCACGACAACAACAATGTCGACGTGTTCGAGGCCTACCGGATCGACGAACAGCTGGCCAAGGCGCTCGATCGCAAGGTGTGGCTGCCCTCGGGCGGCACCCTGGTGATCGACCGCACCGAGGCGATGACGGTGGTCGACGTGAACACCGGCAAGTTCACCGGTTCCGGCGGCAGCAACCTGGAAGAGACGGTCACTCGCAACAACCTGGAGGCGGCCGAGGAGATCGTGCGCCAGATGCGGTTGCGCGATATCGGCGGCATGATCGTGGTCGACTTCATCGACATGGTGCTCGAGTCGAACCGTGACCTGGTGCTGCGCAGGCTGACCGAGGCGCTCGGCCGCGACCGCACCCGCCATCAGGTGTCCGAGGTGACCTCGCTCGGCCTGGTGCAGATGACGCGTAAGAAGCTGGGCACCGGTCTGGTCGAGGCCTTCTCGACCACCTGTGAGCACTGCCATGGGCGCGGCATCCTGGTGCACGCCTACCCGGTGGAGCCGTCCTCCGGCGACGACGGTGCCGCACGCGGGACCCGGGAAACCGGATCGCGTCGGCGTCGCGGCCGCGACAAGAGCGCGGCCCCCGCTGCGCCTGTTGCCGCGAGCAACGGCACCGCGCCGGTCGAGTCCGAGGAGGACATCGCCGTCAAGCGGGCGCACCCGGTCGCCTTGGCGATGGCCGCGCACCACGGTGACGAGGACGAGTCGGATGTGACCGGCCACCAGTCGGACGTCACCGAGGACGAGTCGGCCGATATCGAGCCGCTGGAGACCGAGGTCGTCACCGAAGCTGCCGTGGCCGTGCCTGCCGATGACGTGGACGCCGAACCGGCCGAGGTGGTCGAGGTGGTCGAAACCGTCACGGAGACCGTGCCGGTCGCCGAGACACCGGTCGCCGAAACACCTGCGGAATCGGCGGCACCGGCTGCCGACGATCGCGCGGTAACCAACGGTGCGCCGGCCCCGGCCGCCCGCACCGGACGGCGACGCAGAGTCGCCCGTTCGGCCGCCGCCCCCGCCGCGGACAGCAGCGGTGCGGTGTTCGTGCTGCCGACCGCGGACCAGGCTCCGGCCCCCGCTGTCGACTTCACCGCCTCGGCCCCGGTCGAGGTGCCGCAGCGACGGCCGCGGCGCCGTGCTGTGGGCCGTCCGGCGGGCCCGCCGCCTGCGGAGTCGTAGCAGCTGCGCTGACAGCTTCGACGCGGCCGGTCGCACCTGTTGGTGCGGTCGGCCGCTTCGTCGGGTGGTGGCCACGGACGGGGCGTTTACGAGCGCACCGGAGGTGTCCGCCGCAGTGCCGGAAGGCCCCGAAACCCCACTGGCAAAAGGTTGCTCGCAGGCTGCCGACAGGCGGATTGTGTCGTTGCAGGGGTGCTCTGGTAACCTTGGTCGGTCGCTGCCTGGCGATGGGCGTTATACCACGCCCCGCGCAGCAAGCCAGCCAAGAACACATCTCGCGTCGCGCACTTGTGTCGCGAGAAGAAACATGACTGTACTTATTCGAGTGGAGGAAGCCGACCGATGGCAACGTACGCGATCGTCAAGACCGGCGGAAAGCAGTACAAGGTCGCGGTCGGTGACCTGGTGAAGGTCGAGAAGATCGAGGGTAAGCCGGGTACTTCCGTCGCCCTGGATCCGGTTCTCGTCGTTGACGGGGCCGACCTGACCACCGACGCCGCGAAGCTGGCCAAGGTCTCCGTGGCCGCAGAGGTCGTCGAGCAGACCAAGGGCCCGAAGATCCGCATCCACAAGTTCAAGAACAAGACCGGCTACCACAAGCGTCAGGGTCACCGTCAGCCGCTGACGGTCATCAAGGTCACCGGCATCAAGTAAGACATCCCGAGGAGATTCAGCTATGGCACACAAGAAGGGTGCGTCCAGCTCCCGGAACGGTCGCGATTCCAACGCCCAGCGCCTCGGCGTCAAGCGGTTCGGCGGCCAGAAGGTCAACGCAGGCGAGATCCTGGTGCGTCAGCGCGGAACCCACTTCCACCCCGGCGTGAACGTCGGCCGTGGCGGTGACGACACCCTGTTCGCCCTCGCGGCGGGCGCGGTCGAGTTCGGCACCAAGCGCGGACGCAAGACCGTCAACATCGTCGTCCCGGAGCCGGTGGAGGCTTAGGCCTTACCTCTCCAGACAACAGCCGAGCGGGTCAGGGTCGCAACCCTGGCCCGTTTTCGCGTTTCACCAGACGTACCTCTGCGATCGACCAGTCCTGAAGGAGGATGATTCGGCATATGTCCAAGTTCATCGACCGTGTCGTACTGCATGTGCGGGCCGGCAAAGGCGGACACGGGTGTGCTTCGGTACTTCGTGAGAAGTTCATGCCACTCGGCGGACCCAACGGCGGTAACGGTGGCCACGGCGGGGATGTGATCCTCGAGGTCGACCCCAACGTGCACACGCTGCTCGACTTCCACTTCCACCCGCACGCCAAGGCGGGCAACGGCAAGCCGGGGGAGGGCAGCAACCGCGACGGCAAGCAGGGCATCGACCTGCTGCTCAAGGTGCCCGACGGCACCATGGTGCTCGACGGCGACGGCAAGGTCCTGATGGACCTGGTCGGCGCGGGCAACCGCTTCATCGCCGCCCGCGGCGGCCGCGGTGGACTCGGCAATGCCGCACTCGCCTCGAAGGCGCGCAAGGCCCCCGGCTTCGCGCTGCTCGGCGAGGACGGCGAAGAGTGCGATCTGGTGCTCGAGCTCAAGTCCGTCGCCGATGTCGGCCTGGTCGGCTTCCCGTCCGCGGGCAAGTCCTCGCTGGTGTCGGTGCTGTCGGCGGCCAAGCCGAAGATCGCGGACTACCCGTTCACCACCCTGGTGCCCAACCTCGGCGTGGTGCTCAGCGGCGACACCACCTTCACCGTCGCCGACGTGCCCGGTCTGATCCCGGGTGCCAGCGAAGGGCGCGGCCTCGGCCTCGACTTCCTGCGCCACCTGGAACGCTGCGCGGTGCTCGCGCACGTGGTGGACTGCGCCACCCTCGAGCCGGGCCGGGACCCGGTCTCCGATGTGGACGCGCTGGAAGCCGAACTGGCCGCCTACAAGCCCGCGCTGAGCGCCGACGCCGACCTCGGCGATCTGGCCGACCGGCCGCGCGTGGTGATCCTGAACAAGATCGACGTGCCGGACGCCGCCGAGCTGGCCGAGATGGTCACCCCCGAATTCACCGCACGCGGTTGGCCGGTCTTCGAGATCTCGGCCGTGAGCCGAGAAGGCTTGCGGCCCTTGACCTTCGCGCTCGCCGACCTGGTGCTCCAGTATCGCGCGGCGCATCCGAAGGCCGCGCCCGCACGTCCGGTGATCCGGCCGATCGCGGTCAACGAGTCCGGCTTCAGCGTGATCGCGGATCCGCACGAACCGGGCGGCTTCATCGTGCGCGGCGCACAGCCGGAACGCTGGGTCAAGCAGACGCAATTCGACAACGACGAGGCCGTCGGCTACCTCGCGGACCGTCTGGCCCGCCTCGGCGTCGAAGACGAGCTGGTCAAGCAGGGTGCCGAACCTGGTGCTCCGGTGACCATCGGCAATGTGACCTTCGAATGGGAGCCGCAGATCACCGCGGGCATCGAAAGGGTGCCCACCGGCCGAGGCACCGACATTCGACTGGAGCAGGACGACCGGATCAGCGCCGCCGAGCGCAAGCACGCCTCGCGCGTGCGCCGCGGGTTGGTGCAGGACGACGAGGAGTAGCCGTGCCCGCGTTTCGATGCGTCGTTGAGCGGGAGCTCGTAATGGTGGGTTCGGTGTCGGCGAGTGTTGTTGTTGCGCAGGGAGTTCGAGGGCGATGACGGTGAGTTCGGGTGCTGCGGCGGCGGATTCGGGGTTGAGTGAGGCCAGGCTGGCGATCGCTTCGGCGCGCCGGGTGGTGGTGAAGATCGGTTCGTCGGCGCTCACCAGTCTGGAAGGTGGGTTGGATACCGAACGACTCGATCGGCTCGCCGATGCGGTGGAGGCGCGGATGCGCGCGGGATCTGATGTGGTGGTGGTGTCCTCGGGCGCCATCGGCGCGGGCATCGCGCCGCTCGGATTGACCACGCGCCCACGTGATCTCGCGACGAAGCAGGCTGCGGCGAGTGTCGGGCAGCTGGCGCTGGCGCACGCGTGGGGGACTTCGTTCGCGCGCTACGGCCGCACCGTCGGCCAAGTTCTGCTGAGTGCGGACGATTTCGCGCGCCGCGAGCATCACCGCAACGCGCAGCGCACCCTCGACCGCTTGCGTTCACTCGGCGCGGTCGCCGTGGTGAACGAAAACGACACCGTCGCAACGGAAGAGATCCGTTTCGGCGACAACGACCGGCTGGCCGCGCTGGTCGCCCACCTCGTCGGCGCCGACGCGCTGGTGCTGCTCTCGGATGTGGAGGGCCTCTACGACGGCGACCCGCGCAAAGGTGCCGCCAGCTTCATCCCCGAGGTGCGCAGCAGCGCCGACCTGGACGGCGTGATCGCAGGCAGCGGAGGCGCACTCGGCACCGGCGGCATGGCCTCCAAGTTGTCCGCAGCCCGCCTCGCCGCCGACGCGGGCGTGCCCGTGCTCCTGGCCGCCGCCACCGCAGCGGACGAGGCCTTGACCAGCGGCAAGGTCGGCACCGCATTCGCCGCCCGCCCAGTTCGCCTGTCCGCACGCAAGTTCTGGGTCCGGCACGCCGCCGACAGCCGCGGCGCCCTGCTCATCGACGAAGGCGCGGCCCACGCGGTAGCAGCCCGCCGCTCCCTCCTCGCCGCAGGCATCACCGGCCTACGCGGCCGCTTCTACGGCGGCGATGTCGTAGACCTCGTCGCCCCCGACAACCACGTCGTGGCCCGCGGCGTAGTCGCCTACGACAGCACCGAACTGTCCACCATGCTCGGCCACTCCACCGCCGAACTCCCGGACACCATGCAGCGCCCGGTAATCCACGCCGACGACCTCGTCAAGGTCTGACCCAGGCACCCCGCCCAGGCCTACCGCAACCCTTGCCGCCGCTCAACACCGCTGCGGCTGAGCGCTCGCCGCCGTGCCCGACTCTGCGTCAGGCGAGCGGAGGTCTACGGTGACAACACCGCGGCGGCCGGGCGGTGGTCGCCGCTAGACGACACTTCGGGCGCGCACTCGCCGACTCCGCCCGTCCGGCGCGGGCCGAGATCCGCACCGTATCTCGGGATCTGCACCCGCTGCGGGCGTCATAGCCGGTGCGGATCCCGAGAAATGGTGCAGCAGTTGCCAGTTGTGGTGCCGTTCATGGTCAACGGGACGTGATGGCGCTCCCGCTGGCACTTCTTCGCCACCACGTCCCCCTCGTTGACCGGCTGCGCGCCGAGCGGGGCATCGTGGCGCTCCCACTCGCACTTCTCCGCCGACATGTCCCCTTGTCGGCTGGCTGCGCGCAGAGCGGGGACATGGTGGCGGGGTTCGCGCCACCATGTCCCGTTGGTCATGAAACCAGGCGGGCTACTTCTGGGAGGGGACCACGCCGGGTTGGTTGGTGGTCGAAGGGGGTTGTGGCTGTTCGTCTTCCGAGGGGATGGGGCCGGTGACACCTGGCTGGCCACCTGGATCCGGGAGCGGCACGGGGGGTTGGGCTGGGTCTGGGATCTGTTGTTGGGGTGGTGGCGAGGGTAGGGGCGGCGGTGCTTGCTCGCTCGGCGGAGCCGGGGCGGGGGGTGGTGGGGGTGGGGCCTGTTGCGTCGGGGGAGGCTCCGGTGGGGGTGCCTGTTGAGTTGACGGGGCAGGCGCCGGTTGCGTGGTCGGTGGTGCCTCGGTGGTCGGCGGAGGTGCCTGCTGAGTGGTCGGTGGTGCCGATTGCGTCGATGGTGGCGCTTGCTGCGTCGGCGGCGCCTCAGTGGTCGGCGGTGGCGCAGGTTGGGTCGACGGTGGTGCCTGCGTTGTCGGCGGTGGCGTCGGTGTCGGGTCCGGCACCGGCCGCGGGGGTGTCGTAGTACTCGGCGGCGCTTGCGATTCCGGCACCGAGGGCGCGGGTGCCGACGGACGACCGTTCGGCTGCTGCCCGTCGGGGCGCTGCCCGTCCGGCTGATCCTGCTGTGGCGGCACGTATTCCGGCTGGATCGGCACCGTCCGCCGCTGCTGCGGCATGGTGGGCGCGGGCGCTACTTCCGCGGGCAATTGCGGGGGCGGCGGGAGTGCGGGAACTGCTTTGCCTGCCATTCCGTAGGCCGGCTTGTACACCATGTTCATGGCCAGCACGGCTTCTTGGCGCAGCGCCTCCTCCGCCATCTTCGCGTCGATGACGTGCGCCGCCTCGAGTAGTCGGGCCACCGCGCCGATGGGTCCGGAGGAGCCGGGCGGGGCGACCGCGATCTTGACGGCCTCGGCCGCGGCGGCGACACCGCCCAGCCGGGCACCCACCTGGCCCATGACGGCGGCGAGTTCGTCGGCCGAGGCGGCGAAGCTGCGGATGCTGGCGTACGCGGCGTCGGCGGCGGCACCCTTCCACTCCATCGAGTTCATCACCCGGTCCACGCTGCCGCGGGTGAGCGGGAACGAGGTGCTGACTGTGCCCGCCGCTTCCAGCCAGGCGACCGAGGCGCGCAGTATCTCGGCGGCGTCGATCTGCTGGGTCTTGGCGTAGATCTCTTCGTGGCGCATCGACTCGAAGTGCTCCATCGAGCTGATGTAGTCGGGATCGGTGCCGGTCATCGCGGGATCCTCGAGGCGACGGCGCGCAGGGCGGCGGCGTTGGCGGCGTCGGCTTCTTCCAGTAACCCACCGCTGATGAGAAACGCCTCTTTCATTCGGTACGCCGCCTCGATGTAGTGATCTAGCAACGTGGCGGCATCCCGCGCTTTGTGATTGAACCCAGCCTGTAATTGCTGCGCCGACACGAATCCGCCGAATCCGCCCAGCTCCGAGGCGGTTTCGAGGCGTTGTTGCAGATGAATGAGCCGTTCGGCCTGCTGGTCGTACATCTCGGCGCAGCGCCGGGCCGCCGCCGGATCGAATTGGACGGTGCCTGCCTGGGCCGCTTGCTTGAACCGGACGATATCGGCTCGGCTGGTCTCGATCGTCATCGCACACCCCTGAGATGGTCGGTCCGACTCAGACTAGCCCGTAGCCCTGCTCGCGGGCACCAGTGGTTATCCGTCGGCATCGACAAACCGGGTCAGGCTCCGATGCGCTTCTGCAGTTGCGCGCCGATCTGTTCGGCCGAGGCGGGAGTGATGTGAACTTCTTTGCCCGCCCGCAGGAGATACCGTCCGTCGCCCTTCACGTCGAACCAGGTGTAGTGAATCGGCGGCGGCGGAGCGGGCCGATCCAGACCGGGCTCGATCCGGATATGGCCTTCGGCGCTATGTGGTTTCAGCAGCAGTTTGCGGATGCGCGGTGCGGTCGGCTGCTGCGCGACCACCACTTCCTCGTCGCGGACGGCGTCGGTCGGCGCCACCCGGGCCGGCTCCTTGCCGGGCGGCGCGGCGGGCAGCAGTCCGGCGATCCGATTGCCCAGTTTGCCGCTGTGCCCGATCGACAGTCGAACGCGCCCGCCGAAATCGGGGGACGAACCGGGTTCCTGCACGGCGAGCACGGCCCGATCGAAGATCGCCGCGGCGAGCAGCCGGATCTCACTCCCCGGCGTGTGCGTGCCGCCGATCGCCACGATCCGGGTGTGCGGTGCCGCCAGGATGCGCAGGCAGGCGCTCAGGTCGGGGTCTGCGCCGAGCGGCAGCCGTTCCTCCAGCGTCGCGCGCAGCTTGTCGGCCTCGTCCTCGGTGCGCGGCGTTTCCAGGATGCGCAGCGGATACGGGTGCCGATCGAGGTCGGTTTCGCGCCAAAGGTGGGCGAACCCGTCCGGAGTGAACGTCCAACTCACCGCCCGAATCACATCCTCACCGAACCCACCGAAACTGGGTTGTAGCTTAACGGTCGTCGCGCGCGTCGGCGGTCGCCGCACCGAGCACCTAGGATTGTGGGCTAACACTGCGGTGAATTCTCGGATATATCCATACAACCCCTTAGTTGTGCTCTGCCCGAACGAGCCGGTGCGTGGTGCCTCGGCGTAACGATCAGGGGTGATGGGAGCATGCCGTGCAGGTGCTTGGACCATGGACCGATATCGCGACGATCGCCGCCGTCGGTGGCGGTAAAGCGCGCGGTCTGCACCGTCTGGGGGAGTGCGGTTTTCGCGTTCCCGACTGGACCGTGCTCGGCACCGACGTCTTCGCGCGGTTCACCGTCGAAGCCGACCTCGCACGGAAAGTGACCGAGGTCACACTTCTCGAGGATCTGGACGCGGCGCTCGCCGCCGGTGCCGCGTTGCGGGCCGAGATCACCGCGGCACCGCTGCCCAGCGAGCTCCGCGAGCTGATCGCCGAGGCGTGCGGGCGGCTCGGCGACGGACCCATCGCAGTCCGGTCGTCGGTGGTCGCCGAGGACGGGCCGGAGCACTCGTACGCGGGCCAGTTCGACTCCTTTCTGAACATCAACGGGGTCGACGCGGTGCTCGACCGGGTGCGCGACTGCTGGGCGTCGGCCTTCTCGGAGCGTTCGCTGCGCTACGCCTTCGCCAACAAGCAGCCGCGAGCGGGCGCCATCGCCGTGGTGCTGCAACGTTTGGTCGCGGCCCGAGCCAGCGGCGTGCTGTTCACCGCGAATCCGATCAGCGGTGCGCGCGACGAACTGGTCATCAGCGCGGTCTACGGGCTCGGTGAGGGCCTGGTATCGGGTGCGGTGGACGCCGACTCCGTCGTGGTCGACAAGTCCTCCGGCGCGGTGCTGGAGACCGTGCTCGGGGATAAGGACCGGTCGTACGTGGCCGAGGGCGAGCAGGGTTACGCGATCAGCCCGGTCGACGCGGGGCAACGCGAGCTGCCCGTACTGACCGACGCCGAGATCACCGAGATCACCGAGCTGGGCCGCAAGCTGGAGGTCGAGTTCGGCGCCCCGCAGGATGTGGAGTGGGCGATCGACGACGCGGGACTCTGGTTCCTCCAGTCGCGCCCCATCACCACGGTGCTCGGTGCCGCGCCCGGCGCGCTGATCCGTGGCGCCGGCGAGGTGGTGCCCGACGGCGAACAGCGAATCTGGGACAACTCCAACATCATCGAGAGCTTCAACGGCCTCACCTCGCCGCTGACCTTCACCACCGCCGCCGACATCTACGGCCGGGTGTACCACGGCTACGCGAAGTCGCTCCGCGTCCCCGACAAGCAGCTGCGGCAGACCGAGCGCTGGACTCCGGTGCTGCTCGGCTACTTTCACGGCCGCGTCTACTACAACCTGCTGCACTGGTATCGGATGGTCGGCATCGCGCCGGGCTACCCACTGAACCGCAAGGTGCTGGAGGCTGCCCTCGGCGTGGCCGAACCGCTACCCGACGACATCGCGAAGACGTTGCGCCCGTTCACCTTCGGGAACCCGCTGAGTCGGCTTCGCTCGCGCTCGGTGACCACCCTGACCTATCTGCGGCGGCTGTTCGGCATCGACACCATCGTCGAACAGTTCATGACCGACTTCTACCGCGGCTACGACGAGTACGAAGCCATCGACTACACCGGGCTATCCGGCGCCGAAGCCTATGCGGCGTACCGGAAGGTGGACCGCGACCTGGTCGAACGCTGGGGCCCGCTGATGGTGCTCGACGCGATCCTGCTGACCTGCACCGGGTTGATGTTCCTGCTCACCAAGCTGCTGCTGCCGAAAGCGCCGGAGTGGTTCCTGTACGCGGTGGTCGGCCCCGGCGCCGACGTCGAGTCCGCCGAACCCGCCCGCGCGATGAAGGCCCTCGCCGACGTGGCCCGCGCCGACCCAGAACTGACCGCTCTGGTGAATTCGACTGCGCCGGAACAGATCTACCCGGCACTGGCGAACCATCCGGACTTCCGCGCCGAGGTCGACGCCTACATCGACCGCTACGGCTATCGAAGCCTGGACGAACTCAAACTGGAAACACCTGACCTGCGCGAAGATCCGGCGAGCCTGTTCATCATGCTGCGCAGCGCCCTGCCGGACGCGCCGCTCGGCCACCGCGACGAGGCCGAGGAATACCTCGACGCGCATCTGCACGGAATCCGGCGCAAGATCTATGAACGCTTGCGCGGCAAGGTTTCCCGCTGCGCCGCGCATCGTGAGCGGCTGCGGTTCTGCCGAACCAGAGCCTTCGGCATGGTCAAGCGGATGATCCGGGTGATGGGCCGCGACCTGGCCGAGCGCGGCGTCATCGACGAGTTCTCCGACGTGTTCTACCTGACCGTGCAGGAGCTGCGCGGCTGCTACGAAGAGGCCGACACCACCGACCTGCGTGACCTCGTCGGCGCGCGAAAGGCACAGCGCGCCAGGGACGCCGGCTTGGTCGCTCCGGCCAGGTTCGTCACCACCGGGTCGGCTTTCAGCCGAGCCGAACTGGCAACCCAGGGTTGGGTGCCCATCACCGATACCCCGGCGGCCGAAGCCGGGACTGTCCTCGTGGGCACACCGTCGGCCTCCGGGATCGTCGAGGGGACAGCCGTCGTGGTGGACGAGCCACGCGACGTCGCGGGTGGCATCCTGGTGGCATATCGGACCGATCCCGGCTGGGTGGCCGCACTGCCCTCGGCGTCGGCGCTGGTCATCGAGCGCGGCAGCCCGCTCACCCATGTCGCGATCGTGGCGCGGGAACTCGGGGTGCCGACGGTGGTCCAGGTCAAGGACGTCACCACCAAGGTGCGGACCGGCGCGCGGATACGGGTCGATGGCACGAACGGGACCGTGACGGTGCTGGCCGAAGGAGATGTCCGCGATGAATCCTGACAAAGACGTTGCGGCCGTCCGCGATTGGCTAGCCGTCCCGGCCGAGGCGGCCGGAATCTACCTGGCCGACGAGGCCGACGGCTGGGAGTATCGGAGCTACGCCGAACTGGCCGAACTGACCTGGTCGATCGCCGCGGTGATGCGGCAGCACGGGATGGGCAGCGGCGACGGCGCCTGCGTCATCATGCCCACCGGATTTCCCTGCGTCGCCGCGTTCTACGCGGTCTGGGCGTGCGGCGGCGTGTTCACGCCGGTTGCGCCGCCGATGTTCGGCGACCTCGACCAGATCATCGCGCACATCGCCGCCATTGTGACGCAGGCGAAACCCCGGTTGGTGGTCACCTCGACGGAGTTCGAGCAGTTGGTGCGGCAGGCGGCGACGGCGGCCGGGCGCACCGACGAACCCGTGGTGATCGACGCGGCCACGCTGCGCGCCCCCGAGGAGCGTGTGTTCGGCGAGCCCGACGAGTGCGCGCTGCTGCAATTCACCTCCGGCTCCACCGCCGCCCCGCGTGGCGTGCGGGTGAGCTGGCACAACCTGGCGAACAACATCGCCATGATCTCCGCCCTGGTCGAGTGGCGCAGCGGCGAGGCGATGGTGTCCTGGCTGCCGCTCTACCACGACATGGGGCTGGTCGGCGCGTTCCTCACCACCGTCACCAACCAGGGCGATCTGTACCTGATGCGCCCGGACCAGTTCGTCCGCGACCCCGCGCGCTGGCTGCGCGCGATGGCGCACGCCCAGCATTCGCCGTCGCCGTCGTTCGCGCTCGGCTATGTGGCGCACCGGGTTTCGCCCGAGGAGATCGCCGATCTCGACCTATCCGGGTGGCGCACACTCGCCGTCGGTTCCGAGCCCGTCGAGGTGGCCGATCTCCAGTCGTTCGCGAATCTCACCGGGCCACGCGGCTTTTCGATGAGTGCCTACACGCTCGCCTACGGGTTGGCGGAGTCGACCCTGATGGTGACCTCCTCGGCGCGGCATCGTCCGATCACCGCCCTGCGCATCGACACCCCGACGCTGCGTTTCGGCGAACCCGTCACCATCCTCGACCGGGAACTGCTCGACGACACCCATCGCGTGGACGGCGCGGGCTGGATCACGGGCCTCGGTTACTCGACGCCGGAGTCGACCGTCACCGTGGTCGACGAGGACGGGCGCAAGCTACCCGACGGCACGCTCGGCGAGATGGTCGTGGTCGGCGATTCGGTGGCGCTGGGCTACTCCGACGAGTCCGAAGGCGCGTCCACCAGGATCATCGACGGCGCGCTGTATACGGGTGACGCCGGATTCCTGCATCGTGGTGAGGTATTCGTGCTGGGCCGGATGGGGTCGAGCCTGAAGGTGCGCGGGCGTTCGGTGTTCATGGAGGACATCGAGTCCCGCGTCGCTCAGGAAACCGGAATCACCAAGGGCAAACTCGCCGCCGTCGCGATCACCGGACCCGGCGATCAAGGGATCTCGCTGTTCGCCGAGGCCAAGGCGGGCGACTGGATCGCCGAGGCGCGCAGGATCATTCGCAGCGAGCTCGGGCCTGCTCAGACCGTCGTCATCGTCACCGGGCCGCGCGGCATCATTCGGCGCACGTCGAGCGGTAAGCCGCGCAGACGTCATATGTGGGAGCAGTTCCGCGACGGATCGCTGACGGACGCTGTGGTGCACGAGCCGGAAGCTGCCCGCCACTCCGACGCCGGTAGTTACGCCGGAGAGGCGCCGCAGTCCGGCGAAGGCCTGGCGCGAGCGGCGACCGATGCGTCCAGCAGCGCGATCGGACTCGAGGCCGCGCCGGAAAGTCGGGGCAGCACACCCGCGACCGACCTCCCCGAGCCGACCCTGGCGGCCGAGCGGGTCCGCCAGTTGCTCGACCAAGCGCTGGAAATCGTTGCGGTGCCGGTGGATTCGATCATCCTGTTCGAGGGTTCGCTCGCCGAAGGATTCGGGAACGCGGGATCCGATGTGGACTTCCTGGTGCTCGCGCCCGGCGACGAGGAGTTGCCCACGTTGCCGACGGTCCTGTTCATCGACGGCCGTCGCGTCGAGGTGCGCACGCGCTCGGAATCGCAGCTGCGCCGCCAGCTCGACCAGGTGGCGCAGGCCGCCACCGTGGCCGAGCTCGACGAGGATCTGCTCAATCGGTGTCAGCGGTTCCTGCGGGCGACGGTGATTCGTCCGGGTAGCCCCGACGTCGACGGATTGCGGGCGCTGTTGCCGCACCCCACGTTCATGACGCTGATCGCGGACTGGTGGACCGCGCGCGCCGTGCAGGCTCTGCGCTACGCCGTCGCGCTGCGCACGCTGAAGGCGCGCGACGAGGCGATCGACTGGGCCCGCGACGGCTTGCTCCAGGCCATGAAGGGGTGGGCCGCCCGCCGGGGCGAGAGCTACCTGGAGACCAAATGGCTACCGCAGCAACTGGTTCGGATCGGCAGTGCCGAACTCGTTGACCGCTACCGCGATCTCAGCGATCCGGGCGCATGGGCGGGCGACGACACGCAGCGGAGCTACGGCGACACACCGCAGGGCGTGCTCGGCGACGCGACAGCGCGAGCGTTGTCCGAACAGACCACCTGGATTCAGGTGCTCGAACTCGCCGCCGAACTAGGTGTAGAGGGCGTCGTCGATGATCCCGACCAGATCGTGTTCGCCAGGGTGCCCGGCGTCACCACCTGGACCATCGGCGGGCGCGTGCACGTAGTGCGCGGCGACAGTGAGGTTTTCGCGCTCTCGGACAACGGTGCCCGCGCCTGGCGTTCGGTGGTGTTCCGCCATTCACTCGCCGCGGTTCTCGCTCGCGCACCGCATGACAACACCGCCGAGCTGGCCGAGTTCGTCCGGCTCGGCTTCGTCGGCTTGCAGTGGCGCCGTGGCGAACTCCTCAAACCCGCCCTAGCCATGTGTAAGCCGGTGCGGCCGTACACGCCGGTGCCGTCCGCTTCGGCACCGGCACTCGGAGTGAACGGCGCTGCGCGCGAGGACGTGATCGCGACACTCTCACCGCTGCCGGCCCGCCGGTTCACCGAGTGCGCACTGAACTTGGTGTGGTCGAACATCGTGCTGGAGAACGCTCGCGAGGATTTGGCGGGTGCGGTCAAGAACGGGCAGGGCGCTGTCGCAGACATCGCCGCGCATCGGATGATCGCTATGGGAGTACGGGTGGTGTTGTCCACATTCGGCATTCACCCATTGCCTGCGGACGTCGCGCCATCGTCGACCCTGCGCCGCCTCGTGCCCGGCAACGCCGTGTCCCGCGAGGAGTTGTTCGCGCGGCTGGAATCGGCTCGGCAGGTGCGCTTCTCGGAATCCGGCGACACCGTGGCCGGCCTCGCAGTCCTTGACGATTTCGTGACGTTGGCGCGCTCCGTCGCCGCCGACCCGTCCGCGACGGGGTTCCCGGCCTCATTCGACTCGCGGGAACAGTGGCGGCGCACCCTGGCCATCGGCTACGACTGGCTGCGCATCGCAGGCTATCTCGACACCGACCTGCCGCTCGACGAGGCCCGCGACCTGCTGGCCTCCGGCGGGCAGCAACCGCACCTGGGCCCTGTGTCGAAGTCCGATCCGGCGCCTCCGGGGGCTGGATCCGGCCGGACTTCGACACAGGACCTAGGCGACGGGGCGGTGCGGCCATGACCGCCGATGCTGCAGTGGCCGAGCGGGTGCGCAAACTGGTGTACGCCATGGCGCCCGACCCGCAGGGCCCGGCCGAGGACAGTCAACGGCTCATCGAGGACCTGGGTTTCGACTCGCTGCGGTTGATGGAACTGACCGTCGTGCTGGAGCGGTCGTTCGGTTTGCCGCGCTACAAGCCGGAACAACTCGTCGGCGTGCGCCGGGTCGGTGAGGTCATCGCGCTGGTCGCTACCGCGCTTGCCGCAGGGGAGCAGTCATGAGCGCGCGAATGAACCAGCGGCACGGCGCACTCTCGCGCACAGCCGCACCGAGCGTCGGCGAGGCAGCGGCATGAGCGGGCGCGACACCGTATTGGTCACCGGCGCAACAGGCCTCGTGGGTGCGGAGGTGGTCGCCCGGCTGGCGGCCGCGACCCGCCCGGTCGCGGCTGTGCTGCACAGCAATTCGTGCATCGTCCGTAACGACGGCACGGTGCTCGGCGCGGGCACTCCGGTCGCGGGTGACATCCGCAGCCCAGGATTCGGGCTGTCCGAGCGTGATTCGGCGGATCTGGCCGAACGCGTCGGCATGATCGTGCACTGCGCCGCCACCACGGCGTTCGATGCCGCCGCGCAGGACTACGACGAACTCAATGTCCGCGGCACCGCCAACGCGATCGCACTCGCGCAGGCGTGGGACGTTCCGCTCGTACACGTCAGCACGGCGTACGTGTGCGGAAGACGCGGCGGCACCATCGCCGAGAACGAACTCGACGCGGGTCAATCCTTCGGAAACGGCTACGAGGAGAGCAAGTTCCGCGCCGAAC
The DNA here is from genome assembly GCF_007990755.1 of Nocardia ninae NBRC 108245. Classification (GTDB taxonomy): domain Bacteria; phylum Actinomycetota; class Actinomycetes; order Mycobacteriales; family Mycobacteriaceae; genus Nocardia; species Nocardia ninae. The sequence goes on along the minus strand of NZ_BJXA01000004.1, from coordinate 10,160 downwards.
AGCTGGTGCGTGCGGCGGGCGAGCAGGGCTTGCGCTGGGCGATCGTGCGGCCCGGCATCGTGACCGGCGCGAGCGGCACCGGCGTGATCCGCGAGTACAAGAACCTCTACACCGTGGTCAAGCTCATGGTCGAGGGCAAACTGCGCTCGCTGCCCGGCCGGTACGACGCGACGCTCTCGCTCGCGCCGGTGGACCACGTCGCCGACGTGATCGCCGCGGCCGTGCTGGATTTCGACTCGGCGACCGGCCGCACCTTTCACGCGCTGGGCCGGGACACGCTGTCGCTGCGCGAGGTATCCGACGTGTTCGCCGAGTATCCGTCGTTCGAGGTCGCGACCTTCGTGCCCGCGACGACCTTCCACGAAGACGATCTCGGCGCCATCGAGCGGGAGTACTACCGGCGCATCGGCTCGCTGTACACCAGCTACTTCGAGCGTCGGCTGGCCTTCGTCACATCGAATGCCGAAGTGCTGCTCGGCAGATCGTCGCCGTCGACCGGAAAGGAGTATCTGCGGGTGCTGCTGGACTACTGCCTGGAATCCGGATACCTGGGCGTGCCCTTGCCGTCGATCGAAGAAGTGCTGGCGGGCAACGACTTCGGCGGAGCCGACCGGTGACGGCCCCGCTGGGTGAGCTGCTCGCCGCGCTGACGCCGCAGCGGGAAAAGGTGGCGGCCTATGTCGGCGACACCTATGTGCAGGAGACCGTCGATCAACTCGATCGCCTCGGTGTCGATGCCGCGAAGTTCGCCAAGGCGCACTCGATGCTGCTGCTCAAGCCGGACGCCATCGTTGCCAGAGTCGTCGAACCGACACTGAAGTGGCTGGCGGACAACGACTTCCGAGTCGTCTCCGCCTTCCGGGTTGCGGTCGACCGGCATTTCGCCCGCGCGCTGTGGTACTTCGCCTGGAACATCGCCTCACCCGAACGCCGCCGCCTGGCCGACCTGCTCGTCGGCATCTCCGACGTGCTGGTGCTCGTCGTGCGCGGTGAAGACGCGGAACTGCCGGTCCCCGTGCGTCTCACCGAGGCCAAGGGCCCGACCGACCCGCGTAAACGGCAGCCTGGCGAGTTGCGCCATCTGCTCGGCCGGCACAGCTACCTGCTGAATCTGGTGCATTCGCCCGACGATCCCGCTGATGTGCTGCGGGAGCTCGCCATCTACCTGGACGAACAGCGCCGGGCGGCGGTGATCGCGGAGGCGGGCGCGGGCATCGACCGCTCGTCCGAGGCCCTCGCGATCGCGAACGACCTCTACGCGTGGACACCCGCTCGCAGCTTCGACCGTGCGGTCGCGGTGGAGCGGATTCTGCGCGACCTCGAAGCGGCCGGCGCCCCGGTCGCACCCGGATTCGACCGCGCGGCCGACCCGGACTGCGCGCAGCTGCTGTATGCCGCGTGGGCCGACGGCCGGGACCTCGATCCGTGGTCGGTGATCGTGCTCGGGTCCTATGTACTCCCGATGCGGATCGGCACGCAGCCGCAGACGCTGCGCCCGGTGTCCGCGAAAGATTGGCTGGAGGAACAACCGTGACGGCAAACGTGGAAACGGTGAAGACCGCGACTCATCTACGCACGATCTCGCGCGAACTGGCGCACCGGTGCGCGGTGTCCGAGGTGTTCGTCACCTCGCTCGACACCGTGGCCGAGGACGAGTTCGTGGTCGGCGCCCAATTACCGAGGATGCACGCCTACTACAGCGACCACCTCGGATCGCTTGCGCTGCGGCACGACCCGCTGCTGGTGATGGAGGCTGCCAGGCAGGCGGCGATCGCGCTGAGCCACGAGTTCTACGGCGTCCCTGCCGATATGGCGTTCATCGTGCGGACCTTCAACGGCACCGGCGCCGATACCTCGGCGTGGGAAATCGGCTCCGCGCCGGCCGATCTCGTGATGCGGGTGCGGGTGCCGCGCCGGCACGTGCGTGGTGAGCGGGTGCAGGGTCTGGACATGGTGCTCGAAATCGACTGCGGCGGGGAGTCGATGATGACCGTCGACGGCTCGTTCTCCTGGATGACGTCGCGACAGTGGACCTCGCTTCGCGCGGCCTTCCGCAAGAGCCTCGGCCTCGGCGAGTATCTGGGTGCGTCGGCGCTCGCCGATCGCGCGGTCGCGGCCGAGGTGGGGCGGGAGAACTGGCGCAATGTCGTGATCGCCGCGCCACAGGTGTCCGGCAGCACCGCCCGCGCCACGCTGGTGCCCGACCTGGGTCATCCGTTTCTGTTCGATCACCAACTCGATCATGCGCCGGGGAGTCTTTTGATCGAGGCATGCAGGCAGACCGCGCTGGCCATGGTGCTGCACCGGGCGCCCCGATTACAGTGCGTCGGCAGCGCTTTCGAGCGATTCGTGGAGCTGGACCGTCCTGCGGAATGCATTGCGGAGATCACCGGGCAGCAGGCCGACCGGACGGTGATCCACTGCGAGATCCGGCAGTGCGACGCGGTCGCGGCCGAGGTCGACCTCGAATTCGCCGACGACGAACTGGGTTTCGACGCCGAACTGCCTGCGGCCGAGCGCTGATGAGCACCGAACTGCTCACCACGACCCGGTCGTTTCGCCGCCGCCTCGATCTCACCCGGCCGGTCGAGCGTCGAGATCTGCTTCAGTGCCTGGATATCGCGATTCAGGCACCGAGCGGCAGCAACCGGCAGCCATGGCGCTTCCTCGTCGTGCAGGACCCGGAAGCCAAGCAACAGATCGCGGAGTACTACCGAAAAGGCTTCGCCACCAACCTGTCCGGACGCACACCGCGACCGGATCAGCTCGGCGATCTCGCCTCCGGACGGTACCTGGCGGAGCATCTGGCCGAGGTGCCCGCGCTGGTGCTTGTCTGCTCGCTCGGCAGGCTGCCGGAGTCCGCGCCGCCACTGCGGTCGGCGAGCTTCTACGGCTCGATCTATCCCGCAGTGTGGAACTTCATGCTCGCCCTGCGCGAGCGCGGACTCGGATCCTGCCTGACGACGGCACATCTGGCCTACGAACGCGAGGTCGCCGACCTGCTCGGCATCCCGTTCGACGAGGTGACCCAGGTGGCCATGGTCCCGGTCGCGCACCTGCTGCCGGGCAGTGACAGGCCGGGGCGGCGCACACCGGCGGCCGAGGTGACCAGCTGGGATCGGTGGGCGTGAGGAATCCGCTGGCGTCCGCCGGGCGGATCGGCCGGTTCACCGCGGTGATGTACAAGCCGCACTACCTGCTGTACGGCGTGCTGTGGGTGCTGGCGCTCGAAGGCACGGCTTCGCTTGTGACACAGCCGGAATCAGCCTGGCGGCCAACCGGCGACACGCTGGTCCGGATAGTGGTCGTCGCGTTCGTGCTGCTGTATCTGCGCATGGTCGACGAGCAGAAGGATCTCGAGTACGACCGCGTGCACAACCCGGACCGCCCGCTGGTGACCGGCGCGGTGAGTGCGGTCGAACTTCGCGTGGCGATGGCGCTCATCGCGCTCGGAGCCATCGCGGGCAGTCTGGCGCTGTCGGTGGGTTCGGCCGTAATGATCGCTGTCGCAATGGCTTACGGGCTGGTCCTGTGGGGGCTGGAGTGGCTCTTCGCGACAGTGCGCACCAACATAATGGTGAATCTGTTCGTCACCTATCCGGTGCAGCTACTCGTCACCGGCTACGTGGTCGTCTCGGCGATCGATACCGGCGAGGTGCGCGCACAGTGGCAGGCCGCGGCGGTCGCCGTTGTGTTCGCCGGGGCGTTCCTCCAGTTCGAGTTCGCCAGGAAGACCTCGCGCGAACGCCGCCCCGGCGAGCTGCTGTACTCGAATGCCCTGGGCGCCAAGGGAAGCACCGCGGCGTCGCTGCTGTGTGCGGTCGCGGCGGTGCTGTGCGATATCGCTCTCGTCCGTCCGTGGGACCACTCGCTGCTCGCCTGGCTCCCCGTCCCGCTGCTGCTGATTCCGGCCTTCGGCGCGCTGAAGTTCCTGCGTGGTGACCGCGTCGACTATCCGGCCCTGCCCGCCGTCGTCTTCATCCTCGCGCTCTACCTCACCCTGATCGGCCAGGCTCTGAGCTTGTCCTGACGCGGAAACGGTGGTCGATGCGACCGTCGTGTCCCGCGCGAATGCGCCTCGGGTCTGGTGGAATAACGCCGGGGGACGCTTCACGCTGATGCGGCGACCGGGCCGGTACCGGGACGATTGTGCACACCCGCGAGGAAGGGATCTATGTGAGCGAGCGTAAGCGAGGGCGAGTCGTACGAACCCTGTTGCGTCGAACCATCGGGGTCGGCTGCCTACTCGTGCTCACCTGTGGCATGGTGATCGGCACGGCGAACGCCGCGGGTGCCGACCCGGGCGCCTGCTTCATCGATCGAGGGGTGACCGATGCCATCGCCCGGTGCCACGAGGGGCACGGATCCTCGGTCTTGCAGGTCGAATGCCTCGGGATCAGTGCCGCTTCGAGCCCTGACGGCCCGACCTTCGGTCCCTACTCCGGGACCGATTCCGAGCCGTCCGCGGTCGGCCAGCCGATGCGCGCCTCCTGCATGACGAGCAGCGCACTCGGCATCACCACCCGCGCCTTCGTTTCCGACACTTAGGAACTTCGGTCGATGGACCGACGGGTCGCGAGCTTCAGGGGGCGATCCGCGCCGCGGTGACCATGATCGCCGTGTACTGCACGGTGAAGCTGCCGCCCACCGCGTCGACGGCGGCACCGAGGCCGGCCAGTACCTCGTCCAGCACGGACTGGGGCAGACGGGTGGTGGCGCCGGTGGTCGCTGAGAAATCCAGCCACTCATCGCGGGTATATCGCTGTTCCCAGTCGAATTGCTGCCGCTGCGGCTCACCGAAGGCGCCCGACTCGCGCATGCCGTCGGCGGCTTTGTCGCACATCGCCGCGTACATCGCAGCGGGAGTGGTCTCGGGCATCCGAGAGAACGGGGAGTCGGGAACCGCACGGCGGTAGACCTCGGCGAAGGTCTCCCCGAGTTCGGGCGGTGGCTGACTCACGTTCCAGAACAAGGCAAGTCGGCCGCCGGGCCGTAGCGCCTCGGCCGCCTTGGCCGCGCCGGCGACGGGGTCCACCCAGTGCCACGCCTGCCCGGAGACGACCGTGTCGAAGGTTCGCCCCGCGGGGTCCCATGCTTCGAAGGTGGCCACTTCGACTTCGATGCCGTGGCGGCGCGCGAATTCGGCCATCCGTTCGTCGGGTTCGACGCCGAGAACGGCACAACCGGCGGCTCGGCATTGCCGGGCGACGATGCCGGTGCCGACCCCGGCGTCGAGGAAGTCGCGTCCCGGGCTTTCGTCGACGATCGCTTGTATCAGCGCGTCGGGATAGCGGGGTCGGGACCGGTCGTAGCGGTCGGTGTCCACGCCGAACGACTCGGCTATCTCGCGGGCCTGATGGGACTCCGGGGGCGGTGGCGACGGTATGGTGGGCATGTGCCCACTATAAGTGGGCGGATGCCCACTCTTCAACTGTTTCGGGCTGGAAGACAAGGGAGAAGTACACGGTGCCAACCGGAGTGGCCATGCGCGATGTGCGCGAGCAGTTGTTCGACGCCGCCGAACGCATCCTGCTGCGGGACGGGCCGAGCGCGCTGACCAGCCGGGCGGTCACCACCGAGGCAAGCTGCGCCAAGGGGGTGCTGCACCGGCATTTCACCGACTTCGACGCCTTTCTGGCCGAGCTCGTGCTCGACCGCATCGCGCGGATCGACCAGCAGGCGGCCGCGTTGCGCGAAGCCGCGGGAACCGGCACCGTCGTCGGCAATCTCAGCGGCGCGTTGACCCAGCTGTTCGGGACGGTCGCCGTGTCGATCGTCAGCCTCGTCACCTTCCGGGACGAGTTGCGTGCCAGGCTGCGTCAGTTCAGGCCGACGGGTATTCCGCTGCTGGCGGAAGCGACCGCGATGATCGCCGACTACCTCGACGCCGAGCGTGAACAGGGGCGCGTCCTGGCCGAGGCCGACGTGGAAGTGTTGGCGCCCACGCTGATCGGGGCCGGGCACCTGCTGTTCGCCGACCGGAAAGGCACACCGCCGACCGCCGAAGCCGTCGGTAAGGTCGTGACCACGGTCATCGCGGCGGCACTGGCACCTTAGGCGGGCTCGGCCTCGAGAATGTTGTCCGGTGACACCGTCGGGACAATTCGGGTCAGCTTGAAACCGAAGCGCGCCAGGAACTCCCGGTACTCGGCGGCGGTCCGCTCGCGCCCGCCGGTATTCACCAGCATCTCGAGATCGATGAACTTGCCGGGATGCGGACGAGTGTGCTCAGGGACGACGAGCTCGATGATCAGCAGGCGAGCATCGGGTTTCATCGCCGCGCGGATCGTCGTGAGGATCCGCCCCGCGTCGTCCTCGGCCCAGTCGTGCAGGATGTGCTTGAGCAGATAGGCGTCGGCACCCTGGGGTACAGCGTCGAAGAAGGAACCGGCCTCGATCGCGCAGCGGTCGGTCAGTCCGAGCTCGGCCAGCCGGCTCGGTGCCGACTCGAGCACCTCCGGCAGGTCGAACAGGATGCCCGTGGATCGTGGTGCGCGGCGCAGGATTTCGGTGATCAGTGCACCCTCGCCGCCGCCGACATCGACCAGGGTGTCGAATGCGCCGAAGTCGTAGGCCGCGAGCAAGGGGGTGAGCGCCAGGCTGCCGATGCTGGTCATCGCGTTGTCGAACAGCGTGCCGAGCTCACGATCGACCCGCGCGTGCTCGAAGAACGACATGCCGTGCAGCGCTTCGCCGACCGGCTTGCCGGTGCGGACCGCGTCGACCAGATGCGACCAATTGTCCCGGTGGATAGGCGAACCGAAGAACAGGGCGGCGTCGCGCAGCGTGACGCCGGTGTCCCGTTGCAGCGCCTTGGCCATCGAGGTGAGGGCGTACCTACCGTCCCGGCGCCTGGTGAATATGCCGTGGCTGATGAGCAGTCGCAGCAATCTGTGCAGCGCGTCCTCATCGGCTCCGATGGCCTCGGCCAGCTCAGCGCCGCTGCGCGGTCCGTCCGCCAGCGCGTCGGCGACGCCGAGTTCGGCGGCCGCGTGGATCGCCTGTGTCAACCATCCGGCGGCCAGCAATTCCATCACCGCGAGCTGCCCCGGTACCAGCTTGCGATAGGCGACGGACAGACCGTTGCGCACCAGCTCGACAGCTCGAACCAGCGCTGGCGGTGGCATTCTCGGGTGGTCGGGTGCCATGGGAGTCTCCATCCGCTCGACGGCCGGCACTATGCCACCAAGCAGCGTACGGGCCTGCCGCTCGTCATGGGCCGAACCGACGGCCGCCCATCGACGCGGTCGGCGTGGTCAGAATCGCCAGCGGGTCGCGCCGCCGGGCTCCACCGTGGCGAGCGCCATCGCGGTCTCGACGGCGATGCGGTAGACGTGCCAGGGCGGCGGTCCCGCGGCCGGGGCGCTGTACTCGGCGGTGAGCGCGAGACCGGTGTCGTCGACCTGCGCAGGCCAGCCGTCCGCGGCATAACGCGCGGCGACGTCGGCCACCGCCGCCGGGTCGGTGACCTGGGCTGCCGTGCCGTTGACGGTGAGGTCCAAAGTCATCGTCCCTACGTCCGGGCGTGCAGGACTACCGGCAACCGCGATGGGGCGGCGACGAAATCGCGGTTCGACGGTTTCACTTGGTAGCCGGGGTCGGCGACCGGCTGCCAGCGGGCGAAGAGGGCGGCGGTGGCGAGGGTGATGGTCATCAGCGCGAAGTTGTTGCCCGGGCAGTGCCTGCTGCCGACGCCGAACGGCAGGATCGCCTTCTTGTCGATCTCCTCGACGCGACCGGGGAACCAGCGGTCCGGGTCGAAGGTCTCTGGGCTGGGGTAGTAGTGCGGGTTGTGGTGAATCATGTACGGGCTGAACACAACCATGGCGCCGTCGGGCAGCGTGGTGCCGCTCAGCGTGACCGGTCCGTCCGCGGTGTGCGTGCTGACCCACGGGCCCCAGAACCGCAGGGTCTCCAGGATGACCAGCCGCAGATACGGCAGTTCCGCGACATGGTCGGGGGTGACCTGGGCTGCGCCGACGAAATCGTCCAGCTCGCGGCGTACTTCGGCGGCGATGTCCGGATTGCGCATGATCTCGTGCCAGACCCAGCCCAGGATGGACGCGGTCGAGCCGACGCCCGCGGCGAGCATGAGCAACAGCTCGTCGATGATCTCCTCGTCCGACAGGCGGGTGCCGGTCTCCGGGTCGCTGTGCCGGACCAGCGCGGACAGCACATCGTGGAAATCGCGGTCGGCGCGGCGGTATTCGGCGACCACGGCGCCGATCTCGGCGCGCAACCGACGGGACTTGGCGGTGAACCGGCGATTGGCGATGAGGCGCAGGCGGCGCACCGGCGGCGGCAACGCGGCGCGTTGGATCACCTGGCCGAGCAGCCACGGGATGTTCTGCTGGACTTCATGTTTCGCGTCCGCGCCGAACTCGGCAGTGAACAGCGTCGAGGAGATCGTGTCGAGGACGAGACGGTGTGCCTCGTCCACCAGGTTCAACGGTTGATCGGGTGGCAGCGCCGCCGACCATGCGTTCGCGAGATCGGCGGCGACCACCGCGTATTCGGTCAACCGGCGCTGCCGCAGTGCGGGCGCGATCATCCGGCGGCGCAGCTCGTGCGGTTTGCCGCTGAGCACGTTGGACGCGCCGCGAATGACCTCCTGGATCGCGTCGCGCAGCTCCTCGCGATGGAATTCGCCCGCCTCGCCGAAACCCACCGCACGGATGAGGTCCGGGGTGGTGAGCACGTAGGCCGGTCGCGGGCCGAGATAGATCCGGACGATCGGGGCGATCTCGGCCAGTGACGTGACGAACTTCAGGCCGTCGCGCAGCGCCACCACGCTGTGGCCGAGCAGGGGTAGTCGCCCCGGCGCGGTGGGTACATTCGGAACAGGCTGCGGCATGGTTTGTTTCGCACCTCCGACCAGGTCGGTGTATATCGCGGCAATCGCTTCGGTGAGGCGTGATTGCCGCGCGGAGTCGGCATGATCGGCGAGGATCTTGCGCATCGGCGCCAATTGTTCCGGGTCGTCGGCGAGTTCGCGCAGTGCGTCGGCGATCGCCGCCACCGACGGATTGTGGGTACAGACACCGCCGCCTTCGGGCACCGTCTCGGCCAGATCCGGATCGCAGTAGACCACCGGCAGCCGCATGGCCACCGCCTCCAGCAACGCCATACCCTGCGTGTCGAAACCCGAAGAGGGGAAGAGCAATACGTCGTGCGTCGCCATCGCGGCCAGGCACTCCGCCTGACTGACCGCACCGTGCAGCCGCACCCGGCCACTGAGCCCGCCGACGTCGATCGCCGCTCGCGCACGCTCCCACAGCTCGCCGGTGCCATAGACGTCGAACACGCAGTTCTCGACGAGCCGCACCGCATCGATTGCCTCGAGCAGCCGCTTCTCCCCGGAAAGCCTGGCGCACCACAGGATTCGCAGTGGGCCGCTGACCGGGCCGGACTCCGGCACCGAAGGCTGTGCGGCGTCGAGCAGTTCGTCATCGATTCCGTTGGAGATCACCCGTATCGGCCGAGCCAGCCCGTGCGCCAGGATGCGCTCGGCAAAATGCTCGGTCGGCACGATCACCCGATCGGCGGCCTGGGCCTGGGCGACCATGGTGCGCCAGGCATGCCGCGCCGCCCGCGATTCGTCGTTGCGCGGCATGCGCCCGCGATGGGAGACAAAGCGGCCGTGCAACGCCCGCATGGTGAGCGCGGACAGGTACGGGACCGGCGAGGTGTTGGCGATGAAGACGTCGTCGCGGCTGTGCACGGTGTGCACCACGGGAATGCCGTGGCGCCGGGCCGCGCGCAGCCCGGCGATGGCGACGCCGTAGGTGGTCTGGGTGTGCACGACATCGATCGGGCCGCGCTCGGCGAACGCCGCGTCGATGGCCCGATTGTTCGCCGGCGTCGGCAGCACCATGGCGAAACCGTTCACCACGACGCCCCCGAGTGCGGAAAGGACCACCAGGCCCGGGTCCGGTTCGGTAGATTCCGGCGTGGGCGCGGTGAACACGGTGACGCGGTGGCCGAGCCGCTCGAGCCCGCGACGCTGGGCATGTACCGAGGTCTGGATCCCGCCGAGAGTCGCGGGATGGAAGTCCGTGAACAGCGCGACGTGCATGGGACCACGGTACGGACATGTGCGCCGCGCGGATGCTGGAAAAACGACGAGTCGCGACAAGTGCGGGGTATGGCCCGCCGGGTAC